>JAMFRO010000092.1 GCA_026224825.1 bacterium | reverse complement strand
GGGCTCTGCCCTGGACCCGCCAAGGGCCGAAAGGCCCTTGGATCCCACCCGGGTCTTGGAAAGGGATGCCCTCGAGATCACGTAGTTGGATAGCCCGTGCAGGGCATCCCTTTCCAAGACCCGAAGTAGTGGGGGTCTGGGGCCGTCACGCCGGAGGCGTGCTGCGCACGACGGCCCCAGCGGGGTCGAGGGGCGGAGCCCTGGCCTTTTTTCTCCCCCCAAACACCACCCCATGCCCATAACCCTCACCCGCAGGGCTTTCGGCGTGGGGGTTGCCGCTGTGGCGGCCGGTAGTGCGCAGGCGGCTTCGGGCTACGTGCAGGCCGTGTTGGGGCAGATGGCGGCGCTGGGGGATGGTCCGGTGTTGTTGAATTCCTATCTGGTGCAGCCCGGCGGGGGGGATTTTGATCTTACCCAGGCGAATGCGGCCTATGTTTATGACAATGCGCTGGCTGGGCTGTTTTTATTGGCCGCTGGTGAGCGTGCGGCGGCGTTGCGGATTGGTCAGGCATTGGAGATCGCGCAGGCGCATGACCGAAAGTTTGCTGATGGGCGCTTGAGGAATTGTTATGCGGCCGGGGTGATGAGTGCGCCCGCCAAGCTTGCCGGGTTTTGGGATGCTGCGGCCGGGCACTGGGCTGAAGACCCATACCAGGTGGGAACCGATACCGGCCCGGTGGCCTGGGCAATGCTGTTATGGTCGGCTTTGGGCATGCGTGCGCCGGCTGATGCGGCGGGGGATTTCATCGACGCCGCCTTGCGTGCGCCGCGCGGCTATTACGGCGGGTTTTACGGTTTCGATCCGTCTCAACAACGGCTTTTATGGCAGAGCACGGAGCAGAATCTCGATCTGGTAGCGGCTTTCCGTGCTTTGGGCCGTGATGAGGATGCGCGCCACGCCACGGATTTCGTGAGCACGATGCTCGACGTATCCTCCGCTCGTTTCGATTCTGGATGTGGTCCCGATGGAAGCGTAAATCACTTACTCGCGGCTGATGCTGGCATATGGCCCTACCTCGCCGGGCTGGGCGATGATGCCACCGCACTGGTGGCCATAAAAGCATTACAGCAAGGCGACGGCATCAGTTTTTCGAATGCTGGCACCGGCATCTGGCTGGAGGGCACGGCCTTCGCGGCACTGGCGTTGCGGCAGATGGGTGACAAGCGCGCGGAGTCTTTCATGGCAACGATCGGCAAAAATGTTTCGCCTGAGGGTTACGTCTACGCCACCGTCGCGCCCAGCCTTTCCACCGGGCTCACCGTGGGTCCGGCGCTGCAAAAAAATACACCGGAACTGCCCTTCAATTACTACCGCCGCCCTTGCCTGAGCGCCACGAGCTGGGCCGGTCTGGCGGAACGCGGCATCAACCCGCTGGCGCCGCCCAAAACACGTGCCGCCATCAACAGCACCTACTGACCCGCCAGCCTGCCCAAATCCGCCCGCACCGCATCCAGTTGCGCCTGCGTCACCCGCCCGTTGGAGATGATGGCGATCTGCGCCAGGCTCATATCCTCGAACAGCGGGTATTTGGCGTTGTTCATCACGCCTGGCACATCCTGCATCAGCACCGCCTTGCCGCGCGCATCGGCGGCGATGACATCGAGCGGTGTGTCCACGCTGAAGCCGGGTTTGGGCGGGGCGGTTACAACGGGCTTCGGCGCGCTGCACCCCATGAGCAGCACACTGCCCGCCACCACATGCAGGATAACTTTGGCCGCCGTTTTGCGCCGGAGGATGCTGAGCATTGCTGTGTCCTCTACCTTCCCGGCCCCATGATCACATATATCCAACATATTTGGGGCCCTCACCGCAAGAAACCAATCATTTCCGCGTTAAGGCCCAGTTGAGTTCATTAACTTTCGGACAGATTTTTGCACCTAACCGGCTATTTTAGCGTGGCCTGCAACACCAGGAGGTTCTGCGGCACCACATGGATCAGCCCGTAGCGCGGGCTGTCCATATCGGCGATCAGCCCGAGCGGCAGGGCCACGATCACCGGCAATACCCACAACCGCAGGCGGGAGGTGCGATATTCGCTATAGCCGAACAGGAAGCTGCAAAATCCGGCCACCAAGATCATCAGAAACCAGGCCCCGGGCGGCAGGCGGTTCCAGAACATGGCCTGGGTATAGCCTTGCGCATTCAGCACATCATTCATGCCGGACACGGCCAGCGCCGTCATGGGCGTGGGGGTGGCGAGGGCCGTGGGGGTCACGCTGTCCCAGAGCGCGGTCTGCAACCTGGCAGTGGCGGCATCCACCGCCTGGCGCTGGGCGCTGTCCGTCACCTTGTAGAATAAAATCCGCTGGTCGGTATATTGGCTCAGCAGGCCGCGTATATGTGCCGTCTGCGCCGGCATCAGCTCGGCCCGCGCGTATTCCGTGCCTATGGCATTTGCCTCATCCTCTTCCATCGTCTTGCGCTGGTCGTAGCGGTTGGCCGCCATGGAGAAGCTGAAGCCGATGAGCAGCGTGAGCAGCGTGAGGGTCGCGGGCAGAATGATCGCCAGATCCTTGCGCTCGGTATCCTCAACCTCGCTGCGCCGCCGGCGCAGCCAGTCCCCGGCAAACACGGCGAGGCCCTGGAGCAGCAGTGCCACCACCACAACGTATAACGGACGCACGGCCAAATCGAACATTTTTGCCCCCCGGCTTATTTGCCCCCGGCTTATTTACCTATGCAGAACCCCGAGAACACGGCGTCCAGCACTTCCTCCACGGCGATGCCACCCACCAGCCTGGCCAGTGCGCCCGCCGCCAGCCGCAATTCCTCGCCGCGCAATTCCGGCTCGGGCAGCGCCAGGGCGCGGCTCAGCGCCTCGGCGGTATCGCGTACACAGGCAATCTGGCGCGGCCGGGCCAAGGTGGCAACGCCTTTGGTGTCGGTCAGGGCTTGCGCGGTTTCCGCCAGCCGCGCCCGCAGCGCCGCCATGCCCGCCCCGGTGCGGGCGGAAACGCCATCACCGCCCAGATCCGCCTTGGTGCGCAACTGCATCCCGGGCACGTTCTCCGGTGCCGGCGCGAAATCCTCGCCCGGCCCGGCCACGAGAATCACAAAATCCGCCTTCGCCGCCCGCGCCTGGGCGCGCCGTACGCCTTCGGCCTCGATGCTATCCGCCGTGTCGCGCAACCCCGCCGTATCGGTGACATGCACGGGCACACCGCCCAAATCGAGCCGCACCCCCACCGCATCGCGCGTCGTGCCGGGCGTGTCGGAGACGATCGCCACCTCCTCCCCCGCCAGCGCGTTAAGCAAAGTGGATTTACCCGCATTGGGCGGGCCGAGGATGACGAATTCCAGCCCTTCGCGCAGCCGCTCAGCCGCCGGGGCGGCGTGGAGTGCCGCGCGCATCTCATCGCGCAAATCCTCTATCCCGGCGAGCAGTGCCGCCTCCACCTCGGGCGGCAGATCCTCATCGGGAAAATCGATGAGCGCCTCCTGCTGCGCCATGATGTTCCGCAACCGCTCGCGCCATGCCGTGCAGGCGCCATGCAGCACATCGGCGCCGGCCAGTGCCTGCTGCCGTTGCGCCTCGGTCTCGGCGGCGATCAAATCCGCCATTGCCTCGGCCTGCAACAGATCGAATTTGCCATTCTCGAAGGCGCGGCGCGAAAACTCTCCCGGCTCGGCCGGGCGCGCGCCCAGATCGAGCAACGCCGCACTCACCGCCGCCAGCACCGCGCGGCCGCCATGGAGCGAGATTTCGGCGCAATCCTCGCCGGTAAAACTATGCGGTGCCGGGAAGGTCACGAGCAGCGCCTCATCCAGCATTTTGCCGGCATGGTGCAATTTGCGCAGGCTGGCACGGCGTGGTGCGGGCAGTGTCCCCGCCAGTTTTGCCACAATCGCCAATGAACCCGGGCCGGACAGGCGGAGCACCGTGACCGCCCCGCCGCGCCCGGTGATGGGCGCAAAAATCACCGTCACGTCAGATAACGCGCCGTGAGATGCGCCTCGAAATGCGCCGGGTTGAGTGCCTCGCCGGTGGCGGCGGCGAGAATCTCATTATACCCCAGCGAACTGCCCAGCCCGTGCACATGCCGCGCCAGCCAACCGGACAGCCCCGAGAAATCGCCGCGCGCAAACCCGTCGTCCAGATCCGGCAGAGCGCGCCTTGCCGCTGCCATCAACTGCGCCGCGGCCATGGCGCCCAAAGTATAGGAGGGGAAATAGCCGATGGCGCCGTCATACCAATGGATGTCCTGCAGGCAGCCCTGGCGGTCATCCGGCGGCGTAATCCCCAGCAGGCTGTGTAAACCGTCATTCCAGGCGCCGGGCAGGTCGGCCACCGCGAGATCGCCCGAGAGCAACGCCTGCTCCAGCCGGAAGCGGAGCAGCACATGCGCGGGGTAGGTCATCTCATCCGCTTCCACGCGGATAAAACTGCGCTGCACCCGCCGCAGCCGGTTTTTTAATCCGCCCAGGGTGATGGTCTTGCCGAAAGCCTCGGTGAGGAGCGGGGCGAGGTGGCCGAGGAACGCATCCGAGCGCACGGCTTGCATCTCCACGATAAGCGATTGGCTCTCGTGCACCGCCATGCCGGCGGCTTCGCCCACGGGCTGGCGGCGGAAAGCCGCGGGCAGGTTCTGCTCGTAGAGGGCGTGGCCGGTTTCGTGCAGCACGCCCATCAGCGCCGAGGCGAAATCCGCTTCGTCATAGCGGGTTGTTATGCGGATATCCGTCGGCGTGCCGCCGCAGAACGGATGCGCCGAACGGTCCAACCTGGCGGATGAAAATTTCAGCCCGGCGGCGGCGGCGAGTTTGCGCGCCAGAGCTTCCTGCACGGCTTCGGGGTACGGGCCGGGCGGTAGCTCCTCCTTCGTCCGCGCGGCCTGCAGCGCTTCCGCGCGCGGCAACGCATCCTTCAGGAAGCCTTCATAGCGGGTAAAAATCGCCTCGGCATCGGCAGCCGTTATACCGCGCTGATACTGGCTCATCAGCGCATCATACGGTGCCAGATCCAAAGCCTTGCCCAGTATCCCGGCCGACTCCCGCGTCAGCGCCACCACCTCGCCCAGCGCCACCCGCACGGCTGCAAAATCCCCATCTTTGCGCGCCTGGCGCCAGATGCTCTCGCACGCCCGCCCGGCCCGCACGCTGGCCTCCACCAGCTCGCGCGGCAGCGCCGTGGCGCGGATATGCGCCTCGCGCATCAGCCCGACATTCGCCTCCTGCCAATCCGTCTCGGGCCTGGCCGCCGCCAGCGCCTCGCCAATGTCGGGGGCGGAGAGGAATTCATGCGCCAGCCCGGCCAGGGTGGCGAGCTGCTCGCCCCGCGCCTCGGCGCCGCCCTCCGGCATCATCGCCGAGGCATCCCAGCCCAGCATCGAGGATGCCTCATTAAGACAGGCGATACGGGCGAATTTTTGCTCCAAAGCAGCGTATGCATTCATGGCTCTGCCAACCTTTTGCGTGCGAAGAAAATGAACTGAAACACCAATACCCCGGCAAAGCCGAACCAGGTGAGGGCGTATTCATAATGATTATTCGGCGGCGTGGGCAGGTCCTGCTCTGGCTGGGGTTGCGCACTCCCCGGCGGCGGCAACGGGCCCAGCACGATGAGAATATAGGGGGCGATATTTTGCTCCCCCAGCCCGGCGCCGATTCTCTGCGGGTCGAGCGTGTAATACAGCCCATGGACGGGATCATCGGGCGGGGAAAGCCAGTTGGCGCGGATGGGGGCGTGGATATAGCCCACGGCTGCGGGAGGCGGGTTGGCCAGAGGCGTTGGTGTCTGCTCCGGCACCCAGCCCAGGTTGACCAGCACGATTATGCCGTCCGGGCGTTGTAGCGGCATGATCAGCTCGGCGCCCGGAATTGGGCCATGCGGTGAGTCATGCACTTCGTCGCCGTAGAGGGCGGCCTTGCCGGGCACCCAGGTGCCGGTGACGATGACCTTCTCGAATGGTGTTGGGTTTGCAGGCAGGGCTATGGGGGCAGCGGCCTGCGCCTGGCGGATGGTAGCGACAATGGCTTCTTTCCAGGCGAGGCGATGTATCTGCCACACACCCATGCCTATGAGCAGCCAGAAGACCACGAATGCGGTGATGCCTGGGGCGATTAGGCGGCGCCATTTACTCATGGGGGGCATCTTAGGTGGGGTCCCCCGGGGCGGCAATCTGTGCGGCTCTCTGCGAGCTTGTGCCATTTACCCCGCCGTCAGTTTCGCTGCCGTTGGGGCCGGACAAGGAAGAAAGACCAAGGGGTTTTGCCCCTTGACCCCATTGGGGCCTGAGGCCCCAAACCCCCATTACTTTTACGGGAGTGAGGTGGGACGGTGTACGGCCCGCTTAGGCCGTACACCGTCCCACCTCACTCCCGTAGTATCGGGGGTCTGGGGCCTCAGGCCCCAGCGGGTCCAGGGCAGAGCCCTGGCCTTTTTCCTTATCCAGCCACGATCGCCGAACGGCCGAGGAAGTAGATGCAGACGAACAGGAACAGCCACACCACGTCCACGAAGTGCCAGTACCAGGCCGCGGCCTCGAAGCCGAAATGCCGCTCGGGTGAGAACTGCCCGCTCTTGGCGCGGAAGTAGCACACGATGAGGAAGATGGTGCCGATGATGACATGCAGACCATGGAAGCCGGTGGCGATGAAAAAGGACGAGGCGAAAATCCCGCCGTGATAGAACGGGAACGGCGAATGCGTATATTCCCAGGCCTGGCCACAGAGAAACATCAGGCCGAGGATGACGGTGATGCCCAGGCCGCGCACGAGATTCTTCTGGTCATTCTCCAGCAGGCAATGATGCGCCCAGGTAACCGTCGTGCCCGAGAGCAGCAGCACCATGGTGTTGAACAGCGGGATCGCGAATGGATCGATGGTGGTGATGCCCTGCGGCGGCCACACGGCGGCGAAGGCCGTGCCCATTTTATCCGGGTAGAAGAAGTAGTTGAAGTAATTCCAGAAGAAGGAGACGAAGAACATCACTTCCGAGGAGATGAACAACGCCATGCCGTAACGCAGGCCGACCTGCGTGACGATCTGGTGCATGCCAGGCGTACGCGCCTCGCGCACAACATCGCGCCACCACACATACATGATGGTGCCGTCGAAGATGAGCCCGGCGCCGAGCAGGTAATAGAAATGCAAATGCGCGGCCAGGATGATGCCGGCGAAGGTGGTCATCGCCGCCACGGCGCCAAGCAGCGGCCAGATGCTGGGGTCCACCAGATGGTACGGATGCGGGACCTCGGCCTTGATCTGGTCCGTCGCGGTATGAACTGTGCCGCTCATGTTTGCTCCCTCATCGCCTTAAAATCTATCGTATTATTCAGCATCGGCGCTCACCACATCTGCCCGTATTCATGCAGCTTCACCACGGCGATGCCGTAGATCATCATGCTGAACACGCCGAGTGCTGCCAGCAGCAGCCAGTTGCGGCCACGCCGGCGGCGGATGAATTCCGCGCGCTCCTCGGGTGTCCAGTTGGACTCCCGAAGCTCCGTGCGTGGCATGCGGTCGAAATCATCTTTTGCCATCATACCAGCCGATCCACGGCGCAGGCCGCAAACAGCACGAAGAGATACAGCAGCGAAAATTTGAACGCCGTACGCGCTGGTTTGTCGTTGTTCAGGCTCACGCCAGCGGCATCCTGGCGGTCGGCATAAACGCCCCAGCAAAGTGCCGCAAAAGCCAAGCTCATCACCAGCGCGGTAATCCCGTAAATCCGCCCGGTCAGCCCGAGCACCCAGGGCGAGATCGAGATCGGCAGCAGCAGCAGCGCGTAAACCAGCACGTTCAGCCGCGTGTGTTTGGCGCCCTTCACCACGGGCAGCATCGGTATGCCGGCCTTCTCGTAATCCTTGGCGGCGTAGAGCGAGAGCGACCAGAAATGCGGCGGTGTCCAGAAAAACACAATGGCGAACAGCAGCATCGGCAACAGGCTGATATGCCCGGTTACCGCCGCCCAGCCGATGACGGCGGGAAACGCCCCTGCCCCGCCGCCGATGACGATGTTCTGCGGCGTGCGGCGCTTCAGCCACATGGTATAAATCACGGCGTAGTAGAAGATTGAGAACGCCAGCACACCGGCGGCACAAAGGTTGCCCGCCATGCCCATCAGCAGGACTGAAATAATGGCCAGCACGATGCCGTAGCCCAGCACGCCGCCGGCCTCTATCCGCCCGGCCGGGATCGGCCGGTCGCTGGTGCGGCGCATCAGCGCATCGATATCGGCATCGTACCACATGTTGATGGCACCGGCCGCGCCCGCACCGAGTGCGATGGCAAAAATCGCAATCGCCGCCATCATCGGATTGATATGCCCGGGGGCGATGATCAAGCCGATGGCGCCGGTGAACACCACCAGGCTGATCACGCGCGGCTTGAGGAGTGCGATCCAGTCTCCCGGATCGGCACCCAGATGCGGCGTGAATGTGGTGGCCTGTGTGGTCATGATTTTAACGGATCACCGGAACATCGAGGAAAGTGTGCTGCGGTGCCGGCGATGGCACGGCCCATTCCAGCGTCGTCGCACCTTCGCCCCAGTAGTTGTCGGCCAGCTTATCCTTGCCGGTGAACACGCGGTACAACACGTAGAAGAACACCAAAGTGGACAGGCCCGAGATCATCGACCCGACGGAGGAGACATAGTTCCAACCGGCGTAGGCATCGGCATAATCCGGGTAGCGGCGCGGCATGCCGGCGAGCCCCAGGAAATGCTGCGGGAAGAAGGTGAGGTTCACGCCGATGAAGAAGGACCAGAAATGCACCTTGCCCCAGAACTCGGGGTATTGATGCCCGGTCATCTTGCCGATCCAGTAGTAGAACCCGGCGAAGATGCCGAAGGCGGCACCCATGCTCAGCACATAATGGAAATGCGCGATCAGGAAGTAGTCGTTATGCAGTTCCTGATCGAGTGCGGCATTGGCCAGCACGATGCCTGTGGCCCCGCCCAGCACGAACAGGAAGATGAAGCCCATGGCCCAGAGCATCGGGGTTTTGAACTCGATGGAGCCGCCCCACATGGTGGCAATCCAGGAGAAAACCTTGATGCCCGTGGGGACCGCGATCACCAGTGTCGCGACCTCGAAGTAAATCTTGGAGTCGGTGCCGATGGCGGAGACGAACATGTGATGCGCCCAGACCACGAAGCCGACGAAGCCGATGATGACCATGGCATAGGCCATGCCGAGATAACCGAACACCGGCTTTTTGGAGAAGGTGGAGACCACATGGGAGATGATGCCGAAGGCCGGCAGAATCATGATGTAGACTTCCGGGTGGCCGAAGAACCAGAACAGATGCTGGAACAGCACCGGATCGCCGCCGCCGGAGGGTTCGAAGAACGAGGTGCCGAAATTGCGGTCCATGATCAGCATGGTCACGGCGCCGGCCAGCACCGGGATGGCCAGCACCAGCAGGAAGGCGGTGACCAGGATCGACCAGCAGAACAGCGGCATCTTATGCATGGTCATGCCGGGGGCACGCATGTTCAGGATGGTGGCGATGAAGTTGATCGCGCCCAGCAGCGAGGAAATACCCGCCAGATGCAGTGAGAAGAGCGAGAAATCCGTCGCCATGCCGGGCGAATACTGCGCATTGTCCAGAGGCGGATAGAGGGTCCAGCCGGCGCCGGTGCCGGTGCCCATGAACAGGCCCAGCATCACGAACACGAAGCCGCAGGCCAGGAACCAGAAGCTCATATTGTTGAGGCGCGGGAACGCCATATCCGGCGCGCCCAGCATCAAGGGCACAAACCAGTTGCCCATGCCGCCGATGAGTGCGGGCATCACGAACCAGAAGATCATCAGCAGCCCGTGTGCTGTGATGATCGCATTCCAGGTGTTGCCGTTCGTCACCCAGTCGTTATGCGGGTACATCAACTGCTGGCGCATGATCATCGAGAGCGTGCCGCCCACACAGGCGCCAATGAACGCCATGGTGATATAGAGCGTGCCGATGTCTTTATGGTTGGTGCTCATCAGCCAGCGTTGAACAAAACTCTGCTTATGGTGGCCGTGGTCCGCGTGAGCACGCGTGTCGTGTGTGGTGGACATGGTCTTAATCCCTCAGCGCGAGCTGGTTATGGGGCAGAGGAGAAGAGAACGGCGCCACCACGGTGTTATCCGTGTAATTGGCGAGCGCATCCTTGGTCCAGGCCAGGTAATCGGCCAGCGGCACGGCCTTTATCTCAAGCGGCATCGCATCATGGTTCAACCCGCAAATCTGGTTGCACTGGCCATAATACGTGCCGGCCTGGTTGATGATGGTCCAGCTCGTCTGGCTGGTGCCGGGAATCGCGTATTTCTGCACACCGAGCGAGGGCAGATAGAAGCCATGCAGCACATCGCCCGAGGTGATGATGAATTTGATCTTCTCGCCAACAGGCAGGACCATCGGATGGTCGACCGAGAGGCGGCGGATCTCGCCCGGCTGGATCTTGTCATCGGGGATCATATAGCTGGTATAGTCCAGCCCCGGCACGGAATTATAGTTATATTCCCAGTACCACTGATGCCCGGTCACGGTGACGGTCATATACGGGTTGCTGTCATCCGCCTCGTAATAGATCAGGTTGAGCGAAGGGATGATCACCACGGCCAGGATCAGCACGGGAACGACGATCCAGATCACCTCGATCAGCGTATTATGCGTCAGCGTCCCCGGCTTCGGATTGGCCTTGGCGTTGAAGCGGATGAACACATAGACCATCAGCCCACCGGTGAACACGACCACCGCGGTCATGATCCACAGCACATACTGCATCAGCCAGTCGATCTTCGCCTGCATCGGCGAGCCCGATTTGGGAAACCACAACTGCCAGTTAACCGGCGCGTTGACATAGGCATTCGCCGCCGCCGTCGGGTCTGGCGCCGTCGCCTGCGCCAATGCGACATGCCCTATCAGGACAAGTACACTGGCCGCGCCCAAAACCGCTACAAAACTCCGCTTCATGCCTCTGGTTTCCCGCTTAACTGTCGAACCGTGCGATCGGCCCTTATCTGCGGGCCAGTGATATAAGCCGGGAGCTGTGAGATCAAGCCGCCCGCGCCACTATGCTTCAAAGCGGTGTCAAAACACCGTCATGCCATTGCTGCAGGGTCACATAGGCCCCGGTATTCTGCCCGTTGCGGTCGAATTGCACGCCAAACCCGTTGGCCAGGGCACCATGCGGCAGGGCAGCCGCGCGCAAACCGGCCAGCAGCTTCGCCGGATCGCCATCCACCCCGCTCAGCGTGTCGAATACCAGTTTTGCGCCAGCATATGCCGTCAGGCTGTCCGCCGCGCGGGGGGCGGTGCCGAAGCGGGCGAGATAGGCGGCCTGCACGGCGGCAGCGGCGGCCGGGTAAAAGGGTGCTGCGATGACATAAGCCCCGGACAACCCTCCCGGCACGGCGGCCGCACTCTGCCGGTAGCCATAGCCCGCGCCATAGCCGATGAGTGTTTTCGGCTGCCAGCCCTGGGCGGCGCAAGCCAGAGCCAGCCCGGAAGCGTCATCCGGCCCGGCGACATGCAGCAGCACATCCACTTTCGCGCGCATCAGCCGCCCGGCCTCGTCGTGCAGATCCTCCACCCCCTCGGGGTAGCCCACCGCCAGCGTCACGGGCAGTTTTGCCGCCGCCAGCGCGGCACTTACCGCCCCGGCAAAGCCGCTGGCGGTCACGCCACTATTATATAAGAGGCCGAGGTTGCGCCCGGCGAAGCGCGCCTGCAGCGTCTGCACCGCCAAATCCGCCGCCATCTGCGACGATGGCCCGGTACGGAGTAAAAATTTGAAACCACGGGTGAGCAGCCCATCGGCCGGGGCCGTCAGCTCGATAAAGGGAATCTGCGCCAGCTCCGCCGCCGCCGAAGCGGGGAAGGACAAAGCCGAATCGCCGCTGCCGAACATCACCCCGGCATGGCTGCCCGTGATCAGCCCATTCACCGCCCCCGTGGCATCGGCGGGGGCGGGCATATCCGCGAACACCACCGCCACCGGCCTGCCGGCAATGCCGCCGGCCGCGTTCACCGCATCCGCCGCCAATTGAATGCCGCGCAAAACTTCATTGCCCGGCAGCGCGGCACCACCGGAGAGCGGCAGCGCTGCACCGCAGGTTAAAGCAGTGGCGGCACGGGCGGCCGGGGCAAGAAGTGCCGCCCCCGCCAACCCCAGCGCCGAACGGCGGGACAAGATCATGCCCGTTTCACTCGCATCTGTGCCGCGTTGCGGCAAGCCGCACAAACAAAGCATTGCGGCAAGCCGCACAAACAAAACGCGGCGAGGCTTGACCGCTACCCTTAGCAGGAGGACTCTGCGCGCCATGAAACTTCCCGAGACCATGCGCTGCATCACGGTGCCCGAACCCGGCGGCCCGGAGTCCATGAAACTGACCACCGCCCCGCTCCCGGTGCTGCGGGACGATGAAATTCTCATTCGCGTGCAGGCCGCAGGCGTCAACCGGCCGGATGTGCAGCAGCGCAAAGGCCTCTACCCGCCCCCGCCCGGCGCCAGCCCGCTGCTCGGGCTTGAAGTCGCCGGTGAGGTGGTGGCGCTCGGCGCCATGGCGAGCGGGTTTTTCCCCGGCCATAAGGTGACCGCCCTTTGCAATGGCGGGGGTTACGCTGAATATGTGGCGGTGTCCGCCGGCCAATGCCTGCCCTGGCCGGAGGGCTACGACGCCATCCGCGCCGCAGCACTCCCCGAAAATTTCTTCACGGTCTGGGCCAATGTGTTCGACATCGCCGGGTTAAAACCCGAGGAGAGCCTGCTGGTGCATGGCGGCACCTCCGGCATCGGCCTTACCGCTTTGCAGCTTGCCAGCACCTTCGGCTCGCGCGTCTTCGCCACCGCCGGAAGCGCTGAAAAATGCGCCTTCATCGAGCGCTACGGTGTCACCGCCATCAATTATAAAGAGCAGGATTTCGCCGCCATCATCCATGAGCAGACCGAGAAGCGCGGGGTGGATGTCATTCTCGACATGGTCGGCGGCCCGTACATCCAGAAGAACATCCGCGCTTTGGCCCAGCGCGGCCGTCTGGTGCAGGTCGCCTTCATGCAGGGCTCCAAGGCCGAGCTGGACCTGATGAGCGTGATGACCAAACGCCTCACCATCACCGGCTCCACCATGCGCCCTCGCAGCGGGCAAGAAAAAGCCGCCATCGCCGCCGCTCTCAAGCATAAGGTCTGGCCGTTGTTGGAAAAGGGCATTATCGCCCCGGTTATCGACAAGGTTTTCGCCCTGGAAGATGCCGCGAGCGCCCACACGCTGATGGAATCCAGCGCCCATATCGGCAAAATCATGCTGCGTGTGGCCGATTAGGTTGAGTTTTGCGCGATTCAGTCTATTGCCACCGCCATGACGCCGGGAACGCAATTCATGAAACCCATCATCCTCGCCGCCTGCCTTATCCTCGCCGGCTGCGCCAGCCCCACCACCCCCGCCCAGCAGGCCGAAAACGCCGCCTGCACCGCACAGGGCGATACGCAATACCAGCAGGACACGGTGGACCAGCAAGCCCGCACCGCGCAGGTCGGCCAGCGCTATTCCGCCATGCCCAACCATGTCTTCGATGCCGAGACCATGGGCGCGCAAAGCCAGCGCGGCCATCTGATCCAGGATTGCGAGGACACCGGCAATAACAACGGCCAGCCCGTCCCCACTAACGGACCGGCGGTCACCCCGCACATCCTACCGAACTAAGGGAGTTTACCATGAGCCGCATCATCCGCACCGATCCCAGCCCCGTCCTGTCCAAGGCGCTCGAATATCACGGCTTCGTCTACACCATGGGCGTGGTCGCGTTGGACCCGGAGGGCGATGTCACCGCCCAGACCAAGGATGTACTTTCGCAAATAGACGCATTGCTGGAAACGCATGGCACGGATAACACCCGCCTGCTCCAGGCGCATATCTGGCTCAAGAATATATCGGACCGCGCGGCGCTGAACGAGGTCTGGACCAAGTGGCTGCCGGAGGGTGCCGCCCCCGTGCGCGCCTGTGTGCAGGCCGAGCTGGCCGACCCGCGCTACCTGGTGGAGATCATGATCACCGCCTGCCGGTAGTCAAAGTGAAATCTGTCCGATTCATTAATGGTTAAGAATTAGGGGCTTACATATCACGGGTTCGTGATTGTTCGCAGCATCCGACTCGGGGGCGCCAATCGGCGCCCCCTTTTTTACGCCACCAGTCGGATAGGAAATTTGTCATAACTTGCCCGCATGGCCGGGGTGCGAATTACGAATTTGTCAGAGATGTGGCAATTTTGTCGCAGCTTTGTATTGCACCCCACGCAATCCACCCGTAGCGATACAGCATGGTTGAACGTGAACTGGCTGTAACAGGGTGAGGCAAAAAATGGCCTTTATGACGACAAGGATGATCCGGGCCACCGCCCGCACCATGCTTCTGGGCGCCTCCCTGGCCCTTTGTGTATTCACCGCCAAACCGGTTTCCGCCGAGACGGTGCATAACTGGCACCACACCGGCCATGCTGTCGCGGGCAGCTATCACCACACCGCCTATCATCATACGCTGCACCATTACGGCACGTCCCGCCTCACTAACACGGCCTATTACGGCAATGCCGCCGGGCTGCACGCCACGCCGCATTACCGTCACTACCGCCATGCGCGCGCCCAGTATCGCCATTCCGGCCTGCAATGCGTACCCTATGCACGCGAGATCTCGCACATCTCCCTCTCCGGCAACGCCTTCCTGTGGTGGGCTGAGGCCTCCGGCCGCTACGCCCGCGGCAATGCGCCCGAGCAAAATGCGGTGCTCAACTTCCGCGCCATCGGCCGTATGCCGCTCGGCCATGTCGCCGTCGTCACCGCCGTGCTGGATGACCGCACCATCCTCGTCACCCAGGCCAACTGGGTCCGCGGCACCATCACCAACGACGTCACCATTCAGGACGTCTCGCCTAATAACGACTGGACCCAGGTAAAGGTCGAACTCGGCGACACCGCCACCTCGGGCGCGTCCTACCCCACCTACGGCTTCATCTATAACCGGGCCGATACCGGCACCATCATCGCCGCCAATGGCCAGGGCAATGAAGTGGCCGAAGCCCCGGCGGTAACCCAGGTGAGCGACGACGCCCCCAACCGCAACCTGCAATAGGCCATAGCCAAATTCAAAAAAACCGGCCTGAAGGCCGGTTTTTTTATGTGTAAATTTGGCCGCAGCGCATCGCCATGCTTAGCTCCGGCCCATACTTTGGTATCGCCAATTCAAGGAGCCCCGCATGACCACCGCCAACTCCCGCACCGCCGACCACGACATCAACCCCATCTTCCTCGAACGCTGGTCGCCCCGCGCCTTCACCGGCGAAGCCATCTCCGAAGGCGAACTCCGCACCCTGTTCGAAGCCGCCCGCTGGGCCCCCTCCTCCTACAACTCCCAGCCCTGGCGCTTCGTCTACGCCCGCCGCGACAACGCCTATTGGGACAAGCTCCTCAGCCTGCTCATCCCCTTCAACCAGAGCTGGGCCAAAACCGCCTCCGCCCTCGCCTTCATCGTCTCCACCAAATCCATGCCCGGTAAGGACGGCCCCGTGCCCGCACCGGCCCACGCGCTGGATGCCGGCGCCGCCTGGGGCTACCTCGCTTTGCAGGCCACATTCCTCGGCTGGCAGGCACACGGCATGGTCGGCATCGAATGGGACCGCGTGTACAAAGAACTCAACATCCCCGAAGGCCACGAAGTCCACGCCGCCATCGCCATAGGCAAACAAGCCCCCGCCACCCAACTACCCGAAGCCCTCGCCGCCCGCGAATTCCCCAGCCCACGCAAGCCAGTGTCGGAATTCGTGTTTGAGGGTGGGTTTTAAGGGAAAAAGGCTGGGGCTCCGCCCCTGACCCCGCTGGGCCTGAGGCCCAGACCCCATTAGTTGAAGACTTAAAAAAGAGGCCTGCCTCCGTGCTGTTTCAAACAGCATAGTCGCAGGCCTCTTTTTTAAGTCTTAAGTAGCGGGGGTCTGGGGCCTCAGGCCCCAGCGGGTCCAGGGCAGAGCCCCAGCCTTTTTCCCCTAAAACCCACCCTCAAAGCGGCGTTCCGTACACTTCGACTTGGTTGAGGTGGAGATAGTCGCGGGCGAGCAGGCGGATGCGGATGAAGCGGCCTTCCTTGCCGGGGTCAAAGCGGATGGTCAGCGGCTCTCCGTCTGCGCCACCGAAGTGTTGGGGGGAGTCGTAGCGGCATATTTCTGTGTAGGCTGCTTGCTTACCGGCGATTTCCACCGCGAGTTTGCAGGCGCGTTTTGCCACCGCTACGTTATCGAGGCGGTTGAACAGCCAGATTTCGGTGATGCTGCACATCATGCCCAGATCCACCCGCCACCAGGGCTCATCCTCCAGCTCCGTGTGGAAACCTTGGCTCATCCCCACCTCGCCGTTCACGGCCCCGGCCGCATCTTGCGCCGGGGTGGGTTTGTTCGACCATTGCGAGACAGAGCTTTGCAGTGCGGGCTTGCCATAGGCCAGATTCGGCCGGTTGTGCCGCCAGGCCAGCCGCTCCATCGGCCAGAACTCATAGCCATTCTGCCGGCCGAACTGCTCGTAATGCGCGCGGGCCGTGCCGTACTGCCCCATGGCCACGCTCCAGGCCGCGTCCGGGTAGCGCCGCAGATACCAGGAAGAGGTGCCGGCGGTATTATTGATATTCCCTTCCTGCTGCAGCGCCTGGGCCGAGAGCTTTGCCGCGACATCCGCGCCGACAGCCACCGAGATAGGGCTGATGGAGACGGCATGCTGCAGATATTCCAGCTCCGGCGCCGCGTTGAGAATGGGGAACAGATGGTATGAATATCGTTCATCGCCAGCCGGGGTGAGGTCCACCCCGCCGCCCTTCTCCCAGCCGCGGGGCATGCAGAGCGGGTGCATGAAACCCAGCAGCGGGTAATGGATCTGCGCCGCCTCTGAGAGCCAGGCCGCGGCCCAGGAGAAGGTACTGACCGCGGCGCATAAATGCCTGGCGTGACGCAGCCGGTTGAAATCCACCATCGGCCCGGCGCTGGGCAAAAGCCGCGCGCCGGGCAGCAGGCGCATGATCTCCCCCACATACAGGCTGTTATCGAGCTGGCCGAGCAGCACCGGGCGCAATCCGGTACGGTTTACCAATGTTTGATAGAAGTGGGGCGGCACCAGCGGATACCAGGAGGTTCCACCGTGCAGCAGCTCGCCCGCACGGATATTGATGACCAGCTCATCCTCCGCGAAGGTCTCTACATCCAGCGGCTGGCGCGGGAATAGTTCGCGGTAGAATTCCACCTCCCGCAGCAGCCAGTGGCGCTGGAAAAAACCACGAAACACCACGGATTTCGCATTTTTGGCCCGCACGCGCGCCGCCATCTCATCCAGCGTGGTGCCGTCCCTATCGTCAAAAAGGCAGGTGTGTTCCCTGTTCGCCATCAGCCGGCGATGCAGCGCCTGGTCGAAACTCAGCCCCCATTCCGGCAGATCGGCATTGAACACGGCGGCTCGCCCGAGCTTATGCGCCAGCGCCTGCGCCACCATGTACACCAGCATGCGGTTGCCGACATTGCCCATGGGCAGGAGCGAAAAAATCATTTCGCTTCCATCCTTCGGCGGCACGATCTCGCTCAATGCATCAGCTTCCGCATGGCGGTATCGAGCCCGGCCAGTGTGAGACCATACATACGCTCCTCCATGATTTTACGGATGACGCTGATGGTCTGGGTGTGTTTCCAATATGTCTCCGCCGTCGGGTTGAGCCATACGGATTTGGGGTAAGCGGTGGTCAGCCGTTGCAGCCAAACCTGCCCGCTCTCGGCATTCCACGAGGTCGCCGCACCGCCGGCCTGCGTCAGCTCATACGGACTCATCGAGGCGTCGCCTACGAAGATCAGCTTCCATGTATGGTCGTATTTATGCAGCACGTCATTGGTCTCTATCGCATCGGTGCGGCGCATCCGCGCATCGGTATAGAGTGAGTCGTAGGGGCAGTTGTGGAAATACAGATGCTTCAAATGCTTGAATTCCGTCTTGGTGGCGGTGAACAATTGCTCGCATAATTGCACATGCTCATCCATCGAACCGCCGATATCCAGGAGGAGTAAAATCTTCACCGCGTTATGCCGCTCCGGCACCATCTGCAAATCCAGATACCCGGCATTGCGCGCGGTCGAGCGGATCGTGCCGTTCAGGTCCAGCTCCTGCGCCGCCCCCTCGCGGGCAAAACGGCGTAGGCGGCGCAAGGCGATTTTCATATTGCGGGTACCAAGTTCGGCGTCGCCTGCGAGGTTTTTAAAATTACGCTTGTCCCAGACTTTCACGCCCGTGCGGTTGCGCCCCTTCTCCTGGCCTATGCGCACGCCCTCCGGATTGGCGCCTTGCGCGCCGAAGGGCGAGGTTCCGGCCGTGCCGATCCATTTGCTCCCGCCCTGGTGCCGCTGCTTCTGCTCCTCCAGCCGCTGGCGCAGCCGTTCCATCAACGCCTCGAACCCGCCCGTGGCCTCGATGAGCGCTTTTTCCTCCTCGGTCAGGTGCTTTTCCGCGAGCTTCTCCAGCCATTCCGCCGGCAGCTCGCGCATCGCCACCTCGCCCGGCGCCTCAGGGGCGGGATTGAGAATTCCCTTGAAATGCTCTGCGAAAACCACGTCGAACCGGTCCAGGTGCCGCTCATCCTTCACCAGAATCACGCGCGCCAGATAGTAGAAATGCTCGGCATCGAACCCCGACAGGCCCTGCACCATTGCCTCCTGCAAGGTGAGGAACTCGCGCAACGATGTTTTTATCCCCGCCGCGCGCAAGGCCAGGAAGAAGGCGAGGAACATCTCAGGTGCCGCGCCGCGCCATGAAGGCGACACGCTCGAACAGATGCACATCCTGCTCATTCTTCAGCAGTGCCCCATGCAGCGGCGGAATCAGTTTCGCTACATTCTTCTCACGCAACAACTCAGGGCCGATATCCTCGACCAGCAGCAGTTTCAACCAATCCAGAAACTCCGAGGTGCTGGGCCGTTTTTTCAAACCCTGCACATCGCGCAGCTCGAAGAAACTGGTCAGCGCCTCGCGGAGCAAAAGCTGCGAGATGCCGGGGTAATGCACATCGACGATGCGCTCCATCGTCTCGCGGTCGGGGAATTTGATGTAATGGAAGAAGCAGCGCCGCAGAAACGCATCCGGCAGCTCCTTCTCGTTGTTCGAGGTGATGACGATGACGGGCCGCTGCTTTGCCTTGATGGTCTGGCGCGTCTCGTAGACGTAGAATTCCATCCTATCGAGCTCAAGCAGCAGATCGTTCGGGAATTCGATATCGGCTTTATCTATCTCATCGATCAGCAGCACCGGCGCGGTATCAGCCTCGAACGCCTCCCATAATTTGCCCTTGACGATGTAATTGCCGATGTCATGCACCCGCGCATCGCCAAGCTGGGAATCGCGCAGACGCGAGACGGCATCGTACTCATAGAGCCCCTGCTGCGCCTTGGTGGTGGATTTGATGTGCCAGGAGATCAGGTTGCGCCCCAGCGCGCTGGCAATCTCCTGCGCCAGCACGGTCTTGCCGGTGCCAGGCTCGCCTTTGATGAGCAACGGGCGCTGCAGCGCCACGGCGGCATTCACGGCCACCTTCAAATCCTCGGTGGCGACGAAATTCTCAGTGCCTTCAAAGCGCATTACCGGTCCCCTTATGGCTCTAAGGGTAGCCGCGCCTCCGGTTACGTCAACCTAGTTGGACAGCTCCACCAGCCGGAACAGGCCCAACGGCCGCATATCGGTAATTTTCGCGCCCTCCCGGTCGGCGGCGCAGAACACATGCTCCATGCGGATATCCGGGTGCCAGCCCAGCAGCCGCGAGGCCGGGGCCATGGCGCGTTCCACCCACCACATCGGCCCGCGGTCGCGCGCAAAATGGTTCACGATGAGGATTTTGCCGCCCGGCCGCACCACGCGGCGCAATTCCGCCACCATCGCCTGCGGGTCCGGCACCACGGAGGCCACGAACATCGCCACCGCCACGTCGAAACTGCCGGCCTCGAAGGAGGTTGCCTGCGCATCCATCTCCAGCAGATCCTCGACATGCCGCAGCCCCAGCTCAGTCGCACGGGTGCGGGCGCGGGCCAGCATGGCGCGTGAGAGATCGATGCCGGTAATCCGCTTTTCCGGCGCATAGAGCGGCAAAGCCAGCCCAGTGCCCACGCCGACCTCTAGCACCTGGGTGCCCGGCAACTGGTTCACCGCCGCCACCGCCGCCCGCCGCGCGGGGTGCGAGACCATGCCGAACCAACTGTCGTAGGAGTTGGCGTAGCGGCCATAGGCGGTACGGATAGCATCGGCGTCCAACCTGACTCGGGGACCGCGCAGTGCCGCGCCGTATGAATCCACCATTTTTGCTCCTTGGCCCGCTGTCATTTTACTGCCGCACAGCATTGCGCGGAACCTCGTGCCGAGGCAATGGGCGAATCCGCTGATTTTTTTAATCTGCGGTAATGCGTTCCACCATTTCAGGCGATAATATCTGCGGCAATATTTTTACGCCCCCGCCCGGCGGATAGTACAGATACAGCGGCACACCGGCCCGGTGGTTGGCCGCCAGCAGGGCCGAGATGGCGGGGTCGCGGTCCGTCCAATCCCCTACCAGCACCGCCATATCGCGGGCCGCGAATGCCCGCTGCACCCCTGGCGAGAGCAATGTGCCATGCTCATTCACCAGGCAGGTGACGCACCAGGCGGCGGTTAAATCGATGAACACCGGGCGGTTTTGGGCCTGTAAGGCGGCCAGCCTTGCGGCGCTGTAAGGCTGTGCGCCGGGCAGGTTCAGCGCGGCGATGGGGGCGCTGTGCAGAAACGGCAGCAGCAGTAACACCGCCAGCGCCGCTACCGGGCGGCGCCATAGGGCCAGGAGCAAAAACACCGCGCCCAGGAGGAGCAGAAATACCCCGGTGGTGCCGGATTGGCGCAGCAGCACCCAGCCCAGCCAGACGAAGGTGGCGAACATCGGCACGGCCAGCACCCGCTGGAGGGTCAACATCCAGGCGCCGGGCCGGGGTAGCTTCGCCGCGAGCTGGGGCACGAAGGCCAGGACCAGCACGGGTGCCGCCAGCCCCAGCCCGAGGGCGGCAAAAATCTCCAGCGCCGGTAGTGTGGGGAGTGTTAACGCCGCTGCCACGGCCGGGGCCATGAAGGGGGCGGTGCAAGGTGTTGCCAGCACCACCGCCAGCAGCCCGGTGAAAAAGCTATTTTGCGCCGGGACATGGCGGAGGAAGCCCGGCGGGTTAAAATGGAACAGCCCGGCCAGGTTGAGCGCCGCGGCAAATACCACCCAGCCGGCCAGCGCCACAAATACCGGCGATTGGAACTGAAACCCCCAGAACGCCGCCGCCCCGCCGGCGCGCAAGGCCAGCAGCAGCCCGGCGAGTGCCAGCATCGAGACCAATACGCCCGCGCCATAGCCCAGCGCCTCGCGCCGTATATGCCCATGCCCTGCCCCACCCAGCCGGGCGAAGGCACAGGCCTTCATCGCCAGGATCGGGAACACGCAGGGCATCAGGTTCAAAATAAGCCCGCCCAGCAAAGCCAGCGCCCAATACGGCGCATGGCCGGGTAATGGTGCTGGCGTGGGTGTTAAGGAGAGCGCCTGCATCTGCCCGGAGGGGTCGGTCAGCTCCAAAACTCCCGGCAAAGCCGCGCCGGGCTGGGCCAGGTTCAACCGCAGCACCAGCCCGGTGGCGGTGAAGGAGAGCGGCTGCGGTGCCGCGTTCACAATGCCCTCCGGCGCCAGTGGAAAGAACCGCGCCGCCGCCACCTGCGCCCTTCCCGGCCCGGTTACGGCCAGCGTGCCATCCGGCGCCAGAGTGGCGGCAAAGGGCGAGGGCACGATGGCGGAAGGGGCAAACAACCCTGCCTCCGCCGAGGCCCCACCAGGCAGAGCCAGCGTAAAATCGGCGTGTTCCGGCACGCATATATCGGCGCACACCAACCAACGCGCCCGTAGCTGCACAGGGTTCGTCACGTTTTGCGCCGTGAACGGCAGCACCACATGGCCGGAGAGCACATAGGCGCCGATACCGCCCTGGACCAGTAATTCCGGTGGTGGAAATTCGAGTGCCCCTAACGTCGCCGGCCCGGAAACCACCGGCGCAAACCCGGCATCGCCAGGGTTCTGCCAGTAAATATGCCAGCCGGGCTGGAGAAAAAACGCCAATGCCAGCCGCACCTGTCCGCCCGGCGCGTCATTACTGGCCGAGACCAGCCGCACTGTATCGCGCGGCGAGGAGAACACATTACTCGCCGCCGCAAAGGCCAGATGAGGCACGAGCAGGAGGAGCAGAAACCAGCGCATGGCCTCCTATCGCACGAGCCGCCTTGCTCTGGTATCCGGGCGCGATGCTCGACCTGCCCGTCGCCGAAATCCTGCCCGACCTCATCCGCACATTGCAGGCGGGGCAGAACGCCGTGCTCGTCGCCCCGCCGGGTGCCGGCAAGACCACGTTGGTGCCGCTCGCGGCTCTGCAAGCGGGTTTTGGCAAAATTCTGCTCCTGGAGCCGCGCCGCCTCGCCGCCCGCGCCGCCGCCATGCGCATGGCGGATCTGCTGGGCGAGAGCGTGGGCCAACGCATCGGCTTCCGCACCCGGCTGGAGAGTGCCGTGAGTGCGGCCACGCAAGTGGAGGTCATCACCGAAGGTCTGCTCACCTCGCGTCTGCTCACCGACCAGGGGCTCACCGGCGTAAACTTGGTCATTTTCGACGAAATCCACGAGCGCAGCCTGGAGGCCGACCAGGCTTTGGCACTCGTGCTCGACCTGCAACGCACCCTGCGCCCGGAACTGCGCATCCTGGCCATGTCCGCCACCGCCGAGGCGGAAAAATTCGCGCGCCTCCTCGACGCCCCGGTGCTGGAGAGTGCTGGAAAAATTTTCCCGATCGAAATCCAGCACAGCAAGCGGGATATTTCTGCTCCCCGCGACCTGCCGGAGGCTGCCGCCAAAGCGGTGCGTGAGGCGCTGATCGCCCATCCCGGCGATATTCTGGTCTTTCTGCCCGGCATGGGGGAAATCCGCCGCACCCAGGCCGCGCTGGATAGATGCCCGGCCCTCATACTGCCTTTACATGGCGATTTGTCCCGCGAATCCCAAGACACCGCGCTGCGGGAACATGCCGAGCGGCGCGTGGTGCTGGCCACCTCCATTGCGGAGACCTCTCTCACCGTGCCCGGCGTGCGTATCGTCATCGATGGCGGGTACCGCCGGGCGCCGGTGCTGGATTCCGCCTCGGGCCTTACAAGGCTGGCGACGCAACGCATCTCTCGCGCCGCCGCCACGCAGCGGGCCGGGCGCGCGGGGCGGCTTGGGCCGGGGGTGGCCATCCGCCTGTGGTCCGAGGCGCTGCATCGTGGTTTGCCATTGTTCGAAACCCCGGAAATTCTCGCGGCGGAGCTGTCCGGGCTGGTGCTTACCTGCGCCTCCTGGGGCGAGGCACCCGCCGCCCTGCCCTTCATCGACCAGCCACCCGAGGGGGCGGTGAAGGCCGCTGTGGCACTCCTCACCGATCTTGGCGCGCTGGACGGCGCTGGACGCATCACCGTTTTCGGGCGGGAGATGGCGCGGCTGCGCGCTGAACCGCGCCTGGCCGCCATGATGCTGGCGAGTGCTGCAAAACCCGAACGCGCTTTGGCCGCCGAGATCGCCGCCATACTGGAAGATAAGGATTTTTTATCCCGTGGCGCCTCGGCCGATATCCAGCTCCGGCTGGACGCTTTGGCCGGCAAGGGCGAAGGGGATCGCGCCATCATCTCGCGGGTACGGCAGGCGGCGAAAATCTATCGTAACCGGCTGGGGGTGGGGAGTATCCCCGCTATCGGCCATCCCGGCGCCTTGCTCGCGGCGGGGTTTCCAGACCGCATCGGCCAGGCACGGGGGGCGGCCGGTTCCTACCGGTTGGCGGGCGGCGGCTCCGGCAATCTCGCCCCGGCCGATCCGCTCTCCCGCGCCCGGCTGCTGGTTGCCGCCTCGCTCGATGCCAAGGGTAAGGTGATCCGCTTAGGGGCGGCGCTGGATGCCGATGATTTACCAGATTTTCTGCACGCACGGCTGCAGACCACCCGGGAAACCGGGTTCGACCCCAGCTCCGGCAGCGTTTTGCTCCGCGAGCGGGTGCGGCTGGGGAATCTGGTGCTGGCCGACCGCAATGCCCCCGCCAACCCTGAGGAGACCCAGGCCGCACTGGCACAGGCCCTCGCCACAAGAATGGACCAGCTCGACTGGACCGAGGCTGCGGAAAATTTTTCCGCCCGCGCCGCCGTGATGCGAACCATCGATCCGGAATTTCCAGACCTCTCCCGCCCTGCCCTGGCAGCATCGGTGCAGGAGTGGCTGGCACCTTATCTCGCGGGCATGACCAATCTGCGTGAGGCGAAAACCGTCGATGTCTATTCACTCCTGCGCGGTATTTTATCGCATGAGCAGGCCACGCGTCTGGACCGCGAGCTGCCGGCCGAGCTGCATCTGAAAAACGGTACCATACGCATCGATTATTCCGGCCCCGTGCCCGTCGCCTCCGCCCGGGCAAAAGCGTTTTACGGCACGGATGCCACACCGAAACTGGCAGGTGGAAAAATCCCGCTGCAACTCGCACTGCTCTCCCCCGCCCAACGCCCCATCGCCATCACCGCGGACCTCGCCGCCTTCTGGCGCGGCGGCTGGGCCGATGCCCGCAAGGACATGCGCGGGCGCTACCCAAGGCATGACTGGCCGGAGGAGCCCTGGAAGGGGTGAGACTGCAATCCAGCATGAGGCGCAAGCATGAGGCGGCTACAGCGCCTTGGCGAAGAAGGCTCGTGCCAATGCGATTGTCTGGGCGTGGACCGCGCCACGATCGACCCCGGGGTTGTCCTTGCAAAGGGACGGGAGGTGATCGGCCACGGCCGGCACACATATATCCAGGAAGGTGTAATGGGTTGCACCCGGCATCATGGTCAGGCCCGCCTTGGGCAGGAAGCCGGCTATGCGCTTGATATTCGTGCCGGGCGGGACAGTGACATCCGCTGTACCGCCAACCAGCCACAAGGGGATGGTGATATCGGCAAAGGATGCGGGTGCAAAAGCCTCCCCCAAAGCCGGTGCGATGGCGAAAACGGCTTTGATCCGCTTGTCTTGATACGACGCGCCGGAACGCACCAAGGACTCCTGCGTCTCCGGTGCCAAAGCGGCAGACGCGTCCGCGCCGCCCTTGAGAGCGCCCATCTCAGGCGGGTGGCAGACGGTATCGGCAGCGGGCGAATGGCAAAAATCCGCGAAGGCTTGCAGATCCGTGCGCGCGCCCGCCAGTTCCAGCACGGTATAGCCGCCGAGCGAGAACCCCATGGCGCCGATCCGGTTCTGGTCGATATGGGCGCCCAGGACCGGGTCAGCCAGCACACCGTCGAGCGCTTCGCTCAGATCCGTGGCCCTTTCCCACCACAGCATGAAGCCTGCGCGGGTTAGCGGCTCCAGCGTATTATTGCCGGGATGATTGACACCGACGACGATGTAACCCTGCGCCGCAAGGGCAGCCCCCAGCCAGTCGAGACTATCGGCGCTGCCACCGGTGCCATGCGACAGCAGCAGCAGCGGGTATTGATGCCGTACCGGCGATAACGGGGCATCGATGGCCACCGGATTCCCCTGAAAGATCGGATGGCCGGGCACTCCTATGTCATGCGCCGTTTCGGGTGCGGATGCATCGGCGGGGTACCAGATCCTGGTCACAAGCCCTTGCGTCGCCGCACCACGCCAATCGCGCACGGCATGGGGGTGAAACAGGCGCGTGCTTTCCCCTACGTGGTAGAGCGTGGCGGCATCCGTTAACCCAGGCGTCAGAAAAATCGCCAGAAAAACACCGGCGGCAAGGCAGCGGCGGAACATGTTTATGCCTTTCGGATGGGGATCAGGAGATCGGTCACGCAATCCTTTTGCGCGCCGGGTGAAGGCGGGGTGTGGTAGAATTCCAAAGCCGGCCGGTCGTCCGGCACATAACCGCTGCCCGGCAGCCAGCCACCGAACAAGGCCCTGAATGTCGGCGCGATCAGTCCGTAGGGACCGACCAGGCGATGCGCGGCATAGAGCCCGCCTTCGATGCGGAGGGATTCGACACCGGCCATGGGTTCGGTCGGCGTCTCCGGTACTAGTCCGGCGTGATAGCAGAAACCGTCGCTCTCCTCCGGATCACCGGTGCAGATGCCGATCATGCGCGGAGGGATTGCGGGGGCGCCATCCGAGCACAGCATCCGCAGGAGCTTGCGGAAGGTCTGGCCAATGGCGGCAATCGGCCCCTCATGCCGCAGGCAGAGCGCGTTGGTGGCGGGCACCTGCATGGGCTCGATGAGCGGCGTGCGCGGGCCTGTGAGATGCCGTTGCCGCGCCTGGAAGGCGCTGGGGCTGACGCCGGTAAGCCCGCGAAAGGCGCGCGCAAAAGCTTGCGGGCTTTCGTAACCTGCCTCAAGCGCGATGGAAATTACCGAATCACCTGTACCGGTAAGCCTGTGCGCGGCCTGCGCCAGGCGCAGACGCTGCACAGTGCCCGCAATGCTCTCCCCGGTAAGCGCGCGATAAATGCGATGAAAATGAAACGGCGAAAGATGCGCCACCGACGCCAGGCTATCCACCGTATGCGCTGCCCCAGGGTCAAGCAGAATCACCTCGATGACGCGGGCAATCCGCCGGTAATAATCGCGTTCAGTATTAGACCTCATGACCGCAATATACCAGTTTTCTCCCAGGCCGCGGTGCAGAGCTTGCGCAGTTGAAGCCTGAGGGTGGGGGTGTTCCACGGAAAAGGCCAGGGCTCTGCCCTGGCCTTTTCCGTGCAATACCCCCTCCCCAGAACCCACTCCTGGAACAACTCCTACGGCTGCACCCCGGTGTCGTGGGTGTCGCAGCGGAGGTAGCGGACGGAGGTGCGGTCCAGGAAGTATTCTTCGTCGTCGTGGAAGATTTTGTGGATGGCGGGGTCGCTCAGTAGGCGGACGATTTCGGCCATGGCTGTTTCGTCTTCCAGCTCCCATTCGGTGATGCAGTCGTAATCCCAGGATTTGGCTGCCATCAGGCCCGCGAGGTTGGCGGGGGTGGTGTTTAGAATCTGGCGGTCGTTATAGTTGCGGCGGTAGTGTTTGATGAGGTGCCCGAAGTATTTTTTGCCGAGTTCGGCGTGGCTGCGCTCGTAATGTTCTTGGAATGCTTCGAATGTGATGCCTGGTTTGCGCCGCAGCAGCCATATTATTTTTATCATGTGTCTGGCTCGCTTTTATTGCTGGGCGCTTTGGTATTTGAAGGGGCCGGTGATGGGTTCTTCGCCGAGGAGTGTTACGCGGTCCAGCTCGCGGCCGCAGGCGAGGTCGAAGGGAACGACGCGGTGCATGGTGCCGGTATTGTCCCAGATCAGCAGATCGCCGACCTGCCAGTTGTGGCTGTAGATATATTCTGGTTTTTCGGCCCAGGCCATGAGCTTGGCCAGAAGTTCGTCGCTTTCCGCCTGGTTTTTGCCGATGATGGATTTGATGGTGTGTGCCAGGATGAGGGATTTGCGGCCGTTGCGGTGGTGCCAGACCATGGGGTGGCGTTTTGGCGGGTTGACGGATTCGCCCCATGCCGCGAGCTGTTTCGGTGTGGGGTTGGGGAAGGCCATGCGCTGAACTTTTTCGGCGGAGTGGATCACTTCCAGGCCGTCGAGATATTCCTGTTGTTCCGAAGTCAGATCGTCATACATGGCGTAGGTGTTGCCGAATTCGGTCTGGCCGCCGGTGGGGGCCACGGCGCGGGCGTGCAGGATGGAGGCGAGGCCCGGCATGTCCGTGTAGGTGCCATCTATATGGAAGTAATATGTGCCTTTGGTGTAATCGGCAAAGATCGGGCTTTTGGCTTCATCCGGTGTGATTTTGGTGATTTGCAGCCCGTGCTCGAGGCGGATGGTGCCCAGCGAGGCTGCGAATTTGATCTGGTCCGCATCGGTGATGTTGAGGCCACGGAACAATAATACGCCGCGCTGTTCGAGCAGCGCGCGCAGCTCGCGGGCGATGGAACCGTTGGTGAGCGTTGCAAGATCCGTCTTCACTTCGGTGCCGATGCGCGGGGTCAGGTCGACGGTGGTGTAGGACATTCTCTATTCTCCAGAATTAGTTGGCGCCGGGCCGGGCGGGGTGAACACCAGCCCTGCGAAATCGCCGGCCGCGCGCCATTGGCGGAGCAGATCGTCGAAGGCGTGGAAGCCCGGGCCGTAGGGTTCGCCGAAGATGGTGTAGCGCTTGGTCTCCAGACCTTCGTTATTATTGTAGCCGGGGGTACAGCCCTCCCAGAAGCTGGTGTCGTACATGAGATTGGCGCGGATGGTGTCGACCCAGGCGGCTTCGGCTTCGTGGCTTGGCTCGACCGTTGCGGCATTGCGTGCGATGGCCGCTGCGACGATATGCGCGATGTGGCTGCCTTGCTGGTCGTACATTTGCGTGATGCTGCCTGAGACGCCGCCTTGCAGATAACCGGTGAAGAACATTCCGGGGAAGTTATGTACAGCCATGCCGTGCAATGTGCGGAAGCCGTCGGACCAGTGGTCGTAGAGGGAGAGTCCGTTGCGGCCTTCGACGATGTCTATGCCATAGCGGCGGCGCAAATCGGTGGTGGTTTCGAAGCCGCTGGCGTAGATGATACAATCGACTTCGTATTCACGGCCGTTGGCGATGATGCCGCCCTCCGTGATGCCGGTGATGCCTTTTTCGTCGGCGACATCGACCAATGTGACATTGGGGCGGTTGAAGGTGGGGAGGTAATCATCGTTGAAGCAGGGGCGTTTGCAGAGGAAGCGGTACCAGGGTTTCAGGATCTCCGCCGTTGCGGGGTCCTGCACGATGGTATCGACGCGCTGGCGGATGCGTTCCATGGCGCGGTAGTCTTCCACCTCGCGTAGCGCCATCAATTGTTCGAACGTAAGTTCCGGCCAGCCGGCGGCCTTGCGCGCGGCCTGGATGTTGCGGTTGAGTTCGCTCCAGCCGTCGCAGATCAGATCGGTATCGTTTTTGTCGAAAACCTCGTTGATGGCGATGTGGAAATTGCGCATGCGCGCGGCCTGCCAGCCGGGCTTTTGGCGCTCCGCCCATGCGGCGTCCGTCGGGCGGTTGCCGCGGTCGTCGATATACGAGGGGGTGCGCTGAAACACGGTGAGATGTTCAGCATATTTGGCGAGATGGGGAACGCATTGCACGGCGGTGGCGCCGGTGCCGATGATGGCTAGTTTTTTGCCCGCGAGTTTGGTGAGTTCCGGACTGGTCCATGCGCCGCCGGTATAATCGTAATCCCAGCGGGTGGTGTGGAAACTGTGGCCCTTGAAGCGCTCGATGCCGGGAACACCGGGGAGTTTCGGCCGGTTGAGCGGGCCGGGTGCCATGACGATGTAGCGGGCGCGGACGTCATCGCCCTGGTTGGTGCCGATGCGCCAGCGCTGGAGGGATTCGTCCCAGCGGATGGATTTTACGATGGTGCCGAAGAGGGCGTGTTTGTAGAGGTCGAAATGGCGGCCCATCTGCTGGCAATAGGCGAAGATTTCGCTGCCGTAGGAATAGCGGTCCTTGGGCATGTAGCCCAGCTCTTCAAGCAGCGGGAGGTAGGTGTAGGATTCGACATCGCATTGCACGCCAGGATAGCGGTTCCAGTACCAGACGCCGCCGAAATCGCCGCTGCGGTCGATGATGCGGATGGAGCCGACACCGGCGGCCTTGAGCCGGCCGGCGGCGATGAGCCCGGCGAAGCCGCCGCCCAGCACCACAACATCGGTTTCATCCGCCAGCGGGGCGCGGGCGGGGAGCGGCTCGTAGGGTTCGAATTCAAGGAATTCCTCGAGGTCTTCGGTGACTTCCCGGTATTGCGCGAAGCCTTCGGGGCGGCGGCGCTTGTCTGCCTGCTGGCGGTATTTCTCGCGTAAGCGCGGCAGGTCGATATCCGGGGTCGATGTCGGTTCACAGGTCATCGCGTTTCATCCGTGCTTTGTGAGATCAGGGCCGGTCCGTCAGCACGTCCCGGTCTCCTGGTGGCCGGCCCTCCCGCCGTTGGCGTCAACATGTCTTATTGGACGACACGATGTCAATACACCGCCCGCCAGATTCCCGGCAGGCCGGCGGTGAAGCGGCGTGGTTACAGGTGCTGCGGCGCTGGCGTTACCCGCGGCTGGTCAGTTTTTGGTGCGGCTCTTTGGCCGGGGCGCTTCATCCTGGCCGAGGAAAGCGTAAAAATCCTCGGCCGTGACCTGTAGCAGGGCCTTGGTATATTCCTTGGCGGGGTCGTCCAGATACAAATCGCAGGAATAGATGAGGGCACGCAGCAGCAGAATGGCGCGGGCCCGCGTGGTTACGGCACTTTTGCCCGCCGCTGCGTCCCGGAAGGGCGGGTTATGTTCGCCGAGGCCCGCCAGCAGCTCGCCGGTGAGGGTTTCCAGCGTGAGCATGTGGTTGCGGCTGGTGCGCCGGACTTCGAGGATGATCGAGAGCGGGGCACGTTCCGTCGCCACGAATTTCGTGACCTCTTCGATCCATTTTTGTAACTGCTTCAGCGAGGGTTTGGGGCCGGGCAGTGTCGCCATGAAGGTTTTGGCGCGGGGGATCCAGTCGGCGATGATGTCCGTCAGGATCTCGGATTTGTCCTTGTAATGCAGGTACAAAGTCTGCCGCCGCAGGCCGGCGGCCAGGGCGATCTCGTCCATTGTCGTGGAGTCGTAATGATGCTCGTAGAACAGGTCGCGGGCGGCGGTTCTGATCCGGCCACGGGTCAGGTCGCGATGGGCTTCCCTCAGCGATGTGGGGTTTTTCGCGGGTGCGGAGCGTTCAACAGCCATAAATCATCTCACCAAAAGGCGTTACATCGGTCGCGTACGGACAAGCTTAACAGGATTTACGAAAATAGGATGCCACCCGGCATATTTTGTGACAAAGCGGAGGTGCGGCCGAGGATATTGACATACTGTCCTTCAATAAGACACAATGTACGATAATCACGCATCGAGCAACAAAATAACGGGCCCGGCGGTGCCGGCGGGGAGAGCCACGTGCAACAAGAGACTTCGGGTTATGGGGATCATCTGGTGTGCGGCCTATGAGCAATCCGCTTTTTGCGAATGCGCCGCTGGCGCTGATCATCGGTTGCGGCGGCATGGGCATGGGAACGGCGCGGGCGCTGGGCAAGCGGCACCCGCTGCTGATCGTCGATATTGACGCCGAGCGACTGGCGGCGGCGGCGGAGGCCCTGCATCTTGAGGGTTATACGGTGTCCGGCCGGCAGTGCGATGTGACCGACCCGGCGCAGGTGGCGGGACTTGGCCAAAGCCTGGGCCAGGGTGTGCGGGTGCTGGCGCATATCGCGGCGGTGGGCGGGATTGTGGACTGGCGGGTGATGATGGCGGTGGATCTGCTGGGGCCGCATCTGGTGGCCGATGTTGTGGAGCCGTATCTGGTGCCGGGCGGGGTGGCGCTGTTCATCGGCTCGCTCGCGGGCTATCTGCCGCCGCTCGATCCGCGCATCGACGCGCTGCTGGATGCGCCGCTGCAGCCGGGGTTTATGGATGCGCTGGAGGCTGTGCTCGGCGATGATCCCAAATGGATCGACACCTACGCCTATGCCAAGCTCGGCATGATGCGCCTGGCCGAGACACGCGCCATGGCGTGGGGGGCCATGAATGTGCGGGCGATTTCCATCTCACCCGGCATGATCGATTCGCCGATGGCGCGCGCCCAGGGTGCGACTTTGCCGAGCCATGGCAATGACGACCGCGAAGTGCCGCGCGATGAAAAAAAGGATGAGATACCGTTGCGGCGCGAGGGTTCGCTGCAGGAGATCGTTGCCGTGCTTGATTTTCTCGCCTCCGATGCGGCGAGTTTTATCAACGGCATCGACCTTGTGGTGGATGGCGGGCACCGCGCCGTGTGGCGTGCGCGCGGTGTGATTTCGCGTTGATTTTTGGTTTGCAGGATTGGATGACATGCCGATGACCGATGATGCCAAAGCTTTGGGGCCGCTTGATCCGCTGGCGGCGCAGTTCGCGGCGTATTATGCAATGGACCCGGTGTGGCGGGGGCTGACCACGCGCCCCGCCGCCGAGACGCGCGCGGCCCTGAAAGCAGCCACGCCGCCGGGTGAGCCGCGCCCGGTGGCGCATGTGGAAGATTTGTCTGTGCCGGTTGCGGGCGGAGAGATCGACCTGCGGCTGTACCGGCCGGTTGCACAGCCGCATGCCATTATCATCTGGGTGCATGGCGGTGGGTTCGCGCTGGGCAGCGTGGATGAATCCGATGCGTATACGCGCGCGCTGGCGCTGGCGACCGGCTGCGCCGTGGCCGCCGTGGATTACCGGCTGGCGCCGGAACATAAATTCCCGGTGCCGCTGGATGATGTGATCGCCGCAACATTATGGGTGGCGGCGCGGCGGGTGGAACTGGCGGGGGCTGAGGTGCCGCTGGTGCTGGCCGGCGATAGCGCCGGGGCGAATCTGGCGACCGTGGCGACACGCAAGCTGCATGCGACGCGGGAGGCAGCGATTGCCGCGAATGTGCTCGCCTATCCGTGCACGGAAAACCATCTGGCGCCGTCGCTGCGCGCATTCGAGCCGCCATTTTTAAAGGCGGCGGAGGTGCTGTGGTGTTTTGAGCAATATCTGCCGGATGCGGCGGCGCGTGAGCTGCCGGATTTCGCGCCGGCGCTGGCGCGAGACCTTGGCCTGTTGCCGCCGAACTTCATCATCACGGCTGAGCATGATCTGATTACGGCGCAGGCTGTGGACTATGGGCGCAAGCTGGCGGCAGAGGGTGTGCCTGTGCGGTTCAGCCAGCATGCCGGGATGATCCATGGGTTTCTCACGCTGGAGCCATTCTTTGCCGGTGCGGCGGGGGTGGCGATGGGGGAGATCAGCGATTTCATCAAGACCATATCCCGATAAGCAGGCTTCGCGGAACCTCCCCCGCCCCTGAAGCAATGGCTATGGCTGGTTGCCAATGCCATCCCGGAGCCCATCGAAACCGTTCATGCGGTATTTGCCGACATCGCTTTCGATGGGCTCCGGAATGGCGTCGGCGCAGATGCTGTGCTTCAGGAAGCCGGCTGACTTCAAATCGGCCATGTTCGGTTTCCTTGGGGCTTTGTTTCGAAAGTGGATGGCGATGAGGAACTCATGCCGCGATGCGGCGCATGACCTCGTGACTATCCTCATTGCCGCTGATGATGCGGTTGAAGCGCTCGGCGATGCGCCAGCCGGATGGTGTGCGCGTGAGCTTCCATTCATTGATCGCGGCGCGGAGCAATATCCAGCGCTCGCCTTCCTTCAGGATGACGTAGGTGTAGCCTAGGGCCGTGGCGCTATCGCCCTGCAATGTGATGACCGGCGTGGCGGTGAGATGCGAGCAGCCTGTTTCGACGAGGCTCCTGTGCCCGGCACCTTCGTAAACATTCACCAGCGCCGCGGGGGCTTCCAGCCTGGTGCCATTGCTGTTGCCGCCGCTGTAATTATAGCCGCCGCCCTCAAGCCATAGCGCGGCCGCTTCCCGCGCCGCGCCGCTGTCCACCAGCGGGCCGTAGCTGTTCAGCAGGTTCAGTATGGCGAGCTGATCCTCCGCCGCTTGCAGCCGGCGTTCGAGATTTTCGAGGCGCTCTTCCTGGGTCATCGCACGCTTTCAGAAGCCGAGGTCTTGGATCGGCGAATCATAAGGGCCGTTGACCGATTGCATTGCTGTCAGCAGTTTCTCTGAGGCCAGACCTTGCAAGTAACCATCGATGAGGCGTTGATAATTGCTGATGAGGCCTTCAACCTTGGCCGAGAGGCGCATGTGCTCGAAGCCTTTGGCATGCAGGCCGAGCTGCTGCAGCGGCAGGTTTGAATAATCCTGCTGCGGAATGGCGGGGAATGAAGTGCTGTCATGCGGCACGGGCTCCGGCGGCTGCGGGCGCGCGCCGGTGATGTTGTCCGGGTAGAGGGTCAGCGACCAGAGTTCGAACAGGCAGGTTTCCGGCGTGAGCGGGCGGATGCGGTAGGATGACATGTTGCCGAACATCGGCAGCATGAAATAATGCGGGAAGACGAATTGCACGGCGGAGGCGGGATGGTTGACCATGAGGTCGTTCATATCCGGCATCGCTATGCCACGGGCGCGGGCGCGGCTGGTGATCTCGGCGTTGACGCCTTGCATCCAGGCACCCATGGCGGCGCGCGGGTCCTCGGCAAATTCCATGGATGCGGCGACATCCTCCGCGATCGCAACGTCATTGGCGTGGATCATGCCGCCCATGCCATCGCTTAAGCGGCGAAAATGTTCGACCGTGACATCCACGGCCTCCTTGCCATTTATGTGGCGCTTGGGGCCGGGGCTTGATTCGGCGTGATCCATGCCGAATTCATGCCCGTCATGCACCGTAACCTCGTGCAATTGCGGATGCGTGCGCATGACGTGGTAGCCTTCCATGAAGGCTTCCATGGCGAGCTTCCAATTGGTCGGCAGCACGGTGGAGGTCCACCATTCCACGCGCATGTTCTCGACATTGCGGACATCCATCACCTTGGCCACGGGGGCGATGCAATCGAGCAGGGCCGGGGCATCATCGTCGAAATTGATGAAGGCGCAGCCGCCCCAGGTTTCGACACGGGCTGGCACCAGGTTGATCTCGGCCTGGGCGAGTACGGATTCGTCGAATATCTGGCGGCCGAAGACGAAGGTGTTCTCCCCCTCCATGTTCCAGCGCCAGCCGTGGAAGGGGCAGATGAAGCCGGAGGTTTTGCAATTGCCCTGGCCGCCGACGAGCCGCACACCGCGATGCCGGCAGGCGTTGTGGAAGGCTTTTACGCCTGACCTGGTGCGGACCACGATGACAGACTGGGTGAGGATTTTATACTCGACATAATCGCCGATCTCGGGGATCTCTTCCAGCCGGCAGGCCATCTGCCACACATGCGGCCACAGATGCTCGGCCTCGGCCTGGAAGAACGCTTCGTCGTAATAGCGCCGGGCCGGGATGAGCTGTGGATTCTCGACCGGGAAAAGTGCCGCCGGCTGGGGCAAAATTGTGATCTGATCCAAGTTGCGATCTCTCCCGTTTCCGTTTTTATTGGCGCCATGGGATGCCACGGCACCCAGGCGGGTGCGGGCACAATGGCACCCAGGCGGGTGCGGGCACCATGTCATACAGGCCGACATTTTGTCCACATCCTTCTGTCCGCCCGCTCAGAAGCTCGCCTGTGCCGCCATCTGCTCCGCATTGAAGAAACTGGCCGGTTGCGAGAGTTCCCATTCCTTACCGTCGTTGGATGGGGCCTTGATGCCGCCCACCCAGGAGTAATCGCCCGACAGCAGGTTCCAGCAGCCAAAGCCGACAAAAACCGTGCCCGGCAGCGAAGGGACGACGCGGTTGTGCACCACCAGGGTTTTGACCAGTTGATTCTGCGCATCGTAACAATCGGACTGCAGGATCTGCCAGGTGTCTTCGTCCATATAGCATACGCGCCGCGCCGTGGTGTTGAACTGGCCCGGATGCAGCGTCGCTTCAACCACCCACATGCGGTGTTTTTCCCAGCGCACGATCTCGGGATTGGGGAATGCCGGCTGGAGGAAATCCAGCGCCTCGCTTTCCGCGACGCCATTGCAGTTATAGGGTACGAGCATCTCCTTCTTGCCGATGAGTTTCCAGTCGTATTTCTGCGGGCTACCGTAAAAACCCGTGGCATCGTCGAGATTGTTGATGCCGTTGGACTGCGAGTTCGGTGTGTCGAAAGCCTCGTTGGGCGCCTTGCGCACCCGCCCCTGCCCGGTAAGAAGTTCCCAGACGATATCGGGCTTCTCCAGGGAGTTGCTGGTATGCCAGATCAGAAACTCCTGACCGGCAATCCCGGCCGGTGATGTGGCAACCTGATGCACGTAGCCGTAATAGCCCTGATAGTTTTCAGCCGTGCCATCCGGGTCATAATACGGTGCGAGAAAACGCTGGTAGCCGCCAAATGCCAGATTGGGTTTTCCCCTGACGACGACCCAGGCGGTCGAATCCGACTTGTAGGAATAGCCGGGCCAGGCGACGAGATGATTCCAGATGATCTGCACGCCGGCGGTATTCGCATCGGCCGTGTCGGGGATGGGAAAGGGCACGCCGCCATAGCCGCCGGTGAAGCCAAACCGGCCGCCGCTTGGCTCCAGTTGTGAGCGTGTCAGATTCTTGGCAATGTTATCGTAAACATATTGTGGCGCGGATGCGGTACGGTGGGTTTGATAGACTTTGACCTTGAAGCCGGATTTTTGCATCAGGGTCTGCGTACCCTCCGAGAGCATGCCCGCATATTGCGCCATGTTACCGGCGTCGATGGTATAGAGCGGCTGCTCATCTGCAAACATCGGCACGACGATGGATTGGTCCACCGGCAGCGGGGGCGATACGAGGCCACCCGTCCAGGCCGGGATTGAGCCATCCGCATTGCCGGCGCGCTCGGCCCCGATCGGCGTCAGTGTCGTCGTCAACAGCGTGGCATCGGGCGCGGCCGGTTGCGCCGGCGCCGCGCGCGCAAGGCTCGCGGCCGCGGCGGTGGTGCCCAGCAAAAGGTTAAATTCACGCCTCTTCATCCTGCTCATTCCTTCCAACAATTCTTGTTCATCTTTTTATGTCGCGTATCGCGGTTCGGGCCCCGCCACGGCTCATATCCGGCCTCGCGTCTCCCAGACGCGTATCCTTTGCCGTGCTTCCGGCGTCTTACTTATTCAAAAATTTGTTGCTGTTCCTACGTGTTTTCCGTTCCGTCCCCGGCGATGCCACGCCCGCAACCAGCGCTGCCGCTCTCTATGTTATTTTTGTCAGGTTGTCCTATTATAGGACACAATGTCAATCCCCGTCAGCCTAGGATCGGAACGGCGCGTTGAAGTAATGCGCTGAGATTTTTGCGACCAGACCGTCCCTGAACACCCAGGTTTCGACGAGAGATGACGAAAATGCCGCACCGGAGCTGCGCAAAACCGCCTCCAGCTCGAACGAAAATGCCATGTGGTCGGGATGATTTGAGGCGTAGGCGCCTGCCTCTTCAAGCTTTTTGATATCGAAAGTTGCTGCAAAAATGCCGAGAAATTTGATAAATCCATCGGCGCCGCGATAGATGCCGGCAAACGGCATGCCCGAGCCTTCATGCAATTCAAAATCGGGATGCGCCAGGCGTCTGATCGTATCAAAGTCACCGGCAAACACGGCGGCCACAAACTCTTGCTTCACGATGGCATTTGGATGTTCCAGGAATTTCATGGCTCTCTCTTGCACAGGTTACAGATGGTACCAGCGCCCCAAGGGGCGGGGTTGGCCGGAAAGATAGGTATCAAGCAGATAAATTTTCTGCATCGCGCCCCCGATGTCATAGGCTTCGCCCAGCACCACCAGATGGGACTGCGCGTCGATATAGAAAACGCGGCGCGGCAGGATATTGCTTTCGCCCCGGCGCAGCATGCCCTCGACGATCAGCACCTGGTGATTTGCCCAGCGGATGGGCTGGGTGTTCAGGGATGCGCAGGACCCGGCCTCGCCCGGCGCCCCGCTATGCATGACGATGCAGTTGGACGGCACCAGCATCTCCTGGGTGCCCGCATAGCGCCACGCATACTGCGCCGGATCGCTGCACAGAGCGTCATCGTCGTATAATTCCAGCGTGTCGGATTCGGCGGCATCCTGGCACTTAAACGCCTCACCCAGAAATCTTCTGAATTTTTCACCGATCTTCTTATGCTGCATATTCATCGCGCCACCGTCTGCGTGCCGTGGAAAAAGCTGGCTTATGGGAGCGCATTATTGTTTCCCCGATGCCGCTTCCGCTTGTGGCCGTACCGGCTCATCAGGCGGAATGGCGATCACCCCATGTGTTGTACTAATTGTCTCTATAAAGGACACTGTGTCAATTCACATTTCGCTTGAGCGTTGCGCCTCAGGCAATCGAGCGTCCACCGTCAATCACCAGTTCAGTGCCAGTCACGTAGCGGCTCTCATCGCTCGCCAGCCAGAGAATACCGGCGGCGATCTCCTCCACCGTGCCGGTGCGCCCGAGCGGGATACTGGGGGCTGTCAGCGCCTCCAGCCGCGTTCCGCGCGCGCCTTGCGTGGTGCCGATGAGACTGTCCCAGATGGCGGTTTCCACGATGCCGGGGTGGATGGAGTTGACCCGCACATTGTCCTTTGCGGCGGCGCATTCCAACGCCACGGCCTTGGTAAACTGGCGCACCGCCGCCTTGGTGGCGCAATAGCCGGCGGCGTTGGCCGAGGCCTTTATCCCGGCGATGGAGGAGACATTTACCACGCTGCCGCCGCCGCTCTGGCGCAGCAGCGGCAAGCCATGTTTCACGCCCAGAAACACGCCGTCCAGATTGACCGCCGTCTGGCGCCGCCAATCCGCCAGGCTCATCTCCACCACCGGGCCAGAGAGGCCGATGCCGGCGTTGTTCACCAGCACATCCAACCGGCCGTGGCGGGCGCGGATGATGGCGATGACCTCACGCCAACCGTCCTCATCGGTTACGTCATGCTGCAAGAATATTGCCCGCCCACCGGTTTGCGTTATCTCCCCGGCGAGGGCGGCACCTGTATCCGCCTGGAGGTCGGTGGCCACCACCAGCGCGCCCTCACGCGCCATAAGCAGCGCCGTAGCGCGCCCGATGCCGCTCGCGGCACCGGTGATGCAGATGATTTTATCTTTCAGCCTGGCGCTCATGTTCGCCCCATTCATATCGGATTTGACTATTCTGGATCTAGATGCGTATTCGTCAACATAATAGACAGCGTGTCAATATACGAAAACAGCGCCAGGCAGACTGCCGGGGCGGATAGAGCAAGGGGAGATCGGCCATGCCGGTGTATGATGCGATCATCGTGGGGGCGGGATTTTCCGGCCTGTATCAATTACACCAACTGCGCGACCAGCTTGGGCTGAATGTGCTGGTGATCGAGGCGGGCGATGATGTTGGCGGCACCTGGTACTGGAACCGCTATCCGGGTGCGCGCTGCGATTCCGAGAGCCATTATTATTCCTACTCCTTCTCCAAGGCGCTGCAGCAGGAGTGGCGCTGGTCCGAGCGCTATCCGGAGCATAGCGAGATCCGGCGGTATCTCGGCCATGTGGCAGATCGTTTTGATTTGCGGCGCAATATCCGGCTCAACACGCGCGTCACCGCCGCGCGCTGGGATGATGCGGGCAATGCCTGGCGGATCGATACCGACAGCCATGGCAGCCTCACCGCGACGTTCTTTATCACCGCGGTAGGCTGCCTCTCCGCCGCGAATATTCCGCAGATTCCGGGGTTGGACGCGTTCGCCGGGCAATGGGTGCATACCGGGCGCTGGCCGCAGGCGGGGGTGGATTTTACGGGCAAGCGTGTGGGGCTGATCGGCACGGGGTCCACCGGCATTCAGGCCGCGCCGGTGATCGCGGCGCAGGCCGCCCACCTCACCGTGTTTCAGCGCACCGCCAATTACAGCATCCCCTCGCGCAACCGCCCGCTCGGTGATGAGGAATGGCATGCGATACAGGAAAGCTACGACGCCATACGCGAGAAGGCGCGCGCCTCCACCAATGGCCATCCGTTCGACGTGTCGGAAACCTCCGCGCTCGATGTGGACCCGGAGGAACGGGCCCGGCGTTATGAGCGCGCCTGGGAGACGGGGGGCTTGCGGTTCCGCGCCACTTTCAGCGACCTGCTGAAGAATCTGGATGCCAATGCCACCGCCTCCGATTTTATCCGTGGCAAGATTGCGGGCATTGTGCGCGACCCCGTTACGGCGGCGGCGCTGACGCCGCTGGACCATCCGTTTGCCTCCAAACGCCCGCCGATCGATACGAATTATTTCGAGACTTTTAACCGCGATAACGTGGCGCTGGTGGACCTCAAGGCGGCGCCGATCGAGCGGATCGAGGCGGGGGGTATTCGCACCGCCGATAGGCTGTATGAGTTGGATATCATCGTGTTCGCCACCGGGTTCGATGCGCTTACCGGGCCGCTGCTGGCGCTCAATATCAGCGGGGCGGATGGGCATGGACTGCGCGACGATTGGGCTGCCGGGCCGCGCAGTTATTTAGGGCTGCAGACGCCGCATTACCCCAACATGTTCACCATCACCGGGCCGGGCAGCCCCTCGGTGCTCACCAACATGCCCGTCGCCATCGAGCAGCATACGCAATGGATTACCGCTTGTATCGCGCATATGCGGGCGCAGGGGTTGCACCGGATTGAAACCACCGAGGCCGAGGCCGAGGCGTGGGTAGCGCATGTGAACGAGGCGGCGCATGCGACGCTGCTGCCGCTGGCCAACAGCTCCTGGTATCTGGGGGCGAACGTGCCGGGCAAGCCGCGCGTGTTCATGCCCTATGCCGGCGGCATGGCGCATTACGCGGGCATTTGTGACGATGTGGCGCGCGACGGCTACCGCGGTTTTACGCTGAGCCACGCCGTACAGACGGGCTGATGCCGCGCCCGCTGCACCGGATATACCGGCGTTGCGCCGGGTCTTCGGCCCTACCGCCCCGTAAATTCCAATATCGCCGAGGCAAGGGCCGGCCAGCCGGCGAAAATGCCCGGTGTGCCGGAGCGGCGGTTCCATTCGTCATCCGCCCAGGGCGGCTCGCGCAGTTCGGATTGCGTGATCAGTTCATGCACCCATTCGCTGGTGCGCCGCGTGTGGCTGAGGTCGCTCGCCCCGCTGCGGTAGATGAGGGAAGGCATGCGCAGCCGGGTGAAATCCGCCGGGGTCAGCCCCGGTACCGGCGAGGTTTCTGACGGAAAATAAAACGCCGCCCAGCGTTCCATGGTTTTGATGAACCGCGCCGGATCCTGGGCCAGGATGATCTCGCGGTTGCGCGGATTGCGCTCGATCTGCACCGCCCAGCCGGGCATGGCGGCCACAGCCTGCATGCCGCCCTTGCTGGCGGCGATGGCCATCTCGACACAGTAATAATAGGCGAGCTGGATCATGCCCAACGTGCCGCCGCTGATCCACCACAGCACGAGATGGGAAATGGCATCAGGATCGGTTGCCGCTGCGATGAGCGAGACGCGCGAGCCGCCGGAGCCTGCGGCAAGCGCTGTCGGGCCGAGCTCTAACTCGCGGATCAAAGCGGCCAAAATGCGCCCTTGAGTTCCGGATTCGCTATCGGTATCGAAGGTGATATCCGAGGCGCCGCAATTCGGCCGGTCCCACAGCAGCACGCGGCGCCCGGCATCGGCCAGGGCTTGCGCCAGTTGCGGCAAGCCGGCGATCTCTTTCGGGAAACGCCCGCCGGGTGTGAGCGCGATTGCCGGGGCACCTTTGGGCCCGAAAAGCTCGTAGTCGATTTCAAGGTTTTTTATGGTGATCCGCGCCATGTTCTGCTCCCCTTGTCCTCACCGCCACCATGTTTTTGTGGACACTTCGTATTTTTATATGACACACTGTCGCCCCTGTCGATGGTGCGCGCAGACGCCCCGCGGCAAACCGGCCGGCGCTTACTTAAAGCATCCCTGCACGGTCATCTGGTCCTTGGGTTTGGCATTACGGACGGCTGTATCGGCCAGGGCCACCTTGGGGGGCTCGTACTGACAGCCCGAGACTGACCTAAATCATCTGAAAATAAAGGGTTTTTAACGCCCGGCGGGTATCGCCGGCGCAAAATCTGGAGCGGTAGCGGGAATCGAATAACACCTACTAATCAATTCAATTACAACGGTTTTTTCGAATTCGATTTTCGGCAAGGCCCCCGATAAGGCCCCCAAAATAATTCGTTGCAATTTCCCACTGGTTCGGTTCTATTCCGCGGAACCGGGGTGCTCCCGCACCCTCCTCATGCGTGCCAAATGGCACTGAGATCAGATTCGCCCCCCATCATACCATCCCTGATAGCCAGAGAGAGGATTAATTCGAATAGCACGACAATTACTTCGTTTGGGCGAGTTTCCTCTCGGCCATCTTGATCAGGCCGGGCACCCTCGCACTTGCGTAGAACACGTAGACGATCGCCGGTATCGCGTCTTTTGTGAAGGCAAACCAGTAGTCCTCGTAGAGTATCCAATTATAGCCGTGGGCAGCCAGACGCGGGAACGGCCGGGGTGCCGGAAGATACCGGGGGCTCCCATAAAGTACCTCTTCGCTTACTTCTTCCAAAATTTTCAGAAGCTTAAGCTGGGCCTCGACTCGATTTTTGCGTTCGTAGTCGGCCAACAGGCTGTCGAGCAGGATCTCTGCCGTCCTGGTTAGGGCAAGCATGCAGGTTTAATGCTGTTCCGGACGTTTGGCTGTGTCGCGAGTCACGATTCTCGCCCGCGCTCGCCGGATGTAGTCGTTCAACGAGGTGACGCGCCCAGCCGCCAGGTCGCGCTCACTCTCATCGAGAGCAGCGTTGATCTCAGTTTCGGTCGGCAATCCGGGTAGATCCAAGTCTTCCATATCCCGATTATAGACGAAGTGAAGATTAACTGTGAAGTGAAGAAAAATTGTCCCCTATACCACAGCGTCGGCTTCACCCCATCGTTTGGAACCGCTTAGCCAACTCCTGTGGCCTGGTTTCAAGCAGGGTCCGAAGCGAATCCACGAAGACCAATCGCCTCCGCCCAATCGTGGTTGTGGTGAGGCTCCCGTCTCCAATGAGCTCGTAAAGCTTCGTGCGACCAAGGCCTGTTGCAGAGCAAGCCTCGTCAACAGTGCACGTGAGGCGCTGCGCGAAGGGAACCGCGTTCTCGGACATCTTTATGCCTCCTCGTTCACAGTAGATAGAGGCGCCTCGCTCGCACGGCGACCCCGCCGCACTGGCTCACTGGGGAAAGGGCTAGTAGGCTCGGGCAAGCCATCCTTGCGAGCTTTGGCAAAGCCGCGGTCGCTTTCGAGAAAAGACCCAAGCATGAATGGAATCAGCTCGGATATGGATTCGGCCTCTCCATACGTGGCCCGATAGACGCCTGCATATTGTTGTAGCGCCTGATACAACTCGGGCATGACAGTGATCGTGATCTTCACCGGCGTCCGGTCAGGTAGCTTCGACAGCTTCAATTCCGGCATGGTACATCCCCCCCTCAATCCTGCCCTTGGTAGGGCCGAAGCACGAGATCCTTGGAAACGATAACGCGTAGCGGCCAACCGGGACGGACGGTGATGGTCGGCTGGATGTTGAGGTCCTTTTCGACGATCCGTTGCCCGGCTTGGTCTGTGCTTTGTTGGGCAGACTGCTCGATCGCCTGCACGAGGTCGCTCTGGCTGCTACCGAACGTAGTCTCGGTGCCGACACCAAGGAGTGTGGACATCGCGATGCCCTTGAGCAGCGTCCAGGTGTGGTAATCGACATGGTCTTTCAGTCCGGTATAACCCGCGGCGTCGGTTGCTGGCAGGTTGTCGATCTGAATCGACGAGCCGTCCGGCATGACGATGCGCTGCCAGACGAGCAATGCGCGGCTTTGGCCGAAGGCGACGACGCTGTCGTAGCTGCCGATCAGCCGCGATCCCTGCGGGATAAGCAAAACCCTACCAGTAACGGTGTCGTAGATATTTTCCGTCACCTGGGCGGTCACCTCGCCGGGCAGGTCGGAATTCAAGCCTGTGATCAGGCTGGCGGCGATGACTGTACCGGCGAGCACTTCATCAGGTGAAGCCGGCGTTTCAAGCGCATGGTCGTTGTAGGTGCCATCGGCCGATGCTTGGTTGACGACATCAAGTTTGCGCTGCTGGTCATTCTGATCATTTGCCAAATCAAGACCGAGATGAGCGGCATCTCCGACTTTCGATGCTGCGGATGCTGACACGTCGGACGCAGCGCTTCCGGCCAGCGCAGATATGGTCGACGCACCGCCGCCCTGCTGGTTGAGCTGGAAGAATACGCCGGCTTCGCTCGCCTGCTGCGCCTGCTGAGCGATACGAAGCCGCTCGGCACGGGCGGCTTCATCCTCTGTACTGGGTCCGGCCGGGTTAAGCCCGAGCTCCTTCTCACGTTCCACAATTGGCGGCCCGAGGTCGCCTGGCAATGGCGGCCCCAGTTGCGGCACGGCCTTGGGTTGAGGGATCTGGCCGTAATTGCTGGGCAAGCCGGCAAGGCCGTCCGGCGTGGGGTTATTACTGGTGTTGTAGAGATTGTCGCCGCCGATATTGGCATGCAAATTCGAACTCTTAAGCGCCACCCAAGTGATTCCTGCTACTGAGACGCAGCCGATGGCCGCAATGGCAATGAGAAGGTTACGCTTGAACCTGACAACGCGGCGCGGGGTGCCCTTCAGTACCAGGGTTTCCGGATCGAGTTTCGGAGGGATAGAACCACTCATGGGACTCCCCCCTACCCGCCGGTGCCGGTTGCAGATGCCGTATCAGTACGGTTGATGCGCACGACCTGCTGCGGTTTCTCTCCGAGCCGCAACTCTGCCGCCGCGAAAAGCGTGTCGACAACGTAGTAGTTGTCGCGGACGCGGTAGTTGACGAGTTGATCGTCGCCTTGCGGCCCGACCACGAAGAGCGGAGGCGCTTCGCCCTGATTGATGCGATCGGGAAATTCTATGTAGACCTTGCTGCCGTCATCGAAGGCGCGCACCGGTCGCCATGCCGGATCATCACCAGTGATCGCGTAGCGGAAATGCAGGTCTCCGAGCGCGAGATTGTCGGCGATCGGCGCAGCGGCATCGGCCTCGCTATTTTGTTGCTGCAGCACAAGGAGCTGATCGTCGGGATAGGTCCAGGAGATGGCTGCCATCGAGGTATGATCTGTGCTGTCCAGTTCAAGATGATAGCTGCGCCGGTCGGTCATGATGACCAGGTTGGTGGTGAGGCCCGGCGCGAAGGGTTTGACCAGGATGTGCACCTGCGCCGCGATGGCGGTTCCGCTCGTGGTATTGCCGACCACCCAGCGGACGGTATCGCCGGCCGCGACAGAAAGAAGTTTTTCGCCGGGCTGCAAGGCAACGTCCGTCACCTGCTCTGGTGCGGCATAGAGCCGATACAGCGCACCTTCGGTAAAGGGGTAGACTTGGATGGCGTTCACGTAGCCGTACTTGGTCGGCTCCTGCAGCGCCACGTGGTTGGCCGTATCGACGCGCTGTGTCGGGGAGGAATTATCCTGGGCGCCCATCGTAGACGGCGGAGGCATGAGCTGGCCGGGGAGCGGTAACGGCTCTGGCACGGTGACGATCTGCACCGGTTTCGGCGGGGCGGGCTGAACAACCGCCGGCTTAAAATCGCCACTGTCATAGGTGATGGCAGGTGGCGGCGTGTTGCCCCCGCAAGCGGCCAATGCCAGAGCGGGAAAGGATATGAGTAAAATGCTTCGGATATTACGCATGACGGTCTCCTTTTATGGGGTGGAACCGGGGTCAAATTCGCGCGACCAGGCAATGCCATCGACGTAGAGGCCGAGCGGGTTCTCCCGCAGGACCTCCGCCGTTGCTGGTGGCTTGATCGCGATGGTGAGGATAGCGGTCCAGTTCTCGGTCGAGACAAGGCTGTCCTGCCGGTAGGCCTGTTCGGTCCATTTGACCTGGAAGGAGCTGTCTGACGCACGCACGACGCTGGTGACATCCACCGAGACGCTGCGGTCACCGATTGCTTTGAACGGATCGTTGGTGCCGGCGTAGCCATCGAGGAAAACAGCCCCGTGACTCGTCGCGAACTCATATGCCTCCAGCCAATTCTTGCGCACCAGCACGGGGTCCGTGGGAAGTGCCCGCACATCGGTGATGAAATGCGCCAGGAACCAGGCGATCTGTGCGTCTGTTGGCTGGTAGTCTTGGACCGCAGGCGCGACCGCCTGGGCCTGACCAAGGCTATTCACCTCTACGACAAAGGGGATGACGCGGCTTTTCGCCGATTGCCAGATGAGGCCGGTGACCAACCCGCCCGATAACATCAGGCAGCCAAATGCCATGAGGCGCCAGTTCCGCGCCTGGACGCGGGCGGAGCCGATGCGCTCGTCCCAAAGCTGCCCAGCACGCTGGTACGGCGTGGTCGGCTCCGGCGTGCGGCCGTAGCGTTGCAGAGTACGTTTGAAAATCATGGTGATTATGTCTCCCCTCCGTCGAGTTCGGGATTGGCCGGCGCGCCGGGACGGTCGCCTTCCTTGACGGCCTGGGCCGTGGCCTGGCGCTGATGACGTGCGCGCTGCGCGGTTTGCAGCTGGCGCGCCCAGGCGGGTGCTGCGCCGTTGCCGTCCGGCTGAGCAGCCGATGGCGTGCCACCACCTGCGGCATGCCGTGCAGACTGAGAGCTCCCTGCAAGAGAGCTGCCGGCGCGCTGACCAACGGAACGAGCACCTTGCATAACGGCGCCTCCGCCAGCACGCGCCACACCTCCAAGTCCTGCGGCAACACCTGCCATTCCGGAGGCGCCAGAGGACGCCTGCCCCTGCCCATAGGCAGTCGATGTGGCCGTACCCATCGCGGTGCCGGCGCGGATCGCGGCGAGGCCGCCGGCACCGGCGCCTCCGAGCAAGCGTGCGCCGCCCACGGCGGCGGCACCGGTCAGCATCATGGCGCCGGCCGCAGCACCTACCGTGCCGATCGCCGCACCTGCGCCAAGCTGCGGCGCCCCAGCGACGAGTCCAGTGGCGATGGCAGGGCCAAAGATGCCAAGCCCCAGCAGGGTTATTGCCGCGAGTACCAACGACATGGCTTCGGCCAGGCTGGGCTCCTGCCCCTGGGCGGCACCGGTAAATGTGCTGAACAATGTGCTGCCGATCCCGATGATGACGGCCAGCACCATCACCTTCACACCCGAGGACACGACATTGCCGAGCACACGCTCAGCCAGGAATGAGGTCTTGTTCCACAGGGCGAAGGGCACCAGCACGAAGCCCGCAAGTGTCGTCAGCTTGTATTCGAGCACGGTGATGAAAAGCTGCACCGCCAGGATGAAGAATGAGATGATGACGATGAACCAGGCGATGAGCAGCACCACGATGGTCACGAAATGTGTGACGAAGGTGGTCAAACCGATCAGTGAGCCGGCTTGCTGCAACAGCGGATAGGCCGCTGTGAACCCAGTGCTGGCGAGTTTGCCCGGCAACAGCAGATCGGCGGCTGTCAGCCCCGTTGCGGTGGCGTTCAGCCCCATGGTCGAAAAGGAGTTAAAGATGATGGTGGCGAGGTTCTGGAAGTTATCGATAATGTAGGCGAAGACGCCGACGTAGAGCACTTTCTTAATCAGGCGGGCGAGTACATCGCCCTCGTGGTCTAGCGCCCAGAACAGGCCGGCCAACGTGATGTCGATACCGATGAGGATCGAGGTGAGACCAACCACGTCACCGTTCAGCAGGCCGAATCCGCTGTCGATATAGCGGCTGAAAATCTGCATGAACTGGTCAATGATATTGAGATTATCCATATCGTCCTCGCGTCCTTCTCGTGGTGGCCCGGTTGACGTTCGCCGCTATGCTAAGGGGTGTAGGCGTTGCTACTACCGAGGAAGGTCGAAAAGGCGGCACCGCCTTCCGCTTTAGACTCTGCGTTGTTGGCATCGTTCAGCGCCTCTGCGCGGCCCTGCGTTGCCATCATCGTCTGGATCAGGCGCTGTTGCTTGATCGAGAGGGCGACGAGTTGGTGCGTCCCCTGCTGGGCTGGACACGGTTTGCTGAAAGCTGCCCCTCGTGTTCTGTCGGTAGCTGCGATATCGATCGGCAGCTGTCGAAAACTCCCCACCTCAGCGCAGTGTTTGGGACAAGGCCGTTGCAAGGCTGCCTCTAGCAAACGGGTGGGGATCATCTACCGCTCTCCGAAAAGGCGCGAATGGCGCGCGCACTCTAGGAGACAGGACTCGTGCAAAATGGCCAAAAGAAACAGTCACTTTATCTACGCTGAAACAAGCGGGTCTACGCTCGAACAGCCGGACCGCTATTTAAGGTGAGCAGGTCTCGACAAGTTCCCAATTACTTAAATGAATTTAGCCTGTTACGGCAGATTTCGAGTACCCGTTCAACTTGTCTTGCGGCCTCGTCTGCATAGTCTAGGTCTGGCGGAAGCACGATCTCATCAACCGCTGCCCTCATGCGCTCAAGCATCTCGTCAATAGCGTTATCCGTATCCGTCACACTTAAACCGGCGATTTTGGCGAGGGCCCGAAAATCCGCTCGACGTAGTCTTTCATCTTTTCCATTCAATTTTAGAGCCATTCGATCATGCTGCAGTCCCGGAAATACGCGTGTCGTGACCGAGTCATAAAGAGGCGCCACTCGGACAGTTCGAAACGTCTTGTCGCCTGGTTCAGCAGTTTTCAGAAGAGCCATATTCTTGAGATGCATGTCGCCATCCGCAACCAACCAAGCGAAAAGCGCCCGTTTCACGAGGATCAGCAAATCTTCTTCCGGTGAGGTCGAAAGTGATCTTACCGCACGCGCGACACGTTCCATCGTTCCAGTGTATTTTTCGGCCGTTGAGAGATCGAGAACTGAGCAAAAATCTTCCAATGCCAGCATACGCTTGTCATTACGTCCTTCACGTATATCAAAGCGTTCTACCAGCAATGCTGGGGGCATTCCATCGGGCATTTTAATGAGAACGGCTGCCGGCACATCGAAACCGATGGCCCGCCCTAGCGACATGTCCAACCATTCTATAATGGGAAGAAAATCGAATCCACTCGTACCAGCTGGCTTTAGGATGTGCGTGAAAGGCTTATCTGTGCTTGGGGATAGCACTCCGTGGACATCCAGGTACATGGGCGCTTTGATTTGAATGCCAGATAGCCTTGGTGTCTCTGCATTTTGATAAATGCTCGCAAGATTACGCTCGAAATTATGATCCATAAGATCTCGACCTGGCCCCGCGTAACGACCCGTGAACGTGCCATCTTTATCGTAGTCTAGAAGGCGCGTGATCAATATATCTTCTGGTAAAGTCGCAAGCTCGCTTTGCTGCTCAACAATCGTGACGTTTGACATATAGCGCTTACCCGATTTGAGTTGGGTACGCTCGTCTGCATTTTTTAGCACAGATTCCAGCCACCCCTCCGGCATTAGCGATACTATGAACGGAGGAAGCTTTCCGGGGGTGGTTTGCCTTATGAGTGCCGGGCCATTTTCTTTGATAGCGTTCCACCGCCATTCGAAGCCATCATGATTTAGCTGGCCGATCGGTCTTCCGTGCCACGCGACGATCAAATCGAAAGCAGCCCGGTTTTTTACCAATCCTACAGTGGGAGTGCGGCGTAAATAACGCTCAGCGGCTTCTCCTTCGCGGTACCATTCGTTCTCTCGAGCCAGGACCCAAATAGCGTCGGCTGCCGCGTGCGGACTCCCATATTCCTCGCTCAAGCGAATTGCGATCGCCTTTCGCATTTCTTCATCAATAGCCGCCGCATGTTCACTGCGAATTCGGAACGCCTCCAGGAAGCGCTGGCGGATCGATGAAGCATTTATGCGGAACTCACCCATGCCATCATCAACAATAGCTGCACCCACCGATGGATGTAGCGGCGCTTGATTCTGGATAATTTCCAGGGAACGAATGCGGGTACGCTGCTTGCGTCTCGCACTCAAAAATAACCGACCGTCCTGGGTCGGGCCAAGCAACACAGCTGAAGCTGCCGAGAGATACGCTTGCGGATAAAGATATTTGGCAATGCGCACAGCATGCTTCATGATGACGGCGTCAATATCGTCGTCTGAGTCCACATAAATTCCGCGCATAAGCTGGATTAATTGCCCCGTCCCAGCACGATAATGACTGCGGGTCTTATCCAGCGTGTCGCCGATCAAGTGAAGTGCCAATCTAACTTTTCCGTACCTGAAGTACGGGATAGTTAGTATTATGTGGCACCAAATTCAAGAAAAATATAACTATCCCGCACTTGAAGTACGGGATAGTTATATTTTGGGCCGTTTTCCTTGCCTGCATCAAATTCAACTTGTTGATAAATAAAGAATTTTTAAAAAGAACGCTTCGCCTATAGACATACGCATAGGATAGATTTAATGTCCTTAGGACATTAAATCTATCCTATGCTCCCAAATATTGCATTGGTTCTCCCTCAAACCATGAAAATGCGGGTTGCAAATGACCAAGACGCTTATTCGTCAAATCCTGACACAACAAAATGCCTCAATTATCGCAGCGAGCGATTTGGAACGCCTCGTACGAAGAGTGCTCGCGGGAGAGCATTCAAAATCCAGCAGAAAGCCGTCCGCCTCAAAACCAGTCGTCGATCAAGACATCTCGAGAGTCATTAAACGCCTCCAAGCGGCGAAGATCGTTCGCCCAGATCGCGATTTCTGTTCTACACATTATGAGGTTCTCGGCGTTTTTGAGCAAGATGCCGAAGCAACCTGCTGTTTAGCCGATCCATTTGTATATATCTCGCACTTGTCTGCAATGCGCTTCAGGGGTCTTACCGAGCAAAGCTCCAAAACCTTAATGCTCACACGCCCGGCATCCAAGCTGTGGAGGGAAATGTGGCATCTAAGAGAAAGCAAGACACCTACTCCAATTGAGCCCGCCCCTTACCAGCGCCCAAGATATCGTTTTCCCGAAAAGGTTCGATTAAGATCGATACTTGTCCATGACACGATTTATCCTGGCAAGTGGGGCACCATGGCCCCATACGGCCGGGTAGCAACACCCGGACAAATTTTTTTGGATATGGTTGTGCGCCCATCTTGGTGCGGTGGTATTTCTAATGTTCTCAAAGTCTGGCGGAGAAAGGCCAACGACTACCTCGATGAAATCATCGATGCCGTAAATGAGCACGAGGCAAAACTTCCAAAGGTCCGCGCGGGGTATATTTTGGACGAAGTTTTGGGTGTTACAGACGAACGAGTATTAGATTGGCGCAAATTCGCGCAGCGTGGCAGCTCACAAAAACTCGACCCTGAGAATCCATACGCCCCAATATACTCAGAAAATTGGATGCTATCGCTTAATGTCAAAGCCTGATCTCGCGCTCGACGATCCGCATTTCCTTTAGTCGAGACGGAACTGGAGATGATGGTTGGTGCTATTGTTAAGGGGCGTAAGCGTTGCTGCTGCCGAGGAAGGTGGAGAAAGCAGCACTGCCTTCCGCCTCGGACTCGGCGTTGTTGGCGTCGTTCAACGCCTCGGCGCGACCCTGCGTTGCCATCATCGTCTGGATTTGAAGCTGCTGCTTGATCGAAAGGGCGAGAAGCTGGTTCGTTGCCTGTTGGGCTTGCAGGTTGCCAACCGCGCTCTGGCTGGCATCGACGAGATCGGCGAGCTTGCCGGTGTCGGTCTGCACCGTTTGCGCGATCTGCGACTGCACAGTCATGGTCTGCTGAAACGCATCCCGTGAATTCTGCCAGCGCGTTTGGGCGTCCGTCAGGAGTTGTGGAAAACTTGTGCCTGCGGCGTATTGTTGGGGATAAGCTTGTTGAAAGGCTGTCTCAACCGATTGAACATCGAAATCTATTCCCTGTGCCTGGTTCATCAGATTGCTGATCTGCTGGAGATCGTTTGTGATGCCATCGAGCGACGAGAAGTTCAGGCTGGTCAGGTTCTTTGCCTGGTTCTCCAGCATTGTCGCCTGATTTTGCAGCGACTGGACCTCGTTGTTGATCTGCTGAAGCTCCCTCGCCGCCGTCAAAATATTCTGGGTTAGATTTGCGGCATCAATGACTGCAACCTGCGCATCAGCATGCCAGGGCATGACAAGTGGAGCAGCGATAATAATAGCGATGGCGGTCAGGGCCGCCCTGCGCGTTTGAAGTTTCATGGAGCTATTCCTTGCTGTGATAAAAAGCGAGCAGATCCGCAGCCCATTCCAGACCAGCGCCATCAAGCAGGCCCGCGAGAAATCCGCCGGCACCGTATTCCGCGAGAGCCGTATCGATGCGCTGCTGATCGGCTGGAGATGACGCGCCGCAAAGGGCGAGCGCGATGGGTCCGAGCCCCAACTCGAGCAGGCGGTTGCCACGGCGGGATTGCAGATAATACTGCCGCTTGGGGGTGGCGCGCGCGATCAGCTCGATCTGGCGCTCATTCAGCCCGAAGCGCTCATAGGCGGCGCGGGCTTGTGGTTCGATCGCACGGTCGTTCGGCAGGAAAATGCGTTGCGGGCAGGACTCTATGATAGCCGGTGCAATGGTGCTATCGGCGATGTCGGCGAGAGATTGTGTGGCAAACACCACCGCGACATTTTTCTTGCGCAAGACTTTCAGCCATTCGCGGATGCGCGCGGCGAAGAGCGGGTTGTCAAGGAACACCCAGGCCTCGTCGAGGATCAGGAGGGTCGGCCGTCCGGTGAACCGCTCCTCAAGCCGATGGAAGAGATAGGTCAGCACCGGCGGGACCGCGCTGGCTTCGTGCATCAGCTCCTCGGTCTCGAAGCATTGCATGTCTGCCAGGTCGAGGCGGTTCTCTGCAGCATCGAGCAGGCGGCCAAAAGGGCCGTCCAATGTGTATGGCATCAATGCCGTTTTGATGGCGTTCGATTGCAGCAGAACGGACAGGCCGGTCAGCGTCCGCTCTTCAGGCGGTGCGGAGGCGAGGCTGCTCAGTGCTGACCAGACCGCCTCCTTCACCTCCGGTGTGACGTCGACCTTCTCGTGCGCCAGCAGCGCAGAAATCCATTCGGCTGCCCAGCTGCGTTCAGCCGGATCATCAATGCCTCGCAATGGTTGGAAGGCGAGCGAGCCATCCGCGCCAAGGGCATGGTGTTCTCCACCCATCGCCAGAACCGCGGCGCGGGCCGAGAAACCCTTGTCGAAGATGTAGATTTGCGACCCGGTGTAGCGGCGGAATTGCAGCGCGAGCAGCGCCAGCAGCACCGATTTTCCAGCACCCGTTGGGCCGACGATCAGCATGTGTCCGACATCCCCAACATGGGTCGAGAAGCGGAACGGGGTAGAGCCGCTGGTCTGGCCGTAAAGCAGAGGCGGGCCGTTCAGATGATCATTGCGCGCGGGCCCGGCCCAGACCGAAGAGAGCGGGACGAGATGGGCGAGGTTCAGCGTGTGGACGATGGGCTGGCGGACGTTCGCGTAGGCATGGCCAGGCAACGAGCCTAGCCATGCCTCAACCGCATTGATGCTTTCACGAATACAGGTGAAGCCCGCACTATTGACGACACGTTCGACAGCCCGGCGCTTTTCCTCGGCGCGGAGTCGGTCTGAATCCATGACCGTGATGGTGGTGGTGAGGTAGCCAAAGGCCACGTGATCGCCACCGAGCGCCTGGAGTGCCAGATCCGCATCCAGCATTTTATTGTCAGCATCGGAATCGAGAAGTTGGACGGGCTGACTATACATCACCTCGCGCAGCAGCGCCGTGATGGATTTGCGTTTGTTAAACCATTGGCGCCGGAGTTTTGTCAGCGTTCTCGTCGCCTCGGTTTTATCCAGCGCGATAAAACGGGTCATCCAACGATAGGCGAAATCCTGATGGTTGAGGGTGTCGAGAATCCCTGGTTGCGTGAAATTCGGGAAACCCAGTACGGTGACGCTGCGCAGATGCTGGTCACCAAGCATGGGCTCAATACCGCCGCTCAACGGCGTGTCGGCCAGGATGGCGTCAAGATAGAGCGGTGTCTCAGGTGCTTCGATCCTATGCCGCTGGCCCGAGATCGTGCCGTGCAGATAGGTCAGCGTCCCGGTATCGTCGAGCGCCTCGACCTCGGGCATGAAGCCGGTCAGCAGATCGCGCACCCGTTCCGATTCAGCGACGAAGGCCGCGAGGTCTTGCCGCCAGTCCCTGCCCTTCTCAGCCTCGGCCCGTTCGAGTAGCGCCTGTTCCGCGCGGGCGACCTGATCGCCCGGCGACATATATAAAAGAGTGAGGTAATACGCGCTCTCGAAATAAACTTGTGCTGCGGCCGCACCCTGTGGGCTCTGCCAAACGGAACTCTTCCCGTTCGCCTGGTGATGCTCGAAACTCGAACGCCGTTCCTCATCCACCAGCCATGACGCTGCGTCCGGGAACGCCGATTTGGGATAACCTGGCGCTTCAAAGCGTTCGGCTTCGAAAAACAACGCCCAGCCGGAGCCGAAGCGGCGCAGCACGTTGTTGAGTCGGGCACAGGCACTTACCAGCTCGGCTTCGGTGGCACTTTCCAGATCGGGTCCGCGGAAACGCAATGTGCGCTGGAAACTGCCGTCCTTGTTCAAAACAACGCCGGGGGCGACGAGTGCCGCCCAGGGCAGATGATCAGCCAGCCGGTCGGCGGTCGCACGATATTCGGAGAGATTCAGCATGCGAGCCATCCTCGTTGGCGGAGATGTCGGGCCAGCACCGGCGCAAAATCGGGCTCACGCTTTGCCGCGAAGACGCTGAGCGTGTGACCGATGACCCAGAATAAAAGTCCGGCCAGCCACATCTGCAAACCCAGCCCGAGCGCCGCGGCCAGCGTACCGTTGACGATGGCGATGCCGCGTGGCGAACCGCCCAGCAAAATGGGCTCGGTCAGGGCGCGATGTAGCGGCGCTTCGAAGCCTTCGATATGGACGCTCACTGGACGAGCGCTCCGCCGCCGAAACTGAAGAATGATAGAAAGAAGCTGGAAGCGGCAAAAGCGATGCTGAGGCCGAAGACGATCTGGATCAGGCGACGGAAGCCGCCGCTGGTTTCGCCAAAGGCGAGCGACAGGCCGGTGACGATGATGATCAGCACGGCGACGATCTTGGCGACCGGCCCCTGCACGGAATCGAGGATCTGCTGCAGGGGCTGTTCCCACGGCATGTTCGAGCCTGCGGCATAGGCGGTGCCGCAGAACAGAGGCAGCATCGCGGCACTCGGCGCGAGACGGCGCAGGATGCGGCGGGGCAAACGGGATGAAGAAAAAGGCATGGCGTGTCCTTTCTGATGGTCAGAGATTCTAGGGGGTGTGGAGTCGGTGGGGATTGAGATCGGTGACGGCGTAATCGCCATCGGCATTGAGGCCGGTGACTTCGCTGATGCTGTCGATGCGCCGGGCAACGCCGCGGCCTTGGATGAAGACAATGATGTCGATTGCCTCGGCAATCAGCCGGCGCGGCACCGTGACCACGGCTTCCTGGATCAGCTGTTCCAGCCGATACAGCGCGGCCCGGCCGGAATTGGCGTGCACGGTGGCGATTCCGCCGGGGTGGCCGGTGTTCCACGCCTTCAGCATGTCGAGAGCTTCGGCCCCACGGACTTCGCCGACGATGATGCGGTCCGGTCGGAAGCGCAGTGTCGAGCGCACCAGATCGGCGAGCGATACGACGCCGGGCTTGGTGCGCAGCGCCACACAATCGGGCGCGGTACATTGTAGTTCGCGCGTGTCTTCCAGCAGTATGACTCGCTCATCAAGCTCCGCCATTTCGGCAAGCAGGGCGTTGGCAAGCGTGGTCTTGCCAGAGCTGGTCCCACCTACGATCAGCAGGTTGCGGCGATCAAGGACCGCTTGGCTCAAAATGCGCGCCTGATCCGGCAGCATGATGCGGTCGGCGACGTAATCGCTGAGCGTATAGACCCGTGCTCCGGGCTTACGGATCGTAAAGCATGGTGCCAAAGACACCGGTGGTAAAATGCCCTCGAAGCGTTCCCCTGCGACACCTTCATCGCGGGGCGGCAATTCGGCGCTGACGATAGGATTGCCCGCGTGGACCTCGATCCGGACATGCGAGGCAACGAGGCGGATAATCCGCTCGACCTCGGCGGCGCCGAATTTTATAGTTGTATTGATTCGTCCTTCGCCGAGGCGGTCTAAGCGTAGGCCGCCGTCGGGATTCACCATGACTTCTATGATCGTGGGATCAGCCAAAGCCGCTGCAATATCCGGCCCCATGGCAGTGCGAAGCATCGTGCGGCGCCGGCCTTGCGCTTCAGGATGGGACTGGCTGCTCATGATCTTGCTCCAGCACCGGCAGCATTGGGGCGAACGTCCGGAACGTCGGCTCGCCCGAGTGTGCGGCCACCGCCGGCGATCTGGCGCCCGACCTGATCGATGAATGCCTGGAAGCGATCCCGGCCGACCGCGCGAGCAGCCTGGTCCGGCTCCGGAAGCGGTGCGTTGGTGGTGAGGTAATAGCGGACAAAGAGGGCAAGGCTTTCCATCACGATTTGCTGGTCGCGCTCGACGCGGCCAAGCTGCGTGGTGATCCGGTCCAACCGGAGGCCGAAGCGATCGTCGAGTTCCTGGGTGCCGCGCCGGGCCAGCCAGGCTTTTACGGCATCAGAGAGGATTGCCGATTTGGATGCGCCGGGTTTGGCTGCCAGTTGCTCCAACTTCGCGCTGATGTCTTCCGCGAGATAGAGCTGGTTCCGGCATCTGGTTTGCTTTGTCATGGCATGCTCCCTCAGAAATCCGGCAAGAGATCGCGATCGGCATTCCGATGCGGGTCTGCCTCGTTGATGGCATGGGCACGCCCGATTGCACCGAGGCCGGGGGCTCGCTTCATCACCTGCGCATCGACTGCGGCATCTACGTCATCATCAATGCCGAGGTCGGTGACATGTTCGGCTGCGTTCTGCCTGGCGACATCCTCTTCGGGCAGGCCGGGATGGCGCTGTTGCTGCAGACCGCCTTCCTCTTCTGAAACGCCCGCCTCCTCGTCGACTGCCGCGGTCAGGCGCATATGGGGACCCCGCACCTGCCCGCCCCACTCATCGGGGCGCGGTGCAGGGCAGTCGCGATAGACGCCCTCCGCCAACACCGGTGCTGGAAATAAACGCGTCGAGAAATTGGAGTCTTCATAGTAGCGAATTTTTTTGGCGTGGATCGGTGATAGGCCGGAGATGAGCACCAGTTCGTCGGTGGGTGGCAGTTGCATCACCTCGCCTGGCGTCAATAGCGGGCGGGCAGTCTCCTGGCGCGAAACCATTACGTGCGACAGCCAGGGCGCCAGCCGGTGGCCGGCGTAGTTGCGCATCGCCCTGAATTCGGTCGCGGTGCCCAGCGCGTCAGAAATCCGTTTGGCCGTGCGTTCGTCATTCGAAGAAAAGGCGACGCGGACGTGACAATTGTCGAGAATCGCATTGTTTTCGCCATAGGCTTTTGAAATCTGATTCAGGGACTGGGCAATGAGATAAGCACGGATGCCGTAGCCAGCCATGAAGGCAAGCGCCGTCTCGAAGAAGTCGAGGCGCCCTAATGCCGGAAATTCGTCAAGCATCATCAGGAGTTGATGCTTGCTGCTCTTGGCGGGGTCGCCTTCGAGGCGTTCGGTCAGGCGGCGACCGATTTGGTTTAGCACCAGACGCACTAGCGGCTTCGTGCGCGAAATGTCGGAGGGCGGGATGACCAGATAAAGCGAGATCGGGCGCTCGGTATCGACCAGATCGCTAATACGCCAGTCACAGGCGGATGTTGCCGCTGCCACCGTGGGATCACGGTATAGCCCCAAGAATGACATCGCGGTGCTGAGTACGCCCGAGCGTTCGTTTTCGGATTTGTTCAGTACCTCGCGGGCGGCACTGGCGACGACAGGATGAACACAGGGGCGCTCCGGCGTGCCAAGGTGGTTTGTGTCCATCATGCGGCGCAGCGTCTGCGCAAAACTCCGCTGTGGGTCGGAAAGAAAGGTCGCGACATGGGCGAGCGTTTTCTCTTCTTCTGCGTATAGGACGTGCAGGATCGCGCCAACGAGCAGACTGTGGCTGGTCTTCTCCCAATGTGACCGGCGCTCAAGCGCCCCTTCCGGATCAACCAGAATATCGGCAATATTCTGGACGTCACGGACCTCGTCCGCGCCCTTGCGCACTTCTAGTAGCGGGTTATAGCGCGCGGACCGCGGATCGGTTGGATTGAAGAGCAGACAGTGCGAGAACTTTGCCCGCCAACCGGCGGTTAGCTGCCAATTCTCGCCCTTAATGTCGTGGATAACTGCGCTGCCCGTCCAGGCCAACAGCGTCGGGACAACCAGGCCTACGCCTTTGCCAGAACGGGTCGGCGCAAAGGCCAAGACATGTTCTGGTCCGTCATGACGTAGATACTGATGGCCCAATCGGCCCAAGAAAACACCGGCGGGCCGACATAAACCAGCAGCCTCGACTTCCAATTTTGTCGCCCAGCGTGAGGAGCCGTAAGTAGTTACTAGACGGTTCTGCCGAGCTCTCCATAAAGAGCCGATGACCGCAACCGCGCAGCCAGCGATTCCGCTTGATGCCGCGATTCCGCCCGCCTCGTTGAACAGCACCGGCGCATAGGCGTCATAGGAATACCACCATTCGAACAGCCGCCATGGCGGATAGAATGGCGTGCCCGCAATCGAAAACCATGGGATACCCAAGCGGGACTGGAACCCAAGCTGGGAGGCGCACCACTCTGTCGCAAAACAGGAACCAGCGATGACAATGGCGAACACCAGTAGAATTTGGCCCATGAGCAGCTTCGTGGGGGTCATTTTGCATCTCCGCCGGACCAAACTCCGCTCGAACTAGGAGACAAGAATCGTACAAAATGGCGAACGGAGAAATCTACTTTATATACGCCGAAATAACACGCGTTACGCTTCTTTTTCCGAAACTTGAAAAAGACGCAGGTTGAGCACGTACGATTTGAAAAAGTGGGAAGTAGCGCTATCGTCATGTTGGCGCGGCTTTCGGCGCGGCACCTACGCAATCAAGACTTTGCAAATTTTTCTTGCCCTCGCGACCTTCAGTGGGTTGCGATTTTCTTAAGATATGTCCGAAACAGTTTTTTGTATCGATTCGTTCAGAGATTGATAATTTATTCCTAATTAAACATGTCTTTGAATATAACGAACAACTCCGAGAGTATCCAAAAAATGTTAACCCAGCAACCGCGGGATCTGGAAATGCTACTGCATTGTGACATCGCTATCCTTCCCTTCGATTTGGAGACGGCACGAATCGCCGCCACACTATCGGACCTCCCGCGTGAAAAAAGCCTTGCACCAGGCTTCGCCGACGTGATGATCGCGGCAACAGCTCGACGCCATGGCCTGACAACCCTGTCACGCAATCTCCGGCATTTTAAGCCGCTCGGCGTGGCCGTACGTGACCCCTTCTCGTGCTACCGCCAGATTGATGGCGAATAATCGAATGCACGAAAAGAACCGGCCTCGCGGGGCGAGGCCGGTTCAGATGGTCAGCTCGCCGGGTTCCAGATGATGACCTTCTTGGTCGGATCGTCGCCGGGAGCCGGAGCAACGTTGCCGTATATAGTGCCGAATTCCGGGGCGGAGAGGGAAACGTAGATGTATTCCTCGTTGCTGGCCTTCGAGATGCGGTTCCAGCCCCCGCCGAGTTCCGAAACCGTTCTTACGGCTGACGATCCGGTAGTCGGGCTCGTTGTGCTTCGTCTTGCGGCCATTCTTCACCAGCGCGATCGGGGCGGTGACGTTGAGGGTGGTGAGAGCTGGCCTTCGAACGTGCCGTCGGCCTTCTGGGTCAGGGTAGCAATGGTCGCCATGGTCTGTCTCCTTCGGTTGCTCGGGGATCATTCCCCGGTGACGCCAAAGAAGGAGGCGGGACGCCGCCGTCACCGAGCGCAGCGTGGGGAACCCCCTTGCGGGGTTGATGGCATAGGCGGACCAGCCCCCTACAAAGGCGTCATAGTCCGGGAATTGATCCTGGCAGCGGCCGCAGGAGATCATCCAAAAGGCACGCTAGCCTAGGCTCCAGTCAGGATGATGACCGGGAGACAAATCCGCCCACGCACGCTCCTCACTTTCCGGCGCTTGTACGGACGCCGCTGCGCGAGAGCACGCCTTCAGCCGGCTTCGGCGTAGACAAGACAATACAGCAGAACTGGGCCCCGATCCGCATAAAGCACCATGCGTCAGGGTGTCGCAGCCTCGCCACCGTTGCAGAGCGGCATGCGTTTCGGCGTTAATCTTCATCGATCATCTCACTGCCGCCTCTGCTACGAACTTGCCGTAAGATGTCATTGGCGACTTCTTCTACCTCTTTAGCAACAAGTGGCGTTTCTCCCTGGAGCAGTTGCAAAGCGACACAAAGAGGCTCCAGATACTCGGCAGTATCAGTGTCTTGTATCGCCTGGAATACGGCTGCGCCGTAACCGCGAACCATCAAAGCTGTGGACGTCTCCACAAGCGTCGGGAGAAGATCTCGCCTGTACTTCAGGTTCCGCATTAGTTCGGTTAAATAAATCAGCGCCTTATCACTGTCACCGTGCTGAGCTTCAACCGACGCCAACACGACCTTCGCTTCCACAAAATCAGCTTCCTCGTCGAGTGCGGATCGCAGATCATCTAAACACTCATTCATTGCGTTTTGATGTCGCTTCAAAAACGCTCGCGCCAATAGAACCTGGGGGTCTCTTGGCCTTATACCCATGGCCTTGGTTATTAATGACTCGGCCAATCCAATATCTACGTCGTTCTCCAAACTGAGCTGGGCAAGCCCGGTCATAGCGGCAATTCCGTCCGGATCCACCTCTAAGGCTTTCTCGAAATAATTTTTGGCTTTGGCAGTTTCCCTCGCTCGACCAGCGATGCCCCCCAACAAATTTAGGCTGCAGGAGCACTCGCTATTAACCTCCATGGCCCGCGTCAAATACGGTTCAGCTTCTTTGTCTTCGCCGCGATGGATTAAAAGTGCCGCTAATTCATTCGGTACCGTACACGGATAGTCATCCTCGACTTTCATCGCATTTCGAAATGCATCTTCCGCTTCTGCGATCCTTTCAGGTTGCCTCTTTAGAAACATACCAAAATAATACCACAGTCGCGCCGACTCACTGTTTAGAGCAATTGCCCTTCGGAACGCATCCTCGGCCTCCGATACTTTTCCACCTTTGCCGGAAATATTGCCCAATGTGAGCCAGCCTTCGGTCGATTCTGGCTCTAGTTCAATTGCACTATTGGCGGCCTTAAGCGCCTCCTCAAATGAATTATCGACTTGCTCTAATACACGCGCGTACGTGATCCAAACGTTGGGGGCTTTACGATCCAATTTCAGCGACTGTTCAAGCGCTCTTTTTGCATCATCGTATCGTTGTTGCTTGAAAAAAAGAAAACGACCAAGATCCGCCCAACGCTTCGACGATTTTTTGTCTATCTTTATACCATCTCGAAGTGCTTTTTCCGCCTCCGAATAGCTATGCCGACGAGCCAAACTGTCGACCAGTGCATTTCGGGCCAAACGCCATTCGGGGTGCCTTTTTAACGCCTCCTTTAGCAACTCCTCTGCCTCGTCATACTTGCCAAGATGCGGCCCGAGAACCGAGACGACATCACTAAGAGCAAACTCACTGTCGGGCACCTCAGCCCAAGCACGACGGTAGTAATCGAGGGCAGCATCAAGATCCCGTGACACGTGTTTCACGTCACCGTAGATCGATAACGCCATAACATTAGTGGGATCCAGCTCAATCGCTTGCGTCAAATGACTTTCTATTTGCGCATTATCCTTATTGTACCGGAATAATGTAGCGCCGTAAATCGCGTGAGAGGCCGAATTGTCCGGCAATAATTCAACTGCTTTTTCCGCGGACTCCAAAATCTCGAACTCACCCTTGCCCGCACTATTTAGAACTGAAGTCAATTGGAGCCAGAGCAATCCATCTGACCCATCATCTGCAATAGCAGCGCGCAATAAACTTTCTGCTTCCCCGTAATCCTCTGCATCGGTAGCCGCTGTGACCCTTTTAAACAGAGCCGAAATTCCTTTATCGGAGCGAGTTGAGGCGGCCCCACTGGATTTCGTCTTCTCTTTTCGATTCCCCCGTTTTTTAGACATTGCTTCTTCGCCCACGTTTGACGGATCGTGTGAATTGGCAATCTGCAATTCAGAACCAACATTAATCGAAGAGAGAAAATCACTCGGAGTTTGAGCCAGAATTCTCTGCCGGTCTTCCTGACTCGATTGGGCAATGATCGCCCTGAAAGTGGAATGATATTCTTCTCTGCTTAAAGGATCCAGCGAGCACGCCTCAGCAACTAACTTCGCGGTGGTATCGATCAATTCGTCTCCGCGATAATATTGCGTCATAAACGCTACCAATGCTCGTACACGGCTGGACGGGTGGCTGCGCCTCCGCATTAGGTAATAAATATTAAATAGGCGTTCCGCCGCATGGTAAGTTACGGCACGCCCCTTCCCAGGAAGCTTAATGACCGCGCCACGCTCGGCTAAACGCCCTAGCATAGCCGAAGCCACATTGACATTCACGCGAGCGCTATCGCTAACCTGCTTCGCCGTGCATGGATCCCAGATGTCCAAAAGAGCAGCGAAAACTTTTCTTTCTATTGGCGGAAGGCTATCCAATTGGCTTTTGAAGTATTCTGTATTTTGGTCAATTAGGAGGTTCAGATTTTCCATCAAGTTATGAAGAGATGGCGCGACGGCAAATTCAGCCATTATTCTAAGCAAACGAGGACTCCCACCAGTCAATATCTGCAATGGGCGAATTCTCTCTCGTTTTACTTCTTGCCGCGTTAGAGCTTCCCATAACTTTTGACATTCTGATAGTTTCAGCGGCCGGAGTTGAAGGAGTTCGTACTCATTTACAAATGCGAGATAATTCTCTTCGTCGTTTTCGTCGGCCAGGTCCTTCACGGAGGTGGCGAGCATCATAAAATCCGGGTCGTCGTTGAGCGTGCGGCGCAACACCTCTATGCCTGTGCCGATCTGCTCGCACATTAACATATGCACGTTCTCTACAATAAGCAGCATCCGCTTTCCTTGTTCAGCCGCAAATTCCTTTAGAGCAACTATCGCTGCTGACATCAGCGTTGCATCGTCTCGCTGCGCCTCAACTTCTTCGTAGATCAGCCGCCACCGATCGTCCTGCAAGTGATCCTGAAGATGGAACAAACACTCCAAGAAAAACTCACCTGGTGTCGTGATTGTATAGCTCTCTTCTCCTAAAAACACCGGATGCCAGGAATTCGCCAGCTCAGGTATGGTGCGAATTTCAGCCAAAATCCGTCGGACGAGCGTAGTCTTCCCCGCCCCTCGCGGAGCGGTGATTAGGATGTTGCGGTTCCGGGGGGCATGCGAATTCGCGCGCAATGTCTCCACAATCGCCTCGAACTCGGCCTGGCGAACTACGAAGCCCTCAATTGCCTCGGAATCCGTCTGAAAACTTGGATTAAATTTATAACCAGAAGTTGTACCTGACGCCGTCATCGTGCAGAACCTTTCACGAACATGGGGCAAATCAACGCAATTTTATTTTCTTTTGTCTTACCATCGTTTTTGCTGGCATTATTTTTTGGACGTGATATATGAACCATCAGTTTTGCTGCCATCAAATTTGCTGGCATCATCTCATGAACCTGCTTCCAGGTCAATGAATACTGCCTTGGGGCACCCACAATGACTGGGCGGACACCCCGCACGGGACAAGGAGCTCTTATGTCTGATTATTTTGAGATCGACTTTTTGGAAGTTAAGACCAAGAAAAGCGGCGACGCCATCGGTGTCCGGTACGAAATTGGGGGCGCCACGTATATACATGTCGTCGATGGCGGCTATAGGACGACTGGCGAGGATATGGTGCAACATATCAACGAATACTACGATGATCCGTCTTATATCGATCACGTCGTCCTCACGCATCCCGATCAAGATCATGCCGCAGGACTTCAAGCGGTCATCGAGAATTTTACGGTCGGTTGCCTCTGGATGCTTATTCCGTGGAATTACGTTGAGACCATTATTGACCGCTTTGAGCGGTACACCAACCCCGAGAACCTAAAGAAACGGCTCCAGGAAGCATATCCCTACATTGCTGAACTGGAAGATCTCGCGAAGAAGAACGGAATACCTATCCGCGCCCCTCTGCAGGGGGCAAAAATCGGGGCGTTCACAGTACTTGCGCCGTCGTTGCCCAGGTATCTCGATATGGTTGTTACGTCCGCCAAAACCCCGGATCATGTCACGGAAGATAGCTTTTTCGTTAAGGCGGAAACTGTGCTTCTCACGGCGGCAAGAAAAGCCGCAACTTTTATCAAAGCTTTGTGGGGAGAAGAAACATTCCCGTCCAGCGGAACCAGCAACGAAAACGAGATGAGCGTAATCCAGTTTGCCCGGATCTGTGGCAAGGCGATTGTGCTGACCGCAGACGCAGGACGAGATGGTCTTGCTGAAGCAGCGGACTATGCCCCGTCCGTCGGTTTGTCTTTGCCAGGAGGCGTGCACAGGTTCCAGGTTCCTCACCACGGTGGGCGGCATAATGTGTCAACGGAGATACTCGACCGGTGGTTTGGCGAGCCGCTTAACGAGGCGCCGGTGCCGGGTGATGGCACATTCAGTGCGATCGTTAGCGCGGCTCAAGAAGACGAGGATCACCCTCGCAAAGTTGTAATCCGTGCATTTCGGCACCGTGGCGCCAATATCGTTTCCACCGGTGACGGAAGTGGCACAAAGCAGACAAGCTACAACGCGCCCGCGAGAGAGGGCTGGTCCGCGGCAACCCATCTTTCTTATCCTGACATGATGGAGGACTGATATGCCGAACATGAGCGACTGGGACAATATTCTGAAAGCGAGTGGCCTTGACAGATATGATCGAAATGCTCGTCTATATCCTGCCTTTCTCTGCTTACTGCCACTTTTCGCCGTCCTTGCCCTTGGTCTCCCCCAAGTTTGGACACTTCTTGGGGGCATCACATCGCTTGTAGTGGGAGCAGGATTAGTTTTTTTGTTAGCCCAGGTCGTACGCTATTTCGGTAGGAGAACCGAAAAGCGCCTCGGGGACCGCGTCGGGAGGGCGCGCTCTGCTACCCTTCTGAGTCACGGCAACGCAGTTATTCCACCCGACACTAAAGCCAGATACCACAAATATTTGAAAAGCCATGGCATAGACATCCCCGACGAAAATTTTGAGGTATCCAACCCTACTTTGGCAAATCAAAAATTGCGATCCGCAGTGGATTGGCTTCTTGAACATACTCGACACAATGCCAAATCATCGATGTTGTTGAACGAAAACATCGCATATGGATTTCGGCGCAATCTATTAGGATTAAAGCCTGTCGCGCTTACCTTGATTGTTATTGCGTTGTTTTTCAACTTGTATCTTACAATGAATTGCAAAAACCATGACAGAATGGGTGCGGACGCCGTCTTAGACTTCTTATTATTGCTTGGCCTCACGAGCTGGGTTCTTGTTATTCGTTCTGAATTTGTCGAAGATGCGTCACTTGCTTATGCACAACGGTTTCTCGCGCAGTGCGAAACGGCACAGAAACCGAGGAAACCACGTGCAGTAAAGAACACCCAAGAGAAAGAGGGTACGGTATAATGGACTACTATGTGCGAACCGTTCGCGACGGCTTCACCCTCTATGAAGACTTTTGGGCCGTTGCGGAAGATGTCGCATATCAAGGCATCATGCAAACACCCATCGGCACTCATTTACCAGATTCTGGGGAAGACATTTTGACCACATTGCACAAACGCTTTCCAGGGAGTCAATTTCACAAACTCACCCTCGGCCCTGGCGAGTACTATCCCCGCATGGCACGCCCCTTCAGCACACTCGTGGAATGTAGTCCAGGCGTTAACCCTGACAAAAGCCGAACTGCCCACAATGTCCGCACAACGAGTACCGGGCAACTCCATGCTTTGATCCAGGGGTTACAGGAAATTTGCCAAGCAGTTCACCCGAAAAAAGCGAATTTTGGGACTTATGGCCACACAATCCGTAATATCATTATAATCGCTTGTACCGAAGTCGAAGCTCATTGGAAAAATGTTCTGGCCGCCAATGGTCAAAGAGGGAAAGATCGACACGACTACGTCAAATTGGCTCCAGTTATGAGACTGGGAGAATACCGAGTTGCGATGTCCTGGTACCCGTGGCTTCAACCAAGAGTTCCTTTTAGAAAATGGAAGCCGATGAAACCTGGAGAGAAACAGCACCTACCTTGGTTTGATGCCTACAATGCTATTAAGCATGATCGGGAGAGACATTTCACCGAGGCAAAGCTCGAACACGCATTAAACGCTGTTGCCGCGTGTTTCGTCATGCTTTGTGCACAATATGGATGGGATTTCGCAAAGCAGGGCGAGGCTGCGGAGGGGGCATTCTTCCGGCTTATCGAAGCGCCAAGATGGGAACCGTCCGAGATTTACGTACCACCATTTGGTACGGCGCATTTATTGACGCAAAGCGCGGCAGAACTTGTGAAACGACCACACTCCTTCGACATCTAAACAGCACGACACCACATTGAATTCTTCGCATGAGTACATTCGACCACTCAGAGCCAAACAACCATCTCAGCGCCCAAATCGCTTAACTTAGCGGTTTTCGCGGCCTTCTCCCGCTCTTCCATTGAATTTCCACAACGGGAGACCAAGACGACGCGCCTTGTCCGCGAGATTGTCTTGAATCCCGGTACCAGGGAAAAGAATTACGCCAATTGGCAACACCTCCAAAATGCCGTCATTCCGCTTGAACGGTGCGGCCTTTACGTGCTTGATCCAATCCGGCTTGTCGGCAATCTAGACAACTTTGCGGTTCTCAGCCCAGGTAGCAGTATTCGCTCCGCGCCCTCGGACTTCCTCCATGCAGCAGCACCATATCCGGATGCTTGCCGTGAACCCGGTCGAGTTGCCGCCAAATGATCTCGTGGTCGTTGAACTACTGTCCCCCCGTAAAGGCAATCTTCGATCCAACGGGCATCAGCGTCTCGGCCTTTGCATGGTGCCGGGCTGCGATAAAATCCCGGCTATCGATCATCAACGCGGTAAGCGCTCTGCGATTGGCCATCGATCCGGACCGCGGCCGCCAGGTCAAACCGGTATGGCGCTCGAATAGCTCCGCCGCCTGGTCGCGGAAGAACTCCATGGCGTCCCGGCGCTCGATCAGCGTCTGACCCTCCGCCGTGAGGTGCTTCAGCTCGCCCGATTTCACCTCAGAGCCGTCCTGCTCCTTCTGGCTGTGTTTCTGCGCCTACTCATTCTTGTCGAGATCGCGCTCTACCTAGTCGGCAGCGCGATGGAACAGGTTAACCGTACCCCAAAGCAGTTCCTACAGATCTGGTTCAAGATGCGTATCGCCTAGCGTGGCAATGAAGGTATCGAAGATATCGGCTATTAGAAGCACTTACCTGGCCGATCGCAGCATCCGACGCGACCCAGCCATCGGGCCAGGGCCTCAAGGCGGATGTCGCTGCACGTTTGCGCAACATGTGGCGCTAGGGCCAGCGGGTATGTGCAACCTCTATTCCGAGACCAAGGGCAGCAGGCGATCAAGGAAATCGCTGGTGCCATGCGCGACCGCACGGGCAACCTTCCCCCCTGTCGGGCATTTTCTCGGACTATGCGGCACAGATCGTGCGCAACCATCCGGAAGGCCGGGAACTGACCATGGCACGCTGGGGCACGCCAACGCCACCAAATCTGCTGAAGGGCAAAAAGACGGATGCCGGTTGGACAAACATCAGGAATCCCACCGCCTCCTATTGGCGGCGTTGGATGACCGCCGAGCATCGCTGCATTGTGCCGTTCACCTCTTTTGCCGAGTCGGAGCCGTTTCCGCTTGCTGATCGAAAACGTCCACCCGTATGGTTCGCGCTCGATGAAACACGCCCGCTCGCTTTCTTCGCCGGTGTCTGGACCCGATGGACCTCGGTACGGAAACTGAAAGAGGGGGAAGTCACAACTGACCTCTTTGCGATTCTGACGACGGACGCCAACAACGATGTCAAGCCGATCCACAAGAACGCCATGCCGGTCATTCTGACAACCCACGTTGACATCGATTTCTGGATGACGGCGCCACTGGGACAGCGTTGAAGCTGCAGCGACCATTAGCGGAGGGAGCACTAAAAATTGTGTCTCGTGGCCCAAAGGAAGCCCCATGACTGCGGCGCGATATGTTGCGTACCCCTGCTTAAGACATGTAGCATGGCTGAATCAGACTTCACCACCACCGATAAATCGGTTACGGTCATTCAAAATCGGATTGGGCAAACTCTCTACTCAGATGGCAAAGACAACCAGGAACTATTCGACAACGACCCTAAAGATTCTGTTTACAAAATGCAGCAATCAATGCGCGGAACCATCATGCACCAATGAAATCGTTGTCGGCGCCACCGCCTATTCCGAGCCCGCTGTCGTTGGGCAAATTTGTCACATCTATGCCGCTGCCGACAATGGGCCGCGTGGCAAGCCTGGGCTGACTGAGAAGCAACGAAATTCAGAGTCGAATTTGATTCTGCTATGCGGCCATCATCACCCAATTGTTGACAAGCAGTGGGAAACCTTTCCCGCTGACGAGCTCCTCGCATGGAAAAAGGCTCATGAAGCAAAATCCGAAAAGGGAGCTATAGGGGCGGCGCAAGCGCAGGCACAAACGGTCATGCGGCTGCATGCGTTCCACACAGGTCATACTGACGAATTGATAAATGCCGAAATTGAACGAATTCGGAAAGGGCGATTTATCGCGGATTTTCCAACCGACGACGCCGCGCATGAATTGGCAAAGCGGGTTGTCACGGAAGAATATTCGGCTGGATCGAACGCGGTTCGTGCTCGAGCACTGGCTTGGTGTGCGCGGCTGCTATCGCTGGGCAGCCATTCGGCGTATGCGAGAGAGCTTCTCGACACTGCCAAAAAATTAGCGCCGACAGAGGACGCAGACATCGCCGAGGCATTCCTCATCTCGGCTAAAGACAAATCTGGCGCTTTGGCGCTATTGGCGATGCACGCCATACCGCCGGCCAAATCGGCGGCATTTCGGATTGTAGCCAATCACGAGGGGGCACAAGAAGCTCTGGTTTGGCTTGATCGAACCGGTTTTGCTTTCAACGATTTTGATTCCGACGGCAAATATCACCTTCTTACGCATGCACTGATAACCGAAGATTGGGACCGTGCCTTTAAATGGAGTGCTAAAGTAAGTGAGGAGGAGTTTTGCAATACTCCCGCTCTACTGCACGTAGTGGCGATGACGAATCTTGTCCAAGCTGTGCCCAGTGATCTTCGGACGGGGCTTCTGACTGAAGTTCCGTTCGAAGCAAAAACTTTTCCGTTGGCATCGGATAACGCGGCCCTGACTGCACGCCGGCGAGCGGGGGAGTTGTTCTCAAGGGTTTCCGACTTTGCGCAGTCGATTGCAAGTACCACCGCGTCCAATCAAGCTTCAGATTTTACTCTATGGCTTAAATTACGTGATCCTCGCGATGGTGATTTGGGCATGGATGAACTACGCGCCAGCCTGCGCGATCCAGCTCAATCCCTTCGCCGCATCAATTTTGCGATTCAGTTTGGTATCAAACTGGACTTAGCAGCCATCGAGCGACAGATCGAGCAGAATATTGCCATTTCGGGAGGTGGATCGACCGATGAAGCGTTCGCACGCTTCTCATTGGTGTTTGCACAGGACAACCCGCGCGCTGCCGCCGAATACCTTGCTCGCCACAAAGAGCAATTGCACAAACATCTACAAGCAGGATCGATGCTGTCGATCGAGATTGAATTATTGGCGCGTAGTGGCTCGATCGATAAGGCAAATCGGCTGTTCGCCCAAGGAGTTGCGGACGGTCTAATTGACGGCAGACAAGAATCATTGCGGTATACAATCGTACAGCTTGGCGGGCAGGACGCCTCGGCTGGACGCCGCGAAATGTATGAAAAGACAAAGCACCTTCGAGATCTCGCGAATCTTGTGGTCTGCCTGCAAGAGCAGGGGGCATGGCGAGATATGCTCCCCTATTCTGAGGAACTCTTTTCTCGTACCGGCTCTCTCGAAGATGCGGTGCGTATCGCAATCGCACTTACAGTCGCCGACGACTACGAAAAATTGCACGCATTTTTGAGTGGCCATCTTGATATAGTGAACCAGTCCGCGGAAATGAAGGGATTCTGGGCTTGGTCACTTTATCGCGAAGGGCATTTCAACGCGGCTCGTTCGATTTTGCAAGAGCTATCCGACGCCCGCGACGATATCAACGATCGTGCTCTACGGATGAATATTGCGATATCATCGGGCGACTGGGACGATCTTATCTTGTATACTTCATCTGAGTGGCAACATCGTGACCAACGCACCCCGGAGGAGCTTCTTATGGCTGGCCAGTTGGCCGAAACCGTAAATGCGCCCCATGCCCGTGATCTCGTGACGATGGCAGCATCGATAGCGGCAGACAATCCTAACATCCTGGCCGCGGCATATTTTCACGCAGCAAGAGCCGGTTGGGAACAGAATGCGACGACGGGTCAATGGCTCTCGTCGGCCGCGGCACTTTCGAAGAATGACGGCCCACTGAAATCGATGTCGCTCAAGGAATTGATTGAGAACAAACCGGACTGGGACAACCGCGAGTCAACAGTTCGGCAGCAGCTTCGAGACGGTCAGCTCCCCATGTGTGGAGCAGCTCATCTCTTAAATCGTTCATTTTTAGATTTTGTTTTAATGTCGGCGCTATCAAATACCGACGAACCCGATGTACGCCGTCGCGCCATTGTTTACAGTTACAGCGGTGGTCGGCCTAATTTTACATTTCCACGGCCGGACCGCCTTGCTCTTGATCTTGGTGCGATCGTCACGCTTGAACGCCTAGATCTTTTAGAAACAGTTCTTTCAACATATGCCAATGTCGTGATTCCAAACAATACCCTCGGCTGGCTGTTTCATGAGCGACAGCGCGCTCGCTTCCATCAACCGAGCAGAATCAAAGATGCGCATCAGTTGAGGAATTTGATCGCAACAAAAGCGTTGCATGTACTCGCATCTCCTGCAGCTCGTAATCAAATGCTCGAACTCGAAGTCGGCGGTGACTTGGCTGACCTGCTGACCACGGTTCGAACGAAAATGTCCTCAGACGCCGGTACGTCAAGATATGTTGTCCGTTCGGCACCAGTATCTCGCATCGGATCCCTTATGGATGAAAGTGCAGACCTAACTGATTATGCAGATGTGCTTTGTAGCTGCCAGGCAGTTGTCGCTAAGCTGCAATCGAAAGGTCATCTCACCAGTGGCGAGGAAGAGGTCGCGCGGACCTATCTGCAACTTCATGAGCATCCATGGCCATCGGAACCAATGATCGCCGATCGTGCCGAACTGTACCTGGATGATTTATCAGTTACCTACCTCCACACCGTTGGGCTGCTCGGCAAACTTAAGGCTGCTGGTCTGAAAGCGTTTATCCATGAGGGCCAGGATATAGAAGCGAACCGGTTAATTGCGCTGGAGGCTTTAGGGGCCCGACAATTAGATGCCATCGAAGCGATCAGGCGGATGATAGCTGAAGGAATTCGGTCGGGTAAAGTACGGGCAGCACGGTCGCGCGAAACCAAGGATGGTGATATTATTAGAATGCATCCAACGCTGGCAGTTCTGGATACGACCGAAGAGATCGACGCTTTTGTCGTGGATGATCGTTTTATCAACCGGCATATGAACATGGACAGAAAAGACGGCCAAACTCTAGTAATGACCACATTGGATATTCTGCAAGACTTGGAAAATCGTGGCATCATTACCTCGTTAGCGCATTACTCTCACCGCACCACGCTTCGCCGCGCTGGCTATCAGTTTATCCCTATTCTGGAAAATGAGTTGATCTTCCATCTTGGAAATTCAAGGATCATCGGAAACCAAATAACGGAAACTGCCGAGCTACGCGCAGTCCGCGAGTCGTTTCTGCGAGCACGAATGGGTAAAATGTTACAACTTCCTACAGAAATCCCATGGTTACAAAATAGCCTCCATGCAGTGACTCGGGCGATCCGCGCAATTTGGTCTTCGACAACAGATACGATAAAGGCTCAAGCTTGCTCGAACTGGCTTATCACGCTACTGGATATTCGAGGTTTCGCTGCGTCGGCTGTTCCAGGAAACGAAAACAATTTTGCCCTTCACGCTTACGCAGCCCAGATATTCCAATTGACTCCAATTCTTACTGAGATGGATTCGGATAAGAAATCGAGCTTTCTATCTTGGCTTGACGGCGCCTTACTTAAAAACATGCGAGACACCCAGCCAGAGGCGTTTTCCTGGCTGCTCGATAAATATCGCCTGTTGGTGACCCACGCTGCCCGGCCACTTGATACAGTACCGGAGGCCTAATGTCTGGCGTAGACCACTTTCGTACGTCCCGTGCGATTATGACGATGGAAGTCTTTCCAGATACCATTAAGCAAGCTCTCATATCCGATCCGTCCTTCATGGCCGAATATGGATTGACAGTCGATGCCGTCGTATCTCTCGGAGGAATTGGCGTGTCGTTCCAGCGCACGGAGCTGTTTCCTGCTGTACGACGAGCGTTCAATAAAAGAAAAAAGCCTCCGCTTGTTGTCGATCAATTCGGCGAGAGCTGGGAGGTTACGTTTGATGCAAGCCAAAACCCGCAGCGTATCGTACTGTCCCGCGGTGAGCAGCGTGCCGCCGTCGTACATCTGGCACTGCTGTCCCCTACCAAAGCAATCCGCCTGAACGTGTTTCGTCACGAAGCCACTCGTGTCGGCCTGCCGACATACGATCGCAAGAAATGGGAAGCACTCCTTAGCGCTCACGTGCCAAGCGACGATGAACATAGTGAAATCCACGATGATTTTAAACTTACCCCGACATCCCAGCGCGACATAATTGGCGACAGCTTGGATCGGGGAGGTGTAGAAATTTCGACCATGATACCACACTCGGGAACTTATTACGAACGGCTTGCAGGGGAGTGGAAAGCCGAGCAAGAATTTGATACCTACATCGCAGATGGAATGGATCAGCATATCCAGAGGCTCGTAGCGTGGCATGGTTCGCAAGGCTATCGCGAGGGTCTACGGCTGGGGTCACACAATCGAATTAGTTCTGTGATTTCCTTTTATGTGCCGCCATTAGTACAAATTGAAGCGGTTTGGACTGAGCTCGCGACGACCGGGGATATACTTTCGCTCGCTTCCGCAATTGAAACCGGGTTTACGCTTGCTCAATCGAATTCATCCCTTCGGGGCTCGCTCCGCCGTATGATCGAACGGTTTGTCGAGGCTCAACCGGTCGCGACCGTTCTTCCCTACAACTTGCTCTCTACGCTAATAACGTTTGTCTACGGTGAAATGGCTCACGCCAGAATATTGGTGAAACAACCGCCGTGGCGGCGGAGATTGGTGGCAATTGCACACGCAACTATCTTCGCTCAATGCGTTGCTCAATATATCAGCGATGCCAAGGAGTTTTTGCGGTGGGCGCATGCCAGAAGCTCTCAGGCATTTGTTCTTCAGTGCTATGTCGATTCGCGTGAAGAGCCGCGCTGGATGGCAGAGATGATGCTACCTAGCCAACTCAGAAATGAGCTGGGTGGGCGTGTTTTGGCGGCGGCACAAGCCAACGCCCAGTTCGTCGAGGAATGTGGCTGGGGGACATTGCTGCTCGACGATGCGCCCGGAAGCTTGCGTCAGCAGGTCAACGTGCCACAATGCTTCATGCCAGGGCCCTTGGAAGGCGGTGTCAAATCTCTAAGGGACTTGCCTGAGACTGATCTGGAAGCTATTCGTGCAGACCTCGCGCAATCCGAGCCTCTGGCTGCCGCATTTTCTAAAATGGCGAATATAGCGCTCTTTTTCCAACTTCCGGAGGATGTTCTCGATCTCGCCGCGACGGCTCTTGATCGAGCCAACTACTACTTGCAGGTCGGAGACGGCGACCAGCAAGTGCATTCGTATTTGCTTGGCCTCGCAGTCACTGCCGCAAGCAATCGCCATCGCAAGCTCGCCGACGCGCTTTTCATAGTTCTACGAAATTATCGTTTGAATTATTCCCATGAGCTCGATGCAGACGCGGCGTTTCGGGTTGCTCTGATGGCGTGTGCTAGCCGGTCGGTGCTGACGGAATGGTGCGAGTGCGTGGGAAATTTCATAACCGAGTGGGCGTTTCAGGACATCGCTGGCGAAGAAGCGGAGCGGCTGCATTCTCATCTGCTGATGCTTTGCCATTTTGTCCCTGAACTCTGGACCACCTGCGGACAAGCTGAAGCGGCACTGCAATCTATTGTGGCTAGATGAAGAGCTACCTCCCTAGATGCGGCGCAAATATTCTTTCATCTGCTTATGAAACCGACGGACCGCCACGTTGCCGTCCAAGGGTCCATGATATGGCGTCACCGCGCATGATGCCTGACACATGCTGACCAAGATTACGCTCCAGCGCAGGCCGCCACGGGACCAATGTAAAATCCCGGCTTCTTTCGATCAGGGCGAATTTTCCGCTCACAAGCTCCACCGGCCGACGATAGGTTCCTTCGATCTGCTCTCCAGCCCGAGCTTCGCTAAAATCGAGGCCCATTTGCTTCGACAGTTGCGCCCCCGTCATCGCCAAATCGCGGCGCCGCAGGATACCGAGCATGTTGGCGCGGTAGACGGTACGGCTTTGCTCCTCATAGGCCAGGTCCCGCTCAATCAACCATTGGCGGCGCTGGGCGAGCGCATCCCCCACTTCTCGGCCGAAACCACTATCCCGCAGGGGCAGAGGCCGATCCGTGATCAATTCTCGATCCAGCCAGGTGGCTCCGTCTGCGCCGCACAGCCGGTCAAGCGGCTGTGCGGACAAGGCTTGCACCAAGACCGGCGTATTCTTTGCCAGCCGATGCTCGTAAGCCGTGGCCTGCTCCAAATGACCCGGCGCGATCAGCCACGTCCCGTCAGGTTCCCGCTTGATCCCCGCGTCATGCCCGAAGACCTCTGCACTCCGCCGCATGGCCTCCAGCCGACGCACATGCGCCTCGGCAAAATCAGCGCTGGCATTTGGATCGTGGCGGAGATGGATATCAATATCATAGCGGCCGCCGTTTGCAGTCGCGATATCAGCTATTGTGCGGTCCACTGCACGCGGCTCGGCGCGCTTCGGCGCCACGCAGATGATGCTGCCATCCGGTATCGGGTCGGTCGCATCCCCTTTGCCAATTTCGACGTAATGCGTCCGGCCGTCGACCGCATCGACGATCAGATAATGCCGATCATTGACTTCATCGGCGAGGCCCCGCCGAACGAGGCGCCCCGTAATCGACCTCGCCTCCGGTGCAGCAGGATCATAGATGACGCAATCCGCCGCGGCACGTGCGACGCCTTTCTCCGCCAGGTCGCGGTGCATCGCCTTGATGATATCGCCGCGCTCGCCCATGCGCCGCAGCGTATCCTCCAAGCCATCGGCAATTTGCCAATGGCCAGGAGTCGTTTGTTCAGCCAGGCCTAGATGCAGTAGCTTCTGCAAACGGCCGGCGCGTAAGCTTTGCTGGAGGGTATCACGGCCAGTCGCCTCAACCATACCATGTTGGTCCAGGTCCCGTAGTAGCCCGCGGTCAATGCTTGTCAGCCGCTCCTGCTCGACCTCATGCCGCAACCGCTTCTCGATTTCCAGATCGGTGCGTGGCCCCAGGTCGAGGCTGACAAGTTCGGCTACCCTCTCACGCATCCCCTGGGCGACATACTCTCGGGCAATAATCAGATCACGGCCGGTGTCATCCTTTCCTCGGACAAGGATGTGCGTGTGCGGGTGGCCAGTGTTATAATGATCGACAGCAACCCAATCGAGCTTCGTACCAAGGTCTTCCTCTATTTGGGCCATCAGGCGGCGGGTGAGCGGCTTTAAATCCTCATACGCATCGCCATCCTCGGCTGAGACTATGAAGCGGAATTGATGCCGGTCGTCCTGGGCGCGATTGATAAACGCTCTCCGGTCGGTGCGGTCTTGCTGTGCGTCGTACAAGCGGCCGGGCTCACCTTCACGGGTCACGCCGTCGCGCTGGATGTAGCGGAGGTGAGCAACGGCGCCCTGCTTTCCTTTCCCGGCGAGCTTGACGATGCGGGATTTCACGACGCAGCGCCGACTACGAAAGGCGGCGTAGCGATCGCGTGATACCAGCACACGCCCGATGCTGGCGCCACGTCCAATCCGGCTGCCGTGAAAATCACTGCGATTATGGCCTGCCCCCGCGTGTCCACCGGCGAGCGCTGTCGCATGCAGCACGCGATGCAGAAATTTACGGCCGTGTTTGCCGCCGTGTGAACGCATTTTTCCGAGTTGAGGTTCGAGATCATCATCGCGCATTAATTTGCCTCGTGCAGTAGCGCTGAAAATTTTCACTCACATATGCTGACGATTAGCGGCCGATTGCAACGAGTCTCTACCCACATCAAGTAAGTCAACGACCTACAAAATAGAGTCTCTATAGATCTTGCCTATATCTCTATAAAATAAGATGTGCAGACAATGGCTTGGATGTCTCATGGAGACAGACCTTTTATCTTGCCTTCCCTCAACACTTCTGCTGTTCACCCACTTTCCTACTCTCATCTACGATCCAAGGCCCGGCCCCCGCATATACATTGCATGCTGCGCAGAATCACAAAGGCCTCACTGCGCTTTCGATGACATTGTTTTATGCCGGCAATTCCGAAGAAAATGCCGTGATTATTTGACATAGAAGTTTATATTTTCCGCTCCGAATACCGCGATTTGATCGGCATCTGCACGTGACTTTTACCTCGGATTATGGCCGTTCTTCAGTCATCGAATATGGTCTTGCGTGGCCTGCAATGAAACAAATAAACCCTGCGATGATGGCGTAAAGCCCTTTATCCCCGACATCCCGGAGCTGGTGGTGGTCTCCTTTGGCAAAGCTCCAGAATGCTCATCCAAGCCATTCTGCACATCATCTGCCGCTCGCGCCGGCCATGCTGCTTCCGCCAATTCGAGATGACCGAGTTTCTCCAAATATGCCGAGGTCTCGGGCGGAAGTGACGCGCCACTATATAAGTACGCATCGAAACGCGCTGGCCCCGCATTATATGCCGCGAACAAATCCGGATAGCCATAGCGGTGATACATCTCGCGCAAATAGGCGGCGCCAGCCAGAATATTATCGTGCGGATCGTAGGGATCAGCGCCCAAGCCGTATCGACTTTGCATCTCGGCATAGGTGTCCGGCATGACCTGCATCAACCCCATGGCGCCAGCAGGCGATGTTATCGGCGCTCCGTCCAGCATCGTCTGGCCGCCACTTTCCACGCGCATGACGGCACGTATCCAGCCGACGGGGATGCCGAATTTGTGCGAAGCCTCATCCATCAACGATGCCCATTGGTCCACGGGAGACGGCATCGCAACACGCGGTATTATCGGTGTGATAGCCGATCCGGCAGCACCGGATTGCGATGCTGCTGGCGGCGGGACCAGCACCAGGACGATAGCCACGACAACACGGATCGGGCGCATCACCTCAACCATATCGGGACCAACCTGCCGAGGATAGAATCCGCCGAAACCGGCCCAAAATAGCGGCTGTCGAAAGAGTCCGGCACGTTTTCCATAAGGAGAAATACCTGGCTGGCGCTTAGCACCTGGCACCCGCTCCAGTGCGGCAATGGGCGCCCTTCGCGGTCATGCGGCAATTGGGCCGCAACCGGCTTGCCGTCGATGCTGACGACGCTGTTTATGGCGCAAACCCGGTCCCCTTCTAATGCCGCGACCCGTTTCACGAGATCCACATTGAGCGGTAAATAATGCCGCTCGGCGGCCAAGCCGCGCACCGATTCCGGCGTTTTGACCAACACCAAATCGCCATGCTGGAGCGAATTTATCGCCAACACACGATAGAAACCGAGTGGCGCACTGGCGCTGGCATTATAGATGACCAGCGGCACGGGCCGAATAGATGATGAAACAGCGAGCGCGACTAGACTGAGAGCAGCAAGGGTCATAACCGCGCGGCGCCGCCGGCGTACGGCATAACGGCGCGCCCGGCTAAGAATTTTTGCCGCCCAATTTGCCTGCGCCACGCGCGGGATCACCACTCTCGGACGTCGAATTTTTGCCGCTGTCGTTCGACCAGGCTTCGAGGTCGGCGATGTGGTAGCGGACATAGCGGCCGTGCTTGCGGTAGTGCGGCCCGCCGCCTGCGGTGCGCATTTTTTCCAGCGTCCGGCGAGATAGCCCGACAAAGAATGCGGCCTGGTCTGTATTCAGAAATGGGCTGCCTTTCTTGGCATTTGCCGCCCTGGCATTATCGTCATCCATAGCAAAATCCTCGCAAATCTGATTTCTGCAACGACGGCGCAAATCACCGTGTCCGGGATGAGGATGAGCGCGTTGTGGAGGGTTTCGGGACGCTCGAAATCGGCACCCCCATGAAAACGATCAATGAGCGCGAATACGCCCCTAATGATGAGCGGGAAGGCTTCAGCCTCCCCGCCCCCTGACTTCGGCGGCCAGCTCGTTGTCGAATTCCAAGTCGCATTCGATCTGCTGCTCAATGACTTTTGCGAGCTCGGCTTCGGTGTCCGCACGCTCGCGGCGGGTCATCCGGCAGCCTCTTAACTCGGCCCGCAATTCGAAAATATGCTGTTCCAAAGTGATCATTGTCCCCTCTCCTTTCTCTGAAAAACGAGGGGTGGCGGTCATGCTGGTGCCGGCCGGGTCAAGGACGCCGCAGGCGCCGCGCAGCGGGGCGTGGGGGAGCCAAAATGCGCAGCATTTTGGGGGGACCGCGCATCCTTGGATCGCGGCCGGCACCAGCATGGTAAAATGGGAAATCTGGCGAGAGAGCCCTCTTTTTTCCCAACTTCGGCGCGCCAAAATCCGTAGCAAAGACGTTCAAACGAGCCGGTCAGCGCCCAAACTCTCCATCACGTACAGCGGCCGCGAGATAGAAAACCCCCGCGCACGAGGCGCGGGGGCGAGGCTGGGGCCGGTTTAGTCGGCCGCGTTCCAGATGATGGCGAACACATCGTCGTCGTCCTGGCCGGCGGCGCGGCCGAGGTTGGCGTAGAGCTTGCGGGGGCCAAATTCCGGCGCCGCGAGGCTGAGCGAGACGTATTTATTCCCCGAAACTTCGCTCTTGCGTATCCAGGCGCCACCGATTTCGACGCCCTGTGACAGGACCCGGAAGTCGGGCTGCTGCTCGGCGGATTTCGATGTGTTGGGCACGATGTCGATGTCGGCGCGGATTGAAAGAGTCTTGATTTGGCCCTTGAAGCCGCCGTTGCTCTGTTTGGTAACATGTCCGATTGCAGGCATTGTCTGTCTCCTATGTTGCTTTCGCCGGGGACTATCCCCTGCGATGGCGGACCGTGATGGGCGCATCCGGCGCAGCCGAACCCGCAGGGCCGCAGCGAAGCGCAGGACCGGAGCATACGGCTTTTTTGCAGCGCAGCGGCCGCGAGGAGACCGCGCCAGCGGGCGGGGAAAAAAGCCGGGGGCGATGGTTTCGGAAAGACGGTGACGCCCATAGGTTCCGCTCAGGTGCAGGGGATGGGCCTCGGTAAACGCGACAAGAAGAAATTGCCTGCTGGAGCGTGGCACCATCAGCGATGCGCCGTGAGAGGCCTTGACCAGCACTGGAAAATACATGCCACATGTCGTGCTTATGCATCGATTTAAAAGCAGCAAGGATTCCCAGGGCAGGTTTTGCACCATGGTTCGTTCAGATCGCCGCGAGACCCGAAGAGCGAGTTTTAGGGTGGGAATAATTTGAGCTTACCCGTGGTGCTGGCATTGAACCGCACGCGGTCATCAACTGGCCACGCCGTCTGCCTGCGGCGGGAGATGGCTACCGCCAAACAGGGCCGGGCTAACTAAACTGGCCCCCAGCCTTGCCCCCGCGCCTTGTGCGCGGGGGCAAAAATTTAGGCCGTCTGCGCGGCTTTTTTGCGAGATAGCGTTTGCCGACAAGGCTGCCTATTCTCCCCACACAATCGATCACACACCACAAATGGCGGGGGCAGAGGCACCGCCTCCACCCCCGCGCGCTAAGTTCGGATCATGCTTGGGTGAAAAACTCTGCTATCCGTCCCCAATTCTCGGCGGTGGCGAAGCCACCGCGATCCGTGTAGGTGCCCACCGGAAATGCCATCCAGCGCGGAAGCCAATCTTCCACCTTGGCCCGCCCATTCTCGCCCGTCAGGCAGGCTTTGATAATAGATTTTTGGGTTTTGATTTTCTCGGCCAAATTTGCGTCTGCACTTGGTTGTCCCGCCAGTTCGGCCACCATGGCGTTGACCACCTGCCGGTCGCGGATCAGCTCGAAAAATACATCATCGGGCTGCCACGCGACGCGCATATCGACGTGGAGACGAACACCAACTGCCTCCACGGCACTACTCCCCGCCGCCAATGTTTCGGCCATAACGACGGCAAGAACGCGTTGCACATCATCATCAGGTAGCGCCAGCAGCCGGGCGAAGACGCATGCGGTCGCATAATCATCGCCATTGCCACCGGCAATGGCCGATTCATCCTCCGGCATATCGAGCAGGGGCAAAACTTCCCGCCGCTTGGCGTCGAACTGCGCCGTGGCACCACTGTTGGCGATGCTGTCGGCGATCTCCTTGCCGCGCGCATCGCGTTTCTCAAGCTCAACGCGCCAGAGTTTCGAGCCTGTGATCGCATGCGCCACCATCAGCCGAAGTGCTACGCCAGGATGGTTGAGCAGTTCCAGCCGCACCGCTGTCAGGCGGTGCAGATCGATATAATTTTGCAGGATGCTGGTTACTTCCGGCCGCTCCGCCCTGCCTTGCGGGAGCTCGGCACCAGCGCCATTTTGAGCAGCTTGCCGCGCGCGCTTGGCCTCCTTTATGTTAAGCCAGCCTTCGTGCATTTCCACCTCGCCACGCGCCGAAACAGAGATGAAGACCTTACCGCCCTTCTTCTTCGTCGCCTTCTCATGCTCCCAAGAAGTGAAACGCGCCCCTCTTTCCATCACGGTGACATCGCGCCAGCCCGCTTCAAGATAGGCATCGCGCCGGGCTGCAATGGCTTCACTCTGCAAGACCCAGAATGCATCCGCGTCCGAAAAATACGCGTCCTCCCCAAATAAATCCGAGACGATTTGCCCCTGGTATTGCTCCAGTGGAAACAGAGCCACAGAGGTAGAAATCGACTGCCCGCCGAACAGCCATTGCTTTAACTGGCTCCCGCGCGGCGCATGCTGCTCGGGGTCGTCGCACAGCGCCAGCCACGCTTTCTGCTGCGCCTTCGAGGCCAAAGTCAGATGCCGGATGGACTCGGCATCGATCTCTTCGCTGCGATATGCCTGCCGAATTTTGGGCAGCAGATTGCCGAGCGCCAGACGCTGGCCGACCATGCGATCGGTGATGCCGAATGTGGCCGCAATCTCCACCGGGGTACGCCCTTCTTTCACCAGCCGGGAAAATGTCTCCCATTGTGTGACCTCATCGGGATCAAGCCGCGCGATATTTTCGATCAGCGAAGCCTCTAGTGCTGCCGCGTCATCGCCCGGTTTCAGGAACGCGCACGGCAGCGGTTCAACCTCGCCGCATTCGTTAAAAATAATTTCCGCGCAGCGGTACCGGCGGCTCCCCGCGACAATTTCAAATGTGTCAGGCGAGCCATTCTGCCTGACAAGAAGCGGCACCAGAATGCCCCTGGCGCGAACCGACGGCAGGATGTCAGAAACATCCGGTGCCTTTTTGCTATGCCGCATATTCGCGGCGGAAATATTGAGCTTGCCAAAATCTACATGACCGAGTTCCATAGCGATCTACTCCTTGCACTATTTGGAGTGGGACCGGCTCCGTCCAATTGCTTGTCCGGCACAGGGGGCGGAGCCGGGTTGCACCAGTATGGTGCGGGGTATCCGCATGATTGCGGAATCTCTTGTGTTTTCATGGAATGACTTGATCGAAGCACCGCGCGCCATGCGCGATGCAGTCACGTCAAAAGAGTTCCAATTGATTGCGGCCGACCTCATCAAACAGACCAATATCGAGCGGTTGTTGTGGTCTGCGCGGGATCAGCGGTGCTGCGATTCGCATTACCAGCCGGTCTCGCATCGTGATGGGACGAACGCCAGGGATGAGCGTCTGCTCCCCATCAGCTGTCATCTCTGATTGCAGAGGCGAGCAGCCAATCATGCCACCATCTCCATGGCATCCGGCGCATCGGCGGTCAGTGGTTCGAATACGGCGCGCTGGAATGCGAGGATAAAATCAGCCGCCTTGCTGGCCTGACTCGCGGCCCGGAAAATGGCGTGATTATCCTCACGCAAAACCTGCAACCAGGAGCCAAGATAATCGGCATGGCGGACGGTGGGCACGATGCCGAGCGTGGCGCAGATAAAGGCGCTGCCCATTTCAGCGACCAATTCCTCCCGCGCGTAGCATTTAGAACCGAACCCGCCCTTCAAATCGCGCGCAAGGCGATGTGCCGCGCCGCTCCAATGTGCCAGCTCATGAAAACAAGTGCGGTAATAATTGATCTGCTCAAAGAATGCGGGTTGGGGCGGCACCTGGATGAAATCACCGCTTGGCGTGTAAAATGCGCGATCTCCGCCGATGCGAAAATCGGCGCCGGTTGCTGTAATCAGCGCCTCGGCCTGGGGCATGACTACCCGCTCCGGCATTGGTTCCTGCTGCCCCTGTAAGTGCTCCGGCAAACCGTCACATTGCGCGACGTTGAACACGGTAAAACGTTTCAGAAAAGGCACTGCCTCCGGGTCAACACCGTCACGCGAGGCGCGCTCAATTTCAGCCTTGGGAATAAAGCGATCCGCGTAGCACACTGTTGTGCCATGCTCACACTTGCGGACATTGCCGCCCAATCCCAGCGCCTGCCGGAAAGTCAGCCATTGCTGCGAGGCAAAGCCTCGCTCAATGACGGCCCCCCAGAGGATCAGGATATTTACCCCGGAATAACTGCGCCCAGAGAGGGCATTCCTGGGCAACGTGAGCCCGGCCTTTGCCTGCCCCCAGGGCTGAACCCAGGGCACCCTGCCCTGCTCCAGCTCCGCGATGATGCGGTCAGTGACCTCCTGGTACAAGCTCGGTCTGGCCTCCCCACCAACGGGACGATTGCGAGTTTTGCTCATGCGCTGGTCCTCCGTTCCCCAAAACCACACGCCTTTCCCCGGCGTGGGGTGGGCGGCGACTTTCGACCGAAGAGGCCCGCCGAAAGGCGGGGCGCACCCGCAGGGCCGGAACGGAGTGGAGGACCCGGAGCGAAGCGAAGGGTTGCGGCACGCCGCGGCGGGCCTAAGAGGGAGCGCCGCCTACCCCGCGCGCGGGAGAGGCCGCAATCAAAAGTCCATCGCGCGATAGCGCGATGGCAATATCAGCCTGCATATCTCGCGATTGTTATCAACTCATCTACTAATGATTGTCATTTTCTTGCCTTGGCGAATGCGACATCGGCATGACACATAGTAAGAATCGCTTCAAACGGGCTAGACGAACGGACGTGCATAGACCGCACTTTTAAACACCGCCGCAAAATGCGGTATCAACTTGATTTTCTGGACCCTACCGGCTTTCTTAGTAGGTCTGCAGCTTCAACTCCGAGCTCGCGAGCAAGCCGATCGACGATATCGATACTGGCTCCATAGATACTCCGCTCAAGCGCACTGACATACGTACGATCAATTTCCGCACGGTGAGCAAGCTCCTCCTGCGACAACTTCATTGCTTGACGTTGCTTTCTCAGATTGCGCGCGAATACCTCTCGAATTTCCATGATCGAGACAGCACCGCCTTGCAGAGTATTTCACTACGGAGTATTCTCTACAAAATGATTGGCTTAAACCGAGGCTGAGTGCCCATGGATGGAACTGTAGATCATATTTCCGAACCCAGAATTGCCCCCGTCATCGCTGACATTGCAGCGTCGTCTGATGAGGTTACGCCCTATGACGAACGGCATTTTCTTACCTTTGCACGGCTCCTAGATGCGGAGGCTGCAAATGCCGACTGGCGGGATGTAACTCGCGCCGTTTTGCTCCTCGATCCGGACAAGAATCCGGAACACGCGCACCGTTGCTGGCAAACGCACTTGGCGCGGGCCAAATGGATGGCCACAACAGGCTATCAGCAATTACTCGAAAAAGCCGGGCTTAGTTAGACGCCGTTGTCAGCTTAACAGCGACAAATAGCCGCCGCCGACCATATGCCGACCGATCCGTACCAGGCGCTGAACCCGCAAGCGCAGGAAATCCGACCCGCTATCCCGCCCCAGCGCAGTCGACTGCTGACCATAGAGGGTGGTGGCAATTTCACGCTGGCTGGCCCCGTGCCCGACTGCGTCATACACCCGCAGCGCCGCAAGCCACCTCGGCGCCAGGCGTTCACGTGGGTGAAGATTGCGGGCAAAACGACCCAGCCGGCATAATGCCAACAGGCGACGCAGGGTCAAAATTCTCGCCTCGGCGCTCTCGAACCCCTGCATCTCGTACCGCAGGTGAACGGGACCCGCACGGAGGGTTCCGCGCGTGACGTCGATGCGAATGTGCCTGTAGCCGTCAGAGATCACGACATGCTCGTACCCGTCGGGCTGAACAGCAATCGTGGTCAGAGACGATAATTGGGCAAAGTCAAAAATGTCGGGGTGCCGCGGCGACGCCCCTAGCGCTTCTACTAAAAGGACAGAGCTATCATATTGGGCGTCCCAAAGCAGCCGCGCCTGCGATGCAGGGCAGCTTGGTGACGCAGCGAAAGCAAAGCCCCCAATAATGTGAACCGCTCAGCCGACTAGCAGGAACAACATCAAGCCCCGATACAGGCGCGGAGCCACGCTCGGGCGTACCCTCACCTTTATAAGCGGTGTGCCGCCGGAGCCACTCCCAAGCCCACCCAGACCGGTCAAGGTCCAGGAGATGTCTGTATTGCCCGGCATCACGCCAATCAGGCGGGGTGAACTTCGTGGGGTCATCGAACATGGATGTTGCCTATGGCCGAGAACGCTTCACCCTTACGACCTTGGCTCGTCAGGGCCAGCCCTGACCTCCAAGTCGGCCATAGCCTCCATATATTCTGCCAGGGCCGACTCCTGGTCCGGCCGTAACGCGTCAGTGGCGGCAGGATAGGCCGGCGGATTATCACCGAGCACGATCGACGGACACTGTCCTTCATAATTGCCGAGATTGGGCTTATGCAGGCTGTACCCGACAAGAGCGGCAAGCTCTGGGTCAAAGTGACTGGCAATATGCGGTGGATAGCATAGCCATTGGTTCTCAAAAGGCTTCAACCAGCCTAAACAATAGCTGATAATCAAACCGCGGCGTGGCGAAGTGGTTTTATTGGCGCCCGCACCGTGTAATGTCGAACCAAGAAAAAGCAATGCCGCGCCAGGCTCCATCTCTGCCACAAACGGCTCACCTTGAGTTGCCCGATGGAGAGCGTCCACCCGGTGACAGTGCGGCCAAATCCTGGTTGCTCCATTTTCCGCCGTAAAGGGGTTCAGTGGCCAGATGACGTTCAGCACATATTGGGTTTCACCCTTCGTACCCTGCCACATGTCCTGGTCACGGTGTGGGAACTGGGCCGGGGCGCCGGGATGAACTTCAATGCCCTGAGTCAGATTGAGATTGAACCGGTCACAGGCTGGACCAAGCACGCCTGCGGTAATTCCCAGAATGAGGGGATGACACACGAGATCGGTGATAATCTTCGAATAATTAAGAAGCGATCCGAACCGTTTCGTCTGCCGGCCGTAGAAATCGCCTTGACAAAATGGAGTGCGAGCAAACCGATCGTCTAATTCCGCGTTCAATTTCCCTACCAATGAGGCCGAAGCGGCATCGCGAATAATGCAAAACCCGTCTCTGACCAGCTGCTCTGTCCAAAGTTGCGTGGCTTTGTTGTCCGATCCTGGCATATCAGTTTTCATGTTCGGACTCCGCCATGGGAGTTTTCAGACGAACATACTCGTTGATTTGATCTGGCAAGTATATTCCTGCGGTCTGAAGCAACGCCGGCGTTGCTTCATCTATGTCGATCCGGAAAGCGGCTATTGTTGTTCCCTCGACACTTTGCGAGGATCCTAATGCCTGACACCGCCATCCCATTTGCAATATTTGAGACAAAAAGCGAGCTGTCACCACGCCCGTAAATGTCCTGATTCCTTGAAACAATGCGTAATCAACCATCGCAGAAATTAAACGATTTCGAATATGGAAACGCTCCAACGCTGGAAGCCCCGGGCAAAGGCACAGCCGCGTGATCTCCATTGTGTGCGGGTTATCTGGCACCTTCTCAGCGCATAAATACGGAAACAGACTGCTGAGAATATGGGGGCGGTCTGCGCGCAGCAAACGCAATGACCCCATATGATTGCCGGATTGATCTGATAGAATTAGATAAATGGCTTCATCGTCGTCGAACTGATCGATTTCCAGCCGACCATCAATGACGGGAAGCTGCCACCTCAAGAGACCGATGAAGACGTTCTTTCTGTCCTCAAACATCGACTCAAGTTGACTTGAGAATTGCGATTTATTCTTTGCACATATGAGATCCACCATTTCCAACTCCACATGTTCGCGGAGAAGGGAAACAGATTAGTATACCACTGCGCACTACCGCTTAAGCGGTACTTGTCAGAACAGCGCTTCTATGAAGCTGATCTGGCCGTCGAAGATCGCATGGATCGCAAGGGGAAGGCGTTTCGTTACGCCGTAACGTTCGCGCGCGAGGTCGAGATGGCGAGAAACAGTCTCTTCATTTAAACCAATAATTTGACCAATTTCCCAGTCGGTTTTACCTCTTATTGCCCAAATAAGGCAATCGCGCTGTCGAGGTGTCAGACGTTGGAAGTATCGCTTGGCCGGCGCATTCCGTTGCAACAAGCGGCGAGCCGCCTGAAAGGCAAACGCTCCGACCAACTGTGCAATCAACAGGTTTGAAGTTGGCATTTCTCTTCCGGGCTCCGTCGCGAATGAGCAGGATCCGCTGATCTCACCCGGTATATGCGCCGGCACGGTAAAGCCGTTTCCCAACCCATGCTTCGCAGCATTTTCTAATATTTGCCGTTGTCTGCGTGTCACTTGGATCATCGTGGGGACATCGGACCAAGCGAATCCGGTAGTGCTCGTCAAACTTGCGGCAAGCACAGGATCGTGTGCGTAGAAGCCATTTTGAATAAAGCTCTCCGCCCAAGCAGATGGATAGTTATAAATCCGGATGAGATCATGCGAGGCGCTCGTTAAATCCGCATGATGAATTAACGCGAAATGCCGAAAACCGATTTCTAATGTGATATCTTCCATAAGTCGGAATAGCTCAACTTCATTTTCCACGGCTTGTATGAGCTGAAAAAATTGATGCGCAACTCCAATCTCTGACATCGCATCATCTCATGTTAGTACACATATTTATTCTATAGCGATTTCTAGCGCGATTTTCTACGATCAACGTCACAATAAAATGATAAGCCACTATAAAGTATGGTAACTTGCGCATGATAGATAATTGTTGCTATTTCATTTCTTTTTTGATTAAATATTATCGATGGCCTGTTTGATCGTTCTCAAATGCACATAGGGCATCTAACTCTTGACATCTATCGTGCGCGTATAACCCGAGCGGTACCGACGTATCGCCGGGGATTGCCTCGGTGCCACCACACCCTATCGCACAAAATGTTGAAACAGCAACAATCCCAGCGTGCGTCTCATTGGCCGCGGTATCCATGGTCGGACGCCTCGTTGCTTCCCCGCGATCCCGGCTGCGACGACGGCATCCTGGGTCGTCATTAAGCGTTAACCTTGGAACAAGGTCTGGCGGCACTCCATGCCAGTCCAGGTATCGTGGCTGACCGTCGGTAACAACCAGTCTTCGAGAATGCCAAATCCCAGCGGATCCCCGACGAATACCCGTGTAGAAATTTCTGACGGGATTGGGGACTGATCGATGCAAGCCGCAAGTATCTATGCCTCTTAGAATCTCCCAAAGAAGTCAGCAGCGACCATAGTTCTCGCAATCGGTTGGCTTCCGCGCGCGCAAAGCTTAGGTGCCCTCCATAGGATGCCAAACGCCTCTATGATTCGTGGTTGCGGCGGAAGAATTGCATAACATATAATATCCTAGCATGTCGCCCTTTACATTATAACCTTCTCCCAACAAGATCAGCCAGGTGTCTCCATCGAGGTAAAATCGTCGACGCGCGAGTATATTACTTTCACCTCGCTGCAGAGTTCCCTCTACAATCCAAACGTTATGTTTCTTCCAGCGCAGTCGACTGTTATTTGATATTTTTGTGTAATGACATTCCGTCGCACACGCTTCCGGCGTGACGCAGTTGTAGGGTACGATCATATCTTTCCTACCGACATACTCCCAACTATACTGGCTAGGGTTGCTGCAAAAACCAGCATTCTCGTCTAACCCCGAGAGCCGCATAATTATACCTTGAGCTTCGAAAGTACTATTCGGCATATCGTACGTCCGCTTTCGTCCATTCTGTTGCCGGATATTCATGCCGCGCTCTCCCATAGTGATTCAAAGTGGCTACGCTGATATTCCATCATTTAAAGAAACACACTTTCCTGAATCCAGAATGGCCAGTCGTCATATTATTCGTGTAGGGCGCAGTCTGCCATCGAAACTCCAAGCCCAAACATATCTGCCGCGTGTGCGCTCCGCCGCGAGATACACGCAAAACGAACTGAGGACTTACCACAGCGACCGACAACCCATCCTGGACCAGCGCGACAGGCTCGGCACAGCCAATCAATCCCGTGCATCAATCCGCTGAGCAAGAACCCAACATTATCAACTCGGGAATATTGTCTATTGCTTTGTCCACCCACCGCAAGTCAAAGACAGGCGACGAGCAGACTAATCAATTCTCTTCTTAGACGTTAGAAACTTGCGTTTGCCGCCATTTCCTGCGGTTCAAGGTCCGCGTTCGGAATTGGTTGCTCATATTGAACGCCCACATACGAACCAAGAGTTGCTGCCGCACCATTGAATACATAGTTTCCCGATTGCAGATTGAACGTCAAAGTGTCTACTTCGATTGTCCCGGGCAGCGATGGCAAGCAATTGTTGTAATTCGCATATGCTTTCACGATGTTTCCATTGGCATCGTAGCCTTCACCTAACAGGGCGAACCAGCTGTCCTCATCGATGTAAAAGCGCCGCTTTGCATTGGTGTTACGCTCGCCTGGCACCAAATTCGCTTCAACAACCCAGACACGATGTTTCTCCCAGCGCACGACCTCCGGATCGGGAAAATGGGGCTTGAGCATTTCCATGACATTCACGAAGGCCATCTTGTTGCAGTTGTATGGAACAAGCATTTCCTTTTTGGTCACATAAGTCCAATCATATTGTGACGGGTTACCATAAAAGCATGATGCTTCATCTATATTCGAGATGCCGTTGCCCTCAGGATTCGGTGTATCAAATTGTTCGTTCGGCGCCTTACGTACTCGCCCTTGGCCGTTCAGCAACGTCCATACGATGTCCGGGTGGATATTGACGTTGCTGCTGTGCCAAACCAGCGTCTCCTGGCCAACCACCGATCCTGGGGCCCTGTCATAAAAATGACCCTTCATAAAGTAACCGCCGAAGTTTTCCGGCGTCACGTCTGGAGCGTAATATGGGTAAAGCGTACGGCTAAGAGTACCGGCCACAAGAATAATCTTCCCGTCAATCACGACGGTCCCGGGCGCAAATGAGGACACTGTCGAATAGCCGAGCCAAGCAGTGAGATGGTTCCAAATCAGCTGCGCTCCACCCACCAACGGATCATTCGTGTTGATAATGGGGAACGGGGGGCCACCTACCGCACCGGTAAAGCCAAATCGCCCCCCGTTGGGGTCGAGTTTCGCGCGGGTCACGTTCTTGGCAGTATTGTCGTAGACATACTGTGGATGAGCCGCAGTTCTGTGAGTCTTATACACCTTAAGAGTAAGGCCAAAATTCGTAATCTGGAACTTTGTCCCCTCCGTTAAGAGGTCAGCATATTGCGCCATGTTATTGGTATCCACAGTGAAAAGTGGTTGCTCATCTTCGAAGAGCCGCACCGAAAGTGGTTGATCGTCTGGCACGGGTGGCGAAACGAGCCCGCCTGTCCAGGCCGGAATTGACCCGTCGGCGTTACCAGCTCGCTCCGCACCTACTGGGGTAAGTGTCGTTGTCAGCAGTGCAGGGTCGGGAGTTTGTGTTTGCGCTGCTGCATTGCGTACCATTGCAGCAGTGGTAAGGCTGGACCCCGCAAGTAGGCCAAAATCGCGTCGTTTCATTGTTTCGTTTCCCTAGAATCTGACGTTGAACGCTGTCTGTATGAGTTCGACATTTTGTTGGCGGGTCTTTTGACCCGTTTGAACGGGTGGTGCATTCTCACTAACCACTGTCTAGTGGCAGGTACCAACCAGGCTTCCGGTTTCGCGACACCCGCCCACCATCGCGATAGCGCGACACTTAGTTCCGGCATTCGATTTGGCTTGCGTTGACACCTGGCGGCCTCCCCCTGTTGTAATTTTTTCGATCAACCATCGGAATAATTTAGGTGATTTTGAAAAGAGTTCTCCCCAATCAGCGTATATGGGCGGTACTCATTGAGTTCCCCACGACGTCCCAGCCCCGCGTGTCTTTCTCCGGCAATTTAACGTAGACAGAAAGATTACCTTTCCGCGGATTGACCGCGCATCCGTGATGCGCTCCATTAAGCAGGTTCAACGATTCCTCGTTGGAGGAAGACGTCGCGAGCGACATTTGCAGCATTTCTGTAGCCTGATCCTCCGTGATAAACACCAACATGCAGCATTGCTTCATGCAACTCCTCGGGAGATATTCCGATATTTAGCGCGTTGTTGATATGAAAATGAAGTTGATCGTTCTGCACCAACGTCTGTAACGTGGCCACCGTGACAAAGCTCCGAAGACGGTAGCCAAGTGCCGCCCTACCCCAAATTTCTCCGTATCCGTACTCTGCCTGAATGGGATTAATCTCTTCACGCTCCAGCGCCAAATCGATGGCTCGAGTCGCCCAGGGGCCCGTCTTTAGCATTTGCAGTAGCGCCGCACCCTCATGTGTTCCGAGTTTGCCGATTCCCAGATCCCGCGCGACGCGTTGGAATGCAGCGGTTCGATCCGGCCGAGACATTGGAATAGAAGCCATCGTATCCACGCCAGTACCTGGGTTACGCAGGCCGCGCTCCACAAACACGTCACGCGCCACGTCAAATGCTTCGCTCGCTGTGGATAGCCCCGCATATGCGCCCATTTGCATTAGTGCCTCCAGAATATCCTCTGACGAAATGCCTATGTTGAGCGATGCATGGACATATTTGCCAAATTGACGCGATTGCGATCTCGCACCGATAGTCGCTAACGTGATGAAACATCGAGTCTTGAGGTCTATAAATAGCGGCGGCAAAGTGTACCACTGAACCGGCTTATTTGCGGCCTTTATGGCGGCGCAAAAGTGTACCGGTCCTGCTAGGCCGATTGATGCCCTTGACGGGCATTGATTGGCTGGAAGG
>JAMFRO010000091.1 GCA_026224825.1 bacterium | reverse complement strand
GCGGTGCAATTCGCGCCAATTGACGCTCACTCAGTAAGAATAAATCAGACATGGCGAAGTTCCCCCCCATATCCAGAATCATACCGCGCCGCGCCGAGACAAGATATTAATGGGTCCTGACCCTAGCCTCCAGCGCACCGCCGATGGCGGCTACAACGCGGCGCGTGGCTTCCTTTATCCTCATCTGCTCGGGTGTCAGCTGGGTTAGCTTTGGCATGCGGTTCACCTTTTCTTGAATAGGGAACCAACCCTGCAACAGCGCCATTTTGCCGTCTAGCGGAATCGATCCGCACAGTTTTTGTAACGATCCGCGCCGGCATCGCAGGCAGCGTGGCCTTAAGCGCGAATGCCGCATGGGCGAAGGTCAGACTACACTCGTGCGCCCCGGCTCGGTGCTGCGAACACATGGAGTCGTCATCGATTATTCCAGGCCTTTTGCCTCTCTCCCTCTTCCTTTTGGAGCCGAGCCACGAGTCGCTGCGCATTCAAATATGCTTTGCCCGCGGATAGGCTGGGGCGTTCCATGGCCGGGCGCAGTGCCGGGTCGCCGGATCGAGATAGAAGCACTTACGAGGCATCTAGCAGAGCGCGGAATCGAGCCGCGCATCTCCCCTACAATCATATCCGTGCTTTTGGTCGGCATTTCCGGCGTGCTGTCGCGCGAAGCAACACTGGGCCTAACATTGGGCCATGACGAGGTTGAAGCCCTGATCGAGGAGGCACTGCGACATTTCGAAGCCGCCAAGTCGAGGACTCACGAAACCTGAGTGTCACGAACCCTAGTCTTCGAACTGCGAACGAATACCGCCGCCCGCCCATAACCTAGTTGGGATTTACCACAGCAAAGCCATGCCGGCCATTTTGACGACGGCCGCGGAGGTAGACCAAGGTTATGAACGGTCGCCGCGATGGTCGAAATCCAGCAAGCTCAGGGAAAATTACCAAAATCGTCGGCGTGATCGATGAGATTGCTTTCCGGACAAACCTGTTGGCACTCAATGCCGGCGTAGAAGCCGCCCGAGCGGGCGACGCCGGACGCGGCTTTGCCGTCGTTGCACAGGAAGTGAGGGCCCTGGCACAACGCTCGGCGGATGCCGCCAAAGAGATCAAAGCACTGATCTCTTCCAGTTCTGACCAAACCAAGCGTGGCGTGAAGTTGGTTGGAGAAACGGGTCAGGCGCTAGATGCGAATGCCGACAAGGTTATCCAGATCGATATCCTGATCTCCGAAATGGCTCAGTCGGCCCAGGAGCAGGCCACCGCGCTTGCCCAGGTCAACACTGCGGTTAGCCAGATGGATCAGGTGACTCAACAGAATGCAGCAATGGTTGAGGAGGCCACGGGCGCCAGAGACCGCCATGGTTAGCGGCAGCGCAGCGCCTCATTGCCGTTATTCGAGCTGCTTTCTTGACACTTCAGAAGCCGACATAATGGCGCAGCTGGGTTGAAGACGGCCATGCCCTACCGCGACGTCGGCCTCCTGCCCGTAGTGGGAGGCGCCGTGCGTGAAAACTACGTGTTTTTATCAAACCGTTGTCGTAAAAATTTTCTCCGGGAACGCCGTCTCGACAACCTCCAAGAAGGCGCGGACTTTGGCGCCGATGAGACGGCGGGAGCTTTGCAGTGCCCAGATTTCTACCCTCGGGCCGGCATGTGTTCCCCAATAGGCCAGCCGGCCCGTCGCAATATCATCGGCGACGAGCAGCTTTGGTAGTAAGGCGGCGCCAGCGCCCGCCAGAACAGCATCGCGTACCATCAATAACGACGAGAGGCGAAGTACGGGCCTGGGCCAGAGCTGGATTGGCTTTTCGGCGTCCATGCCAACCTGCCAGACAATATCTGGCGGGGTGGTGTGGAGCAAAACGGCGTCAACCACGCAAACCTCGCCCCCGGTCTGCGGCCCGGGCCGTATCGTTCCAGGGGGCGCCACAATCATCCGCTCGTCGTAGAGGAAACGGCGGCCGACGAGACGTTCATCCGGGGCTGGGTCGACGCGTATAATCAGATCATAACCGTCTTCGACCGGATCAGTCCTGCGATCTTCGGCGATGATCTCCAGTTGGACCTCAGGGTAACCGGCATGACCATCAACGGCGTTCTCGTCTCGGACTTGTTTACGATATACGAAGCTGCTCACCCACCTAAACCTGACTCCGTCTGACCATCAAAGTTCAAACTGAGACACGGCCGAAATTTCTGCATTTGAGGAGCAGGTGCCATGCTTACTGATCAAACGCCGCAGCTATATCCGCAGCGACCTGATGGTTGAATATGTGGAGGGGCTGTTTCGCGGCGATGCCTATACATGCAAATTGCGGCTGGACACATAGTTTTTCAAACCCTAAAAGTCTCGGCGCTTCGCATAGCGACGCACTGATTTTTCGCGGCGACGGCCTCTGACTGTGCTGAAATTAATCTGATCGCTTATCGATAAGGGTGGACTCGCTATCCATTCACCTGATAGGAAAGTCCATAACCAGTCCAAACTGGCCCTTGTACTCGTTGCCGATGGCCATCCATGCTGGACTGGTAGAAGGCATCGCGCTGGGCTGCGGGGAGACATTTCCGCACATCCTCGTCGTAATACTTGCCTGGGGACTAAATCGTTGTCTTTGACAAAGCAGTATTTGCAAATCGTAGATCTTATTTATGAGGCCGCACTTCAGCCCGAGCTTTGGCCGAACGTCATGAATAGCATCCAGAATGCCGTCAGCGGATGCGGTACATTGCTCGGCACAGATGTTGGCGGCCAGCCAAGCTCCTTGGAATTTACCGGGTATGACAGCCTGGCGATGACCCGTTTCGCCACTCATTACGCGGATAAAAGCTATGTCTGGAGTCTGTTGCCGCGCGCCGCGGAAGGTGCCCTCATTCATGACCGTCACGTGCTGCCTGCCCAACAGCGAAGACGGGACGTTTTTGCGAACGAATGGGCAGTAGAATACGACACAACGGATTGTGTCGTCATTCCCCTTGTCAAGCGCCCGAATCTCACCGCCTTCGCTGTCTTGGCGAGATCGCCCGGATGTGGCGAATTTGACGATGAGGCGCTGGAGTTTTCGAAGCGGCTGGTGCCCCATCTCCAGCGGGCGGTACAGATTAAGGCGCGGCTGGATGACGCCGAGATTCGGGCAGAACTGTCAATCGATGTGATCGAGACACTTGAAGACGGTGTCATTTTCGTGACAGCGGAAAGCGAAGTCACCTATGCAAATAGAGCTGGACTACGGTTGCTTGCCGCGAATGATGCAGCGCTCTCGCTTCGGGGAGCATTTCTCAGAGCGAACAAAAGTGACATAAAGATGTCGCTCGGCCGCCTGATTGCCGGCGCGTCAGGCAGGATCGGGGAAGGTGAACGTGTCGGCGGAATGCTTGCGATTGAGATGAAAAATCAGATGCGGCCGCTCACCGTCTTCTGCGTTCCTCTCCCAGCTTCGCAGCGCGGGAGTCTGGCGCGCCATCCCACCGCAATGCTTCTGTTGTCTGATACGGCACGCACCATTCAAACGCCGGCTTCAGCACTCAGCGCTCTGTTTCATTTAACGCCGGCGGAGGCGCGCCTGGCACTGCATCTGGCTGGCGGATTGACGCTTGCCGAAGCTGCCAGCGCGTTCGGCGTCACGAGGACAACGGTGACGTCCCAACTCTCTGCAATCTTCAAAAAGACTCATACCAATCGCCAAGGCGAGTTGATCGGCCTGCTGCACAACCTACCAAAAATGTCGGTTGCGGCTATAAACACTCAGTAATTGGGTCCCGCGCCGTCTAAGCGGCGGTGGCTGACGAGGCGTGCCAAATGGAAACGCAACTGCGCGACTCCGCTGTGGCGGCAAGCGAGATTACGGCGCGTTCGACGGTTTGGCGAATGCCGCTGAGACAATCTGGGGTGAGCGGCAGGACGTCTGCGCCGCCCGCGCGCCTGACCGAGACCCGCGGCAAGGCCTGCCATGATAGGTGCACCGGCAGTACCGCGGTAAAACCGGACCTGCCCTGGGCGATGCCGGCTTGCAGAAGATCCCTGCGGTAGTCGCAGGCCAGAATGGCTTGCATGACCTCGCTGCCCAAGGTGATTTCCAGCAATACCGGGCATTCCGGATTGCCCTCATCCTGGGCCCAGCCGGAGACCACGCCATCCGCCCCGATATGATCGACATAGCCGCGCAGCCGGCCGGGTTGGGCCTGTTGCTTGGCCTGTGCCACCACCGGCAGAAGTGCCGCCGCCAGCGTCGGGCCGGATTGCGGGCGCGGGGCGCAGAGCAGGGGCTCCGCGGGGGCGCGGTGCCGCGGGTAGAGCGCGTAAAATTCCACGGCATTTTCAAAATTGCGCCGCAGCGCGCCGCAATCGGCATAGCTCTCACTCCATGCGCCTTCGGCAAGGATGCAGTCATGGGCTGCGAATTCGAGCTGGTAGTAGCAATTGTCCTGCTGCATGTCCGTTTGCGTGATGGTAATGCCGTTGACCAGCGCTTTTGCCAGTACCAGCACACCGTCGAGCAGCATCGAGTGGCCTGGCGAGACGAACAGATCGCGTTGCGGCAGGTTGGCACCCAGCGCGCCCGCCGTGATCCGCACCGGCATCTGCGCGCGGCTGACGCATGAGACGGGCTGGCGGCCGATCCATTTGATCTTCTGCATGCCGCCGAATTTTGTTGCGACTTCATCGCCGATTCGCAGCGTCTCGATTTTGCGCGTGCCCTTTCGCGTTTTGATGCGTGTGCCGCGCAGGTAGCAGATGATGATTTCCACGCCGCTGCCGGTGACCTGACCTGCGAAGACGGAGGGATCGCCGATGACGAGCGTGCCGTCATTGATGATGGTTTCGGTTGAGGCGACGCTGTTATTGAAGGTGATGGTGCTGCCGGCGCTGATGGTGATGCTCCCGGTACCTGTGACCGCGCCGTCGAAGATGATGCTGGACGGGTCGGTGCTGATCTGGCCGTCGTTGACGGTCTGCGCGGTGACAATGGCACTGGCCAGCACGGAGAGTGATGCGCCCGCGGCCACGTAGAGGGCACCGGCATTGAGATTGCCTGCCACCGTGAGCGTCGAAGCGCTGACATCCACGGTGCCAAGCGAGAGATTGGCGATGTCGTCGGTCGCGGCAGCGCTGATGTCGACCGAGGCGCCGCTGGCCGGTACGCCTTGCGACCAGTTATCGGACTCACTCCAGACAAATTGGTTGTAATAGGCTGCGGATAGATCGATCCCGTTATCGTAGAAAACATCGCGTCCGGTGAGGCTGATAACTTCCAGCCCGGTGGCGGCATCCTGGCTGGCAGTATAGCCATCAACATCCAACCCGGCGATGTCGCCGGCGACACTGGTGAAGTCGAAAACGCCTTTATCGGTGCTTATGGTGAGACTGCTCGCGCCGAACACGATGTTTTCGACCGTGCTGCCTGGCAGCTCCAGCACATCGCCGGCGGTGAGATTATCGATCGACGCGGCGATGATGCTGCCGGGATCGAAAAGCTCCAGCCGGCTACCGTTGATGCCACCACCCACTTCATCTTCTTCGAAATTAATGGTTTGCCCCGCCGCGACGCTACCGTAAATGGCGGCAGCGCCGCCCTCCAGTTCGAGCGTACCGCTACCGGTGACCGCCCCGCCTGCGATGAGCGTGCCATAATCGGTGATCTGCCCATTGTTGACGATATTGCCGTCCACCGTGAGCAAGGTTTCGTTGACGAACGACGCGGTGGCGGCAACGCTAAGTGATCCAACCTCAAGCGTGTCGCCGATGATCACCTGCGCGAGCGTATCTTCACTCAAACTGGTGAGGCTCAGATTATCGATGTTATCGATGCTGAACTTGCCCGTGGTGTATTGGATCTCCACCGCCGCGCCATCTCTGGGCACCAGCGCCGACCAGTTGGAATCCGTACTCCAAAGCTCGCCTGGCCCCAGCAGAGGGTCCGCCTGGAGATAATTGCTGCTGAATGTTTCCACGCCGGGGGCCGCGGGGCCGGTGAAGGTGATGGCGTCAAGACCGGTGGCGCTATCCTGTGCCACGGTATAACCCGTAATGGGCTGGTAAAAGCTGGCATCGCTGAACGTCGTGGTGCCGGTGTTGGTCACGATGGTCAGGCTGGCGGTGCCGATGTCCACCGCGGTGACGGTGCCGGGCAGTTCCAGCACATCCCCCAGACGGATGAATTCCAGAGCGGAGGCGAAGGTCGCGCCAGGGTCTTCCAAGGCGATGGTGGCCGCCCCGTTGAAATAGTCGAGAAACGGACTCAGATAGCTCAAAGCCGCAGCGCCCGGTGCCGTGGTGAGTTCCAGCAGGCCGCCGCCATCAGCAAAGAGGAAGCCGTCGCCATCGACCGGGGCGTTCACGATCGCCACACCGCCGGTGCCGTCCGCGCCGATTTCAGCCCCATTCTCGGTATCGGTGACATTGTCCACGGTGATGGTTGCATGCCGGTTCGGCGGATCGCCCTCATAGGGCGGGCCGAAATCGCCTTGCGCGATCAGGGCGCCACTGTTCACGAGCGCGCTGATCGTGAGGTTTTCCACCGCGACAATCTCGCCATCATCGTTCAGCGTGGACAGCGACAGATCATGGATATCGTCAATGTCCAACGGGGTCTTCACGGTCACGGCATCGCCGTTCTGCGGCAGGGCGCCGGAGGCCCAGTTGGGGATGTCGGACCAGGCATACTCGTTGGTGAAAGGCGGCGGCGCGCTACCGCCTTCGACCAGGAGGTTGGTCTGGAACACATCCTGCGGCGCGGCGGCAAAGGTAATGGCTTCCAGCCCGGTGGTGGCGTCCAGCCCGGCAGTGTAATCGGCCACCCCCGCGCCAAAGGTGACGTTGGTAAAATCGTAAATCCCGCTGCTGGTCGTCACCTCAAGTGAATGCGCGCCGAAACTGACCCCGCTCACCGCCGTGCCGGAAAGCTCCAGAACATCGCCTATGCCAACGCCCGTGATCGCGGCATCGGTTTCGGCTCCCGGCAATACCAGCGCCAGTGTGCTGTTGCCGACGAAACCGAATCCTGAGCCGGAGGAGAGGCTGTCCAGCACGATCCGCCCGCCGGCTTCGGCCTGGTAGATTTCATCTGGCACGGTGGCGTCGAGAATTTCGATGCTGGTGTTTTCGCCATCCGCCACGAACAGCGCGCCGCTGCCAGTGATGCTGCCCAGGATGACGGACACGGTGGTGCTGCCGCCCGCGAGCTCGCTATCCGCCAGCAGGCCGGAAGCGCTGTCGGTGATCAGCGTGCCGATGCTGAGCAGGCTGCCATCGACGCTGGTGAGCGCGCCATTGGTGGCCAGGCTGGTCAGGCTGAGGGCTGCCAGGTCGTCGATGCCCGCAGCCGTGAGCGACACGCCGGCGTTATTGCCGGGTACGCCGCCGCTCCAATTAGCGGCATTGCTCCACAGGAACTGGCCGGAGCTGGCTGTGGCGGTGTCTGAAAACACATCCGTGCTGCTGCCGGCGCCGCTGCCGGTGAAGGTGATGGCAACCAGACCGGTGCCGGCATCCGGCTCTGCGATGTAGCCGCCGGCACCGGTCTCATAACCCGCCTCGGTGAATACATAGGTGCCGCTGCTGGTGGTGATGCTCAGTGTGGTGACGCTGTCCAGCGTGTTGCCGAAATTCACGGCACTGACAGCGGAGCCTGGCAGCTCCAGCACGTCGCCCGGCGTAATGCCGCTGATGGACGCCGCGATGGTTGCCGCGGGTGTGGCCAGCGCCAATGTCCCGCCGCCATCCTCGAACTCGAAATCAGAGCCGGCAGCGAGATTGTCCAGCGTGATCTCCCCACCGTCATACACGCGGTAATGCTCGGCCTGTGTCACGTTATCGGACAATACCACACTTGCGCCCGCCCCCTTGGCGTCCACAAAAGCGCCGGTACCGCTGATCGAGCCGATGATGACGGTGACCGCGCCGCCGGTCTTCTCGGAATCGGCTTCGATGGCGGCATCAGCACCGATTTGCAGCGTATCGACCGTGAGTTCGCCGCCGGTGATGTCGGCGCCATTCTCACCCGCATCGAGCCCGGCCAGGCTGAGTGTGGCGATATCGTCGATGCCGTAACCGGCCAGCGTCACGTTATCGCCGTTGACCGGCAGGCCGGCGCTCCAGTTTGCCGCATTGCTCCAGAGATACTCGCCCGCCAGCGCGCCGGAGGTGGCGGCGGTGTTGGCCGAGAATATGTCCGGCGTGGCGGTGTTCGTCGCCGCCGGCAGATGCACGATGTAATAGCCCGAGCCCGCTTCGTCGCCGAGCCCGTTGAGATAGATATTCTCCACCAGCACCGTCGTGCCGTCATCGGACACGGCCACCGGTATGCCTTCCGGCCCGTCATCCGGGCTGGGGTTGGTGCCGAAGCCTGTCAGCAACTGGCTTAGCCCCGTCGCCACGTTGGTCACCACCGGGTATAATTCGGCATCATAGCCGGTGTAATAATCGCTATCGTCGTAAGGCTGCAGCGCTTGCGCGTTATAGGGATGGTCGTCGCCGATCGCCGTGAAACGATACGCGCCGTTGGCCGAGGTGATGGTCTGGGTATAGATCTCGTCCAGGCTGCCGTAAGCGGATTGAAACTGCTCGAAATGCAAGGCGGCGGTGTTGATCGTCTGCCCGGCCGCGAAAATGCCGGCGGGCGTCTCACCGGCGCTCAGCGTGGCCGTTGTGCCTTCCTGCAGATCCATCTCATAGGTCTGGGCATTGCTGGTGTAGACGAAATAACGTCCATCTTCCGACAGCTCCCCCGAGCCCGCATCCGCCGCGATCGGCGCGGCCGGAGCGGATTCATTATCGCTCGGCACCACGCTGATATATTCGAAATCGGGATGGCTATTGGTGTTGGGGAAAGACGCGATTGGGAAATCAGGGTCCGCGGCGGTGATCGTGGTATAGGCAAATGCCTCGAGATCGTAGATGCCGCTGGCCAATGTGGCGGTGGAAACCTGCGCCGACCAATCGTAAACCTCCTCGCCGGCGGAGGTCTGGCCTGTATCCGTGAGCGTCGCGTTGCCCAGAAATACGGAAGCCCCGTATACACCATCGGCGCTCACCGCGCGGGCGAAGAGCTTTAGTGAGCTGACCCCGCCGCCGTCCTGGTAGGGCAGCTGGTAGGCCAGCGTGCCATTCGTCGCCAGCGTGCCTTCCACGGTCGTGTCCTGCCCCTGGAGGATCGTGCCGTCATCATTATCACCCAGGATCGAGGTGATCGAGATGGTGGCATCTAGCTGCGGTTCCGCGCCGCCGTTATACGTCGTTATCGGCTCAGGGGCGGCCATCGGTCATTCCTTTCTAAATTTATTCTGGCGCTGCCGGGCGGGGACGGCATCTCCGTCATCCGAAACGGCGGTCGCTATCACCTAACAAAAGAGTCCTGGCAAGAGCCGGTGGAAGCGCATCGGGCCCTGGCGCAAACTTATAATTTGCTTGATGCGGGGTTATGTTTTGGTTGCTCTTCATGTGACGAGTACGGCATTCCACATTGTGGACGCGGTTTTGGCTTGAATTAGTAGTTTGGTGAAATCGAATTGGTTTTTGCGAATGCGGTGAAGGAATTCGATGCCAGTGATGGTGACTTTTCTCGTTGAAATCTTTTGCAGCCCAGCATGGGGCCGATCCTGGCTTATGCGCCCAGATGATCCGGTTCAGTTATATTATTAAGATCTTCCGATGGCTGTAGCTTGGTATTGTTCAAAATGACCGTATGGGCCAGCGACAAGCCACGTTCCGCCATCATCTCCACCAAATCCCGGAAGCTCAGTTTGAAGCGAAGATACCCCCGCACACAACGGATGATGATCTCCTGTTCAAAGAACCACCCTTTAAACAGCTTATTAAGGTCAGCCCAAGATATCGCCATTTCAGCAACCCTTTGCCATCATCGGACCTTCGCACCAATCACCAAGTTTTTGCACCAGAGCCGCGTTGTGCTCACGCTGAGTCGTTCTGCAACAGTTCCCATGAATCTTGCGTCTCCGCTGGTATGTTAAAACCGGTAATTTCCCGGAGAGTTTTGCAGAGAAGGGCAGCAACTGGCATCCTATGTTTGTAGGATGCCACCACATAAAAACGCCATTTTGGCTACAAAGCGGCCCGTTAAGCGTTACAACTGCGTCAGAAAACAGCTGACCAACAAACTTTACGACAACACATGATTTGAAAGTTCCATGGGCATCCACGCCCCAGCGCGTTGTCACGCCGGAGTCGCGCTTCGCACAACGAGGGAGTCTTGAATTTATTTTTCCAATCGTAATAATATGACGAGGCATATTACCATGTATTAAGATGACTGTCTGAAATCACCTGATAATCACGGCGGGTAACGAAAGAGGCGGAGCGGGACATGTCGGGCAGCACCATTAGCGGGACGATCGATAACGGCAACAGTGGTGTGGTGATCGGCACCGGGTATTATGCCAGCCCGCTCACGGTGACGAGCACGGGGGTGGTCCAGAGTACGGGGGTTTATGCGGTTGAGGGGGTAAGCAGCGGCGTCAGCCTGCTGAATTACGGCAGCATCCTGGGGCTGGGCGCCACTGGTGTTTCATTCATCACCGGCGGGCTGGTGGAAAATCTTGGGGCTGGCGCGCTGATTCAGGGCGAGACCTTCGGCGTCGAATCTAAATATGCGCGGACTTTTGGTGTCATCAATGAGGGCACGATAACGGGGCTCGTCGGGGTCGGCATCTACGGCAACACCAATGCGTCCGGCTCGGGTTTTGTTAATAACGAGGGTACGGCGGCTTTGATTTCCGGTAACGCCGAAGGCGTCGCCATTGTGCTGCCCGGCACGGTGTTCAACCAGGGCACGATCACCGTGGATAATCCGATGGGCACCGGCGTGCTTCTCGACACGGGCGGCAGCATCACCAATCAGGGGTTCATCTACGGCTTTGTCGCCGCCGGGGTGGGGAACAAGCCTGGTTTTGTGACGAATGAGGGAACCATCTCGGGCATTTATGCCGGTGCCGATGTGTTTGGTGCGAATGGCACGGTCAGCAATCTCGGCGCGGCGTCGGTGATCGAGGCCGGCACCTTCGCCGTGTATTTCCGTACGCAATATGGCAGTACATTCGCGCCGGATCAGGTTTACAATGCGGGCCGTATTCTGGGCGGTATTGGCAGGACCGTTGGGGTTGGCGTTGACGTGCAGAACGGCCTGACGCTGACCAATGCCCTGGGCGGGGTGATCAGCGGTGGCAGCGTGGGGGTGTTTGCCTCGCTGGCATCCCAGTTGAGCAATGAGGGCAGCATCGCGGGCGGTACCTACGGGATAAAACTCGCCGCCGGCGGTACGCTCAACAATCTCGGCACGGGGGCGGTGATCTCCAGCAGCAATGGCACGGGCATTACATCCGTCATAGGCTCGTTACATGGTGGTATCGATATCACCAATGAAGGCACGATACAGGCTTTCGCCGGATCCGGCGCCCACCCCGCGCAATATTATGCGTTCGTCGCCGGCGTTTATATGTATGGCGGCACACTGGTTAATTCCGGCACGGCGGCGCTGATCAGCGGCGGAATCGGCGTCCATGTTTATAACAGAACCGCCTATGTCGCCAATTCAGGCACAATATTGGGTGATTTCGGCGGTGTCGGCATCAACAAAGGCGGCGGCACCATCGCCAATCTCGGTGCCCATGCGCTGATCGAGGGGGACTATCTCGGCGTCGCCGGTGGCATCGAGGGGGTGAGGTTCACCGGCACCTTAACCACGGTTTATAACCAGGGCAGCATCATCGCCTCCGGCGTGTCGACTATCAGCGGCGCCGCCATCGCCGCGGGTGTGGATACGGATTACGGGCTTGTGCTGACGAACGCCGCAAGCGGGTTCATCAGCAGCAAAATCGATGGTGTTTATGATGGGGCCGGCCTGGTCATGGTGAGCAATGCCGGGACCATTGAAGGCGGCTCGTTCGGGTTGAACCTCAGTGAGGATGGCACCTTCAATAATTCAGCCACGATAGCGAACAGCGCCGGCGGCCTCATCTCCGGTGGCAGTATCGGCATCAACGCCGGCGGAACGTTCAGCGTCCAGTATAACACCACGACGATACGCAATTCCGGCACGGTGCAAGGCGGCGCGACCGGCATAAAATTTTCCCATGGCGGCTATGTCGGCAATCTCGCGGCAGGTGCCACCATTGCCGGCGGCGCCTATGGCGTCATCATCTATGGTGGTGGTAGCGTAACAAACAAGGGTACCATCGCCGGCGTGCTGGATGGCGGGGTGGTGATGCGCGGCCCGGCCGTGGTCAGCAATGCCGGTGTCATCTCGGGTAGCCAGTATGGCGTAAAGCTGGTGGCCGGCGGCGATCTGTTTGATTCAGGCACAATATCCAGCCAGAACACTGCCATAGAATCCTATTACGGCGCCGTCCGGCTTACGTTCGCGCCCGGGGCGGTCATCAACGGTTCGGTTGCCACCGATACGCGTTATGCCGCCGTGATGGAGCTCGCCACGGGCAGCACAGGCGGCGTGCTGGATATGGGAGGAAGTTTCTCCGGTATCGGAACAATAAATTTTGATGCCGGCGTGAACTGGGTGCTCAGCGGCACAGCGGCGGAGCTGGCGGCCGGGCAGACGATCAACGGATTTGCCGCGAATGATACGATCATCGTGGAAGGGTTTACCGAGAGCCAATCCGCGTTCATAGGCAACACGCTTTTTCTCGTTGACGGGGCGGAGACGATCGCCCTCAACCTGACCGGCGATTTCGCGCACGCCCCGGCGGTCAGCGATGTCGCGCAGGGAACGGAAATCGCTGTCTGCTATTTGCGCGGCACGCGGATTGCCACGCCGCAGGGCGAGCGCCTTATTGAAGATTTGGCGATTGGCGATGAAGTCCTGGCACGCTCCGGAGCGACGCAGCGGATCAGGTTTCTGGGCGAGCAGCGTTATGCCAGGCGTTTTCTTGAACGCAACCGGGATCTGCTGCCGGTGCGCATCGGCAAAGGCGCATTGGGGCAAAATCTGCCGCGGCGCGATCTGTTCGTTTCGCCCGGCCATTCGCTGCTGCTGAACGGCATACTGGTGCTGGCCAAGGCGCTGGTGAACGGCATAACCATCGCACAGGATGAGGCGCCAGAGGAGGTGCATTATCTGAATATCGAGCTGGAAGCGCATGATTGCGTGCTGGCCGAGTGTATATGGGCCGAGACCTATGCGGAATGCGCGGTGACGCGGTGGCAGTTTCATAACACGGCCGCGTTTTTCGAGCGCTATCCGGGGCATGAGGTAGCGCCGCTGCCGGTGCTCTGCGCGCCGCGCCCGCTGGCCGGCGGGGCGCATCAGGCGGCTCTGGCACCTGTTGTCGCGCGCGCTGCGGCCCACGTCGTTGCAAGCGGGCTGATGGGTTTTGTCGACCAGATTCTGCCGGACGGGCTGATCACCGGCTGGGCGGTGGATGAGGCCTGGCCCGAGCTGGCCGTGTGGCTGGACATCTGGCTGGATGAGATGCGCCACGGCAGCGTGCTGGCCTGTGATGAGCGCGATGATCTCCGCCGCGCCGGTTTCGGACAAGGCCGCTGCGCCTTCAGCTACTGCCTCCCGGCCGGTTGGTCCGGCGTGGTATCTGTAAGGCGCGCGAGCGATGGCGCTGCGTTGCCTGAAACGCTGGATTGCCAGCGCTTGAGGGCGGCCTGCTGAAGGCGGTCGGGGGTTAAGAAAGCCCGGGCTCTACCGCCGTGCGAAGCACACCTCCGACGTGACGAGCTGCGGGGCGTGAGGCACCTTCCGCCATCTGGCCGTTCGGCCAAATTTCCGCGCCACCGAGCGGCGCGCATCTAGCGCAATCCGGCAACGGGTCGCATTTCAGGGAGCCCGTTCGGGCTCCCTGAAATGCGGCGTTGCCCGACGTCACGTCTCCGACGTCAGAGCCCAGGCAGAAGATTACGCGTCAGAATATTTGGCAGGTTGATAGTCTCCGTGGAGGGTGGAAAGAGCACGGGGCTCGAACAGCTGGCCTACTCGGAGGCATGTTCTCTTTTGCGGTCCCCCGAAGGGGTTAGCGCTACCAATCCTGCGCGGAGCACCATACCGATGGCGGCGGTGTCTAGGATCATGTTTTTGCCCTCTGTACCTTGCTCGGGTTCCAGTTTGCCCGCGCATCCCGGATCTGAAAGACCGCCGGCTCTACAGCTTCGCAAAGCCGCCCACCTATCCCACCCTGGAGCCACTGATCGCCGGCCGCATTGATGTCGGACTGATCCGCGCGCATTGGACAGATACCCTCAGGATCGCCGCGTCGATCCGGACCGGCACCGTGACCGCGTCACTCATTCTGCGCCAGCTCGCATCATACCCGCGCCAGAATGGCGTGGCCGCGGCGCTGCGGGAACTCGGCCGGCTGGAGCGGACGCTGTTTCACCCTCGACTGGCTGGAGGACCTTGAACTTCGACGCCAGACCAGCCAGGAGCTCAACAAAGGCGAAACCCGCAACAGCCTGGCGCGGGCGGTCTTCATTCACCGGCTCGGCGAAATCCGCGACCGGACGTTCGAGAACCAGAAGCACCGCGCCTCCGGCCTCAACCTGATTGTCACCGCCATCATCCTCTGGAATAGGGCAGCAATACTCTGTGGCGTAACCGGCTCGCCATCCATCGGCCCGAGCTGGAGCAGGAGATCCTGGCCATACAGATACCAGCCGCCGGCCAAGACGGCGATGAACAGCACTGCCTCGCCGATGAGCCGCGCCCATTCGCCGAAGGTATCGGGGGTCTCGTCATGCAGCACCAACAACAGGAGCAGGGCCAGCAACAAGCCGTAGATGGGCAGGAAGGGAAGCGCGAACAGCGGCGACAGATCCATGGCGGTTCCTTGGGGGTTACGGGCTGGGTTTGGCGAGATACGCGCGCAGGTTGGACGACATATCCGGATTGGCGGTGAAGGCGGAACGCAGATAGGCGGCATTGCCGGGGGAAACGGCGGCGCTATTGAAGGAGTTCCGGACCAGGTCGCGCAGATGCGCATCGGAGGAGGTAAAGACCAGTTGCAGCGCTTCGGTCTCGCACATTTCGGCCGCAGCGGTGCCGGGGGGCGGCAGGTCGAACAACAGGCGCAGCAACGGGAAGGAGACCGTATCCGGTGGCAAGTAGGGCAGCTTGTGAGTCTGTGCCAAAGCGGTGAGACGGATGGCGAGATCGGGCGCCAGCATGGCCTCGACATCGAGCCGGCTGCGGCCGGTCTGGTCGGACATGGCAGTGGGAGCGGCCGAGGCGAAGAGGGCCTCGCGGCAGGCGGCGACGCGCTGCCAATCGGTGGGGAAGCGGTAACCGTGCTCGGCCAACCACAAGGCGCAGAACGCGGCGGCAATTTGCGGGGTGCTGGCCGAGGTGCCGGCACCGTCATTATCCCAGCCGGTGACGGTGCCGGCCAACATCCAAGACACGTTGGCGGCGGCGGCGGCGATGGATTTCTGCAAGGTCGCGGCCGGGCCCCAGCAGCCCTGCATCTCGCCAAAGCGCGTGGTGGTATACGGGCCGGTGGTGAAGGTGAGGCCGGTGGCGGTGATGGCGCGGTCGAAGGCGGCAGGGTAGCAGGTCTGGTGCGTGGGGAAGGCGCAAAGCTCTTCCTGGAAACTGTCACCAGCGGCCGCGACCAGCACCACACCGGCATCATAAAGCTGGTTGACCACCGTGGCCCAGCTGGCTGCGGGCAGGCCGCCATGGCTGAGCGAGACGACGTCGCAACGCTTGCCGTCGCCTGGACCGAGCATATGCGCCAGGCCCCGGGCCAAGCTCTCGCTGGAGAGATGCACAACCGAGCCGAGCACGCCGCCGATTTTGGCCGGCACGATCTCGGCCAGCGGCGCGCCGCCGATATAGCCCTCGTAGCTGCCGCCGGAGGCAACGCCGTCGCCCACGTAAGCGCCACTTTGTTGCCGGCCAGCAGCGCCAATGTCGCGGTACCAAACAACTAGAGCGGAATGACATTGGACTGACTCGGTTGGGAGATTCCGGCGCGGCTTGAACTGTTATTCAAGCTGAGTGCTGGGTTTGGAGGCCAGCATTGGATGATGAATCCCTATTCGATGGACCTGCGCGAGCGCGTTGTTGGTGCAGTTTTGACTGGCGGGATGTCTGCGCGGGCTGCAGCTGTGCGGTTTGGCATATCGGAAAGTAGCACGATCAAATGGGTTCGCCGTTACCGCGAGACTGGCAGTGCGGCGCCATCGCAAATCGGCGGACACAAGCCTCGTTTGTTGACCGGTGCTTTACGCGATTGGCTGATAGCCAGGGCCGGCCGTGACTTCACGCTTCGCGGGCTTGTTTCTGAGTTTTTTGCCGAATTTGGCGTAAAGGTGGATTATATGCAGGTGTTATAAATAGCGGCGGCAAAGTGTACCACTGAACCGGCTTATTTGCGGCCTTTATGGCGGCGCAAAAGTGTACCGGTCCTGCTAGGCCGATTGATGCCCTTGACGGGCATTGATTGGCTGGAAGGAT
>JAMFRO010000090.1 GCA_026224825.1 bacterium | reverse complement strand
ATCCTTCCAGCCAATCAATGCCCGTCAAGGGCATCAATCGGCCTAGCAGGACCGGTACACTTTTGCGCCGCCATAAAGGCCGCAAATAAGCCGGTTCAGTGGTACACTTTGCCGCCGCTATTTATACGCGCCGCCGAGCGGCGCGCAATTGGCGCGATCCGGCAAGCGGATCGCGTTTTGGGGCGCCCGTCCGGGCGCCCTGGTTGCGCAGAGGTCATCGTCACCTCTCCGCCTTCATATCTCCCGGCGTAGGATGATAATCGGCCGGGCCGCGTTCCGCGTCCCGAAGTTTTGTTCTGTTGGTCGGCCGTTCCGGCCGGCTTGGCGGCCGACCCGTCCGAGATACAGGTTTTGGTGCATTGCTCGCCGTATTCACCTGCCTCTCAGCCGCCCGAACCGCCCTCGGCCGCATTACATTGACCGCGGAGGCGTTGATCGTATTCGCAATATGCGCGGCATAATGCTCCTCGATCATCTCGACGGAGGTGCGGCAATTCTTCGCCACCTGGTAAATATCCGCCCCCTCCGTGAGGCGCAGACATATATAAGTGTGCCGCAGGCTATAGAACGTCCGCGGTTTCCCATCCCGATCGAACTTCAGATTTACCGCATGCAGCAGCTCGCGGAACATCTTCGCATGCGTCTGCGGGAACACGCGATCCGTGGGCTCAGGATATTCTGGCGCCAATGCTGGGTTCGGGTTCTTCTTGCTTCGGTTCCTCGGCTGCATGCCGCGCGTCGGCTTCGGCCGGTTTCGTACCCGCTCATAGGGAAGAACCGCACCCGGCATACTCTTGCAGAACCCAACACCGCGCTTGCCGCGGACCTCGATCAGCAGAATTTTCTCCCCAGTCGAATGGTCCGTGATGATCGTCACGTCCCGGTGCTGCAGGTTCCACGCCTCATCCGGCCGCAACCCCGTGTTCCCAACAAACAGGATAAAGTCATGCAGTTGCTCGGCGTGCCATTTGAACTGCGGCTGCCCGGGATTGCGCGCATTCTCCCGTGACGCCGCATACAGCGCCTTATACTCATCCGGGCTGAACCAAGGCCGATGAACGATCTTCGTTTGGGCGTTATAGGGCGCGGATATGTCCGGCAGGCTCTTCAACCACCCATGCCGGGCCGCCGTCTTGAGAACCAGGTTCAGGGTCACAACCTCATCATGGAGCGTGCTCCGGGATGGCGGTTTCACCTCCAGCACGACGCCGGCCTTTTCTGCCGCCTCCAATTGCCTTTTCAGCTCCGCCGGCGTCGGGTCTGGCAGACCCTGCTTCTTCTTGAAGTCGCCGCCCCTGGCGGCAGCTCCCACCTTCATACGGTGGACGCGATAATCCTGGATCATGCCAGGGGAGATCGCCGGCAGCTCTGTCTCGGCAAAGAATGGCGCCAGGTGCAGCCTGATCCGCGCCCTGTGCCCTTCCACCCATTTTTGGGACCGCTGCCCCTGGGTGATGGTCTCATACTCGGCCATGAACTGCTTGGCCGCGTCCGCAAATGTCCGTTCGGACGACAGAAGGCCCGCATGGGCCTTCCCCTCCAAGGTAAGGTACCAATCCTTCGCCACATCCTTCGCGAGGTCGAGGCTTTCCTTCTTGGTGCTGATACGGCGCTGCCGGCCACCAACGGTGGCCTCGCAATACCAGAACTTACTATTTGGGCGGCTGAACAGTTGAACCTTGCCGCCCATCAACTCGTGACGCTTTTCCATCGAGCAATTTCCCTATGCGGGCCGCCGCTCGAGCGGATGCAGACCATACTTTGAACCGGAGCATTCCGCTCGAACCAACGGCATATGTTGATTACGAGGAAACTTGGCCGGTCGTCTGTCAGGCTTTGGGGATTTATTATCAGGTTTTGGGGATAATTTGCCGCGTCAAAACGCGTCTACCCCCTGGGCTAAGCCCTGACCTGATTCTGGGCTAGACATGGGCTAGCCCATGTTAGCAACTGAAGGCCCCGCGAGGGCGTTCTAAGGTATTATGATGTATAGATAAACTGGTTGCGGGGGCCAGATTTGAACTGACGACCTTCAGGTTATGAGCCTGACGAGCTACCGGGCTGCTCCACCCCGCGTTGAACCTGTTTGTTTTGTCTTCAAGACGACAAAACCGCCCTTATTTGCT
>JAMFRO010000089.1 GCA_026224825.1 bacterium | reverse complement strand
TTTCATGGCGACTCACCCCGAGTTGGAGCTCGAGGTGTCGAGTACGGATCGACAGGTTGATCTGGTTCAGGAGGGGTTCGACTGTGTATTGCGGCTGGGACAAATAAGGGACGAGACGCTGATTGCCCGCCCACTGGGCCTGTTGCGCATGGTCAATGCTGCCAGTCCCGCCTATCTGGCGCGCTATGGCGTCCCCGGGTCGCTGGAAGATCTCCAGCGTCAGGAACATCGGACAATTCATTTTTCGACGATGCTGGGGGCAAGGCCCCATGGATGGGAATATCCGGACGGCGACAGTTACGCGACGCTGCAGTTGCCAGGTGCGCTACACGTCAACAGCGCGCAGACCTACGAAGCCGCTGCCCTCGCCGGTCTTGGCCTGATTCAGGCGCCACTCCTGGGGGTTGGCCAATACTTAGAGAGTGGAGCGCTTGTGGAGATCATCCCCGATTTTCGTCGCCGGGCGCTCGCCGTGTCCCTCGTCGTGGCACATCGGAGCAATCTGTCACGCCGCGTCCGCGCATTCATGAAATGGATCGAAGATGTGCTGACGCCGTATCTGGAATAGCGAGACGAACATCTGTTTCAGAGATATCCTGATGCCCGCAACCTTATCCATGGGCACCGTCGATCTCTGTAACGCAGCAAACGGGCAACCTGAACGAACGGCCGCTTTCGGGATGGCTCACTTTGCCCGTAGACGGCGAGGATGGGTACAAAGCAGCCACCGAGAGACGGATAAGGGCGGCGCAATCTCTGCTAAAGCCTCGGCGTTCGGGCCGCCAGGCGGACGCCAACCAGCACGACCAACTTTATGGTTGTAGGATCAAAACCTTCGACCTTAAACCGGCAGCTCGATCGCCACCCGCAGCCCCCCACTCGGCCGGTCCAGCAGCAAAATAGACCCGCCATGCGCCACGATGATATCATGCGCTATGGCCAAACCCAGGCCGGTTCCCCCTGGCGCATTGCTCTCAAACGGCTTCAGCAATGTAGCCCGCTGAGCTTCGGGAATACCTGGGCCGTCGTCGTCTATGTTGATGGTGAAGCGGTTGCGGGCGCTGCGGTAGGCGGCGACCCAGATGTGGGAGCCGTGGCGGCGGGCGTTGTCGATGAGGTTGGTGAGGGCGCGGCGCATTGCCTCGGGGCGGATGGTTGCCACCAGCCCTTCTGCCGCGCTGAGCGAGATTGACGCATTGGCCCGGCGCGCATTGATGCATATTTCTTCGAGCAGGAGCAAAATATCGGTGGCGATGGCCTGCTCGCTGCCCTCGCCGCGCGCGAAGTTGAGATAGATGCCGATGAGGCGTTCCATCTCCTCGATATCGCCGGTCATGTCGGCGAGGTCTTCGGGCGTTACATGCGGCTGCATGGCCAGGGCCAGGCGCAGCCTTGTGAGTGGTGTGCGCAAATCGTGGCTGACGCCTGCCAGCATGGTGGTGCGCTGGGCCATGAAGCGGCGCACCCGCTCCTGCATGCGGTTGAAGGCGGTGGCGGCGCGGCGCACCTCTACGGCCCCTTCCGGGCGGATTGGCCCGGCATCGCGCCCCATGCCGAAATTCTCCGCCGCCAGCGCCAGGCGCGAGATGCCCCGCACCTGGGTGCGCAGAAACAATGCGGCGATGCCCGCCAGCAGCACCGCCGTGCCGATCACCCAGGACAGAAACAGATAGAACGTGCCGATATAGAGGCGTTTGCGCGGTACATCGATGCGGAGCACGCCATCGGGCATCTGCACGTTCACGCGGATGATGCCCGGCGAGCGGTACCAGGCGACATTGAACGGCCGGTGCAGTTCGCCCGCAAGGGCCCGCGCCAGATCCGTATCCACCGGCCCCGGCGCATCGGGCGAGGGCAGATGGCGCAGCACCTCATTCGGCAGAAACACCGTGTTGAACTGGAAATGCTGGTTGGTTTCCTGGATGATCAGGTTGCGTGTGGCCGGGTAGCGGAGGATCTCATCGGTCATGAACCCGGTCTCGCCGGCCACGCCGCCGGCCAGGCGGCGCGAGAGTTCGGAGAGATGGTTGCCGTAGAACATCTGCAGCGCCACGGCTTCCAGCAGCACCAGCGGCAGCAGCACGATGAGCAGCGAGCGCCCGAACAACCCGCGCGGCAGGATTTTGCGGAGGTAACGGTCGGGCGCCACCCCGCCGGGCCTGAGCCTCATAGTCTTATGAGGCTCAGAGGTTGTTTCAAAACTCGCTCTGGTGAGTCGATTACGGGTGATTTTTGAGCACCGGAGCGGAGCGTACTTAAGTACGCGAGCACCGGAGCGCAGAAAATCGCGCGTAAGCGGCCACCAGAGTAGAGTTTAGGAACAGCCTCTCTCACGGGCCGGGTTTCAGGCTGTAACCCTTGCCTCGCACAGTGTGCAGAAAACGCGGCTCGCGCGGGTCGGGTTCTATCTTGCGGCGCAACCGCGTCACCTGCACGTCAATCGCGCGCTCATTCACATCATCCAGCCCCAGTGCGGCGGCCAGCGCCTCACGCGAGAGGGTTTCATGCGGCCGCGCCGCCAGTGCCAGCAGGAGCGACAATTCCGCGCCGGTGAGGCGGATGCGGCTGTTGGGGCCAACCAGCTCACCGCGCCCGGCATCGAACATCGCCTCCCCCAGTTGCAGCGGGCCTTGCGGGGGCACCACCGGCTGGGCCCGGCGCAGCATGGAGCGGATGCGTGCCACCAGCACCCGTGGGTCGAACGGCTTGCCCAGGTAGTCATCCGCCCCAGCCTCAAACCCGGCGATGATATCCTCCGGCGTATCGCGCGCGGTGAGCAGCAGGATGGGCATTGTGGGGGCGCGGTCGCCGCGCAGGTCGCCTGTGAATTCCAGCCCGGTCTCGCCCGGCATCATCACATCCAGCACCATCAGGTCGAAATCCAGGCTGCGCAGTTTTTCCCGCGCCTCGGCGGCGGAGTTGGCCTGGGTGATGCGGAACCCCTGCTCGGACAGATAGCGCCCGGCCAGCGCCCGCAGCCTGGCGTCATCATCGACCAGCAATATATGCGGGGTGTCGCCGCTCATATAGTTTTAGCTGCCAGAGCGCGGCGCTTTCTGCCCGCGATGCTCCAGCCCGTCCACATAGTCGCGGCCCTGTTGATGCATCAGCCCGCGCAGCACGCGCTTGAACCCTTCCACCGCCGGGCCGCCCGCCTCGCGATAGGCAACAACCAGCCGTTCGCGTTGCGATTCATACAGCCGGCGCTCCAGTGCTTGCCCCTTCTCGGTCAGGGTCAGCAGCCGCTGCCTTCGGTCCTGCTGGCCCGGTACCTGCGCCACATAGCCGCCATCGATCAGCGGCCCCAGCACGCGCGTCAGGCTCTGCTTGGTGATGCCGAGAATGGCCAGCAGCTCGCCCACCTTTAAGCCCGGCCGGCGCGCCACCCAATGGATGCAGCGGTGGTGCGCCCTGCCATACCCAAGCTCGGCCAGGATCGCATCGGGCGCCGCCGTAATGTCGCGCAGCGCGAAAAACAGCGTATCCTGGGCCGCGCGCAGCTCTTCCTCGCGCAAAAACAACAGCCCGGTGCCCGGTGCCGCATGCGGACTGCCCGGCAGTGCTTCACGCTTGGTGGAGGGGAACGACTGGCTTGGATAGTCTTGCATGGCAGATTCGCAATCTAAAGAGGTTTGCCGTCCATTATGTGGCAGTATAACTGACTTATAAACAAGTTTTTTCTGTCATATGGATGTAGCGTAAACGGAGTGTTTTGACCATGGCGCTGGTTCCTTTCGATGATCGTGACGGCTTTATCTGGTGGAATGGCGCGCTCATTCCCTGGCGCGAGGCTAAATTGCACGTATTGAGCCACGGTCTGCACTATGGTTCGGCCGTGTTCGAGGGTGAACGCGCCTATGGCGGCAACATCTTCAAGCTCGATGCGCATTCAGACCGGCTGATCGAATCCGGCCGGCTGCTCGGCTTCGAAATTCCGTTTTCGAAGGCGCAGATCAACCAGGCCTGCATCGACGTGATGGCCGCGAACAACCTTACCGAGGCCTATCTGCGCCCGCTGGCCTGGCGCGGCTCGGAGCAGCTCGCGGTCTCGGCGCAGCTTACCAGTATCAATCTGATGGTCGCCTGCTGGGAATGGCCGAATTTGTTCGGCACCGACCGGCTGAAAGGCGTGCGCCTGAGCCTGGCCGATTGGCGCCGCCCGCATCCGCAAACGGCGCCGACCGCTTCGAAAGCAGCCGGGCTGTATATGATCGGCACGCTGGCCAAGCATAAAGCGGAGGCCGAAGGCTATAACGATGCGCTGATGCTGACCTGGGACGGTTATGTCGGCGAGGCCACGGGGGCGAATTTGTTCCTGGTCATCGACGGCAAACTGCATACGCCTACGCCGGATTGTTTTCTCGACGGTATCACCCGCAAGACCGTGATTTCGCTGGCCAAGGCGCGCGGTATCGAGGTGGTGGAGCGGCATATTCCGTTTGAGGATCTTTCCCGCGTGACGGAAGCCTTTCTCACCGGCACCGCCGCCGAGATTACGCCCGTGCGCCAGATTGGCCCGGATCTGACTTTTGCGCCGAGCAAGATCACCGAGACGCTGCTGGCGGATTACGAGGCGCTGGTGCTGATGGCGCCGGAAGAGGTTGCCAAGCGGGCGGCGTAAGGCCGGGCCGCGTTCCACAGGTCATTCCCGCCCCACGTTATTCCCGCTCTCTCCCACGTCATTCCCGCTCTCTCTCACCCGTCATCCCCGCCCTCTCACCCTCGTCATACCCGCCCTCTCCCCACCGTCATCCCCGCGCAGGCGGGGATCTGTGACACCCATGGCCTTGGGAGCGAGAGATCCCCGCTTTCGCGGGGATGACGGTGGGGAGAGAGCCGGGCAACTCGCTAAATCGTAATGTTTTGAAAGGCTTGAACCTCGGCTCCGCGGGCCAAGTTTTACCCTATGGCGAACACTGGCCCTAAACTTATACCCCTTGAGGGGTTGCGCGGCATCGCCGCTGCCGTGGTGGTGTTGTACCATCTGGTTCTGGGCTTCACCGCCAGGGGGGTGAGCGTGGTGCCGCAAGGGCATGGCATGTTGGACCCTCTGGCCCAGTTCGGCCTCGGCCTGCTCAACGGCAGCGCCGCCGTGGCGGTGTTCTTCGTCCTCTCCGGCTTCATCCTCAGCCTGCCGTTCTCGCGCGACAGACGCATCTCCCGCGTGCTGGTGGCCCTGCTGAAACGCTGGCCGCGCCTGGCCGGGGTTACCGTCATCGCCTGCCTCTTCGCCTACGGGCTCATCCTCTGGTCCGGCCATGATTATAAGGACGCCGCAACCATAACCGGCGCGGGCTGGATGGCGAGCCACGGCAACTCCCCCATCGAACACCGCCACCTGAGCTGGCTCGGCGCGCTGCATGAAGGGCTGATCGCCGTCTTCACCAGAGGCGAGGTGCGCTTCGACTCACCCCTCTGGACCATGCGCATCGAGCTGTTCTGCTCGCTCGCCATCTTCCTGGCCGCACCTGTATTATTCGCCATCCGCAGTTGGACTTTGCGCGCCGCCCTCATCGCCATCGCCGTGTTCAGCGCCGGCACCACCTTCCCGCAAACCCATTTCTCGGATTTCCTCTGCGGCACAATCCTCGCCATGCTCTTCGCCGAAAACCGCCTCCCCACCATCCCCGGCAAATGGGCCCTGCCCTTGGGCCTCGTGGTGCTCTACCTGTTCAGCTTCACCTACGAGCAGCAGCTCCTCATCCACGCACCCCTGAAAGCCATCCTCCCCAAAGGCGATTCCGCGCATTTCGTCTGGGATGTAGGCGCCGTGCTGAGCATTCTCATACTTCTCGGCAACCCCACCATGTACCGCATCTTCTCCGGCAACTGGGCCATCTGGTTGGGGCTGCTCTCCTTCCCCATCTACCTCCTGCACGGCCCCATCATGCTCACCATCGGCGCCAAAACATTGGTCGCCGGCGCCCCCACCCTGGGCGTAAACGCCAGCGAACTAATCGCCGCCCTCATCAGCATCACCCTGACAATAGCCTGCGCCATCCCCCTCGCCCACCTCGACCAAGCCTGGCTCGCCCTCCTGACGCGCGCTACCCGCCCGTTCCTCGGTAAACGTACCGGGGGCTTGGGTGTTTCCACGGAAAAGGCGGGGGCTCCGCCCCTCGACCCCGCTGGGGCCGTCGTGCGCAGCACGCCTTCGGCGTGACGGCCCCAGACCCCCATTAGCTTTTAAGGGTTTGAAAGGGGCCTGCCTCCGTCGTTTGTGGCGACTGGGTGGCAGGCCCCTTTCA
>JAMFRO010000011.1 GCA_026224825.1 bacterium | reverse complement strand
GTGATCTCGAGGGCATCCCTTTCCAAGACCCGGGTGGGATCCAAGGGCCCTTCGGCCCTTGGCGGGTCCAGGGCAGAGCCCTGGCCTTTTCCGTGGAAACGCCCCGCCTTCTGGATCAGTCCCTTACTTGCCGGGTGCAACCAGTGGGGTCGTGGAGGCGAGGCTGGTGGTGTAGTCGAGGGGGGTGGTGCTGGCGGGGTAGCCGTTTTGTTGCAGGATGTAGGCCATCGCGTCTTCGTCCTGGGCGTGGGTCAGGCTGCCTGGGGTGTTGGCCGGCATTTGTTGCGAGATGATGCTGAAGATGCCGCCGATGGTGTTATCGCTCCCAGCGGAGGAGAAATCCGGGCCGGTCAGCGCGGGCCCTGCCTCGCCTTCCAACTTGGCGCCGTGGCACATGGCGCAGTCCTGGGTATAGAGCGCCTGGCCGGCCGTGGCCTGCTGCGCGGTGTACAGAGTTGAGGGCGCCCCTGCCATGGCGGCGCCTGCACAAAGCCAGAGCGCCATCGTCCATCCACCGGTCTTCATCATCACCATTTCCTCCGCGGCCGCGCCGTGATGCTGCCTTTTTTACGGTGTCAGGGCAATGCTCTCCAGCGCCGCCAGCTCAGCCTCCGTAAACACCCGCGAGCGTGTGAGGAAACGCACGCCCGACCCGTTTTCCAGCGAGAACATGCGCCCATGCCGGGCACCACGCTTAATGGCCGCAACACGCTTCAGCACCCGTTCCATAAAGCGATCGCAAATGCTTTCCTGAATGAACGCGCGCGACGGGCAGGTACAAACCTCGCCCTGGTTCAGCGCGAACATCCCCAGCCCCTCGATCGCCTTGTCGAGAAACGCATCATCCTCATCCATCACATCGGCAAAGGGGCAATCGCGGCATCGAGCATGTTGGTTTCCTCAACTGTTCTTATGGTTCACCACAGGCCGCATGGCCGCACGAACAAACAGCAAGGGCCACGCCGGGCCATTTTGGCGCCAATACCCTCCGGGTTTCAGCACTTATTTATTTAACAATTGGCTAAGGTTACTCCGCCATAACCTTGCATCCCATACGGATACGCCCCCCTGCCAAGGCACTCCCATGGCAGGGGTTTTTGCAAGCTTAAGCGGTTGCAGGCTTAAGCAGGCAGAAAATCCGGAACGGACAGATAACGCTCGCCCGTATCGTAATTAAAGCCCAGCACCTTCGCCCCCGCCGGCAGCTCCGGCAGCTTCTTGGCAATGGCGGCCAGCGTGGCACCGGAGGAAATCCCAACCAGCAGCCCCTCTTTCGCCGCCGAGCGCCGGGCAAACTCCTTGGACTCCTCGGCATCCACCTGGATCACCCCGTCAATCGCCGCCGTGTGCAAATTAGGCGGAATAAACCCAGCCCCGATACCCTGAATCGGGTGCGGCCCAGGTGCCCCGCCCGATATCACCGGCGAGGCCGACGGCTCCACCGCAAACACCTGCAACTTCGGCCAATGCTGCTTCAAAACCTCGGCAATACCGGTAATATGCCCGCCCGTGCCCACGCCCGTAATAATATAATCCAGCCCCTCCGGAAAATCGGCCAGAATCTCAATTGCCGTGGTGCGCGCATGCACATCCACATTCGCCTGGTTCTCGAACTGCTGCGGAATCCACGCTCCCGGATGCTGCGCCGCCAGCTCATCCGCCCGCGCAATCGCCCCGCGCATACCTTTTTCGCGCGGCGTTAAATCAAAGCTCGCCCCATAGGCCTGCATCAGCCGCCGCCGCTCGATGGACATGCTCTCCGGCATCACCAGAATAAGCTTGTACCCCTTCACCGCCGCCACCAGCGCCAGCCCCACACCGGTATTGCCCGAGGTCGGCTCTATGATCAGCCCGCCAGGCTTCAACGCACCAGATTTCTCCGCCGCCTCCACCATCGCCAACGCAATACGGTCCTTAATCGACCCCCCAGGATTGGTCCGCTCAGACTTCACCCACACATTCGCCTCAGGGAACAACCGCCCCAACCGGATATGCGGGGTCTTGCCAATGGTCTCCAACACGCTGCTAACCGGCATTTCCATTCTCCATAATTCTTATAGAGTTATCGCGCCCTTCGCGGCACTACGCAAGCCCTATACCATGGGTAGCCTGAGAAAAAAGGCGAGGGGCTTCGCCCCCTCGACCCCCACTGGGCCTGAGGCCCAGACCCCATTAGTTTTTAAAAGGATATGAGAGAGGGGTAATGCGCCCCATGGATCTGTGAACATTGTTCACGGGTCCATGGGGCGCATTACCCCTCTCTCATATCCTTAAAGTCTAGGGGTCTGGGGCCGTCACGCCGAAGGCGTGCTTCGCACGACGGCCCCAGCGGGGTCCAGGGGCGGAGCCCCTGGCCTTTTTACTTTAAGCCGCCCGTGGCGTAGCCCGTGCCGCGATGGCGGCACGGATGGCGGGGGGGATTTGGCGGGCGGATTTGGCGCGGGGGTGGGGCATTTCCTGCACGGCTTCGCTGGGGGCCTGGCGGGCGTCCCAATTGTGGAAGTGCATGCGGTCCACGTTATCGACGAAGCTTTCGGCTGGGCAGCCTTCCGCCAGAAGGAGTTCGTGGGTGGCAAGCTCGATGTGATAGTAGCGGAAGCTATCGGGCACTTTTTCCTCGCGGATGATGCTGCTGCCGTTTACCAAGGCGCCGGCCTGCACCAGCACGCCGCCGAGGAACACCGCATGGTCCGGGGACACCAGCAGGTCGCGCGCCGGCACACCATCGGCCAAAGCACCGGCGGTGATGCGGATGGGGCAACTGCGCAGCGGGTCGGCGAAGCGGAGCAAAATCTCGCTCCAACCCACCCAGCGCACCGGCAGCACAGCACCTGCGGCAGTTTTCAGCATGGTGCCTTCGGTCACATCCTGCACCTCTATCTCGCCGTCCGCCGTAGCCAGCCGCGTGCCGGGGTAGAAGCAGTGGTTGACCACATAATGGCCGTTGGAGATGGTGCCGGTGATCTGCGAGATCGACGTGCCCGCCGCCAGCGTGAAATGATCGACCACCCCGACAACCGAGCCGCTTTGGATCAGTTCCAGCGTATTGCCGTTGACGATGGTCGTCGTCACCGCGCCGGTCCCGCTGATCGAACCCAGGATCAGCGCATCCGTGGCGTTGAAGCCGGTGATGGTGAGCGAATTATTATAGATCGAGTCATCCGGCAGATCGAGCACACCGCCGGTGCCGGAGAAATTGAAAGTCCCCGTCTGGTAGGCGTTGGTGGAGACGAAAGTGCCGCCATTGATGTTCCAGGTCACCGCCTCGGCCGCGTCCATGGTAACCACGCCGCCGGCATTGATGGTGTTGGACATGCCGACACCGGGGCCGCCGCCGGTCAGATCCAGTGAGCCGTTCACGATGAGCTGGCTCGAGCTGCCGCCGTTGAGCTCCTGCGCCACCAGTGTGCCGCCGGCCTCGACGGTGATCGTCGAATTGCTCAGCGAGGCACCGCTGCCGTTTGACAGGCTCTCGTAGCCATAGACTTCCATCGTCGAATTGACGAGCGTGAGCTGCGAGCCGGTGAAGCTGCCGCCCTGCTCGACGATGACATTGAACGCGGTAAATTCCGCCAGGCCGCCCACCGCCAGCGAACCGCTGATGTCGAAAACATTGCCGCTCGCGGCCGAACCGGTGGCGGTGATGTTCGTGGCGGCGTCCGCCGTGCCGGATACAGTTAGATGCTGGACCGTGGAGGCCAGAAACACCGGCGAGCCAGAATCCGGCACTTTCGCCACGTTGCCATTATAATTACCTGTCGCCGTCCAATCCGCGAGCGTATCCCAGGTGCCCGTGGCAGCGCTGAAGTTCAGACCATCATTGCTAACCATGCCAATTCCTTTGCCTATCGCAAAGAAATTGCGCCGGCCTCGCGTTAAAGATCGTCGAGACCTTTAGCTGGGCGGAAACACGATTGACACACAATTATTGGTGATCAGCGCCGCAGATCACTAAATAATCAGCCCAATCTCACACTTTAGCACAAAGTTCGGTCGAAGATGCAGGGTCAGCGCACACAAAACTCAACCTTCACGTGCACGCACAACCATCCGCCGCAACAACTGGCCCGGCTGGCGAATCGCCGTGGCGGCCGCAAATTGCGCCGGCACATGCTCCGCCGGGGTCTCGAAGGAGGTGAAGCCACAGGCCACCAAAGCCACGAACTGATCCGGCAGAAAATGCCCGGTCGCGCGGATATCGCCCTTATAACCAAAACGCTCCCGCAACGTGCGCGCCAGGGTAAACCCGCGCCCATCACGGAACTTCGGAAATTCCACCACAATCCGCCCAATCCCGCCCAAACGCGGCGCGATCTCTTCAAGCTTCGCATCGGGCGCCAGTTGCAGCTCCACCGCCTCGCTTTCCGCGAGATCGGCACCATGGATATCAATGAGTGGCATAGACAGCCTCCTTGAACGGCGCCTTGCCCAGGCGGCGATAGGTATCGATGAATGCCTCGCCCTCCAGCCGCACGGCGAAATACGCATCGACGATCGCCTCGACCGCCTCCGGCACGCGCGCCGTCGGCACCGCCGGTCCTATGATCCCGCCGATCTCCGCCTGCTCATCGGCAGCCCCCCCCAGCGTGATCTGGTACACTTCCTCGCCGTTCCTATCCACGCCGAGCAACCCGATATGCCCGACATGGTGATGCCCGCAGGCATTGATGCAGCCGGAAATATTGATATGCAGCCTGCCGATTTCCTGCTCCTTCGGCGCCAGCCGCTCGGCGATACGCTGCGATACCGGAATGGAACGCGCCGTCGCCAGCGCGCAATAATCCATGCCCGGGCAGGCGATGATATCGGTGATCAGCCCGACATTGGCGGTGGCCAGGCCGGCTTTCACCAGTGCCGCGTAGAGTGCCGGCACATCATCCTTGGCCACATGCGGCAGCACCAGGTTTTGCACATGGCTCACGCGCAACTCACCGCTGGAAAACTGCTCCGCCAGATCAGCCACGGCATCCATCTCATCGGCACTGGCATCGCCGGGGATTCCGCCCACGGGTTTCAGTGAGATCGCCACGGACACGTAAGCGGGCTGATGATGCGCATGCGTGCTCTGCTTGGCCCAGATGCGCAAGGCGCCATCGGTCGCCAACGCTTTCTCCAACACACCAGTCTCGCCGCGCGGAAATTCCGGCAGCGGGAAGCGTGCCGCAATCGCCTCGACCAGCTCGGGCGTCACCACGCAATACCCCTCCGGCAGCGTAGCGTATTCGTCTTCCACCATCTTGATGAAGGCTTCCGGCTTCATCTCGCGGATGAGGATTTTTATCCGCGCCTTGTATTTATTATCGCGCCGGCCAAGCGCGTTATACACGCGCAAAATCGCCTCGTTATAACGCAGCAGCTCATCCAGCGGCACTTCGTCGCGCAGCTTAATCGCCACGTACGGTGTGCGCCCCAGCCCGCCGCCGGCAAAAATCCGGAACACCGGTTCACCCGCAGCATTCTTATGCACCTCGATACCGATGTCATGCAGCCTGACCGCCGCGCGGTCATGCGGCGCGCCGGTAATGGCAATTTTGAACTTGCGCGGCAGATAGGTGAACTCAGGATGATCCGTGGACCACTGCCGCAGAATCTCCGCATACAAACGCGGGTCCACAACCTCATCCGCCGAAGCCCCGGCAAACTCATCGGTGGTGACATTGCGGATGCAATTGCCGCTGGTCTGAATGCCATGCATATCCGCCTCGGCCAGCACCGCCAGCACCGCCGGGGCATCCTCCAGCCGCAGCCAGTTGAACTGGATGTTCTGCCGCGTGGTGAAATGCCCATAACCACGATCATAATGCCGCGCCACATAGGCGAGCTGGCGCAGTTGCGTCGCACTCAGCACACCGTAGGGGATGGCCACGCGCAGCATATACGCATGCAATTGCAGATACAGCCCGTTCATCAGCCGCAGCGGCTGGAACTCTTCCTCGGACAATTCCCCAGCACGGCGCCGTGCCACCTGGCTGCCGAACTCCGCCGCGCGCTGGCGCAGAAAATCCCGGTCATAATTATCGTAGCGGTAAATCCCGGCATAGGGCGACGTCGAGCTTTCGGAGGGCAGCGGCGGCAGTACCGCATCATCACGCCACACCCCGGCCGGCAGATCCTCGCGCACGCTCGGCCCCACGGCGCGGATATGCTCGCGGTACTCCACCAGGGCAAACCCGTCGCCCTCACGCGTCACCGGCACGGCCCGCACATCCACCACATGCAGCGCCACATCCGCCGGCTGCGCCGTCTTCAAGGCACTTTCCAGCACGTCATCGTCATAGGCGGCAGCCTCAGCAAACCGCTCGGCCCAGTTGCCCACACCTGCAAACCAGACGGAAATACCATCATGCAGCCGGTTGGCGGTAATCACATGCAAGGACATTTTGCGCCTGTCACTTTCCTGAATTCGAAACCCGGACGCCAGATAAAGCAATTTCAGCTCCCGTCCAGGCCGCCAAACACATTATAGTATGGTTTTTTTTGCTTTGCGCGTTTCCTGAAAAGCCCAATGGGTTTGTGCTGTTAATTTAACCGTACATGGTAAATTCTTCCCCAAACCAGCATTGCGGTAGTGTTCTTTCCACAGCCCCGCCGCCACCCGGACCCCAGCCCCGCATTTGCCGCATTTACACCGGCTCTGCCCATCCCTAGCTTCCGGGGGAGTTTTCCACAGCCAGGACACCGCATATGGGCAGCAACACGCAACCGCCGGGCCGCAAGCCCGCCGCGCAGAGCATCGAGGCGGAGCTGGCCGAGGTGGTCGCCGGCCTGCGCCTCTCGCGCGAGGTGACGCATAAAATCCGCCATCGCGGCTCGGTACGCGAGCTGCCCTCCCGCCCCGAGCTGGAGAGCATCCGCGATGGGCTGATGGCCGCCCTCTTCCCCAGCCATTACGGCTGCCCGGACCTCACCGACGAGACCATCGACTATTTCGTCGGCCATACCCTGGCCCAGGCGCTGAGCATCCTCACCGAGCAGGTGCGGCGCGACCTGCTGTTCCTGCCCCCCGGCGCCAACAACCTGCCGGCGCTCGACCACGCCAGCCTCATCGTCAGCCAGTTCGCCGCCCAACTGCCCGAAATCCGCGGCATTCTCGCCGAGGACCTCACCGCCGCCTATAATGGCGACCCCGCCGCCAGCTCGGTCGCCGAAGTGCTCATCGCCTACCCCGGCATGCGCGCCATCATCCACCACCGTCTGGCCCACGCCCTGTACAGCCTCGGCGCCCCGCTGGTCGCCCGCCTGCTCGCCGCCATCAGCCAGGCCGAGACGGGCATCGACATCCACCCGGCCGCCCAGATCGGCCCGCGCTTCTTCATCGACCACGGCACAGGTGTCGTCATCGGCCAGACCGCCATCATCGGCGAGAACGTGCGGCTCTATCAACACGTCACTCTGGGTGCCAAGCGCTTCGAGGAAGACGAACACGGCGTGCTCATCAAAGGCGAGCCGCGCCATCCCATCATCGAGGACAACGTCGTCATCTACGCCGGCGCCACCGTACTCGGGCGCATCGTGGTCGGCCATAACTCGACCATCGGCGGCAATGTATGGCTCACCCAGAGCGTGCCGCCCGGCAGTTTTATCAGCCAGGCGCAAAACCGCCTCACCGAAGTCTAACCCCCCACCGATGTGCCTGCTGTGCACCCCCACCCGCCGCGATTTTCTCGGCGGAGTACTCGCTTTGCCGCTCGCTTTAGGCACGCCTCGCCACGGCCTGCTGGAGCCGGTATTGCGCCTCACCCCCTCCGGCCAGGTGGCCGTCACGCTGGACGCCTGCCCCGGCCATTTCGACCCGCGCATCGCCACGACGCTGGTGGCGCATAACATCCCCGCCACCATCTTCGTCACCGCAATCTGGATGAAATGGAATCCCGCTGGCCTGGCCTATTTCCTCGCCCATCCGGCTATTTTTGCGCTCGAAAACCATGGCGCCAGGCACCTGCCCCCGGTCCTGGGCAACAAACCCATCTACGGCCTGCCCGTCGCCGGCTCGCTGGATGCCATCCGCGCCGAGGTGATCGACGGTGCTGTGGCCGTGCAGGAAGCCACCGGCAAACCACCGCTCTGGTACCGCGGTGCGGCCGGCCTCTACAGCCCTGAGGCTATCCCCTTCATCGAAAGCCTGGGCTTGCGCATCGCCGGCTATTCCCTCAACGCCGACCAGGGCGCCTCGCTGCCCGCCGCAACCGTTGCCAAACGCATCACCGCCGCGCGCGATGGCGATGTCATCGAAGGCCATATCAACCAGCCCAAGCATGAGAGCGGGGCGGGGATTGCCGAGGGACTCGTGGCACTACAGGCGCAAGGTGTGCAGTTCACCAGGCTTTCAGCCTAGAATCGCTCGTTTACGGCTGCTGCTGCTGCCGGGCGGCCTGATAGCTGTCAACAAAACCCTGGCGGAACCCGGTCGCGCTAAGATAGGCAAACAGCACCGATAATATGATAATCACCGTCCCGTTAATGCGCCGGCCGCCTGACGCGGCGGTAATGCCGAAGCAAACCCCAGCAACACCCAAGGCAATGCCTATGAAAATCTCCACGCCATTGTTTCCAATAAACAATGGTAGCACCGCGCATCCATACCCAAGCAAAACAAGTTTACGGTTTGCCGGTTTCATGTCTCTCAAGCCTTCTGCAAATCCGTCTGCCCGCGCACCAGCGCGCCATACCAGTAATAAGACTGTTTAGGCGTCCGTTTCAAGGTCGTAAAATCAACATCCACCAAACCAAAACGATATTTCATCCCCGAATCCCACTCGAAATTATCGATCAGCGACCAAACGAAATACCCCGACACATTCGCGCCATCCTCGCGCGATTTCTGCAGAAACTGCAAATTCGCGCCCAGATAAGCCAACCGCCCGTCATCCTCCAACCCGCTGCCCGGCTTGCCGTCATCCACCGTGGCAAAGCCGTTTTCGGAGATGAAAATTCGCGGCCCATCGTAACGGTTATGCACATGCATCACGATCTCATACAGCCCATCGGGCGTCATCGGCACATCCAGCGCATGGTATTTTACGGGATCGTTATCGGGGCCAAAGAACACATCCATCGCATATTTCGGATCATGATGAATATGCAGCCGGTTATAGTAATTGATCCCCAGCAGATCGATCTTCTGGTGGCAATGTTCTAAATCCCCCGGTTTGCAATATGGCGCGAAATCATCCGCCACCAGCTCAGGGTATTTACCCAAAAACAGCGGGTCCAGCACCGCGCCATTCCACATCGCATCCAGCACCGCCGCCGCCGCCACATCATCATGGGATTGCGTGGACGGCCGCACCGGCTCCAAACTCGCCACCGTGCCAATTTGCGCATGTGGCACGCTCGCCCGCAGCGCCTGGATGGACAGACCCTGGCCGAGGTTGAGATGGTGCAGCGCCGCCACCCAATTCTCCTTGCCCACCATCCCCGGCGCATGAAACCCAAGCCCATGGCCGAGATAGGAATGCACCGCCGCCTCGTTGAGCACCATATAATGCCCAATGCGGTCGCCGAAATACCGGCTCACCCGGTCGGAAAACTCAGCCAGCCGGTAGGAGGTATCCCGGTTCGTCCACCCGCCCTGCGCTTGCAGATACTGCGGCAGATCCCAATGATACAGGCACAGCCAGGGCGTAATATCGCGCCGGTGCAGCTCATCCAGCAGCCGGTCGTAAAACGCAAACCCTTTCGCATTGGCAGCCCCGTTCAGCTCCGGATACAGCCGCGACCACGACACCGAAAACCGGTAATCTTTCACCCCGGCACCCGCCACCAACGCCACATCTTCCGGCATGCGGTGGTAATGGTCGCAGGCAATATCAGCATTATTCCCGCCCCTTATGTGGTTTCCCGTATGGCAAAACACATCCCATATCCCAGGCGAGCGCCCATCCTCGCGCACCGCACCCTCTATCTGATAAGCCGAGGTGGAAAAACCAAAAGTGAAGTCCGGACCAAAATCATAACTGGCAGGAGCAGGCTGAGTGGCCGGCCACGCGGCCGGTATAAACGGCAAAGCACCCGCCGCCAGCAATTCACGCCTCTTCATCCGCAAATCCCCACATCGCCCGGCCCGTCCGGGGGTTTAGCAAGCTCTAGCTAAACAAATCGTCACCCTGCGGCAAGCTTATACCGCGCATTTCGCAGCCGGGCTCAGGCGCGGCTGCTCCGGCATGTTCGCCGCCGAACCACACGGGTTCAAAATCCAGACCGATTTTCAAATAATATACATATTATTATAGAATTAGGCCATTTTTTCGCCTAACATATAAATTGACACGCCTATAATACACCTAGTATATGCGCGCTACGCATTTTTGCACCTATCGTGTACGCTCAAAAAAACAACGCCATCACCGCCACGCGCGGGCAGAGGGCGAGGGGGAAGAAAAACATGTCATACCAGGCTCCTAACAAGGATCTGCTGCCGCGCTCATCCGTCATCATCGATGGCAAACCCGCCACCGGCAGCGGCATTTTACTCCCGCATATCTACCCCGCCACCGGCCAGGCCACGGGCGATATCCGCCTGGCCTCAACCGCGCAGGTGGATGAAGCCGTGGCCGCCGCGCGCCGTGCCGCCCCCGGCTGGCGTGCGCTGCCGGGCGATAAGCGCCGCGACCTGATGTTCAAGCTGGCAAGCCTCATCGAAAAGGACGGCGCCACGCTGGCCCATCTCTCCACCATCGAGAACGGCATGGCGATTTCCGGCACGGCCTACCTCTCCTACGACGCCGCCCAGAAATTCCGTTATTTCGGCGGCTGGGCCGATAAGATCCAGGGCCGCACGGTCGCCACCTGGGGCGGCCCGGCGCATGACTACATCGCCTATGAGCCCTACGGCGTCATCGGCGCCATCATCCCCTGGAACGGCCCGTTCTTCGCCGTCACCATGGTCGTGGCCCCGGCGCTCGCCGCCGGCAATTGCATCGTGGTCAAAGCGCCGGAGCTGGCCCCCTATGCCGTGCTGCGCCTGGGCGAATTATTCATCGAGGCCGGTTTCCCACCCGGCGTGTTCAACGTCGTCACCGGCGGGCCGGATATCGGCGAGGCCATCGTGGCACATCCCGGCGTGGATAAAATCCAGTTCGTGGGCTCCGGCCCCACCGCCAAAAAAGTGCTGCGCTCCGCTGCGGAAACGCTAAAACCCTGCGGGCTGGAACTCGGCGGCAAATCCGCCGTCATCGTCTTCGCCGATGCCGATCTGCAGACCGCCGCCAAACGCGGCCTCTCCGGCGCCATCTCCGCCAACGGCCAGGGCTGTGTTAACGGCACCCGCCTGCTGGTCGAGCGCCCGGTATACGACCAATACCTCGCCATGCTCAGCGGCATCGCCAACCACATCAAAATCGGCGACCCGCTCGACCAGTCCACCGCCGTCGGCCCGGTCATCTCCGAATCCGCCCTCACCCGCATCCTTGGCACCATCCACCGCGCCAAACAGGAAGGCGGGCGCATCGTCACCGGCGGTGAGCGCCTCGGCGGCGATGCGGCGGCTGGTTTCTACCTGCCCATCACCATCGTGGCGGACGTCGCCAACGACTCCAACCTCGCCCAGCACGAGGTGTTCGGCCCCGTCCTCAGCGTCACCCCGTTCGATACGGAAGAGGAAGCGATCACACTCGCCAACGGCACGGATTACGGGCTCGGCGGCTATGTGCATACGCAGAACCTCGGCCGCGGGCATCGCCTGGCCGCGGCCCTGGATTCCGGCATGATCCATGTCAACGGCTCCGGCGAGGGCATGACCCCCTGCGCCCCCTTCGGCGGCATGAAGCAGAGCGGCTACGGCCGCCTGGGCGGCGAGGCCGGCCTGCACGAATTTCTGCGCATCAAGAACGTCTGGATGAGCCTCGCCAAACCGCAAGGGACATAAAAATAATGAGCCTCCTCGACCCCGCCATCCGCACCCAGCGTGGTGTTGAACGCCGCGCCGACCTCACAGGTGCCCCCTCCTCCGAACCCGCCACATTGCTGGACGCCTCCTGGCGCGATTTCGTCTATGCCGAGGTCTGGTCCCGCCCGGCGCTGGACCTGCGCGCGCGCTTCCTCATCTCACTCGCCAGCGCCGCCGGCGTCGGCGATCTCGCCAGCGCCGAAACCTACGCCCGTGGCGCTTTGCACAAGGGCGAGCTGAGCCTGGAAGAATTGCGCGAAGCCGCATTGCACACCGCCGTCTATGCCGGCTGGTCCTGCGGCCAGGTGCTGAACAATGCCGTCACCGCCGCCGCCACGGCACTCGGCCTGCCCGCCGCAGAGTTCCCCGCCATACGCGCCGAACCCTGGGACCCGGCCGCGCGCCACACCGAGGGCCAGGAGAATTTCGCCAAAGTGATGTGCTTCGGCGGCCCGCCACCCAAAACCGCTTATTTCGAAGCCGGCATCGTCAACTTCGTCTTCGGTGAGATGTGGATGCGCCCCGGGCTGGACCAGCGCTCCCGCCGCTGGCTCACCCTCGTCGGCGTCGCCAACTCTTCCTCCAGCACGCCCATCCGCAGCCACATCTGGGCGGCCATGGCCAGCGGCAACGCCACGGCGGAAGAGATGTATGAATTCGTCCTGCAATACGCCATCCACGCCGGCTGGCCGCGCGCCTCGGTCGCCCAATCCGCCGTGATGGAGCAGGCCGACCGCGTCGCCAAAGGCCTGCCGTTCGAAGCGTAAGGAGCAAAAACAATGACACGTGCATCCGACATGACCGGTAAATTCGCCCTCGTCACAGGTGCTGCCTCAGGCCTCGGCCGTGGCACCGCCCTCGCCCTGGCCCGCGCCGGGGCCGACCTCACCATCGTGGACGTAAACCCCACCGGGCTTGAGGAAACCGCCGCAGCGGTGCGGGCACTCGGCCGCCAGGTCCTGGTCCACGCCACGGACCTTTCCATCGCCGAAAACAGCGCCCGCGCGGTGGACGCCGCCCTGGCGCATTACGGCCATCTCGACGCACTCTGCAACGTCGCCGGCCTCATCATGTTCACCAACACGCCCGAGATGAAGATCGCCGATTGGAACAAGACCATCGCGGTCAACCTCAGCGCCCCCTTCCATCTCTGCCAGGCCGCCATCCCGCATCTGCTGGCGCGCGACGGCGCCATCGTCAACGTCTCCTCCACCGCCGCATACATCGGCGAGGCCTATGCCGCCGCCTATTGCGCCAGCAAGGCCGGGCTGCTGCAGCTCACCAAAGCGCTGGCCATGGAGTACCAGAAAAAACCCATCCGCATAAACGCCATCGCCCCCGGCGGCATGATGACCAACATCGCCAACAACCTGAAAATGCCTGAAGGCGTGGACTACGAACTCATCAAACGCTTCTCCGGCATGCGCGGCCTGGTGGAAGTCGATGACGTCTCCGAAATGATCGCCTATCTCGCCTCCGACGCCGCCCGCGGCTTCCACGGCTCCTGCATCACCATGGACCGCGGCATCACCGCCGGCTGAGGAGCAGAATCATGAGCAAACCAACGATCGGCTTCATCGGCCTCGGCAGCCAGGGCGGCCCGATGGCGCAACGCATCATCGATGCCGGCTTCCCCACCATCCTCTGGGCCCGCCGCCCGGAATCCGTCGCCCCCTACGCCAGCACCACCGCCAAAACCGCAGCCACAATCGCGGAACTCGGGGCGGCTTGCGACCACGTCGGCATCTGCGTCGTCGATGACGCCGGCGTCACCGCGACCGCAGAAGCCCTCCTCCCCGCCATGCGCGCGGGCAGCCGCGTCGTCATCCACTCCACCATCCTGCCCGCAACCTGCATCGCCCTCGCCGCCCGTTTCGCCGAACGCGGCATCGCCCTCATCGACGCCCCCGTAAGCGGCGGCGGCCAGGGTGCCACAGACGGCACACTCACAATCATGCTCGGCGGCGCAGCAGAAGCCGTCGCCGCCGCACGCCCCGTCTTCGAAAGTTTCGCCGGGCTCATCCTGCATCTCGGCCCCATCGGCGCCGGACAAAACGCAAAACTCGTCAACAACACCCTCATGGCCGCCAACATGGCCCTGGCGGACGCCGCACTCGCCGCCGGCGCCGCCCTGAACATCGACCGCACCGCCCTCATCGATCTCATAAAAGTCAGCAGCGGCCGCAGCTTTGCGTTCGACGTTCGCGCCCGCCTGCCCGACGCCGCGATGTTCACCCACGGCGCCGCGCTACTGAACAAAGATCTAGGCCTGCTCAGCGAAGTTCTCGGCGACAACCCTTCCTTCATCCCCTTAAGCGATGCGGCTCAACCCTTCCTCGACCGCATCACCAAACCCAAAGGTACCGCCCCATGAGTTTCACAATATGAGTTTCACAATCGACCAGTTCCGTCTCGACGGTAAAATCGCCATCGTCACCGGCGCCGGCGGGCGTGGCAACAGCATCGGCCGCGCCTATGCGCTGGGCCTCGCCAACGCGGGCGCATCCGTCGCCGTCACCGACATCAACGGCGAAGGTGCCCAGCGCGTCGCCGATGAAATCACCGCTGCCGGCGGCAAAGCCATCGCCGTGCAGGTCGATATCACCGACCAAGCCTCCATCGCCGCCATGGTGCAAACCGTCGAGCAAGAATTCGGCGGCATCGACATCCTCGTGAATAACGCAGCGTTAATGGCCGAGCTGACCTCCAACCCCGCGAGCAAAATCCCGCTCGACGAATGGAACCGCATCCTCAACGTCAACCTCACCGGCGCACTGCTCTGCTCACAGGCCGTCATCCCCGCCATGCGCAAACGCGGTGGCGGACGCATCGTCAACCAGACCTCCGGCGGCGCCTTCCCCGCCATCTCCGTCTACGGCATCGGCAAACTCGCCCTCGTCGGCCTCACCACCGCTTTGGCCCGCGAACTCGGCCGCGAAAACATCGCCGTCAACGCCATCGCCCCCGGCAACGTCACCTCGGACGCCGGCAAATCCCTCACCCCCGACGACTCCCCCTTCATCAAATACCTGGAGATGAACGTCGCCATGCGCGTCCGCGGCGCCCCCGACGAACTCGTCGGCACATTGCTCCTCCTCTGCTCCCAAGCCGGCGCCTGGATCACCGGCCAGGTCATCCACGCCGACGGCGGCTGGGTCCTCCGGCCGTAAACGCGTTATGGCGGCCGCTTACGGGTGTTTGGCCGTGCGCCGCGTAGTTTATCTACGCAAGCGCGGCCAAACACCCGTAAGCGGCCGCCATAACGCGTTTACGCAAAGCCTCTTCGGGCAAAACCAAAATCGTCCCAAAACCGTCATTGCGAGCGCAGCGCGGCAATCCATTTTTCGTGACGCGGCATGGAAGATGGATTTCGTCCCCCACCCCTTAAAACCTAGCCTATGCCCGCGCCTTCTGGCGCACGGCCTCCGCCTGCACCAGAAATCCCTTGGTGCCGAGTTGCACCCGCCGCATCACGCGCCGCCCGGCGGACACCTCGGCCACCTGTGTGCGCGCATGCTGCACCGCCAGATTATCCCACACCACCAGCTCGCCCGCACGCCACACATGTTCATAGCGGCGCTCCGGCGCATACAGCACGGCAAATAATTCCTGCAGCAGTGCCGCACCTTCCGCCTCATCCATGCCTTCTATCCGGTCGGCATGATGCTCCGTCACGAACAGCATCTCCCGCCCGGTTTGCGCGTGCGCCATACATGCCGGATGCCAATATTCGAACACCGGCCAGTCAAAACCCATATCATGGCTGCTGTCATAATAATGCCGCACCCGGCGCCCGCGTAAGCGCCGCCGCAACACCTCCGGCAGCGCATCCCATGCCACCGCATTGCTCACATAGGTCGTGGACGTATCAACCTCCGGCAGCTCCTGCGGATAAAGGCTGATGCCCGCCAGCGGAAATTCCACAAACGTAATATCGGAATGAAACGGCAGCACATTGCGCCCCGCCGGCTCCGCATTATCCAGCACGGTCCAGGGCGTACCCTCCCCCAGCACAGGCCCGAACCACCCCACAATCTCCACCTGCCGCTCCGCCGGCATGTCTGCCCCGCCCTGAAACACCAGCAGATTATGCGCCGCAAAGGCCTGGCGCAACCGCGCAACATCCTCCACCTCCCGCCCCCGCAACACATCAAAACCTGAAATTTTTGCCCCAAACCCCTGCGTCAACGGCGTAATCAACATGGCGTGCATCCTCCAACACACCAGCATAGGCACAACGCCGCCGCCCCTCAACAAGCGCCCCCTATGCCAACCCGCCGCAGCTATTCTATCCGGCCATAATTACCGCCCACGCAGCCCTCACCAACCATTGGTGCGATTCGCACAGCCATAATGAAGTTATAAAATCGTTACAAATTATGTGCCAGTTGGTCCAGAGCATCAGTTGTTTTGATCAGGCGCTCGGCCAAAACGCTGCCGCTGTTTACGTATTTTCGGCTTCCTTCATACATAAACGAAACGTCCCTGTGTTTACGGATGTGTGAAAGATAGCGCCGGTACTCCTGGCCGCCGCCAAAATGCTCCCCGCGTGATACTTCTCGCTGCGCCTTGTTGTGAAAATCCGCAAAAAATTTGAAATGCAGCAGGGCGCCGCTTACAGTCAGAGCGCGTCCCGGCTTAGCCTCGGCGACGATATGCCCGCTCAATCTTTCGCATCCGCCGTGCCATTTGACGAGCGGCGCTTTGATTAAGGCAGGGGAATAATGCGGTTTGTTACCTTTCCAAAAATACGCTTTACCGGAGAGCGTTATAATAAATTTCAACAATACCCTTGCAAAAATACCAGAATTTTTCTGCCAGGAATAGAATTTACGGAGCCTTGGCCCCCCGACCACCCGATCGGATGGAAACAATTTTCCATTATGGGAAAAAATATCCCGGCCTTTCTTAACCACATAATGCGCGTCAAAAAAATCGCAAATTTCGTAAAACGGTTTGCCTGGTACGCATACGGCATTTGAAATATCGCTGTTAGGATACATGTCGAGCAGGAATGCAAACAGGGCTGTTCCTCCCTCCCGATCCAAATAGGAACATAAATCATTGAGTTTTATTTTTTCACAATGCGGGTAGACGAGCAACTCATCTGCATCGACAACCAATGTCCAGTATCCAATGCCATATCTATTCAGCAAAAGATTTAACCAATCATTCCCAAAATTTGAATCACCAAAAGAATTCGATGGGGTGAATACATGTATATCGGCTTGCGCCAGGAGAGTCTCTCGTGTGCCGTCATCGGAATGATCATCAATAAAAAAAAAGCGCGTGACACCTAAATCGCGGTAATATGTGAGCAGGAACGGCAGCGCCGAAATCTCGTTTCGAACACACACAAAAGCGCGAATTTCATCCGCGGAATCCACGATCTCGTACTCATCAAGACACGTCAGGCCGAACGATTTATCCGGCGAAAACAACACGTGCTCGGTCTTTTCCATGAGCCCACCCGGCGAAGGTTAAGGATAGCATCCATCATTGCTTATCTTGCCAGGGAGAGTCTATCTTTTTGTGCAGTGCGTCAGAGAAAACCCTCCGCACATAATCCGGAATAATATGATAAGACAACGGCTTATTCTGCCAGATGCGGTGCCAGGCAGCTTACAGAGATACCAGCAGCAATGCTACTTTACCTTGCCAAACACCACCACACTCTCCAGATTCCCCGAATACGGGAACTGGTCAATCGGCGTCGCGGCAAGCACAGAATACCCCGCCTTTCGCAACTGCCCCGCATCCGCCGCCAGCGCGTCCGGGTTGCAGCTCGCGTAAATCACCCGCGCCACACCGCTCGCCACAATAAACCGCATCTGTGCCGCGGCACCTGCAAACGGCGGGTCCAGCACAACGCAACTGGCTTTCGCCATATCCGCCGGCTGCAGCGGGCGGCGGTGCAAATCGCGGCGCGTAAAGGTCACGCGCCCGCCAAGCCCGGCGGCACGAGCACCAGCATCGGCGGCGTTAACAGCCGCTTCGTCGCCCTCGTAAGCTTCCACCCGCGCATGCGCCGCCAGCGGAAAACTCAGCGTGCCCACCCCCGCAAAAAGCTCCACAATCCGCGCCTTAACGGTCAGCTTCGGCAGCCCCGCCAGCACGGCGGCGATAATCGCGGCCTCACCGGCAATACTCGCCTGCAAAAACCCGCCCGGCGGCGGCGTCACCGCCACAGCGCCAAACGACACAACGGGCGGCGCCACAATCACCACCGGCTCAGGCAATTCCGTGCCTGTGGCAATGGAAATGCGCGGCGCGCCATGCGCCTTGGCAAATTCAATAATCCGGCGCCGGTCGGGCTGCAAAAACGCAGCATCCAGGCGCAGCAGAATATCCGGCCCGTTATCAAGCCAGTTTATCGCCACCGAGCCCGCCCGGCGAAACGCCGTAAGGCTACGCAGCAGCTCGCGCAACGGCGGCAGCAAAGGCAAAAACTCAGGGCGGAGCAGCACGCATTCGCGCATATCCACCACATCCGCGCCGCGCGCTTTGTGCAGCCCCAGGGCAATGTCCACGCCCTTGCGCGTCGCCGCCAGATCCACCCGCCGCCTGGTGCCCGCAGGCACCTCCACCAGCGGCGCAATCGGCGCATCGGCAAATCCAGCGCGTGATAACGCGCCTTCAAGCAGCGAAAACTTATCAATCGCGCGCGGGTCATCCACGGCGCAACCGCCGCAGATGCCGAAATGAATACAATGGCTCATGTTTATTAGGTGCCGGTTACCGTCACGGCGCAGCGAAGCTGGAGTGCTTCGCTGCGCACGCAATGACGAAAGACTTATGCGGCGATATGCGCGCCGTCATCGGGAGTAACATCCGGCGCTTCAACACTGGACTCGTCCTCAGCCACGCTCTGCACGAGGCCACGGCGGCGGATCAGCATAAAGGCCGGCACATCGGCACCAAAGCCGCGCACGGAAGCACCACCCTGGTCGCCACGGTCATTGCCCCGCTCATTGCCACGGTCGCGGTCCCGCTCACGCGGCTCGCGCTCACGGCGGGGTTCTTCCCGGCGCGGCTCATCACGACGCGAGCGCTCACGCGGCGCCTCGGCCTTAGGCGCACGCTCGGTCTTAACAACTTCACGCGCCACAGCAGGTTCCCGCGCCACGGCCTCACCGCGCGGCTTATCGCGCTCGCGGCCCTTCGGCGCCGGCTTGCCACCACGTCCACGGCCACGGCCACGGCCACGGCCATCGCCCTCGGCCCATTCCACCGCATCCAGCCCCGGAATTACCACCGGGGGTATCGGCGCGCCGCTCAGTTTCTCCACCGCTTCCACGGCCAGCCGGTCTTCCGGCGTGGCAATGGTAAAGGCCCTGCCCTCTTTGCCCGCGCGCCCGGTACGGCCGATGCGATGCACATAATCCTCGGCATGATGCGGCACGTCGAAATTAAACACGTGCGAAAGCCCGCCGATATCAATGCCGCGCGCCGCGACATCGGAGCACACCAGCAGGCGCAGCTCATTGGCCTTGAATTTCTCCAGCGTGGCAAAGCGCACGGATTGCGCCAGATCGCCATGCAACGCCCCAGCCGAGAACCCATGCTTGAGCAAGGATTTCAGCAGAATATCCACATCGCGCTTACGGTTGCAGAAGATCAGCGCATTCTGCACATCCTCGGAGCGAATAAGCCGGCGCAGAGCCTCGCGCTTATCATGCTCATTCACCAGCACCAGCCCGGCGGTGATGGTGGTCGCCACCGAGGCCGGTTTGGAGACGGTGATCTCCTTCGGGTTGTTCAGGAACGCATCAGCCAGGCGGCGGATTTCCGGCGCCATGGTGGCCGAGAAGAACAACGTCTGGCGCTTGCGCGGCAGCATCGCCACAATCCGCTCAATATCGGGGATGAACCCCATATCCAGCATGCGGTCGGCCTCGTCGATCACCAGCACCCGCACATCGGTCAGCAACAGCCCGCCGCGCTCGAACAGGTCGATCAACCGGCCCGGCGTGGCAATCAGCACGTCCGCGCCCTTGCTCAGCGCATCCTTCTGGTCGGCCATGCTCTCGCCGCCAATCAGCAGCGCGTGGTTGAGCTTGAGATGCTTGCCGTACAGGACGAAATTTTCCGCCACCTGCAGCGCCAGCTCACGCGTCGGCTCCAGGATCAGCGAGCGCGGCATGCGCGCCCGCGCCCGGGAGCCGGACAAAATATCGATCATCGGCAGCGTAAAACTCGCCGTCTTGCCGGTGCCGGTCTGGGCGCAGCCGAGCACATCCTGGCCCATCAGCACGGCCGGAATGGCCTGGGCCTGGATCGGTGTGGGGCGCAGATAGCCCTTGTCGTGCAGCGCGCGCAAAATCGGCTCGGACAGGCCAAGCTGCGCAAAACCGTCTTCAACCGCCTCTTCCGCCTGCTCTTCCAGCGGCTCGTCTTCTGGCTCGTCTTCTGGGCTTGCCGCCTCAGTTTCGGCGGCAGCTTCCAGTTCCGGGGTGGGTTGCACCTCCGGGGTGAGCGCCTGTTCTTCTACCGGCGCTCCGGTGTTCTCGGCTTCGCTATGTTCAGACAAAAATGGGACCCGTTCATGTGGTGTGGCGCGTTTGAACGCGCCCAGCGCAGCTTGCGCCAGCTTCAACGCGCTCCGTATCGGCAAACCAGCCCGGAAAGTCAAGGATTGCCGCGTATGGAATGGTCCAGCGCCTCCAGAATCGGACAATCCGGCCGCTTATCGCCATGGCAACTTGCCGCCAAACTCTGCAGTGTGCGGCTCATCCCGGCCAATGCCGCGGCTTTTTCGTCCAGTTCCTTAATATGCCGTAAGGCAATCGCCTTCACCTCGGCCGAGCTGCGCGCCTTATTGCGCCACAAATCAAGTAATTGGCGGATATCCTCGAAGGAGAACCCCAGATCGCGCGAGCGCCGGATAAACCCCAGATCATGCAGGTCAGACTCGGCATAATGGCGGTAGCGATTCTCGGTGCGCAACGGCGGCTTGATCAGCCCGATGCTCTCATAATGCCGGATCATCTTCGCCGACACGCCGGTAGTGGCCGAGGCCTGGGCAATTGTTACCAATGTCATTGCGCTCTCCAATGCCGCAGTCGCAGCGCATTGCCAAGCACGCAAAGCGAGGAAGCCGCCATGGCCGCCCCCGCCAGCATGGGGTTGAGCAAGCCGAAGGCGGCGGCGGGTATGCCGACGAGATTATAGATCATGGCCCAGAACAGCCCCTGCCGCAGCACCGCCCAGGTTTTGCGCGCCAGATCCAGCGCCGCCACGGCCAGCAGCGGCTCCGGGCGCAGGAGCGCCACATCCGCCGCCTCGATGGCGGTATCCGCCCCGCTGCCCATGGCCAGCCCCACATTGGCGGCGGCGAGTGCGGCGGCATCGTTAATGCCATCGCCAAGCATGGCCACATGCCGGCCCGCCGCGCGCAGCGCGCGTATCGCGTCCAGTTTTTTCTCCGGGTCCGCCCCGGCGATAATTTCCACGTCCAGCCCCAGCGCCTCGGCCGCCTCACGCCGGTCGCCGGTCAGCAGCAGCACACGCAAGCCCCGCGCCTGCAATCGGGCGACAGCCTCCGCGGCACCTGGGCGCAGCACATCGGTAAAAGCGAAACCAGCCAGCGGCGCGCCGCCCTCCTCGGCAAGGTAGGACCAGCTCAACCCATCCCCCGGCACACTCAAACCCAGAACACTCGCCCCCTTCACCAGGGCCGCCGAACCCAGCACATAGTTTTGCCCTGCCACCACGCCGCGCAATCCCAGGCCGGGCAATGCCCGCACCGACGCCGCCGGGCCAAAGCCTGGCATACGCAGGGCCACACTCAGCGGGTGGGTATCCAGCGCCGCCAACCTCGCCGCGATCTCCTTCGCGTGCGACACAGACATCTCCCCCAGCGCCACTACCTGGTTCAGCCTCGGCGTACCGGCGGTCAGCGTGCCGGTCTTGTCGAACACCATTGTATCCACAACCGCCGCCGCCTGCAGCGCATCGGCATTGCGGAACAATATCCCGTGCCGGGCCCCCGCCCCGGTACCGGCCAGAATGGCGGCCGGCGTCGCCAGCCCCAACGCACAAGGGCAGGCGATAACCAGCACCGACACAGCATTGATAATGGAAACCGGCAGCGTAGCACCTTGCAGATGCCAACCCACAAACGTGACCAGCGCCAGCACCAGCACCACCGGCACAAACACTTCCGCCACCCTATCCGCCAAACGCTGCACCTGCGGCTTCTGCTCTTGCGCCGCCTCTATGAGCCGCGCCATCCGGTCCAGAAAATTCTCTCCCGGCGCCGAGGTAACCCGCAGCCGCAACACCCCATCCAGGTTCAGCGTACCGGCCAGCAGTTTCGCCCCCACCCCGCGCGGCACCGGCAGCGCCTCGCCGGTCACCGGGCTTTCATCCAGACTGCCAAAACCGGACAGAATCTCACCATCCACCGGCACGCGCTCGCCGGGGCGCAATTCTATGTCTACGCCCGGCACCAGCCCCGCCACCGGCACATCACCGCCCCCGGCCATATGTGCCACCGCCGGCCGCAGCTTGTGCAGCGCCGTGATGGCCGAAGCCGCCTCACGCTTGGCCCGCCCCTCCAGAAACTTCCCCAGCCGCACGAGCAGAATAATCGCCACGGCGGATTCAAAATACAGCGGTCCGCCAGCGTAAAAATCCCAAACCGAGAGCCCCCAGGCGGCGGAGGTACCAAGCGCCACCAGCACATCCATATTAGCCCCGCCCGCGCGCAACGCCGCGAACCCGGCTTTGTAGAACCGCGCCCCCAGCCAAGCCTGGATGACACTCGCCAGCACCAGTTGCAGCACCGCCGGCACCGGCAACAGCATGCCGGCCAGCACCGGTGCCGCCAGCACAAAGCCCACCGCCAGTGTCCACCCCTCGCGCCGGTCCGTTCGCGGCTTGGCCTCCAGGCTGGCGCTATACCCGCCCTTCTCCACCGCCGCGATCAGCGCCGCCGTGGTAACCCGCGCCCCCGAGAGCACATGCGCCCGCTCCGTCGCCAGGTTCACGGACACCTGCCCCACCCCCGGCACACGGCGCAAAACCTTCTCCACCCGCGCCACACAGCTCGCACAAGTCATCCCGCCAATGGCGAGGTCGATCGTCCGTTCCGGCAAAATACCCTGGTCCATGAGAGCCAAGATGGGTTCCCACCATGGGAAGGTCAACCCCGCTTGACCTTCCCCACTTGACCTTCCCCGCTTGACCTTCCCACAGGGGTAAACCCTAAATACAAGCCATGACCCAGATTTTCACCATCCCCGACATGGATTGCGGCGGCTGCGTCCGCGCCATCACCGATGCCGTACACAAGCAGGACGCCGCCGCCACGTTGGAAGCCGATCTCGCCACCAAGCGCGTGCAAATAAACGGTACCGGCGATTTTGCCGCCGCCATCGAGAGCGCCGGCTTCACCGTGAACATTGTTCAATAATTGCTGTAAAGCATCTCCAGCCTGGCATCCCGCGCCAGGCTCACCGGGGTGATAATCGGCCGCGCCTTGATAATCGCAAAACACGCGGCAAAATCCTTTGCCCCCAACGCCCGGCAATCCGGGTCCTGCTGCCAGCGCGCCTGGATAATCTTCTTCACCGCGAAATTATCGATGCCCAGCGAACCGATCGGCTGCAAATGGCCAAGCGGGATATGCGCGCCGTTGAGAAACGCATCATAGACCAGCTCCGAGCAGTAAATACTGTCCGGCACCAGGCGGAAAAAGAAATCATAGGGCCGCCCCTCCAGCGCCGCCGCGGCCGCCACCACCTGCGCCGCCACAATGGGAGACAACCCAGAAAACCGCATGATGGTAATCCGCTCGCCATAGCTCTGGTGGATAAAATCCTTAAGCGGCGTCTTCATCACCACCTGCGCTGCCTGGATCACGTAAAGCGACCCATCCGCATCCTTCTCCACAATGCCGGCATGGGTGTAGAGGCTGTGCGTGGCAAACATGATTGCCAGCGCCTGGTCCGATTGCGCGGATTCAAAGATGATATCGCCATTCCGCAACACCGGCAGAGCATGCGGTTCTGTCAGCCCCGCCCAAAGGGCCAGTAGCAGCACGGAACCACCCAGCCCCGTCAGCAACCCCCCAATCGCGCGCATCATCCCACGCGCATCCCCGTCAACACCGCGAAGAGTACCGCCAGCAGCACCACCAGCACCACCACGGACACAGCCCAGCGGAGCAGCAAGTAATTCGCCGCCACCACACCCCGCCCGCGCCCCACCGTCTCCACCACGATGGTGATGAAAAACCCAGCCAGGAGCAGAAACAACGCCAAACCCGGCAGATGAAAATGCAGCATCACGGACAAAGCCGCCCAGCCGATGATGGCCGGGACAATGCCAAACACCAGCAACTCCCGCTCCGCCCCCAGCACCGCCGGCGCCAGCGGCACGCCATTCACGGGATGCGCCGTATCCCGCAACGCAAACCCCCAATGCACCGCGCCGATGAATGACAACACCACCGCGCCATAAGAGATCAGCATCTCAATCGCCGTCTGCGACTCCAAAGGTGAGAGCAGCACAGTTGCCCCCAGCACCAGAAACGGGATGAGCCCGAACAGAGAAATCGACACCGCAATGGTAAATGGCTGCCGAAACATTTTTTTGCTCCCTACTCAGAGTGACTACTTACTAATGCCGAACTCCGGCGGATATTCGCCCATGGAGGCGATTATTTCCAAAGGCTGACTGCCATGCGTATCGAGATATTGATGTCCTGGCTCCGCCGAAGAGCACAAGGCTTCGATCTTGTCCGCAAACTCTGCATATCGTTCGGCCGTGCATTTCAGTTTCACGATCATGGCTTGATCCACGCCTTCTGCCATCATCTCGTCTTGACGGTCAGAAGTCTGCATGAAAAGCTGTGTTTTTCCCACGGATTGTACCCCACCAAGCTGATGAACAGCTAGTGTCCGCAACTTCGAACTGGCCAACTGCCGCAGGTGTTCCAACAATTCCAGAAATGCCTGACGCTCACCCCAAAGCAAGAGCGCGTCGCCGTCGTTAAAGTTTCTGAAAAAGCCGAGACGCAATATCTTCTCCTTTATGTGCCTTCCTACGCCGCCGCCAACGCATCCGGCCGGTCGATAATATACCCCAGCCGCTCGATCACCGGGCGCAACACCTCCAGCACCGGCTCCAGATGTTTCACATACGGCCGGTAGCGATAACGCGAGCGGTCGTAGAGTTTCTCCGTCACCTGCGCATAACTCGCCGTCCGCGCATAACGCGTATTCTGCTCAAACGAGAGGCAGCGCGGATCGAATTCCACCCCAATAAAATCAAGGATCTTGCGAACATTAGTCTCCTGATCCACCACCACATCCTCATACCGCACCGGCAGATACCGCATGTTCACATTGCTCCGGTAATGCAGGATCAGATCCGCCACCAGATTATAATGCTGCGCAATCGTCTCAATTTGCGCCGCGCAGAAGAACCCATGCGTCAGATGATTGGAATAAACCGACAACAATACATCCAGCGGATGCCGAATAACGTGAATGATCGGCGATTGCGGAAACAGCAGTGAAATCAAGCCCAGATGCGTCTCGTTAAGCGGCATCTTATCCGTAAAAAACCCAGCCCCGTCCTTGAATATCCCAGCCTTAGCGGCGCGGTTCAAATAGTAATCCCGCAGCTCATTCAACCCATCGCGCTGGTCGCCCATCCACAACTCCGCCAGCGCCTCAGGGTAAGCCAGCGGGCTCGCCAGCAGCCGCGGCATAATCTGCGTAATATCGTTGATATAAGGCAGTTCATCCCCCGCCGAAATCTGCGGATGCACAGTCAGCGTCTGCTCGATCAACGTGGTCCCCGAACGCGGAAACCCGACAATGAACACCGGCTGCGGCATGCCCGGCCGCAATTCCGCGCGCGGCAACGTCTTCAACCGCCGCTCCGTAAAAAACCCTTTCAACCGCCCCGCCAGCTCCCCCGCCGCATCGGCCATATAAGTCCGCGCCCCCATCTCCACCGCGCGCTTCTTGGCCAGGTCGAAACAGGCAAACGCCTCGTCATACCGCCCCATCTGGTCCAGCAGCCGTCCCTTCTCGGACATCTCCGCAGGCCCCAGCTTGATCTTTCCATCCTCCGGCTCATGCAAAATCGCCAGCGCCTGCTCGCGCTTCTTTTGCCGCGAGAGCACCGTCGCACGCGTCAACTGCACGGAAGGATTATCCGGCAGCAGCCGCTCCGCCTCATCCAGCAGTTCCAAGGCGCGATCAAACTTGCGGTCCGCCTCTTCCATCTTGGCATAGCCCAGCACCGTCTGCAGCACATCCGGCTTCAGCTCCATCGAGCGCCCGTACAATGCCCGCGACTCATCAATCCGCCCCTGGTTCTTCAAATTCCACGCAAGGTTGGCCAGCGTAATCGGCTCCTCCCCCTCTGCCAGCTCCAACACCCGGCGATAATGATACTCCCCAATCAACGGCCGGTTCGCCTCCGTCAGCACCAACCCCATCAGATTATGCGCCTGCGCATTCTGCGGGGCGATGCGTATGGCATTACGCGCATGCACCTCCGCCTCGCCCAGCGCGCCCTTGTTAAGCAGCATCAGCGTCAGCTCATTGGTCGCCCAGAAATTATTCGGGTTCAGCGTCACCACCCGCCGAATCAACGCCTCAGCCGCCTGAAACTTCTGCGCCTGCCGGCTCGTCCGGTACAGGAACATCAGCGCATCCTCCCGCCCCGGCGAGAGTTCCAGCATATGCCGCACATTATTCTCAGCCGTGGCAACATCGCCCGCCGCCAGCGCCGCCTCCGCCTGCGACAACATCGGCGCCAAAGCATTCGTCGCCTCCGGCGGCGAAAGCGCAGCAAAATCCAGCCCACAACAGCGCACACGCCGCAAACCAGAACCGCAGGCACAAGGTGTCAAATCAGCCATGCCCAAGAGTGTAACGTCTCGCCCGGGCTGCGGCTAGAGAGGGGTTGTGCCACGGAAAAGGCCAGGGCTCTGCCCTGGACCCGCCAAGGGCCGAAGGGCCCTTGGATCCCATAACTAAGGATTTGAAAGGGGCCTGCCTCCGTCGTGTGTGGCGACTGGGTGGCAGGCCCCTTTCAAACCCTTAAAGCTAATGGGGGTCTGGGGCCGTCACGCCGAAGGCGTGCTGCGCACGACGACCCCAGCGGGGTCAGGGGCGGAGCCCCAGCCTTTTCCGTGGAACACCCTCACCCAGGCGGCACGCCCAGGGCTAGGCGGTGCAGGGCTTCTGGTTGGGTTAGCACGAAGCGTTGGCGGCGGCGGGCGACGAAGCCGGCTTCCAGCATATAATTGAGCAGCAGCGCCGTGCTGTATTCCCCCAGCCCTGCCAGCGCCGCCAGCCCCTCAACTGACAGCGCCGGCGTGATCTGCAGGATCAGCCCGGCCTCGATTTCAAGTTTCTCAGCACATTGCAGCATCGCCAGGGCCAGGCGCTCCATCTCCGAGGCATGCGCCGCCGGCAGTGCGGTATCAGCCGCCACCGAGTGGATGACTTTAATGACGAAAGGCGAGACTGTCTGCATGACCGGCACCTTAGACTACATACACTATCATTATAGTAGTTTTATAGAGAATACAACTCTTATTGTGCCCCTCCGATGACACCATTAGGAGGGCAGCATGAGCACACCCCCCTGCCCGCAATGCACCCTGGACGATTCCCACCTCCAGGGCACCAATTACCTCTGCAACACCTGCGGCCATGAATGGCCGGCCGAGGCCTCCCAGGCCGAGGAGATCGTCCGCGACGCCAACGGCAATGTCCTGGCCAGCGGCGACAGTGTGGTCCTCATCAAAGACCTCAAGGTGAAGGGCTCCTCCACCACACTGAAGGTGGGCACCAAGCTGAAAAACATCCGCGTGGTAGCCGGCGGCGACCATGCGGTGGAACACGGCGGCTACATGCTGAAGCAGGAATTTTTACGGAAAGCCTGAGATTCGTAGGGCGGATAAGCGTTGCGCCATCCGCCGCCTTTGTGCCGGCAAATGACTCCCAACCGAACGGCACGGGATCTGCCCCGAAAGATGGCGGATTGCACTTCGCTGATCCGCCCTTGTTAATTCGAGGCTGGTGGAGTTTTAAAATCGGGAGATTGCTTATAGCAATAATTGACCTCACCCCAATCCTGAAATTGAGGAGTTCCCGAGGTCCATTGATCCAGACATTGCTGCCCCTCATCTTCATTAAACCCTGAAGAATTGGCAAGCCATCTGAAATCTTTAAAGTCAGAAATTTGTTGGCTGAAGACGTATTGGATCTCATTGTCATCTCGATAGCCATTCTTTGTCCACTGACTCACCGTGGAATCCAATAATGCTTGCGCATTAGGCATATCAGAATAGTCGTGCGTCAAAGCAATCAGAGCATTATAGCCCTGTTGCTCCTGACCGACACAGTAAACATATTGATCTTGATCAAGTGTACCTGCGTTTGTCCATTGCTCCCTACAAAGCTCTTGATAATTGCCCGATTCCTCAGTGGGAATAGTAAGAACTCCGCCTCCAGCAAATGACTTAATGAAATCCTGAACAGACATTGGTGCGGGTGCGGGTGCGGGTGGTTGCTGATCGGAAGTCACGGGTCCAGGTGTCGGGCTTTGCTGATTCCCGATCACGGAAATTATGCCCACAACACTCACCAAGATCACGATAACGGTAAGGCAACCTTTTCCAACTCCGCCTTTTTCTTTTGCTGGCGAACTCGCATCCTTAGGCCTGGCGGCAGCACCTGCAATACCAGCAGGGTTCTTAATGCCACAATGTGGGCAGAGCTCGGCTTGATCACTAATTTCTTTGCCGCACTCGCGACATGACTTAAGTGCCATTGCGACCTCCCTATTAATCTGAATAGACAATGAAGAGAAAACCTCGATGTGTCCATTCACAGTATCTTGCTCAGTCGTCCCCTCGTCCCACCCGAATTATGGGGGGAGAGCGGACGACTTCCAGGCTTTGCCTCACCAACAAAAAAGGCGCCCCGAAGAGCGCCTTTTGTTAAACCGCGTCGCCCCTGTGCGGCGTCACACTATCCAGCATAGCCTGCGCCGAAATCAGCCTATCCGATGCATTCCGATACGCATCCTGATCCTGAATATCCACAGCATCATAAGCCGCCTTGGCTTCCGCCACAGCCGCCTGCGCCACACCGGCATCCAGCTCTTCCTGCGGAATAATCGCATCCGCCAGCACCGCACAGCGCGATTCCGTCACCTCGGCAAACCCGCCGGAGACGAAATAGCGGCCAGAGATCGCGCCCTTCTCGTAAATATCCACGAGACCGCCGCGCAACCCGGTGATCAGCTTGGAATGCCCGGGCAGCACACCGATATCGCCATCCGTACCCGGAATGACAACCATATCGACATCACGCGTCAGCAGCAGCTTCTCGGGGCTGATGATTTCCAGGGCGATGGTCATGCTCAGGCTTTCGCGGCCAGAGCGTCAGCCTTGGCAATCGCATCCTCGATGGTGCCGACCATATAGAAGGCCGATTCCGGCAGATGGTCATAATCGCCGGCGACGATGCCCTTGAAGGAGCGGATCGTATCCTCGACCTTCACGAACACGCCAGGCGAGCCGGTGAACACTTCAGCCACATGGAACGGCTGGCTCAGGAACTTCTCAAGCTTACGAGCCCGCGCCACGACGATCTTGTCATCCTCGGACAGCTCATCCATGCCCAAAATGGCAATGATATCCTGCAACGACTTATACGTCTGCAGAATGCGCTGCACATCGCGCGCCACCTGGTAATGTTCCTCGCCCACAATCCGCGGGTCAAGCGAGCGCGAGGTCGAGTCCAACGGATCCACCGCCGGGTAGATGCCCTTCTCCGAGATCGCGCGGTTCAGCACCGTCGTCGCATCCAAATGCGCAAAGGAGGTCGCAGGCGCCGGATCGGTCAAATCGTCAGCCGGCACGTAAATCGCCTGCACCGAGGTGATGGAGCCCTTCTTGGTCGAGGTGATGCGTTCCTGCAGCGCGCCCATATCGGTCGCCAGCGTCGGCTGATAGCCCACGGCGGAAGGAATACGCCCCAGCAATGCGGACATCTCAGCGCCAGCCTGGGTAAAGCGGAAGATGTTGTCCACGAAGAACAGCACATCCTGGCCTTCAACATCGCGGAAATACTCGGCCATCGTCACGCCCGAGAGCGCCACGCGCGCGCGCGCACCCGGCGGCTCGTTCATCTGGCCATACACCAGCGCCACTTTGGAGCCCTCGGTGTCATTCTCATTCAGCTTGATCACATTGGCATCGACCATCTCATGGTACAGATCGTTACCCTCACGGGTACGCTCGCCCACGCCCGCGAACACGGACACGCCGCCATGGCCCTTGGCGATGTTGTTGATCAGCTCCTGGATCAGCACCGTCTTGCCCACGCCGGCGCCGCCAAACAACCCGGTCTTGCCGCCCTTCTGATAAGGCGCCAGCAGATCGATCACCTTAATGCCGGTGACGAGGATTTCCGCCGAGGCAGATTGCTCATCAAACGCCGGGGCATCGCGATGGATCGGCATATAAGAGGTCGCCACAACTGGGCCGCGCTCGTCAATCGGCTCGCCGATCACGTTGAGAATACGCCCCAGCGTGCCCGGACCAACCGGCACGCAAATCGGCGCGCCCGTATCGGTCACGGAGGAACCGCGCACCATGCCGTCAGTGGTATCCATGGCGATGCAGCGCACGGTGCGCTCGCCAATCTCCTGCGCCACTTCCAGCACCAGCTTGCGGCCGTTCACATCGGTGACCAGCGCGTTCTGGATATAGGGCAGCTCGCCATCGAACTGCACGTCGACGACGGCGCCCAGAATCTGCGTCACGCGGCCAGTGTTATTGCTTGCCATTCTTCTGATCCCTCAAACGGCTTCAGCGCCGGAAATGATTTCGATAAGCTCTTTGGTGATGTTCGCCTGCCGGGCCCGGTTATAGCTCAGCGACAATTTCTTGATCATGTCGCCCGCATTGCGCGTCGCACTATCCATGGCCGTCATCTGGCTGGCATAGAAGCCGGCCGAATTTTCCAGCAGAGCGGAGTAGATCTGCACCGCGAGATTGCGCGGCAACAGGCGGTCGAGCAGCGAGCCGTCATCCGGCTCGACCTCGTAATTATGTTCCACCAGCGCACCGTTCTCGGACCGCAGATTATCATTGGCCGTCGGCTTAACCGCCGGAATAAGCGCCTGCTCGGTCACGCGCTGCACCATGATGTTCTGGAACCGGTTGAACACCATGCTCACCACATCATATTCGCCGGCCTTGAAGCCACGCACCAGCTCTTCCGCCACAGCTTCCGCCTCGGCAAACCCGATCGTTTTCTTACCAACGAAATTCCTGGTATTCACGATCTGGTCTTTGAGATCGCGACGCAGCGAATCATTACCCTTGCGCCCAAGCGCAAAAATCTTCACCGTCTTGCCCTGCGCCTCAAGCGCCTTCACCTCGGCACGAATCGCCTTGGAGATATTGCCGTTGAACGCACCAGCCAAACCGCGATCCGCAGTCACGGCCAGCAGCAGATGCACCTGGCTCTTGCCATTGCCCACCAGCAGCGGGCTGGCATTCGGGTTGTCGCCTTCGGAGGCCGCCAGCGCCGCCAGCATCTCGCCCATACGCACGGCATAGGGGCGCGCCGCCTCGGCCTGCGCCTGGGCACGGCGCAGTTTCGCCGCCGCCACCATCTTCATGGCGCTCGTGATCTTCCTCGTCGATTTAACGGAGTTGATCCGGCCGCGCAGGGTTTTCAACGAGGGCATGTGATTATCCGAAGGTCCGCAGCAGGTTCTCGATGAAAGCGATCAGGCTCTTCTCGACATCCGGCTTGATCTGCCCATCATTCTCAATGGCGGAGACAATCTCCTTGCCATTCGCCTTGATGCTGGAGAGCAAAGCCGCCTCGAATTTGCCGACATCATTAACCGCAAGCTTGTCGAGATAACCGCGTGTACCGGCAAAAACCGAAATAACCTGCTCGGTGACCGAAAGCGGGGCGAACTGCGGCTGCTTGAGCAGCTCAGTCAACCTGGCACCACGCGCCAAAAGCTGCTGGGTCGAGGGGTCGAGGTCCGACGAGAACTGCGCGAACGCCGCCATCTCACGATACTGCGCCAGGTCCAGCTTAATTTTACCAGCAACCTGCTTCATCGCCTTGATCTGCGCCGCCGAGCCAACGCGCGACACGGAGAGTCCGACGTTAATGGCCGGGCGAATGCCCTTGAAGAACAATTCCGTCTCAAGGAAGATCTGCCCATCGGTGATGGAGATCACATTGGTCGGAATGTAAGCGGAAACGTCACCAGCCTGAGTCTCGATCACCGGCAGAGCGGTCAACGAACCAGCGCCCTCGGCGTCGGACATCTTAGCCGCACGCTCCAACAGGCGCGAATGCAGATAGAACACGTCACCCGGATAAGCCTCACGGCCCGGCGGGCGGCGCAGCAACAGCGACATCTGGCGATAGGCCACGGCATGCTTGGAAAGATCGTCATAGCCGATCAGCGCATGCATGCCGTTATCGCGGAAGAATTCGCCCATGGCGGCGCCGGTATACGGGGCCAGATACTGCATCGGCGCCGGATCGGACGCGGTGGCGGCCACGACGATGGAATACTCCATCACGCCATATTCTTCGAGCGTACGCACCAACTGCGCCACGGTGGAGCGCTTCTGCCCCACGGCAACATAGATGCAATACAATTTCTTACTCTCATCCGTGCCCGCATTAACCGTCTTCTGGTTAATGATGGTGTCGATAATAAGAGCGGTCTTGCCGGTCTGGCGGTCACCGATGATCAGTTCGCGCTGGCCACGGCCCACCGGCACCAGCACGTCAATCGCCTTGATGCCGGTCGACATCGGCTCATGCACGGATTTACGCGGGATAATGCCCGGCGCCTTGGTCTCAACCAGACGGCGCTCGGTGAACACCACCGCCCCCTTGCCATCCAGCGGGTTGCCCAGCGCGTCAACCACGCGGCCCAGCAGCCCCTTGCCCACCGGCACGTCCACAATCTGGCCGGTACGGGTAACGGTGTCACCCTCGCGGATCGCCTTGTCGTCGCCGAAAATCACCACGCCGACATTGTCGGATTCCAGGTTCAGCGCCATGCCCTTCACGCCGGCGCCGGGGAACTCCACCAGCTCGCCGGCCTGCACATTGGCGAGGCCGAAGACGCGGGCAATGCCGTCACCCACGGAGAGAACCTGACCGGTCTCGGCCACATTGGCTTCGGTGTCGAAATCCGCGATCTGACGCTTCAGAATCTCGGAGATTT
>JAMFRO010000088.1 GCA_026224825.1 bacterium | reverse complement strand
GGAAACATCGAGGCCGACATAATGTTGCTGGTCCATGAAAAATCTCCGGGTGATGGTGACACGCGGAGACTATCCGAGAAGCACCCCAGAACGCCCGCCGCGATTACGCCATGTCCCGACCTGCAATCTACACGCCTCCGGGCGCGGATGGGGTCAAGGATCGGCGCAGCCGACCGCCTTGGCGGCGCGTAGCGTCCTTGATGCCATCCGCGCCCGGAGGCGTGCTGGCTCAAGGTCGAGGTGAAGCCACATGATGGCTCTGGAACAACCGCCCTCCTTCGGCGACAGTCACCGTAACCATCGCCAGAACCCCGCAGATGAAGAACCCAAGCGTCAGGGGGGTCAGCGTGCCGTTGAAATCCTGCCCGATATAAATCCCGATCACCGCCGCGCCCAGCATGTTGATGAACCCCTGGACGGAGGCGGCGGTGCCGGCGATGTGGCCGAGGGGTTCCATGGAGATGGCGCCGCAATTGCCGGCGAGCAGGCCGAAGCTGAACATCATGGCGGATTGGATGAGGGCGAAGGTGACGATGGTGTCGTGGCCGGAGAGGGCGGCCGCCGCCTGCAGGGCGGAGGTGGCGATGAAGCTGAGCATGGCGGTGTGGGCCAGGCGGCGCATACCGAAATGCTCGACGAGGCGAGCGTTGAGCAGTGCGGCGATGGCCATGCAGATGGCGCAGGCGGCGAAGATGATGGGGAAGAGTTTGGGCAGATGGAAGATGTCCGAGAAGACCTGCTGGGCGGAGTTGATGAAGCCGAGCCAGGCGCCGAGCAGGAGCATGCCGCCTACGGTGTAGCCGATGGACATGCGGTTGGTCAGGGTTACGCGGATGGCGGCGCGGAATTCGTGCCAGTTCATGCCGGTGCGGTCCTCTGCGTGCTGGGTTTCCGGCAGGCGCAGGGCGACGAAGCCGGTGATGAGGCCGCCGTAGATGCCGAGCGCCGTGAAGATGGATTGCCAGGGGGCGATGAGCAGCAGCGCCTGGCCGAGCGAGGGGGCGATGATGGGGGCGGTGAGGAAGACCATGAAGGAGAGCGAGTTGACCTGGGCCATGCGGCGGCCGGCGTAGCAGTCGCGCACCACGGAGACGCTGACGACCTGCGCGCCTGCCGCACCTATGCCCTGGCCGGCGCGGGCCAGCAGCAGGAGGGTGAAACTGGGCGCCATGGCGGCCAGGAAACCGCACAGGCTGTAGAGGGCGAGGGAGAAGATGAGCACCGGGCGGCGGCCGAATTTATCGGCGGCCAGGCCGTACAGGAGCTGGGCACCGCCGAAGGCCAGGACGAAGGCGGTGATGACCCATTGGCGTTCGTTGCCGGCACCTACGTGTAAGGCGGAGGCGATCTGGCCGAGGGCGGGCACCATCATGTCGATGGACAAAGCCACCACGGCCTGGATGACGGCGATGGTGGTGACGAAGGCGCGGAAGCTTAAACCCGGATGGGGTGTTTCAGTCTCACTCATGCACCGCTTTTAGAGGTTATTTCAGAAGCCGCTATGGCGGCCGTCTAGCGGCGATTTTCTGCGCGCTGGTGCTCACGTACTGAAGTACGCTCCGCTCCAGTGCTCAAAAATCACCACTATACGACTCGCCATAACGGCTTCTGAAGCAACCTCTACACAGAGCGGCGCGTGCGCAAGAAGAGGAATACGCCCAACAAAGCGGAGGCGGCGAACATGGCGCTGCCGAGGGCCAGCATATGGGCGTGGTTGGGCAGGCTGCCGTGGCCGAAGAGGGCGAACACCAGGGTTTGCGGGATAAAACCCAGAGCCGAGGCGGCGAGGAAGGGGATGAGCCGCACGGAGGACAGGCCGGCGGCGAGGTTGAGGAGCAGGTTATTGCCCACCGGCAGCAGCCGCAATGTGAGCGTGGTAACGAAAGTGTGGTCCGAGAGGGTTTTGTCGATTTTGGCGAAACGGTCGCCGAAGCGGCGGCGGATGAAACCCTGGCCCACGGCGCGGGCCCAGATGAAGTCCAGGCTACAGGCCAGAACCTGCGCCACCAGAGCGATGGCCAGGCCGTAGACCGGGCCGAAAGCGTAGCCGGCGGCAAAGGACGGCACCTGGCGCGGCAGGCCGATGGCGATGAGGAAAGTGGAGAGCAGCAGGAAGAATGTCTGGCCCTTGAGCCCGCCTTGCGACAACACGTTGGTCAGCTCGTTCTGCGCCGCACTATGCCCCAGCAGCGGCAGAGCCGATGCCACAGCGATCAGCCCGCCCGCCATGAGCATCGGCTTCAGCGCCTTGGCGGTGAGGGCGATGGCCTGAGACTGAGGGGCTGGGCCGCGCGGCAGAATCTGGCTCATTCGGCACTCTCTATGTGAGGCACTTTCCAGCGCCGTTGCAGCCAGGCGACACCGAGCAGATCGACAATGCCGACCATGGCACGCTGCCAGTTATTATAATGCGAGGCGCCATGCGCGCGGGCGTGGTGGCGCACCGGCACGGAGACCACATGCCCGCCGGCGCGGATGAAGAGTGCCGGCAGGAAGCGGTGGATATGGTTGAAATGCGGCAGCTCCAGGAAGGCCTGGCGGCGGAAGAGTTTCAGGCCGCAGCCCGTATCAGGCGTGGCATCCTGCAGCATATAGGCACGGATGCGATTGGCGTATTTGGAGGCCCAGCGCTTGGAACCCGTATCCTTGCGGTTCACACGGTGGCCGGCGATCAGCACCGGGCGCGGGCCCACCTGTTCAGCCTCGCGGGCGGCTGCCAGCATCGCGGGAATATCGGCCGGGTCGTTCTGGCCGTCGCCATCCAGCGTGGCGATGAACGCGCCGCGCGCTTTTTTAATGCCGGTGATCACCGCGCCACTCTGGCCGCAGCTCTTGGCATGGCGAAAACGCCGGAAATTCGGGAGCTCCGACGCCAGTGCGGCTAAAATCGCCGGGCTGTCGTCGGAACTGCCATCGTCAACATAGACGATCTCGTGATCGACCCCCTCCAGGGCAACGCCGATGGCGGCCACCAGGGGACGAATATTGGGACTCTCATTATGCACCGGAACCACCACTGAAATCAGCGGGGTATCTGTCTCGGGCGCTGTTTGGGTGAGAAATTTGGTCTCGATGTTCATGAGCCTAATTAACCGCCGCATTAAGGCGTATCTGTGGCCCAAATTCGCCCACCAAAAGGCTTTTAGCGCGCCAGGCGGCCGGTTTACGTAAAAAACTGTAATCGCCCGCCGCCATGTCCCCACCCGTCACGATGCCCGTGACACATGGCATGGCATCTGCCCCATTTCCAGATCGTACTCTATGAATCCTGAATGAGGCAGCCGCGACGCCAATGCGCAGGAACGGCCTTGGCTTGTGCATGACGCATCGCTATAAGCCCGCTCAACCACGCCGGGGCCGGACTCGCGGCCCCAACCCATTGAAGGATACGGACGGCATGCTAATTTCGTTGCCACCCGACTACCGCCCATCGGACGCCGAAGAGTTCATGAATCCGATGCAGACCGAATACTTCCGGCAAAAACTGCTGCGCTGGCGCGGCGAACTGGTGAAAGAAGCCAACGGCACCCTCGCCTCCCTCGGCGAAGGCGGTATCCTGGAAGCCGATATCACCGACCGCGCCTCGGTTGAAACCGACCGGGCGCTGGAATTGCGGACAAGAGACCGCGCCAGAAAGCTGATCGGCAAAATCGACCAGGCCCTGCAACGCATCGAAAACGGCTCCTACGGCTACTGCGAAGAAACCGGCGAACACATAGGCCTGAAACGCCTCGAAGCCCGGCCCATCGCCACACTCTCCATCGAAGCCCAGGAACGCCACGAACGTATGGAAAAAGTCCACCGGGATGATTGAGATCTCGGGGTGTTGTGAGGACAAAGGCGGGGGGGCTTCGCCCCTTGACCCCGCTGGGGCCTGAGGCCCCAGACCCCCGCTAGAGGGCATCGCGTTGAAAATACGCCAAAAACGCTAAAGAAGAACGATTCAGGAACATCTCATGCTGCCTGTTTTTTGGCTGAGATGTTGAGGGTTTTCTGGCTTGTTGCCTGGGCTGCCCGGTCCCAGAGAAAGTCGCCGGAGAAGGTGATGTGCTCCCATCCAACCGGTGATGTATGAGCTATCATCTCGTCTGGGACCACTTTGCCGGCGGATCGCAGGTGGGCCACTGCATCGGCAATATACGTCGAATTCCAATAGACGATCGCCGCGATGACCAGATTCAACCCGGAGACACGATATTGTTGCGCCTCACGGCTGCGATCGATGATGCGGCCCTGCCGGAACGTGCATATTGTCGTTGCCATGGGCCGTGGCATTGATATCGGGCTAGAATGGCCGGAGTTTTTCAGCGTCGATAATAGCATTGGCCGAATTCATCGTCTCAAGGATTACGCGGTCGATTTCAGGATATTTGTGCCAACCCACACTGTCGAAGAGGCTCTTGCTCATCTGTACGACCCGCATCAGACTACTATAGCGTTGTTGTCTATCTGCCGCAGCATCCATGCTGTCGATTTTTTTTCGAGAAGCTCAACATACTCGACACAATTCATGATGTCTTCATACGGCCTGTTGAAATCAACGGTTTTTAACATCATGCGTTTGATTGATTCGAGGTTTCTTCGAATTTCAGGGTAAGAACTCATTCAGACCGGCTTCAAATTCTCTGCCTTGATAATGCCTCCCGCCATGTTCTTTGTCGCCGTGATCTCAGCTTCTACTTTCGGATAGTTGTACCAATCAACAGTGTCATATAAGCCGCGACTCATTTGAACGATGTTCATCAAAGCACCAAATCTAGTTTTTGACTCTGAAAATTCGTTGAGGTTATTCAGCTTATTCTGCAGAACATCAAGATATTCGGCACAATCCACGATTGGCTTGTACGGCTTTTCAAAGTCAACAGTGGCAAGCATGAGTTTTTTCAGGTCATCTATCTTTTGAGAAAGTTCTTGGTATTGCATTTTCAACTACCTCCTGTGTTCCACGGCGTTGGTACCGGGCTTGACGGAGAAGCAGTATTCCTTGGAATCCATATCTGCTGTCCATTACCAAGCAAGACACTTGATCCATCACTCGACATTTGTGGCGCAGCTGGGCCTATCCAACCCTTCAAACCTGCAGTCGGCGAGGTGACATATGCGCCATCGCCATTCCATTCGTTCTTAACCGCAAAATCTGAACGCCATTCAGCCTCGGTGTCAGGAGCTTCACCTGCTTCTGCCCAGTAAGACCCACCGGCAGCGCCATCTTCACCAATGACCCGATTGATGGAACTGTACCCATTGGTCGGATTGTCGCCATCCCAGGGAACGGCGTCCGAAAAAGTCTGAGAAACATTGGCTGGCAAGTCCGGGTAGCCTGGCGCAGACATAGCTCCTCTCGCATCCGCAGCGTCCATTTGCTCCTGTAATTCCGGCGTCCATGGCACAGCTCCAGGTTCCGTCACCCCTATTTTTTTTGGAAGAAACGGATTTGGCTTAGCTACAGGCGGCAATGAAGAAGGTTTTGCCGCTGGCTTGGGGGGGGGCTCCGGCTCCGCCGGCTTCGGCCCGGTTGAATTCTCCACCTGCACCCGGTCCGCCAGTTTCTTCAAAAACAGCGTAACACCCAGAACGACCAGCGCGCCGGCTGCCTCCTGGGCGGCATGGTCGATATCGGACTGGCTCTTGGCCCGCGCGGCATCGATCACCGCTTTCACGAGGTCACGCATGGCCACCAGCCCGGCCCAGCCATACATCGCCCAGGCCAGGCCGGTCAGTATGGCATCGACAACGGCATCGGCCACAGGTGCAGCCTGCACGGCCGCGACCAGAACGAAGAAACCCGCTAGCAGAGCAAGGTTCTTTGGTGTGAGAAACGCCTCGAACTGCGCCCGGGCGGCGCCGGAGAGGTGGCTGGGCACGGCCTGGAACATGGCAATGATTTTATGCCGGATGCTCCATTGCGCCACGGCTTGCGCCGCTGGAGCCGGCACCGGCGCCACTTCCGCCGGGTTCATCACCGCCTGGCCCAGCTCCGCCATACCCTGGAACCAGAACGCCGCGAGCCAGCCGCCTCTCACCTGTGCCTGAAGCCAGGCAATTAGCTGCGGGTCACGCAGCTGGAACGCGCCACCCTGTTGCGAATGGTTATAGAAATCGCGAATCGCCCCGACGGTATCCCAATCCGCCGCACTCAGCCTGGCCAACTGGTACGCGCCCGCGTCCCCCGCCATGCGTCCATGTGGATTGATCTGAAACCGTTCCAGAGCATGTGTAGTGGCACTTTGCGACAGGACCAGCAGAATGCCCGTATGAAGCCGGATGGTAAGCCACGGATGCGGCGGGTGAAAATACAGTCGGTCCCGCCTCTGAACCGGCCGGCCCGTTACATTGCCGACATCACTCATACCACGCGCCTAGCATGAGGCGGAATCAGCCTCAACCCATCATTACCGTGAAATTGTAACGATCAATTCACGGTTGCCATGGTCTTCTTTTGTTCTCCATTAGCGTTGTTCGCCATTATCAACCAAAGACCGTGAATTGGCCGGAAAGCTCGGATTTTCCGCAAATGACGAGGCTCAGTTTTTTGAGGATGCACGCCCTATTGCTGTCTTTGGTTGATAATGGCGGCGTTATTTAGCGTACTTTCAACGCTATGCCCCCCGCCTTTTTCGTCACAAACCCCGAGACCTCACCCGCCGGGGCTTTGCCATGGGTTCGAGGCTGTTGGCTTCGAGGAGGGTTAGGAGGGATTGGACGATTTGTTGGGGCGTCGGCGGGCAGCCGGGGATGACCAAATCCACTGGCATGATTGCATCGGCGCCGCCTTGGACTGCTGGGGAGGATTTGAACACGCCGCCGTCTATGGCGCAGTCGCCCAGGGCTACGACCCAGGCGGGGTCGGGCATGGCGGCGCGGGCTTGGCGGGCGGCTTCCACCATGTTGCGGGCGGCGACGCCGGTGATGAGCAGGATATCGGCGTGGCGGGGGCTGGGGGTGAAGGAGAGGCCGTATTGGGTGAGGTCGTGGATGAGGTTCTGGGTGGCGCGGAGTTCGAGCTCGCAGCCGTTGCAGCTTCCGGCGGGGACGTGGCGGATGGCCAGTGAGCGGCCGAGTTTTATCACGCTGGCGGCTTTCAGGCGGGCGCGCAGGTCTTGCACCTGGGCGGAGTCGGCCACGGCGGGGGCCGGGGGGTTGGTGAGGAGGTGGTGGAGGGCGGTTTTCCAGACCATTTTACAGATCCACTCCGGAATAGCTGGCGTTGATGGATTTATTGATGAGCGGAAAATCGGCGATTATGCCGGTGGTGGCGGCGTGTTCGAGCAAAGGCCAGTGCAGGGCTGAGGCATCGGCGATGAAGGCGGTGGTGATGGCGCCGTTCTCGATGTGCAGCCAGTGCCAGACGGGGCCTCTGAAGCTTTCCGCAACACCCAGGCCCATGCCGGTGGTTGGGGGGAGCTGGTAGGCCAAAGCGTCGGTGGGCAGGTTATGCAGCCAGTGCCGGATGAGGTGGATGCTCTCCGGGATTTCCTCGAGGCGGATGCGCAGGCGGGCGGCGACGTCGCCTTCGGTCTGCACGGGCGTGTGGATGGGGTGGTCCAGATAGGGCGGGTAGCCTGGCTCGATGCGGGCGTCGTGCGGTTGGCCGGAGGCGCGGCCGGTGTAGCCGCCGGGGTGGTAGGCGGCGGCGAGTTCCGGGGAGATGATGCCGGTGCCGATGAGGCGGTCCTGCAGAGAGGCGTAGTCCTCGAAGACGCGGGTCAGGCTGGGGAGTTCGGATTCCAGGGCGGCCAGGGCGTCGCGTATGGCTTCGGTTCCGGCGGGCTCGATGTCGCCGGCCACGCCGCCGGGGATGATGATGTCCATCATGAGGCGGTGGCCGAAGGCGGTGGCGGCGGCGGCGCAGATGTACTCGCGGGCGAGGGCGAAGCGGGCGTCGAGGAAGGCGAAGCCGGCGTCGGCGGCGATGGCGCCGATGTCTGACGTGTGATTCGCGAGGCGTTCCAGCTCGGCCATGATGGCGCGCAGATATACCGCGCGGGCGGGCGGGGTGGTGTCCAGCGCGGACTCTGCCGCCTGGGCGAAGGCGAGGCTGTGCGCGACGGTGGCGTCACCCGAGATGCGGGCGGCGTAGCGGGCGGCGAGGCGGGGGGATTTGCCGCGCATGAGGGCGAGCGTGCCTTTATGCGCGTAGCCGAGCCGGGCTTCGAGTTTCAGCACTTCCTCGCCGAGGAGGGAGAAGCGGAAATGGCCGGGCTCGATGATGCCGGCGTGGATGGGGCCGACGGCGATCTGGTGCACGCCTTCCACGTCTGGGGCCGGGAAGTCGGGCCAGGGGGCGGCGAAGTCTGGGCCGCGGTGGTGTTCTATGGCGGGGCGGGTGTCGGTGGCGCCTTGAGCGGTGTGGCCGTTGAGGTCGTGGGCGAGGCGCTGGTACCAGTTGGCGCCGGGGTGTGGGAGGGCTGGGTAGGTGCCGTCCTGCAATGCCACCGCGACGAGCTGCTGGGGCTGGTAGAGGGCGTAGGCGTAGTCCGCGTCGGTCCAGAGGGCGATGAATTTGCCTTGGGTGGCGGCCCAGTCTTCGGGGGAGAGCAGGATCATTGCAGGGCTCCCGCCACGGAGGAGAGGAGGTTTAGCACGGGTGCGGGCATGGCGAAGGCCAGGATTACGGCCAGGGCCAGGTGCAGGGTGACGAGGTGCATCTCGGGGGCTGCTTTTACCGGCTTGGTGTGCGGCGGGGCGTGGCCGAAGATGAGCGGGCCGAGGTTGCGGAGTATGGCGACGGCGCAGAGGAGCAGGCCGAGGGCGAGCGGGGCGGACACCCAGGGGTTACGCTGCACGGTCTGGCTGATGATGATGAATTCCGAGGCGAACAGGCCCGACGGCGGCAGGCCGGTGAGGGCGAAGATGGCGCCGCCCAGGGCCCAGGCGGTGTATTTGTTGCTGTGGATGAGGCCGCGCAAATGGGCGAAACTGTAATTTCCGGGGGCGGTGGAGCCGCGCAGGGCCGCCGCGCGGATGAGGGCGATGAAGAGGCCGGATTTGATGAGGGTTTGCAGCAGCATGTGCAGCAGCCCGCCGAATATCGCGGCCGGGCCGCCGATGCCGAAAGCGAAGATGGCGATGCCGGAGTGCTCGATGGAGGAGAAGCCGAAGAAGCGGCGGGCATCGCGCCTGCGCGAGAGGGAGAAGCCGACCAGGAAGAGGGAAGCCAGGCCCAGGACCAGCAGGAACGGACCCGGGGCCATGGCGGCACCGCCGGAGGCGTGGTTGGCCTGCAGGAGGTGGCGGAAGCGGAGGATGGCGATGAGCGCCAGGTTGAGCATGGGGCCGGAGAGGGCGGTGGTGAGCGGGGCGGGGCCTTCGGCATAGGCATCGGGCAGCCAGCCGTGCAGGGGGACCAGCGCGGCTTTGGTGCCGTAGCCGAACAGGATGAAGACGAAGGCGAGGGTGAGGAGGGAGCCGTCCATCCAGGGGGCATGGGTGGAGAGGGCGGTGAAACTCATGGCATTCAGCCCCGGCCCCAGGGCGGGTTGGGCGGCGAGGTAGACCAGCATGGTGCCGAACAGGGCCAGTGCGATGCCGACGCCGCCGAGGATGAAATATTTCCAGGCGGCTTCCAGAGCGGAGGGCGTGCGCGGCAGGCTGACAGCCAAAGTGGCGGCGATGGTGGCGATTTCCACGGCGGCCCAGAGCAGGCCGATGTTGTCGGCGTACAGGCCGAGGAGGGTGGCGCCGAGGATGATCTGGCAGAGGGCGTGGTAGAGGCGCCAGAGTTGTGGGGTTAGGCGCGGTTCGGCGCCGCGCACGTAGTTGATGTTGGCCAGCGCGGTGGTGAAGGCGATGAAGCCGGTGAGCGTGCCGAAGAGCAGGCCGAGGGCATCGGCATGGATGAGGCCGCTGCCGGGGGCCGTGAAGACGGCCAAAGTGAGCAGAAAGACGAGGCCACTGAGGGCGGCATTGGCGATGACGCCCTGGCGCGGCGTGCCGGTGAGACCGAGGACGATGGCGGCGAGAAAGGGGAGCAGGATCGGCGCGTAGATCATCGGCCGCGCCTCTCGATGTCTTCGATGCCGGTTACATCCAGCGTGTCGAAATGTTCGCGGATGCGCAGCAGAAAAATACCGGTGACGAGGAAGGCAAGGAGGACCAGCAGGGCCACGGAAAACTCGGCGACGAAGGGCATGCCGGGCATGCCGATGGCGGCCAGGACCAGGCCGTTTTCCGTGGAGAGGAAGCCGATGATCTGGGCCAGAGCGTTGCGGCGGGTGGTCATGACCAGCAGGCCGAGCAGGACCACGGAGAGGGCGATGGCGAGGTCCTCGCGGGTGAGGGAAACGGCGCTCATGGTGCTGGGCAGCACCACCAGCACGGCGATGCCGATGAGGCCGACACCGAGCAGCATGGCGAGGGCCATGGGCATGGCGGTTTCAACCGCGCGGCGCAGGTTGAAACGGTGCACGATCTCGCGCAGCGCCAAAGGGAGCAGCAGGCCTTTGAGCGCAAGGGTGATGATGCCGGTGAGGTAGAGGTTGATCTCGGATTGCGCGTAGCCCTGCCAGAAGGCGGCGGCGGCGAGGGTGAGTGCCTGGAGCTGGTAGAGCGTGATCATCGCGGCGAGGCGGCGCTGCGAGAGGAGCAGAAACGTGCTGAGGAGCAGGATGCCGCCCATGAGATGGGCCAGGGAATAGGTCATGTGCCGATCCTCGACGCCACGAAGAGGAAGATGCCGGCGAGGATGCCGAGCAGCATGGCCGCCCCCAGGAACTCGGGCACGCGGAAGACGCGCATTTTGGCGGTGGAGATCTCGAACAGGGCAAGCAATGCGGCCATGACTCCCAGTTTGAGCGGCCAGAGGATCAGGCCGAGGGGCCATGACAGAATATCGTCCGCCCGGGCCATGCCGAAGGGGAGGAAGATGGTGCCGATGAGGTTCATCCAGAGCAGCAGGCGGAGCATGCCGGCGTATTCCAGCAGGAGCAGGAAGCGGCCGGAATATTCCAGGGACAGGGCTTCGTGCACCATGGCGAGTTCGAGATGGCCGGCGGGGTTGTCGGTGGGGATGCGGCCGGTTTCGGTGAGGGCGACGGCGAGGAGGGCCGCCAGCGCGAAGCCGAGGGAGACGGAGATGCCGATGTGGCCGGCGGCAAAAGCGACGGCGATGCCGTTTATGGTGATGCTGTGGGCGAGCAGGGCGAAGCCGAGGATAACGACGAGCAAAGCGGCCTCGGCGAAGACGCTGAACAGGGCCTCGCGCCCTGCGGCGGCGCCGCCGAAGCCAAAGCCGGTTTCCAGGCCGCCGAGCATTGCCGCCGCGCGGGCGAGGGCGAACAGGCCGATGAGGGTGATGAAATCGCTGGCGGGGGCGGTGAGCAGGCCGGTGCAGAAGCTGGGGACGAGCAACGCGGCGGTGGCGGTGGCGAGGAAGGCGGTGACGGGCCAGAGGGCGAAGAGTTCTGTCGCGGTTTCCGGCACCAAAGTGGTTTTGCGCAGGTGTTTGTAGAGGTTGAAATAGGGCTGGAGGAACGGCGGGCCGCGCCTGCCAAGTGCCCAGGCGCGGAATTTATTTACGGCGCCCATGAGCAGCGGGGCCAGGGCGAAGACCAGGGCGGCGTGGAGTAGAGTGGCGATGAGGCGCAGGGCGAAAGTAAGCATCTAGCCGCCCTCCGCCAGGCCGAGGGCGGCCAGGAACAGCACCAATGCGGCGAATACCACGCCGAGGCGCTGGCGGATGGTGGCGCGGCGGATGCGCTCGGCCAGGCGCACGCCGCGTAGATGCAGGCGCTGGATGGGGGCTATGAGCCAGGCATCGGCGGGGTCTGTGCCGTTTTTACCCAGCACGGCTTTGGCAATGGCGCGGGAGATGGGCTGGGCAAAACCGGTGGCGCTGGGCTGGGTGGTGGGATCGCCGAAGGGCAGCCAGGCGGGGGCGCGGCCGAAACCGCCGTTCCAGGGGGCGACCTCGCGCGTGCCGCGCACACCGAAACGGTGCAGCACGAAACCGGTGGCGGTGGCGATGAGGAAGGCCAGCAGCAGCAAGGGCAGAGGGGTGTAGGCGAGCGGGTGCATATCCGCCTGCGGGGCGAGCTGGCTGACGACCGGGACGAGGGCCGCCAGAACCTGGCCGGGGAGCAGAGCGACGGGGAGCATCAGTACGGCGAGCAGGCCCATGCCGAAGAGCGGGCCGGGGCGGGCGTCCTCCGCCGACGCGGCGTGCAGGCTGCGGGGGCGGCCGAGGAAGCCGATGCCGATGAGCCGGACGGCGGCGCCCAGGGCCAGGGCCGCGCCGAGGCCGAGGGCGGCAAGGACGAAGGTGAAGCCGATGCGGGCCAGAATGCCGCCGGTGGCGGCAGCGCCGATGACCGCGTGCAGGAGCAGGAATTCCGGTGCGAAACCGGGGCCGAAGGGGATGGCGGCCATGCCGGCGGCGCCCAGCAGCATGAGCCCGCCCAGGCGCGGCTGGCCGCGCATGAGCCCGCCCAGCCAGTTGAGCGAGGTGGTGCCGGTGGAATGCTTTACCTCACCAGCACCCAGGAACAGCAAAGGCTTGAACAGCCCGTGCGCCACGGCGCAGAGCAGGGCCGCTTGCAGGGCCACGGCCGTAAGCGCTGGGTCTCCCATGGCTTTGGCGCGCAAGGCGATGCCGAGCCCTACCGTGATGAGCCCGACATGCTCGATGGTGGAGCAGGCGAGCATGGTCTTCATCTCGGTTTCCAGCACGGCGCGCAGCGCGCCGATGACGACCGAGGCGACGCCCGCAATGATGAGCACCACGCCCCACCAGGGCTGCGCCGCGCCTGTGAGGATGATGAATGAATAGCGGATGAGCACATAGAGGGCGATTTTGACCATGCCGCCGGACATGATCGCCGAGACGCCGGCCGGGGGGGCGGGATGCGCCTTGGGCAGCCAGCTATGCAGCGGGGCGAGGCCGGCTTTGGCGCCCGTGCCAAGTGCGATGAGTATGAAGGCGATGGAACAGCTAACGGGGGAGCTGGCGGGCAGGAACACCGCCGGGATGAGGCAGGCGGCGGAGAAAATGGCGATGGCGATGTAGAAGGTGGCGGGTTTTTGGTCCCCGCGCAGTACGAGGAGCCAGGAGGCGGCACTCATCAGCTCGAAGCCGAAGATGAGGGTGAAGGCATCGCCCGCCGCCAGGGCCAGCACCATACCGGCGCAGAACACCCAGAAGGTGACGGAGGCGCGCATGCCGGCGACCGCGCTGGCCAGGATTTGCGGGGCCAGGATGCAGAGGAACAGCAGCGACAGGGCATCGAGATGCAAATGCACCCCCTGCCCCGGCAGCCCCACCATCAACGCCAGATCATTCGTCACAGGGTAAGGGTAGCACCCAGGCCCCGAGTCGTCAGGCAACCACCGCCGCAAGGTCGGTTTCGCACTCCACCACCGTGGCGGTGCGGAAGGAGCTGCGGTCGAACAGGTTCTTCTCATCCTCCGTGATGAAATCCGGCATGATGGAGGTGGTGAGGTAACCGAGCAGGGTGTTGAAGGCGGCTTCGTCCTTGCACCACAGCTCGGTGATGACGTCGAATTCCATCTCGGTGTTCGGGCCGGTTTCGGGGTGGGGCTTCGGGTCGATAAAGCGGCGGATGTAGCGCTGCAGGTTGGTGCTGGTTTTGGCACATAAAGGCGCGTGCTGGTTTTCGTAATAGGCGCGGAAATCCGCCACGGACATGCCGGGTTTGCGCTTCATGAAGAGAAGGATTTTGTGGATTTTCTTGTCGGACATATTGACCCCGTTCAAATATAGCGCCCACCATTAACGCCAATGGTCTGGCCCGTCACGTAGCCAGCCTCATCCGACACCAGCCAGGCGGCGGCACCGGCGATATCCTCGGGCTCGCCCTGGCGGCGGATGGGGCCGTTCTGCGTCATGGCGTCGCGCGATGCCTGGCCGAGGTGCTTGAAGGAATCCTCAGACATGGCGGTGTTCATGACAAAGCGCGGCGGGATATTGTTGGCCGTGATCCCGGCGGGGCCGAACTCCTGCGCGAGCGTTTTGGTGAGCGCGATGATGCCGCCCTTGGCCGAGGAATAATGCGCCATGTTCACCGCGCCCGATTGCGCGCTGGAGGAGGAGATGTTGACGATCCGCCCCCAGCCTTGCGCGATCATGTCCGGCAGAATGGTTTGCGTGACGATGAAGGCGCCTTTGAGGTTGACCTCCAGCATACGGTCCCATTGCGCATCGGTCAGCTCCAGGAAGGGCACGAAGCCGGTGATGCCGGCATTGTTGACGAGGATGTTGATGGGGCCAAAGGCGGCGCGCAATTCGGCGGCGGCGGATTGGATGGTGTCGCGGCGCGCGATGTCGCCCGCCAGCGCGATGGCCTCGCCGCCGGCATCCTTGATCTCCTGCGCCACGGTTGCACAGGCCGCTTGGTTAAGATCCATGACGCCGATGGCGATGCCGTCACGGGCCAGACGCAGGGCGATCGCCCGCCCGATGCCAACGGCGGCACCCGTTACCAAAGCCACTTTTTTCGTCATTTGAAATTCCTCTTCACTGTTAAGCCGCCGGCCAGTTGAAAACACGGCGCGCCGTGCGGGCGAGGATCCATTCTTTCTCGTCGCGGGAAAGTTCGGGATCGTCGCGCAGATAGTTGAGCAGATTGGACCAGCTATGCGCCGGGATGACGGTTTTATCGCTGGCCCAGATGAGACGGTGGGCGCCGAAAGCCTCGATGGCCTGGCGTAGATAGGGGCGCAATCCCTCGTAGGGGTAGGTCTGTACGCCGAAACGGTCCTGGGCGTGGCTCCATTTGAGGGCCACGTTGGGGTGTTCCGCCAGGGCCAGGACTTTTTGGAAATAGGCGGGGGTGGCGCAAAAATCATGTTCCGGGCGGACGGGGGGGAGGAAGGAGAAGCCGAGGCCGCAATGGTCGATGATGATGTTTACGCCGGGGTATTTTTTGGCGTAGGGCGCCAGCAGCTCGACATAGCCGGGGATGAAGACGCAGACGGGCAGGCCGAGGGTTTGCGCGATGGCGAACAGGGGCTCGTAGCTGCCTTTGGCGAAAGCGGCGGCGTCCTCGGGCGTCCATACCGGTTGCAGGCGGAAGGCGCGCGCACCTGGGGTGGAGGCGGTGACGCGCATGACGCTTTCAAGCTCCGGGTCCAGCGGGTCTATCCGCACGAGGTACGAAAAACGATCTGGGTGGGCGAGCGATGCTTCCTGGGCCACGGGGGAGGCGGTGCGCCAGGCGCCATTGGGTAGGCTGTAGCCCGGCTGGAGATGGGTGGGGTGGCCGCTCGGGCGCATCGCCCATAGTTCGTCGAAGATCAGGGAGCGGATGCCGAGCGCGTCCATGGCCCGCAGGGTCGAGTCGATCTCGCCACGGGCGATGTGGATTTGTGCGTCTAGGATGTCCACCGGTGTTTCCCTGTTTTTGTGGGAGTGTAGGTGGGTGCTAATGAGGTCGTCAAACATTGGTGTGCCGGAAGGCGTGGATGCCCGCTTTCGCGAGCATGACGGTGTTGTGGGGCGGGGCGGTGGTCCTTGGTCTGCGTCAGGGGCCCTAAGGTTTCTTGGCATTCACACAATCGGCTCTAAAATAGAGAGGCCATTCCAGCACGTGATTTCCACGAGCACGGAATGGCCTCTCTATTTTAGAGCCGGGCGGGATCCAAGGGCCTTTCGGCCCTTGGCGGGTCGTCACGCCGGAGGCGTGCTTCGCACGACGGCAGAGCCCTGGCCTTTTACCTTATGCCAGCAGGGAAGCGACGGCTTCCTGTTCTTCGAGGAGTTCCTTGAGCGTGTATTCCAGGCGGCCTTGCGAGAACTCGTCGATGGCGATGCCTTCGACGCGCTTGTATTTGCCGCCTTCGGTGGTGACGGGCACGCCGTAGATCACGTCTTTCGGGATGCCGTAGGAGCCATCGGACGGGATGCCCATGGAGACCCAGCGGCCGTTGGAGCCGAGGACCCAGTCGCGCACATGGTCGATGGCGGCGTTGGCGGCGGAGGCGGCCGACGAGAGGCCGCGGGCTTCGATGATGGCGGCGCCGCGTTTGCCGACGGCGGCGAGGTAGGTGTCTTTGTACCAGGTCTCGTCGTTGATGACGGCGGGCAGGGATTTGCCGGCGACGGTGGCGTTACGGTAGTCGGCGTACATTGTGGGGGAGTGGTTGCCCCAGACGGCGACTTTCTCGATGTCTTTCACGGCCGCGCCGGATTTTTCGGCCAGCATGGAGACGGCGCGGTTATGGTCGAGCCGCAGCATGGCCGTGAAGTTTTCCTTCGGCAGGTCGGGTGCGGACTTCATGGCGATGTAGGCATTGGTGTTGGCCGGGTTGCCGACGACCAGGACTTTGACATCGCGCTTGGCGACATCGTTGAGGGCCTTGCCCTGAACCTTGAAGATCTCGGCATTGGCGGCGAGCAGGTCGCGGCGTTCCATGCCGGGGCCGCGCGGGCGCGAACCGATGAGGATGGCGATGTCCACATCCTTGAAGGCGACGCGCGGGTCGTCGGTGGGGACGACGCCGGCCAGCAGCGGGAAGGCGCTGTCGTTGAGTTCCATGATGACGCCGCCGAGCGCTTTTTGCGCCTGGGGCAGGTCCAGCAGGTGGAGGATGACCGGCTGGTCCTTGCCCAGCAGGTCGCCATTGGCGATGCGGAACAGGATGGCGTAGCCGATCTGGCCAGCGGCACCGGTGACGGCGACGCGCACGGGGGTTGTCATGAATTCTGTCTCCTTGAGTGGACGGGTTTCCCATAAAACTTCACCCGGCGAGGTCAAGCCCTATCTGACAATCAGGCCCTATCCGACAATCAGGGAGATGGGGGCGGCGGCATCGGTGACGGCCCAGGGGGTGCCGGCCAGGCGGTCGCCGTCGGCCTGGGCCGGGATTTTCGCGCCGCCGGGGGTGAATTCAACGTGGCGGGCGGGGAGGATGCGTACGCCGGGGCAGCGGGGGAGCAGGCCGAGAGGCAAAGCGGCGCCCGCCAACAGGGCCGGGAAAGTGCCGGGGTTCTCGAACAGGGCCACCTGGAAGCCGGGCGCCTCGGGGTGGGCGTTGGGGGCCAGCATGTAGGGGCCGCCGTAGAGCCGGCCTTTGCTCACCACCACGGAGGCTGCTTCATGCGCCACGCCGTCTATGCTCACGCGTAAGGTGGGGAAACCGTAGGCGACACTCTCCCACACCGATTGCCAGACATAGGCGCCGCGGCCGATGACGCGTTTGAGCAAAGGCTTGATGCCTTGGACCACCGCGCCGTCGAACCCTAAGCCTACCATCTGGACGAACACCTGGTCGCGCCCGTGCATCTGTGCCAGGCCCGGCCAGAGCTTGGCCGTGCGGCGGTAGGCGAGCGTGTTGGCGATGCCGCGCGGGCTGGTGGAGAGGCGGTACTCCTTGGCCAGCACATTGGCGGTGCCGAGCGGGATGACGCCGAGGGAGGCACCTGAGCCGATGAGCCCGTTGGCGACCTCGGCTATGGTGCCGTCGCCGCCTGCCGCCACCACCATATCCTCGCCGCCGGCGGCGGCCACGCGGGCCAGCTCCGTTGCATGGCCGGCATGTTGCGTTTCGGCGACTTCCACCTGCACCCCGTTTTCCACCAGCAGGTCGAGCACTTTCCAGAGCGAGGCTGCGCGCCTGCGCCCGGCTACCGGGTTGAAAATAACCAGCATTTACGACTCCCCGGTGATTGCATGCGTAAATTTCACGCAAAGCATCTTAACCATGACAGCATAATGACGATTTGATGACGCCGCAATGACAATGTCATTTTGAGAAATTGTAGAGAGCGTCACATAATTTTCACTGTTTCCAACGCGGAACTCGGCGTTATTGCGGTCCCCATGAATGCAATGGCGCCCCGTCCCCTGACACCGACCAAATATCGCAGCGTGTTCATCTCCGATACGCATCTGGGCACGCGCGGCTGCCGCGCTGAATTTTTGGCCGATTTTCTCAAATCGATGACCTGCGAGAATTTGTTCCTGGTTGGCGACATCATCGACGGCTGGCGGCTGAAGCGTAGCTGGTTCTGGGATAAATACCACGACAAGGTGCTGCGCCGGGTGCTGAAGTTTGCCCGCAACGGCACCAATGTTGTGTATGTGCCGGGCAACCATGACGAGATGCTGCGCAAGTTTTTGAGCCTGGGCGTTGAGGTTTGCGGCGTGAAGATCCAGATGGAGGCCGAGCATACCACGGCTGATGGCAAGCGCCTGCTGATTACGCATGGCGATATGTTCGACAGCGTGGTGCGCCATGCCCGCGTGTTGGCCCTGCTGGGTGACTGGGCTTACACGGTGGTGCTGGAGATTAACCGCTGGTTCAATATGGTGCGTACGCGCCTTGGGTATCCTTACTGGTCGCTCTCCGCCTGGTTGAAATTGCAGGTGAAGGAGGCGGTGAAGGCGATTGACCGTTTTGAGACGGCTCTGGCTGACGATGCCAAGGCGCGCGGGTTTGATGGTGTGGTGTGCGGGCATATTCACCATGCCGAGATGCGGATGGTGAATGGCATTCTGTATTTGAACGATGGCGATTGGGTGGAGAGCTGCACCGCCCTTGTGGAACATATGGATGGGCGGCTGGAGCTGATCGACTGGGTGGCGCTGAACAAGCTCTCCATGCTGGCCAGGCCGGCGCCTAAGATAAAGGCTTCGCAATCCGCCGCGATCCAGGGTGTGGCTGCCGAGATTGCTTTGCAACGCTCGCTGGATCCGGTTCGTGCTGCACCAGCCGGCGCCTGACCCCCTGCTCACTTTCCCTGGTCTGAGCCGCATCCTCATCGTATCCGATGCTTGGACGCCGCAGGTGAACGGGGTGGTGCGGACCTTGCGCACGGTGACCGATGAGATGCGCGATATGGGGCTGACGGTTGAGGTGGTGGGGCCTGACCGTTTTAAGACCATTCCGATGCCGAGCTACCCGGAAATACGGCTGGCGATACGGCCGGGCAAGACTCTGGCGCGGATTATTGAAGAATTTGCGCCGGATGCTTTGCATATCGCCACCGAGGGGCCGTTGGGGATGGCGGCGCGGCGCTATGCCATACGTAATAAGGTTGCATTTACCACGGCGTTTCATACCCGCTTCGCGGAATATTTGAAGGCGCGGACAGGGATTCCTGAGTTTCTGACCTATGCCTGGCTGCGCCGGTTTCATGGCGCTGGGGCCGCGGTGATGGTGGCGACGCAGTCGCTACGTGAAGAATTGACGGGACGCGGATTCAAGCATGTAAGGCCGTGGTCGCGTGGGGTGGATTTGCAGGCGTTTCACCCGGAGCCGAAAGAGGATTGGGATTTGCCGCGGCCGATTTTTGCCTATGTGGGGCGGGTGGCGGTTGAGAAGAATTTGAAGGCGTTTCTGGAGTTGGACCTGCCGGGCTCGAAACTTGTGGTGGGGGACGGGCCGCAGCGCCGCGCATTGGAGCGGGATTATCCCAAGGCGCATTTTGCAGGTGCGCGGTTTGGCGCGGAATTGGCGGCGGCTTACGCGGGGGCGGATGTGTTCGTGTTTCCCTCCCGCACCGATACGTTTGGGCTGGTGGTGCTGGAGGCACTCGCGTCCGGCCTGCCGGTGGCGGCGTACCCGGTGACGGGGCCGAAGGATATTCTGGGTGAGTCGCCGGTGCCGGTGGGGGCGCTGGATGTGGATTTGCGGAAGGCCTGCCTGGCGGCGCTGGATGTGGACCGGGCGAATTGCCGGCCGTTTGCGGAGACGTATTCCTGGCGGGCCTGCGCGGAACGGTTCATGGATAATCTGGTGCCGATGCATGCCCCTGCTTGATTTGGGGTGGCTTGATTCTGGGTGGCCTGAAGCAGGGCGCTGAATTTATTTGCCGGTTTTCCCGTTCTGCGATATTTAAGCAGTTTGCCACATATTTTGGTGCGCCGAACGGGTGCTGCCTGTGCTGGAGGCTGAGCTGCTTGAAACTCTGAAACCCTATCATGGCACGAAAACCGTCTCCGACACCGCCACCCCGCATCTGGGCGGCAGTATCGCCGGCGGCGACCCGCTGACCTATGCGCCGTCGGTATGGGATTATTGCATCGACCGTTTTGGCCTGCGCTCCGTGCTCGACCTGGGGAGCGGCTCGGGGAATGCGGCGGTGTATTTTCACCGGCGGGGTATGGCGGTTGTGGCGGTGGAAGGATTCCGGGCATCGGTGATGACATCGCTTTATCCCGCCGTGCTGCTTGATCTTACCAAAGGCCCGGTGATTACGAACGTGGATTTCGTGCATTGCCAGGAGGTGGTTGAGCATATCGAGGAACGATTCGTGGAGAATCTGCTGACCTCCCTCACCGCCGGGAAATTCATTCTCATTACCCATGCCGTGCCTGGGCAGGCCGGGCATCATCATGTGAACCTGCAGCTTGCGGCGTATTGGGTGGAGCATCTAGCGCGGCATAATTGCACGCTGCTGGCGCAGGACACGCGGCGGATACGGGAGCTGGCGAAAAAGGATGGCGCTTGTTTTCTGGCCGATACGGGGATGGTGTTTGCTAATAATAGCCGGTTGTAGGGGGGTGGCCCTCGGCCCCATGGCGGTGGGTTGCGCTGCGCTTAACCCACCCTACGGATGCTCGTAAGCATAATCATTTGGTTGCCATAATTTAATCTGCTGTATAGGCTGTGGCGGCCAAACCGGAAGAATGTTTCTTCCGCAATGATTAGGAAGCGCTCGTGAGATTTATGACCTTGCCGACCCGCCTGCGGATGGGAAACGAAGCTTGCCGTAATGCCGCCATCTCTCTTCTGCTCTGTGCCGGTTTGGCTGGGTGCGCCGGCTCGGCCTCAACGCCTGTGCTGAATGGGGCGCCGCCAGGTGGTTTTGATACAGCAACAGTGCCTATCGGCCCGGTGACCGCCGAGGCAGCACCAGGTGTGCAGATGCAGTCCTATGACCTGGAGCGCGTCAGGCAGTTGGTGCAGGACGATCTTGCGGCGGCCTATGCGGACCGGGTGGTGGCTGCCGGGGCGCATGCGCCGGGCGAGGTTAAAGTGGATATGAATTTTACCGCTTATGATCCGGGAAATGCTTTTGCGCGATTCATGCTGGCGGGGCTGGGGCAGATTCATATTGCGGCGACTGTGCGGTTGATCGATGTGACGTCGGGCAATGTTGTCGCGAGTTACTCTGTTGCGAAAACTTTTGCGTGGGGCGGGGTGTATGGTGGGTCGACCACGATAGAGGATGTTGAGGACGGGTTTGCAGAGAGCGTTGTGGCTGTGTTTAAGAAGCAGTGAGCTGAGCGCGGAAGGGATGGGGGCGTTAGGCGCTGCCCATCCTACTTGCTGAATAGAAACAATGGGGGCCGATCATGACACTCGAACAAGTCGCTTTAGCAATCGCGCGGCTTTATGGCGTTCTGCTGCTGGTTCTCGGCACCAGTTTTCTATGTTTCTGGCTCGCCGCTTTGGCTGCTCCCGGCGGTCTGAATCTCATTGCGCCCTACCTCAGCCATTATGGGGCCGTAAGTTTTCAATACGGTACCGTCCATGTGATAGGTGGCAGTTTATTGTTGGTGTTCGGCCGCCGGCTGGCGCGGTTTATGGCTCAGCCTTAGATATCACCAGACGATGGGTTACGCATGGCGCAACCCATCCTACTTGCTGTCTTAGATGGTGGAGAGGGTGGGGTGCGGAAGAGCACCCCACCCTACGCTGGCTGCGCCCATCCTGCGGCTTGCTGTGACTCCCGCGGCCGAGGGCGCCAGAGATCCCCGCGTTCGCGGGGATGACGGTTAGGCACGTTCGCGGGGATCTCTGGCGCGGGGATGACGGGAGTTGAAGGGGCTTTTCAAACAGTCTCTTGGCCATTCAATTTCAATGCATCCTCGATACCGAACTCACCGGGCAGGCTGCCTTTGGGGAAAAGCCTGTTGAAGTGGGCCATTTTGCGGCCGGGGCGGGCTTCGGTTTTGCCGTAGTGGTGGGGGATTAGGCCTGGTGTTGCCAAAATGCGGGGCCAGAGGTCCATGTCTTCGGGGCCGATCAGGTTTTTCATTACGGCGTCTGAGTGGCGTATGGCGGGCGGCAAGGGCAGGCCGGCTATGGCGCGGATGTGCATTTCGAACTGGGAGCAGGGGCAGGCGTCCATGGTCCAGTGGCCGGAGTTGTGGGGGCGGGGGGCGATTTCGTTGACCAGCAGGCTGCCGTCGGCGGTGACGAACATTTCTACGCCCAGGAGGCCGACCAGTTCGAGTTTTTCGGCGATGGTGCGGGCGATGCGCTGGGCTTCCTCCAGCACTGTGAGAGGCATGGGGGCGGGGGCGAAGGTTAGGTCCAGGATGTGGTGTTTGTGGCGGTTTTCCGCGGCATCAAAGGTGACGATTGTGCCGTCTACACCTCTGGCGACCATGACGGAGATTTCGGCGGCGAAGTTTACGAAGCCTTCCAGGACCAGGGGTTTGGGTTCCAGGCTGGCGAAGGCGGGGGCTAAGTCGGCTTGGGTACGCAGCATTTGCTGGCCTTTGCCGTCGTAGCCCAGGCGGGTGGTTTTTAGGACGGCGGGCAGGCCCAGGCGGGCTACGGCGGCGGGCAGGTCTTCTGCGGTCTCCACGGCTGCCCAGGGGGCGGTGGCGATGCCGGCGGTGTTGAGGAATTGTTTTTCCAGCAGGCGGTCCTGGCTGATGGCGAGGATTTTGGCGCCGGGGCGGACGGGTTTCAGGCTTTCCAGCAGGGCCAGGGATTCGGCGGGCACGTTTTCGAATTCGAAGGTGATGACATCCACCTTGGCCGCGAAGAGTTTCAGCATGTTTAGGTTGCTGTATTCGGCCACGGTGCTGCCGGCGGCGACCTGGGCGGCGGGGCTGTCGAACTCAGGGGCGAAGATATGGGTACGGTAGCCGAGGCGCGCTGCCGCAAGGGCTGACATGCGGCCGAGTTGGCCGCCGCCGATGATGCCGATGGTGGAACCGGGGGGAAGCTGGGTCAAACCGGGTTCTCCGGGACTTCCTCCGTTTGGGCGGCGCGGAAGGCGGCGACGCGGGCGCGTAGAGCGGGGTCTGACAAAGCGAGGATGGAGGCGGCGAGGATGCCGGCGTTGATGGCGCCGGGCTTGCCGATGGCCAGAGTGCCGACGGGGATGCCGCCGGGCATCTGTACGATGGCCAGGAGGGCATCCTGGCCCTGCAGGGCCGTGGCAGCCACGGGGACGCCCAGGACCGGCAGGTTGGTCATGGAGGCGGTCATGCCGGGGAGGTGGGCGGCACCGCCGGCGCCGGCGATGATGATTTTGAGGCCCCTGCCCTCGGCTGAGCTGGCGTAGTCATACAGGCGCCTGGGCGTGCGGTGGGCTGAAACCACTTTCGCCTCATAGGGGACGCCAAGCTTTTCAAGCATTTGGGCTGCGTGTTCCATCACGGGCCAGTCTGAGCGGCTGCCCATGATGATGCCGACAAGCGGGGAACTCATGCCGTGCGGTCCGGGATGAGGCGGCTTTCCAGCCGGGCGATCTCATCCTTCAGCCCCAGTTTGCGCTTTTTCAGCCTCTGTATTTGAAGCTGGTCGACCGGCCCGTGCTCGGTGAGGCGGGCGATGACGGTGTCCAGGTCGCGGTGCTCACTGCGCAAAGCGTGCAGGCGGCGCAGCAGATTGTCTTTATCAGTCAGCATGAAGGGAGCATTTAGAGGGAAACGCGCCGGGCTGAAACCGAAATTTTTACTCTGGGCTGTGTTTCTCGCGAACCATGCCGCCGCGCCACACCGGCAGGGGGCTTGGCCCATTTTTAAGGTGACAATCCTGTGTCACTGGGTTTAGCCTCAGGGGTCTGGGCCAAGCCCGCTCATGAAGGGGTCAGCCCAGAATTGGCCAAGTGCTACTTTGTTCCAAAGGAGACACCATGAACCTGCAATCGCATCTCGACGCCCTGAAAGGGCGGCATGCCAGCCTGGACAGTAAGATTGCCGCGGAGGGCCGCCGGCCCAGCCCGGACAGCTCACAATTGTCACGCATGAAATTGGAGAAATTGCGTTTGAAGGAAGAAATGGAACGACTGAAGAGTTGAGGGATTAAGGGAAAAAGGCCAGGGGCTCCGCCCCTGGACCCCGCTGGGGCCTGAGGCCCCAGACCCCCGCTACTTAGACTTAAAAAAGAGGCCTGCCTCCTAGGTGTTTCAAACACCAAGGTGGCAGGCCTCTTTTTTAAGTCTTCAACGAATGGGGTCTGGGCCTCAGGCCCAGTGGCGGTCGTCACGCCGGAGGCGTGCTTCGCACGACGGGGCGAAGCCCCTCGCCTTTTTCCCTTAAGCCGCTTCGGACGACGGGGGCGGCGGGGGTGGGGGCGTCAGGCCTTCGCGGGTTAGGCGTTCGTTGGCGGCGTGTACGGCGTCGTTGAAGTCCGACTGCTTGCAGAGGCCCAGGATGACGGGGTCGCGCGGTTTGATGTTGGCGCTGTTCCAGTGCGAGCGGTCGCGGATTTTCTGGATGGTGTCTTTGGTGGTGCCGAGCAGCTTGATCACCTGGGCGTCGGTGAGGTGGGGGTAGCTGCGGATGAGGAAGGCGATGGCGTCCGGGCGGTCGTTGCGCTTGGCCACGGGGGTGTAGCGGCCGCCTTTCTGCTTTTTATGCATGGATTCGGGGGCGGCGAGCAGTTTCAGGCGCAGTTCCGGGTTTTTCTCGGCGCGCGTGATATTCTCGGCGGAGACCTGCTTGTTCAGCACCGGGTCGTAGCCGTTGATGCCTTGGGCCACTTCGCCATCCGCGATCGCCTGTACTTCCAGCGGGTGCATGCCACAAAAAGCGGCAATCTGCTCGAAGGTGAGACCGGTCTTGTCAATCAACCAGACTGCGGTAGCTTTGGGCATTAGGGGTAGAGACATGAACAGAACACCTTTTATGGACGAACGTCTAATAGACGAGAGTCTTCTCGCGGACCTTGCGGCCCGAAGTGGAGATAATCATTCGCCTGCGGGAGACAAGTTAAACTTGGCCCGCGTATGGAGCCCGTGCCACCTCCTGGTCAAGATCGTTCCATGATATTTTCCGAGGATGAGCCGCCGCCACGGCCGAAAAAATTGTTACTGCCGCCGCCGTTGGACCTGCTCGGGGTGGAGGAGCTGGCTGAATATGTGGGCGAGTTGAGGGGGGAGATTGCGCGGGTGGAGGGGGCGATAAGCGCTAAGAAGGCGCATAAGGATGCGGCGGCGGCGTTTTTTAAGAAGTAGGAAGAGCCAGCTTTTTGAAAAAAGCCGGACCAAAAACTTTTATAAATGGGGCCACAGGCTGTGACTCCATGGGAAGCCTATGGTCCAGAGCCCCCTTTTTTCCTAAAAACCTACTACTTAGTTTCTTGGCCTGCTGTATGCATGACGTGCGGCCAATACGGCTGGAAGGGTCAAGATTTTGAAAATCGCGGTTGGCTACGAGTTCATTTACCAGTTTCCGCAACCCACCCCCATGATTGTGTCGCTGAATGTGCATTCCAGCCGCGCGGGTGACATTGTGGTGCCGGATGTGATGACAACCACACCGGTGGTGCCGATTACCTTTCATCTGGATGGGTTTGGCAACCAAAGCGCGCGGCTGGTGGCGCCGGCGGGGCGGTTCAGGCTGGCGAGTGCCGGTACGGTGATCGATGCCGGGAAACTGGACCCGGTGGTGGCGGATGCCAAGCAACATAAAGTTGAGGATTTGCCGCTGGCGGCTTTGCCGTTTTTGCTGGGCAGCCGCTATTGCGAGACGGATGTGCTGAGCCCGATTGCCTGGCAATTGTTTGGCGATACCAAGCCGGGCTGGGCGCGGGTGCAGGCGGTGTGCGATTTTGTGCACGCCCGCATAAAATTTGATTATTTGCAGGCCCGCGCCACGCGGACGGCGCTGCAGGGGTACCAGGAGCAGGTGGGGGTGTGCCGGGATTATGCGCATCTGGGGGTGGCTTTGTGCCGGGCGTTGAATATACCGGCGCGGTATTGCACGGGGTATTTGAGCGATATCGGCGAGCCTTTGCCGCACCCGCCGGGGGATTTTGCCGGGTGGTTCGAGGCTTATCTGGGCGGGGCGTGGCATGTTTTTGACCCGCGCAATAATAAGCCAAGGCTGGGGCGCATCCTTATGGCTTATGGGCGGGATGCGGCGGATGTGGCTTTGTGCAATATTTTTGGGCCCAGCGTGCTGGAGGGCTTTACCGTCTGGACCCACGAGGCGATCTGACGCCATTATTGGGCATGGCGCGGCGGCAGGGACTCTCGGAGGATGATTTGCGGCTGTGGGCGGCTTATGGCCGTACGCTGAGCAGGCTGATGCCTGGGCGCACGCGGCTGGCGTTGCCGCCTGAAGAACCGGTGCCGGCGTCTCCGGCCCCTGCCCTGCCGCCGGTTGTGGTGGCAAAGCCCAGGCTGGCACGGGTGCCGGCGGAGCTGGGGTTGAATGCTACGCCGTCCGGGTTGGATAAAGCGGCCTGGAAGAATTTTAGGACGGGTAAGACCAGGGTGGAGGCGCGGCTTGATCTGCACTTTCATACGGCGGCCAAGGCGCATCATGAGGTGCGGTTGTTTCTGGACCAGGCTTATGGCTCGGGGTTTCGCTGTGTGGAGATTATTACCGGTAAGGGGGAGATTCTGGCGCGGGAGCTGCCGCATTGGCTGAATGCGCCGGGGCTGCGGCCGTTGATTCTGGCGCTGGCGCATCCGCATGCGGCCAATACGGGCTCGGTGCGGATACTGCTGCGACGGCGGCGCGCGTGACGCCGTTTGGCGAAAAACTGCGGGAATTGCGCCAGACGCGGGGGATTTTGCAGCGGGATATGGCGGCGGCGCTGGAGATATCCGCTCCTTATCTCTCGGCGCTGGAGCATGGGCGGCGGGGGACGCCTTCGGCTGGGCTGATCCATCAGATCTGCCAGTATTTCGGGCTGATCTGGGATGAGGCGGATGAGCTGGTGGCGCTGGCGAAGACCTCGCGGCCCAGGCTGCGGCTGAATGCGGCGGGGCTGACCCCGGCGCAGACTGCGCTTGCGAACCGGCTGACGCGGGAGCTGCGGCATCTTGATGCTGAAACCGTTGAGGCCATGCAGGGGTTGCTGGATGGGGCGCACCGCATTCAGCCGGCCAGCGCCCCGCTCTCGCGTAAGAAGCCGAGCAAGGCGAGCAAGGGCAGGCCGAGGATGGTGAAATAATCGCCCTCGATGCGCTCGAATAATTGCGCGCCCCAGCCTTCCAGACGGTAGGCGCCCACGCAATCCAGGATTTTGGCGCCTTCGGCCGTGAGATAGCGGGCGATGAAGGCGTCGCTCAGTGGCCGGACCGTGAGGCGGGCTGACTCCGTGTGCGCCCACAGCAGCGTGCCGCCCTGCATGACGCAGACGGCGGTGACGAGCTCATGCGCCCGGCCGGAAAGGTAGCGTAGATGGTCTGCTGCCTCGGCCGGGCTTGTTGGCTTGTCGAAGATTTTACGATTGCATACGAGCAATTGGTCGGCACCGATAACAAATGCCTCGGGGTGGGTGCGCGCCACCGCTGCCGCCTTGGCCTGGGCTAAAAATTGGGCCAAAGCCGGTGGCGGGCCGGAGAATTCCGCTTTCGCGGCGGCCTCATCCACGCCGGAGGCGATGGCCAGTGCCGCGATGCCGGCTTCGCGCAGCATGGCCTGGCGCGCGGCGGAGGTGCTGGCCAGGATCAGTTGCAAGGGCGCGACTTTGGGATTTGCAGGAAAGATTGTTTACTGTTGCTCAAAAAATATGCCCTCCGTGGCCGGGTTGTGCAAATTATTATCACCCGCCGGTCGAATCCCGTCCACCGCCTGCCCCCGTTTTCCCTCTCTTTCGCCTTGCTGGGCGGGATTTTAGAAAATACGCCGCACTGCAGCATTCCGGCATGGCATTTGCATTATTTTAAACACGGATAGACACAGGCCGCTCGCGCGGTGAATTTCAACCCGCCGCTCGCGCGGCGCCTTTTACCCCATGGAGACAAGAGCATGGTCGCCACGACAGACATCGCCGCGCACGCGCCGCCGCAGCTTAAACACGGGGCGCTCAACAAGATCGAGACGCTCGGCCAATCCATCGCCAATATCGCGCCGACGCTGACGCCGGCGCTGAACATCACCGTCGTTGCCGGGCTGGCCGGGATCGGCTCCTGGGTTTCCTATGCGCTGGCCACTTTCGGGCTCATCTTCGTCGGCGCCTCCATCTCCAGCCTGGCCAAGCGCCACCCCGAGGCTGGTTCGTTCTTCGTGTATATCGGCCGTAATTTCGGCCCGGTGGCAGGAGCACTGGCCGGTTGGGCCATGGTGCTTGCCTATATCACCACCGCCGTGGCGGTGCTGATGAGCGAGCCTTTGTTCCTCAACAACGTGCTGGGCGTGTTCGGCCTGTCGCTCGGCTTCGCCGCGCAGACTCTCATCTCCCTCGTCGTGCTGGGGCTGGTGGTGTTCGCTGCCTATCGCGACATCACCTTCTCCTCGCGCATGGGGCTAGTGCTGGAATGTATCTCGGTCGGTATCATCGTCGTGATCACCGCCCTGGTGGCGGTCAAGCATGGCACGATCGTGGATCCGAAGCAGCTCAACGTCCACGCACTCCCGGTCGGCGGCATCATGTCTGCCATGGCGTTCGCGGTGTTTAGCTGGGTGGGGTTTGAGAGTGCTGCCACGCTGGCCAAGGAATCGGCTGATCCGGTGAAGAACATTCCTTATGCGGTGGTCGGCTCGGCCGCCATCGTCGGCATCTTCTTCACCGTGCTGGCGTATTTCATGGTGATGTCCATGGATGACAATACCGGCGCCATTGCCGGCTCCTCCTCGCCATTTGCCGATATGACCAATAAGGCGGGGCTGCCCTGGGCTGCCGGCATCGTGTATGTTGCCGCCATCATCAGCGCCTTTGCCTGCGCGCTGGCATGTTTGAACGCCAGCTCGCGCATGCTGTATTCCATGGGCCGCTACCAGTTCCTGCACGGCTCCATGGGGCTGGTGCACAAGACACATAAAACCCCGCATATCGCGGTGTATGCCTCCGGCGTGATCACGCTGCTGGTGATCCTGGCACTGCTGCCGGAAGGCTTCCTCAACGGGTTCGGCCTGGCCGGGACCATCGCCACCTATGGCTTCGTGGTGGTGTATTTCGGCATCTGCCTGGCGGCCCCTGTGGATCTGTACCGCGGCGGGGTGCTGAAACCCCAGCATGTCGTCTACACCGTCATCGGTGCGGGTATGATGGCGTTCGTGATCTACGCCAGCCTGTTCCCCTATCCGGCGGCGCCGTTCAACATGCTGCCGCCGGTGTTCGCCGTGTATCTGGCCATCGGGCTGGTGTGGTTCCTGGTGCTGAAGGCGAAGTCGCCGCAGGTGCTGGCGAGCATCGCCACCGATATGGAAGGCTGAGACGCCACAACAAACAAAAGGCCCCGGGCTCAGGTCCGGGGCCTTTTGTTTGGGTCCGGCTCTGGGGGGTCTATCTCTGGCGGGTCTATCTCTGGATTGACTTCCCCGTGCCGGCGGGGTACCCGGCTGGCTCACGGTGCGGCGGCGTAGCTCAGTGGTAGAGCAGGAGAATCATAATCTCTTGGTCGGAGGTTCAAATCCTTCCGCCGCTACCATGTAAATCCATGTTTTAGTAAATCCATATTTTATGCCAAAGCCTCGGCGCTGCCCCAGCCGAGCTTGACGCTGTGCGCGTCTATCTCTTCCCGCACGGCCGTGAGAGCCAGTTGGATGAGGGCGAGTTCGGCCAGGATGGTGGGGTCGAGAGGGGTGCCTGCGGTTGCCCCCAAATCCGCCAATGCCTGGACTGCTTCGAGGCGTTTATCCTCGAGACTGGCGCGTAAGGCGTGGATGGGATGGGTTGCGGTCAAAATATTCTCCTTTGGTTTGGGCTGGCGGCCTATTGCGCGGCGCCGTAGACGCGCTCGCCCTCATTGCCGCGGCAGTAGCAGCGCCCGCCGACGGGTACGGTGACTTCCATGGGGCAGACGTAGGTGTTTGCGTTGCAGGATTGGGCGGCGGCATCGCTGCTTTGGACCGGGGCGGGCTGGGCCTGTGGGGGTGGGGATTGCTGGATGTAGCCGGGATAGGGGGCGAAATAGCCGGGCGGGGGTGGTGGGTAATAGGCCGGGGCCGGGGGGTAATACACCGGTGGCGGGTAGTAATACGGGTAGGCCGGGGCGATGCCGATGCCGACACCCCAGCCACCCCAACCTCCGCCATGCCAGCCGCCGCCGCCCCAGCCGCCACCGCCATGCCAGCCGCCACCGCCATGCGCCGAGGCCGGTGCCGCCGTGATGCAGGCCGCACCACAGGTCACAATTACAGCCAGAAATTTCGCAAATCGTCTCATGATCCTGTCCTTGGACGATAATGAACCCTTAAGACTTCGGTGCTGTTACCTTCTTTTCAAGTAATGGGTTTTCAAGCCACGGCGGATCTGGGCAAGTTAAGCGAAGTTTCATCGCTTCTTAGCAATTCCCATCCGGCGCGCCCGGGTTCCAATGGTTTCAAGCCGTTGTGCACATTCCCGCGGGCCGTGGTGCGGGCATGGCCCGGCGTGGTGCCGGTACGGCGCATTGAAGCCCCCTGCCGCGATCACCACGTCTCGGGCTTAGGACTTAGGAGGACGCAAGTGCAATTGACCAAGAAACTATCTTTGTTATCGCCATTCGCTCTGGCCACTGCTCTGGCTGTTGCCGCGCCGATGGCCGCCACGGCCATGCCGGCGAGCCAGCCGCTGGATGTGGCCGTGGCCGCGACCAGCACCCAGGCCGATTACCTCTATCAGAGCCACCATTATCATTACCATTACAACGGCCATTATTATAACCATCGCGCGTACAAGCAGAACCATTGGTCATATTATTGATCGCTGCCGCATAAAAAACCGGCCTTCCCTTGGCGGGGAAGGCCGGTTTTTTGGTAATAACATATTTGGCTAAGTTAAAGGGCTTGCGAAACTACGTTTCTTCTAACTCCCGCTACTCGGACTGCCAATGCATTGATAAGTAACAGTAACTATGTGCGCGATACAGTTCCCATTACCATTATAGTGTGAGCATTGGCTTACGCCTTCGCCAAATGCTTCGGCATCCTTATAACCCCACGCCCCGCACTTCTCACGAGCTGTTGCCAACGCTTGACCGGGGTCAACAACGGGGCTCTCCAACTCATTGTAATTATAAGACAATTCCACCGTTCCATCTGAACGACTACCACCCGTCGCTTCCATTGTCACTGGTGTCGCACACCCCCCCAACACGATGAATAAGATCAACAACTTGCTTTTCATTAACCATCACCTAAAAATCGTTCCATTTCCATATTTACCTGGAGCGGTTCGTAGCGCAACTGTCGAAAACAACTTAGTCAAATATATTATTACCGGTTTTTTTATGGGTCGTTGGGCGGATCAGAACCCCAGGTCGGCAATCTTGCCGTCGAAATTGCTGGCGAGGAGATGCTGGGCTTTCGCCAGTTTCTCGGGGTCGACGCCGCCGAGATAGCCGTCGATGATGCGCTCGTAATTGCTGATGAGCCCTTCGACGTTTTCCGCCAGGCGCATGAACTCGAAACCATGCGCGTGCAGCCCCTTCTGCTGGATGGGGATGTTGGAATAATCCTGGCGCGGGATGGGCGGGAATTCCTGGCTGTCGAAGGGCAGCCAGGTTGGTTCCATCGGCACCGCCGGCTCTTCGCCGGGGGCGTTGGGGGTGAGGGACCATAGCTCGAAGATGCAGGTTTCCGGGCCGGTGGGGCGGATGCGGTAGGCCGACATCGAGGTGAACATCGGCAGCAGGAAGTAATGCGGGAAGATATATTCCACCGCATGGATCGGGTCGGACACCGCGACGGCGTTGAGGTCGGGGATGGGCTCGCCCTTGGCGCGCAGGCGCTTGGTGATCTGGTCCTGGAAGATGCCGTACCAGGTCTGCACCGCCAGCATCGGGTCTTCCGGCAGATCGACTTCGAGCAGCTCCTTGGCGATTTCGATTTCCTTGGCGTGGACCATGCCGGCCATGCCTTCGCTGAGCAGCTCAAGGTGCTTGACCTGGGCCTTTACGTTCTCGCGGCCCGAGAGATAGGGGTTGGTGGGCAGGCCGACGCCGCCGGTGTCCTGCATCTCAAACGCGTACATGGAGTTGTACAGCGCGGGCAAAGTGCGCTGGAGCTGCGGGTGGGTTTTCATCACGTGGTAGCCTTCCATGAAGGCTTCCATCGCGAGCTTCCAATTGGCCGGCAGCTCCGTGGCGTACCACCATTCGGCGCGCAGGTTGCTGAGGCCGTGGGCTTCGAGGCGCTGCGCCAGGGGGCCGATGCTGTCCAGCAGGGAGGGCGCGTTGTCGTCGAAATTGATGAAGGCGCAGGCGCCCCAGATTTCGACGCGGCAGGTGCGCAGGGCGAGGTCGGCTTTGTCGAGCTGGCGTTCGCTGAATTTCTGCTTGCCGTAGACGAAGGTGTTCTGGCCCTCGATGTTCCAGCGCCAGCCGTGGAAGGGGCAGGTGAAGCCCTCGTTCTCGCAGGAGCCGTGCGGCTTGCCTTCGGTGATGGGCACGCCGCGGTGGCGGCAGGCGTTGTGATAGGCTTTGATGCCCTCGGCGGCATGCATGATGATGACGGATTGGCCGAGGATTTTATACTCGATCCAGTCGCCGACATTGGGGATCTGTTCCAGCCGGCAGGCCATCTGCCAGACATGCGGCCAGAGGCGCTCGTTTTCGGCCTTGTAGAAGGTCTCGTCGTAATAGCGCTGAACGGGGATGCGTTCCGGATCGGTGATCGGGAAGGGGACGCCCTCGTATGGGAAGTCTTTCACCTGGGTCATTATTGTCATGCTTCGCCCCTCTTACGGATCGTGGAAATTGCTTTCGCCGTTTATTATCGTCGCCGCTTATTATCGTCGATGCCATGGCTGGCACAATGGGTATTCGACCTGGGGATATTCGACCTGACTGAAAGTCTGAACACCCTCTTAGCTATTTTCGTCCTGCTTCGGGTAACGCCTTCGGTTGGGAGCTGTCAACCGGCCAGATTGGGGCCGGATTTGGCCGCGATACCGGTTACGGCAAACATCGCACCGGCGGGTATCTTCAGCGTTATGAGTTATTGTGTGTTATATCAGCCCCCTAGCGGGGTGCCCTGAAACTCTTTGCCGGAGGGGCCGCAAATTGTTGCAGTCGGGTGTGATTCCGGCCTACGCTGCGCCACAACAAGACCAAAAAGAGTTTAAGGGAGTTACCGTGATGGTGCCCATCAACCATGTAAATAGTTTTTTCGACGAGCTATCGCCGGAACTGCACAGCGCCTTCGATGACATTAGTTATGAACGTGATATCGCGGCCGGCGAGGCGCTGCTGCGCACGGGCTGCCAGTGCTCACAGCTTTACCAAGTGCGCGCGGGCAAGGTGGAATACCGCATGGCCGATGGGCGCGGCGGCGATGCCGTGGCCGCGACCATGACCAAGGGCGACTGGATTGGCCTGCCGGAGGCTTTCAGCGGGCTGCCCGCCACGGCGGATGTGGTGGCGGTGACGCCGGTGCAGATGCGGATTATCCCAAACCGCGACTTTGAGACGCTGCTGGAGCGCCACCCGGCACTGGCGCGGCGGCTGTTGCAACTGTTCAGCCTGAGCCTCTCGGCCGTGTACCACCAGGCGCGCGACCGCAATGCGCTGCCGCTGAAGGACCGGCTGCTGCGCACGCTGTACATGCTGTCGTTCAGCCATGGCAAAACCTTGCGCCAGCAGCAGGGCATTCTCATAGAGATGCCGCAGGAGGAGCTGAGCCAGCGCCTGGCGGCGGCGCGCCAGACGCTGAACCGGCAGTTGAAAGCCCTGGAGCGCGAGGGGCTGATAAGGGTGAATTACGGCTCCATCACCGTGCTCGGCCTGCACCGGCTGGCCGAGCGCCAGCTCAGCCTCAGCTCACCCCGGGGGGGTGCAAGGCTGTAGGGGGGCGGGCGGGCGGGTCATGATCTCGGTACGCCCGAGCAGAGAGATGCCGATATAGCCGCGCACATGCAGTTTGCCGTCATCGCCGACATGCATGTTGGATTTATAGGTATGGCCGGATTCCGGATCGTAGATCCAGCCGCCATGCCAGCCGCCGTCGCCATCCTGGGTGAAGCTGCCCAGTATGGGCAGGCCGCAATCCGGGCGTGAGCGCAGGCTCACATCGGGGTTATGGATGTCGGTCTTGGGCTTGCCTTCGGGGTTCAGCGGCACGCGCAGCCATTGGACATTGCCGCAGAGCTCCGCGCCGCAGGGGGCGATGAGAACCGCGGCCTTGCCGTCCGCCGTCACCCACCAGCCTTGGACGTTGGTATCCGCCCGGGCAGTGGATGTGTTCGCGAAAACAAACGCCAGAATGGTGAGCAGCGCCGTGAGGCGCCGGGTTGGAGCCGTGAGGCGCCGGGTTGGAACTGCTTGCATTTCATCCCTCATTGGTGTTTAACCTACACATTACGTAAGGCGCCGGCTGTGCTCCGTTAAGTAGCACGGGTATAAAAAAACCCGGCACCACGTGTATTACAGGAGAAACGTCCATGAAGATAACAAGCGCCTCCAAAGCGCATTTATTCGCAGTGATGGCAGGTTTTGGCGGCGCGTTGGCGCTGGGGGGTATTGCACATGCCAGCGGTTTTGGCCTGCGCGAGGGCTCGGCCGATGGGCTGGGGAATGCGTTTTCCGGCAGCCAGGCCAAGGCTTATGACGCCAGCACCGTATGGGGTAACCCGGCCGGTATGGCCTTGCTCGATAATGACGAGCTGGATGGGGGGATAAGCCTGATTGCCCCGCATGCGGAATTTACCGGCCATGCCACCAATGCGCAGACCGGCGGGAATGTGAGCGGCGGCCAGGGCGGCAATGCCGTGTCGCCGGCGGCCTCGGGCGCCACTTACGGCGTGCTCACTTTGGGGCCCGACTGGCGGCTCGGTCTTTCCGTTACCGCCCCGTACGGCGAGCGCACCTCCTACCCGGCTGATTTCGTCGGGCGCTACCAGAGCCTTTCCTCCAGCATTACCGACATCAATCTCGGCCTGGCCTTGTCCTATAAGATCAATGACCATCTCTCCATCGGCGGCGGGCCGAATTTCGACTATTTCCAGGCCCGGTTGACGCAGGCGGTGAACGTGCCGGTGCTGAGTGCGTTGACGGGGCAGGACCCGATTGGCGAGGTGCGCGGCACCAGCCTGGGGATCGGCTATAATCTGGGTGTGCTGTACGAGTTTGATGATGCCACACGCATCGGTTTGGATTACCGTTCGCGTATCCGCCATAATATCAACGGCGGGCAGTATCTCTCCATCCCCTCCAGCTATAGCGCCATCAGCCCGGCGGCGGTGGCACTGCTGAATGGCGCCAATAGCCGGGCCACCACCAGCATCACGCTGCCGGATAGTGTGGGACTTGGCATCTATCATCAGATCACCCCGCAATGGGCGGTGATGAGCAGTGTGGAATGGACGGAATGGTCCTTGCTGAAGACCCTGAACGTGACGCCGGTGAACGGCTCCAGCGGCACGACATTGCAGGAAAACTGGCGTAATACCTGGTTCCTTGGCGCCGGCACGAATTATCAGTTGACTGACAAGGTGCTGCTGCAGAGCGGCTTTGCCTGGGACCAGTCGCCGGTGACCGATGCCAACCGCACCTCGCGCATCCCCGATGCGGATCATTACGACCTCACCTTCGGCGCGCAGTACCAGTTGCTGCCCAGCACCAAACTGGAGCTGGCCTATGCGCATGTGTTCACGCCGGGCGGCAGCATCAACAGCTCGGCCGCCAGCTCACCCTTGACGCCGACCGGGGCGCTTATTGGCGAATATTCGGCCTCCGATAATTCGGTGACCGCCGGCATCAATATGATTTTCTGAACCCTGACCGGCGCTGGCCTCGCGGCCAGCGCCAAGACTGAAAGACCAAGAGTGACGCCATGACTCATAATGAGCCGCTCTACACAGTGACGCAGCTCGCCGCCGAACTCGGCATTACCGTGCGCACGCTGCATTTTTACGAGGCGCAGGGGCTGATCACGCCGCGGCGGGCGGGCAATACGCGGGTCTATTCGCCGCGCGACCGCGGCCGCATGATTCTGATTCAGCGCGGCAAGAGGCTGGGGTTTTCGATTCGCGAGATCCGGGATTACCTGGAGCTTTACGATATGGACCCAACGCATGAGCAGCAGACCAAGGCGCTGTTGGAAGCGGTGCGGGCGCGCATTCATTTGCTGGCCGAGCAGCAGGTGGCGCTGACGCAGACCTTGAGCGAATTGCAGGAGATTGAGCAGCAGGCTTTGGCCGCGCTGCGGAGTATGGAAGCGTCGCTTGCCGCGGCGCGGATGGAACAAACCGGGAGGTCACTTTGAATCACGCTGTTATCGCGGGCTATGTCCGCTCTCCGTTTACATTGGCCGGCAAGGGTGCGTTGGCGCATACGCGGCCGGATGATCTGTCCGCTGCCGTGGTGCAGGCGCTGGTGGCGCGCACTGGCGTGAAGGCAGAGGATATTGAGGCGCTGGTGCTGGGATGTGCGTTTCCCGAGGCCGAGCAGGGGCTGAATGTGGCGCGGCTGATCACGCTGCTTGCGGGGCTGCCGCAGTCTGTGGCGGGGTATACGGTTAATCAGTTCTGCGGTTCCTCGATGCAGGCGGTGCATATTGCGGCTGGGCATATCGCGACCGGGGCGGGTGAGGTTTTTATTGCCGGCGGGGTGGAGAGCATGAGCCGGGTGCCGATGCCGGGGTATAATATTCTGCCGAATCCGAGGCTCGCGAAGGAAGTGCCTGGTGCGTATATGGGCATGGGACAGACGGCTGAGAATGTTGCGGCGAAATGGAAGATCTCGCGCGAGGTGCAGGATGCTTTTGCATTGCGTAGCCAGCAGCGGACGGCGGCGGCGATTGCGGCCGGGTATTTTACGGATGAGATTGTGCCGGTGCAGACGCGCGGCGGTGTGGTGGATAAGGATGGCTGTCCGCGCCCCGACAGCAATGCGGCCTCGCTGGCTGGGTTGAAGCCGGTGTTCGATACAGAAGGCTCGGTGACCGCCGCGACATCCTCGCCACTGACGGATGGTGCGACCGCCGTGCTGGTGTGCAGTGCGGATTATGCCGCCAAGCAGGGGTTGAAGCCGCTGGCGCGGATTGTGGCTTCGGCGAGCGCTGGTTGCGCGCCTGAGATTATGGGGATTGGGCCTGTGGCGGCCAGCCGTAAGGCGTTGGCGCGGGCTGGGATTGAGATTGGCGCCATCGATGTGGTGGAGCTGAATGAGGCGTTTGCGTCGCAATCACTGGCCTGTGTGCGGGAGCTGGGGATTCGGGATGAGATTCTGAACATTGATGGTGGGGCCATTGCTCTTGGGCACCCGCTGGGGGCGACGGGGGCGCGGCTGGTGGGCAAGGCGGCGAGCTTGTTGCAGCGCACCGGCGGGCGTTATGCGCTGGCGACGCAATGCATTGGCGGCGGGCAGGGTATTGCGACCATTCTGGAGCGGGTGTGATGGGCGAGATACGTAAAGCGGCGGTGATTGGTGCGGGCACCATGGGTGCCGCCATTGCCGCGCAGTTTGCCAATGCCGGTGTGCCGGTGTTTTTGCTGGATATTGTGCCTGCGGGGGCCAAAACGCGGAATGCGTTGGCCGAGGGGGCGATTGCCAAGATGTTGAAGACGGACCCGGCGCCGTTCATGTCCAAGGGCGCTGCCAGGCTGGTGACGCCGGGGAATATTGAGGATGATCTCGGTAAGCTTGCTGATGTGGACTGGATTGTTGAGGCCATCGTTGAACGGCTGGATATAAAGCAGGATTTGTACCGCAAGATTGAGACGGTGCGCAAGCCGGGTTGTGCGGTATCGTCCAACACCTCCACCATTCCGCTGGCAAAACTGGTTGAGGGGCTGGGAGCGGGGTTTGCGCGTGATTTCGTGATCACGCATTTCTTCAACCCGCCGCGCTATATGCGGTTGCTGGAGTTGGTGAGCGGGGCGGGGACGGATGCTGGGCTGGCCGCGGATGTGGAGCGGTTTGCCGATGTGCGTTTGGGTAAGACCATTGTGCGGACCAAGGATTCGCCAGGGTTTATTGCCAACCGGCTGGGCGTGTACTGGTTGATGCTGGGCGTGATTGAGGCGATTGACGCTGGGCTGGACATTGAAGATGCCGATGCGGTGATGAGCAAGCCTTTGGGGATTCCCAAAACCGGCGTGTTCGGACTGATCGATCTGGTGGGGCTGGATTTGATGCCGCATATTAATGCGAGCCTGGGGGCGACGCTGCCGGCGGGTGATGCGTTTCATGCCGCCAACCGTGATGTGCCGTTGATTAAGAAGATGATTGCGGATGGCTATATTGGCCGTAAGGGCAAGGGCGGGTTTTACCGTAGAGGCGAGAAGGGGCGCGAGGCGATTGATCTGGCCAGCGGTGAGTACCGGGCTGTGCGGAAGGCGAATTTGCCTGAGGCGGAGCTGAAGCTTGGTAAGTTGCTGGGGCTGGACAGCAAGGCGGCGCGTTATGCGTGGCGCGTGCTGGGGCAGACGCTGAGTTATGCGGCGAGCCTGGTGGGTGATGCGGCGGATGATATCGGTGCAATCGATGCGGCGATGCGGCTGGGTTATAACTGGCGCTGGGGGCCGTTTGAGCTGATCGATCTGATTGGGGCCGAGGCGCTGGCCGCGAAATTGGCGAAGGACGGGTTTGCGGTACCGGCGTTTCTGGCTGCGGCTAAGGGTAAGAAGTTTTACCGGTTGCAGGGGGGCGCGCGCGAATATCTCGGGGCGGATGGGGCTTATCATGCGCTGACGCGGGCTGAGGGTGTGCTGCTGCTGGAGGATGTGAAGCGGGCGGGTAAGCCGGTGTTGAAGAATTCTTCAGCTTCCGTCTGGGATGTTGGCGATGGGGTATTGTGCTTTGAGTATACCTCCAAGAGCAATTCGCTGGATGCGCAGAATCTTGAACTGTTGAATCAGACGATTGATCTGGTGCCCAAGGCGCATAGGGCACTGGTGATTTATAATGAGGGGCAGAATTTTTCCGCCGGTGCAAACCTCGGGCTCGCTCTGTTTGCCGCCAATATCGCGGCATGGGGTGAGATTGAGAAACTGGTGGCGGCGGGACATACCATTTACAAAAAGCTGAAATACGCGCCTTTCCCGACCGTGGCCGCACCGTTTGGCATGGCGCTTGGCGGGGGCTGCGAAATTCTGTTGCACTCCTCTGCTGTGCAGGCGCATGCCGAGGCTTATATCGGGCTGGTGGAATGCGGTGTGGGGCTGGTGCCGGCCTGGGGCGGGTGCTCTGAGATGCTGGCGCGTTGGGCGGCGCATCCGAAAATGCCGCATGGGCCGATGCCTGCGGCCTCAAAAGTATTTGAGATTGTGAGTACCGCTACTGTTTCGAAATCTGCTGCTGAAGCCAAGGAATATTTGTTCCTGCGGGCTGATGATGGGATTTCCATGAACCGCGACCGGCTGCTGGCCGATGCCAAGGCGCGTGCGCTTAGCCTGGTGGAGGGATATGTGCCGCCTGTGCCGCCGACGTACAAACTGCCGGGCGTTTCGGGTGCGGTGTCCATGGGCATCGCTGCTGATGATTTCAGGCGCAAGGGCGTGGCCACGACATACGATATGGTGGTGGCGGGCGAGCTGGCTGGGGTGCTCTCGGGTGGTGATGCGGATATCATCGACGAGGTGACTGAGGCGAGAATCCTTGAGCTGGAACGCGCTGCGTTTATACGTTTGATCAAAAACCCGGGCACGCTGGCGCGCATTGAGACGATGCTGACGACCGGCAAGCCTTTGCGCAATTAGGGAGCAGGAACATGCAAACTTACAACGCACCTTTGCGTGACATGCGCTTTGTGCTGCACGAGCTGCACGGCGCGGCACCGCTGCCGGGGCAGGAAGAGTTTACCCAGGAACTCGCCGATACGATTTTGGAAGAGGCGGCGAAATTCTGTACCGAGGTGCTGCTGCCGCTGAATGCGCCTGGCGATGTTGAAGGCTGTCATTATGAAAATGGCGTGGTGCGTACGCCCGCCGGATTCAAGGATGCCTATAAGGGGTTTACGGAATCCGGTTGGGGGGCGCTGAATGCGGCGCAGAAATACGGTGGCCAGGGTGCGCCGGAGACTGTGGCGAAACTGGTGGAGGAAATGATCTGCTCCACCAATCTTTCCTTCGGGCTTTATCCTGGGCTGACGCACGGCGCCTCGCTGGCGCTGGAGAGCCATGGTTCGGATGAGTTGAAGGATTTTTATCTGCCGAAGATGGTGTCTGGGGAATGGTCGGGCACCATGTGTTTGACTGAGCCGCATTGCGGGACGGATCTCGGCCTGCTGCGCACGAAGGCTGTGCCGCAGGGGGATGGCAGTTACCGGATTTCAGGGGCTAAGATTTTTATTTCGGCTGGGGAACATGATCTCACCGAGAATATTATTCACCTTGTGCTGGCGCGGCTGCCGGATGCGCCGGCCGGGGTGAAGGGCATATCGCTGTTTCTGGTGCCGAAGTTTTTGCCGGATGCGGATGGCAGACCGGGGGTGCGCAATGGCGTGTCCTGTGCGGCCATCGAGCATAAGATGGGTTTGAAAGCTTCGGCTACATGCCAGTTGAATTTTGATGATGCCACTGGCTGGATCGTGGGGGCGCCGCATAGGGGCATGCAGGCGATGTTCGTGATGATGAACAGCGAGCGGCTCTCCGTGGGCACGCAGGGGCTGGGGATTGGCGAGACGGCTTACCAGAGTGCGGTGGCCTATGCGAAGGACCGGTTGCAGGGGCGCTCTCTTTCGGGTGTAAAATATCCGGATAAGGCGGCTGATCCGTTGATTGTGCATCCGGATATTCGCCGGATGCTGCTGACGATGCGCGCCAACAACGAGGGCTGCCGCGCGCTGTGCGTGTGGGTGGCGCAGGCTATGGATAGGGCGGCGCTGGCGGCTGACCCGGTGGAGCGCGCCGAGGCGGAGGAGTTTGTAGCGCTGCTGACGCCGGTGGTGAAGGCGCTGTTTACTGATCTTGGGTTTGAGAGCGCTAACCTCGCCATTCAGACCTATGGCGGGCATGGGTATATACGCGACCATGGCGTTGAGCAGTTGGCGCGGGATTCGCGGATTGCGATGATTTATGAGGGCACCAATGGGGTGCAGGCGCTCGACCTCGTGGGGCGTAAACTGCCGGCGAATATGGGGCGGAGTTTGCGGCGGTTTTTTCATCCCGTTTCGGAGTTCATTGAGGCGAACAGCAACCATCCGCTGTTGGGCAAGATGGTGCAGGGTTATGCGCGCGGGTTTGGCGCGTTGCAGTTGGCCACTGCGTTTATTGCCGAGAAGGGGTTGAGCGATCCTGAGGAGGCGGGGGCGGCGGCGACGGATTATTTGCGGCTGTTCGGGCTGGTGGCGCTGGGCTTTATGTGGGTGCGCGCGGCCGTGCTTGCGGTGGAAAAACTGGGTGGCACGGAGGATGAATTTTACGGTGCCAAGATCGGCACGGCGCGGTTCTTTATGGAGCGGATTCTGCCGCAGGCGGGGGCGCTGCTGTTCACCATCAAGGCGGGTAAGGCGTCGTTGATGGACATGGAAGAGGCTGCGTTCTAGCCTGCCGGTATGAGTGAACTGGTTGCCCAACTCCGCGCTATACTGGGGGCACGGCATGTGCTCACGGGGGCGCGGACGGCGCGGTTTTGCACTGGGTTTCGTTTCGGCGAGGGTAGTGTGCTGGCTGTGGCGCGGCCTGGGAGTTTGGTGGAGCAATGGCGCGTACTTGGCGCGTGCCACGCGGCTGGGGTCGCCATTATCATGCAGGCGGCCAATACGGGGCTGACCGGTGGCTCTACGCCGGATGGCGATGATTATGGGCGGCCGGTGGTGATCATCAACGCCATGCGCATTGGCGGGATTCTGCTCCTGCCTGGTGCGGCGCAGGTTGTTTGCCTGCCTGGGGTTACTTTGTTTCAGTTGGAGAGGTTTTTGCGGCCGCTGGGGCGTGAGCCGCATTCGGTTATTGGGTCTTCCTGCTTGGGCGCGAGCGTTGCAGGTGGTATCTGTAATAATTCGGGTGGGGCGCTTATCCGCCGTGGGCCGGCATTCTCGCAGCTTGCTCTTTATGCGCGGGTGAATGCGGGCAATCGACTGGAGCTGGTCAATCATCTCGGCTTGCTTTTGGGGGATGAGCCGGAAGAGATTTTGCGGCGGCTGGAGGCAGGGGATTTTGGCCCCGAGGAGATCGAGCATCCGGTGGATCGGGCTGCGTCGGACCCTGATTATGCCACGCATGTGCGGAATATTGCAGCACCCACCCCGGCGCGGTTTAATGCTGATCCGCGCCGGTTGTTCGAGGCCTCCGGGAGTGCGGGTAAGATTGCGCTGTTTGCTGTGCGGCTGGATAGTTTTGCGCGGGATGAGAAGACTTCTGTGTTTTATATCGGCAGCAATAGTGCCGATGAGCTTACGGAAATTCGCCGGCATATTCTGGAGAATTTTCAAAACCTGCCGGTGGCGGGTGAGTATATTCATCGTGATGCGTTCGATATTGCGGCGCGTTATGGCAAGGATATGTTTCTGGCCATCGAGAAGCTCGGCACGGACCGGTTGCCTGCTTTGTTTACGCTGAAGGCCCGGTTTGATTCGGTGGCCAGCCGCATCCGCTTCCTGCCGCGCGATTTTTCCGATCGGCTGATGCAGGCCGCGGCAAAGTTTTTTCCGCAGCACCTGCCGGGGCGGATGCTGGCGTATCGGGATCGTTTCGAGCATCACCTGCTGTTGAAGATGTCCGGCGAGGGTATTGCGGAGGCGCGGGGCTGGTTGGAACAGAATCTGTCTGGCCCTACCGGGGATTTTTTCGAGTGTACGGATGAGGAAGGCGCCAAGGCCTTTCTGCATCGCTTTGCCGTGGCTGGGGCGGCGGTGCGGTACCGGGCCATGCATCGGGATATTGTCGAGGATATTGTGGCGTTGGATATCGCGCTGCGCCGGGATGATGTGGAATGGGAGGAGCATCTGCCTGCGGATGTTGCAGCACCTATCATGCTGAAACTCTATTATGGGCATTTTTTCTGCCATGTGTTTCACCAGGATTATATCATCGCCAAAGGGCATGATCCGGTGGCGATTGAGCACCGCATGTGGACGCTGCTGGATGCGCGGGGGGCGGAATATCCGGCTGAGCATAATGTGGGGCATTTGTATAAGGCCAAGCCGGCGCTGGCGGCGCATTACCGGGCGCTGGATCCCTGCAATTGTTTTAACCCGGGGATTGGGGGTACGTCCAAGCGTGTGTGCTGGGCGTAAGCAGCAGCTTTTTGAAAAAAGCTGCACCAAGAACTTTTGCTCCTGTGGGTGTTATAACGCCCACAGGAGCAAAAGTTTTTTGGCTACTTTTTTTCAAAAAAGTAGCTGCTCACTTCCTTAAAAGCAGCGCGCCGTAGCCGAAACCGCCAGTGGCGACGACGCAGGTTTTTGCATTTGGTACCTGGCGTGCGCCGGCGCGGTTCCAGAGTTGCTCGCAGGCTTCGAAGATGTGGCCGTAGCCGTGGAAGCGCCCGGCGGAGAGCTGGCCGCCGCTGGTGTTCAGGGGCATTTTTGCGCCGAGGCCGATGCGGGTGCAGCCTTCGACGAAGGAGGCTGCTTCGCCGCGTTTGCAGATGCCGAGGCTTTCCATCCATAGCAGGGTGAGGATTGAGAAGCCGTCGTAAATTTGGGCAATGTCTAGATCATTCGGGGTTAAGTCCGTGCGCGACCATAACATTCTTCCTGCGGCATCTGCTGGGAGGGTTGTGAAATCGCCTTTGTGCAGGCCGAAGCCGATGCCGCCGAGGGCCATGCCCATGGATTCGATTTCGATGGGTGGGCGGGGCAGGTCGCGGGCGGCGTCGCGGTGGGAGAGGAGGATGGCGGTGGAGCCGTCTATGTGGGTGTCGCAATCGTAGAGGCGCAGGGGCGAGGTGATGATGCGGGAGGCTAGGTAGTCATCGATGGTGATGGGGGCGCGGTAGATGGCGTTGGGGTTGAGGGCGGCCATGGCGCGGCTGTTGACGGCGATGGCGCCGAGTTGGGTGGGGGTGGCGTTGTATTTGGTGAAATAGGCCTGGGCATAGAGGGCGTAGATATGCGCGGGCGACAGGGCGTTGAAAGGGGCTGTCCAGGCGTTGCCGCGCGTGGCGCGGCCCGTTGGGCTGGCGTTTTTCGTGCGTGCTCTGGCGCTGGCCTCGGCCACGGTGCGGAACACCAGTACGTGCCGGCACAGGCCGCTGGCGATGGCCTGGATGGCGCTGATGATGGCGCCCATGTGGGCGTGGCCCTCGGTGGAGGCGCCGACCCAGGTGGGGGTCAGGCCTAGGGCCAGCATTGTTTCTGTGGCGCCTACGGGCGAGAAACCGCCCTCGCCGACGGGGCCGGGGTAGGTTGTGAGGCCGTCTATGTCGGCGGGGGTTAGGCCGGCGTCGGTGATTGCGGCTTGGCAGGCATCGAGGGTGAGTTGGAGCGCGCTGCGCGTGGAGGGACGGCCGACGGCGGATTGGCCGGCGCCGGAGATGCGGACGGATTTTTCGGGGTACTCAACCATTGGCGGGCCGGAACAAGGGGAGGTAGAATTCTTCCTGCTGTTCGAATGTGACTTCGACATCCAGGCCGATGCGTAAGGTTTGCGCCGGGCAGGCGATGATGTTGGTCAGTACGTATAGTTCTGGCTGTTCCACCAGCTCGACGGCAGCAAAAACGTAAGGAACGGCGAGGCCGCGTTGCCAGGGTTGCTCGTTGATCGTGTAGCTGGCGATGCGGGCTTTGCCGGAGACTTGGCTTGGGGCGGTGCCGCCGCCGCATGCCGGGCAGCGCGGTAGAGGCGGGTGGATGTAGCGGGTGCAGGATTGGCAGCGGCAGATTTGCAGCCGCCCTTGTGCGCCGGCTTTCCAGAAGAATTCCGTATCGGGGTCGAGGGCGGGGAGTTGGCGGGTCAAAATACTATGCCTGCGATTTTGAGGTCGATGATGGCCTGCTCGTTGTAGCCCAGGGTGGTGAGGATGGTTTCGCTATCGGCGCCTAGGTCGGGTGCTGGTTTTGCTGGTAAAGGGGCGCCGTCGAACTGCATTGGGACGCTTACCATGTCGAGTTTGCGGCCGGCGCCGTAATTTACGGGTTGGAGGTAGCGGTTGGCCTGGACCTGGCCGTCATCTTTCAGCTCGCCGACATGTTGGACTACATCCCATTGGCCGTCTTGGCGCGCCAGGATTGCGCGCCATTCGGTTAGGGGTTTGCTGGCGAACAAAGCATCCAGTGCGGCGATGCAGGCGGCGATGTTTTTGGTTCGCAATGCGGCGGTCTCGAAACGCGGATCAGGGGCCAGCCCCGCCACTGCGCAGAATTGCGGCCAGTAGCGCTGGGCTTGCAGCATGCATAAGGCGACGTGCCGTCCATCGCGCGTGCGGTAGGTATTTACCAGCGGGTTGTAGCCGCCCTCGCGTTTGGGGCGCGGGTATTTCGGCACGTTGTCGATGGTGGCCTGGGTGATGCCACGTTGCAGCAGCCACATGCTGGCGCCGAGGAGGGATACATCCACCACCGAGACTTTGCCCGTTATGGCGCGCTGGGCGATGGCGGCGGCGACGCCGCCGGCCAGCATGGCGGCGCTGGCGCAATCGCCGAATGCGGCACCTGGCGGGCCTATGGGGAAATCCCCAGCCTCAGGGGGGCCCTCTGGGGTGCCATCTGGGGTAATGGAGGAGGCGATGCCGCCGCGCGCCCAGAAGGTGATGGAATCGTAGCCGCCTTTTTCGGATTCCTCGCCATGCCGGCCGAGCGCGCTGCCCAAAGCGTAGATGAGGTTGGGGAAGCGGGGGCGCAGATCCTCTACATCGATCCCCATGCGGCGCCGTGAGGCCGGGAGCAGGTTGGTGAGGAATACATCGGCATCCGCGAGCAGTTGGTACAGTACCGCAACACCCGCCGGCTGGCGCAGGTCCAGCGTGATGCTGCGTTTGCCGCGGTTATAATTCTCCCAGGAGAGGACGGAGCCATGCGCATCCGTGCCCATGCCGCCGGTTTGCAAGCCGCGCAGTGGGTCGCCCGTGGGCGGCTCGATTTTGATGACATCGGCCCCCATGTCGGAGAGGATGCCGCCTGCTGCCGGGACGAAGGCCCACATGGCGACCTCGACGATTCTGATCCCCGTCAGCGGTTGGTTCATGGATTACTATTCCCTATTTCGACTTTTTTAGCGAAATAGAGAATAGTATGTCAAGCTTGACCGGCGTTGTAATTCGAAATATCGAACTGCATGGCCCGTTCATCTCCTGGCGTCCAGCGCGTGGCCGCTATCCTTAATTTTATTGTCGACCATCCGGGGCAGGCGTTTACGCTGACTGATCTGGTGCGGGCGCTGAAGCTCAGCCGCGCCACCTGCCACGCTCTGCTTACCGGGCTGGTGGAGGTGGGGTATTTGTACCGGGCCAGCGATAAGAATTACATGCTGGGGCCGGCGCTTGCCTCCATCGGGCGGATTGCCTTGCAGCATGCCTCGCCTTTGCAGGTGGCGCAGCCTGAGATGCGGGCGCTGGCCGATGAGTTCGATGCCATCTGTGCCGCTTATTTCCGTGAGGGTGATGATATTATCGTGCGCGACCGGGCTGCGTCCGTCTCGCATGTGGGCTGGTCCATGCCCTCGGGCACCAGGCTGAAACTGCGGGCGCCGTTCAGCTCGATTTTTTATGCCTGGCGGCCGGAAGCCGAAGCGAAAGCCTGGCTCGATTCCAGTACGCCGCCGCCCACGCCGGAACACCGGCAATCCATGATGCAGGGGATGAGTTTTCTGCGGGAAAACGGGTATTCGGCGCATGTGCATAACCCGCGCGCGACGAATTTTGACCGCCCGCCGGAGCAGGTGTTCCGCGAGGAGGCTTCGACGTTTCCCACCTCCATCCTGCCCGACGTGAAAGATGAGGAACGCTACGCGCTGGTGAGCGTTATCGCCCCGGTGTTCGAGCTGCGCGGGCAGATCGCGTTCGTGCTGGGGCTCTCGGGGTTTACCCAGACCACCTCGGGCGCGGATATAAGACGGATCGGGCAGCAACTGACCTCCGCATGTAGCCGCATCTCGCAGTTCATCACCGGACAGCCGCGGGCGTAACTTGCAGGGGGCTTTGCCCCCTGCACCCACACCAAGTGCCGAAATTCCCTTGGAACCCTTCGGGTCATAAAAAAGGGCCATTTCCGTACGTGCGGTTAGCATGTGCTGGGATGGCCCTCTTTTTATGACCCGAAGGTCCGGGGATTTGGCACTTGATGGGGCCCAGAGTGGCAATGCCCCTGGGAGTCACCCCCGAACACCGGCCCCGCGCTGATACCGGAATTGACCTGCGGGACCGGGAGGCATAGATTATTCGTAATATAGAATACTAATCTTCATGTGGGGATAATAATGTCTGGCGAGATTGTCGCACCTGAGACGCGTGACCTTGATGTGTTGCGTGCCCAACTGGCTGAATGGCTGGCGGGGCGGCTGGAGGGGCCGCTGGAGGGGGAAAATGAGGTGCGGGTCAGTAATCTCGATTATCCGCGCGGGGCGGGGCAGTCGCATGAGACGATATTGTTTGACGCGAGCTGGCTGGCTGGTGGGGTGCGGCACGCCCAAGGGTTTGTCGTGCGTATCAAGCCGGTGCGGCATCTGGTGTATCTGGACGATTTGTTTTCGGAACAATACCGGCTGATGCGGCTGCTGCATGAGGATGGGCGGGTGCGCGTGGCTAAGACTTTCTGGTTTGAGGACTCCCCTGCCCTGCTTGGCGCGCCGTTCTTCATCATGGAGAAGAAAATTGGGCGCGTGCCGGTGAGCATTCCGCCCTATCGTGAATCCGGCTGGGTGGCTGAGGCGGCGCCGGCGCAACGGCGAACGATGTGGGAAAATGGTGTGCGGCAGTTGGCGATGATCCAATCTATCCCGCTGACGTCCGTGCAGTTTCTCTCCGGCCCCGCAAACGCGCGCGACGGGTTGGCCCAGGAATGGGATAGATATAGCCGCTTCATCGGCTGGATGGGGGGTGAGGTTTTTACGCCTGTGCTGCGCGCCGCCATGGCGCGGTTGGAAAAGCTCTGGCCGGCTAACCAGCCGCCGGGGCTGGTGTGGGGCGATGCGCGGCTCGGGAATATGATGTTCGATGAGAATTTCGATGTGGTGGCCGTGATGGATTGGGAGCAGCCCTCACTGGGTGGTGCGCTGCATGATCTTGCCTGGTGGCTTGTGCTTTCCGAAGTGCATCATGCGGCGGGGCCGAACCGTCCGTTTTTTGAAGGTATGGGGACGCGGGGGGAAACCATTGCGCTATGGCAGGAACTTACGGGCATCTCCGCCGATGGTGTGGAATGGTACGAGGATTTTACCCATTTGAAAATGTCGTGCCTGTCGCTCACCACTTCCAAAATGGGCCGGCACCCGGCACCTGACCCCGCCGCCATGGCGCGGCGGTTGAAACTCGCGTCCTAACCCGGTTTGCCTAACTTGATTTGCGTAGGCTCTGGCCGGCGCTGAGGCCGCCATCGACCGGCAGATTCACACCGGTGATGTTGGAGGCGAGGTCGGAAGCCAGGAAGAGGGCGGCGCTGGCGCATTCGGCGGGGTCTATGGGGCGGCCGAGGGGGTGTGAGGCGGACATGCTGGCGATGCCTCTTGCTGAATTGCCGCCGGGCATGAATTTGGTTGGCATGCCGGCGGGGCAGACGGAATTTACGCGCACATTTTGTGACGCGACTTCGATGGCGAGGGTGCGGGTGAGTGATGTTATGGCGCCTTTGGTGGCGCCGTATACGACGCCGCCGTAGCCGATGAGCCCGGCGACGGAGGCGGTGTTGACGATGACGCCACCACCGCCTTGGGCTTCGAACTGGCGGAGGGCGGCTTTGCAGCCGTTCATGACGCCGTAGACGTTGACGCCGAAGAGGCGGTCGGCGTCTTCCTGCGTCGCATCCACGAAATTTTTCAGGCCTTGGCCTGGGGCGGGTTGGATGGTGATGCCGGCGTTGTTGTAGATGATGTCGAGCCGGCCGAATGTTTGCACCGTTATGGCAACGAGGGCATCGACTTGCGCGGCGTTGGCGACGTTGCAGGGCTGGGCGATGGCGTCTCCGCCGGCGGCGCGGATTTCGGCGGCGGTGGTTTCCGCTGCCACGGCGTCTATATCCGAAACGACGAGTTTTGCACCGTGCTGGGCGAACAGCAATGCGGCGGCGTGGCCGACGCCTGAGCCGGCGCCTGTGATGATGGCGATTTTACCTTGTATCAGACCGTCCATTTTTATGATCCCCGTTTAGCCAAGGTTGAGGCAGCTCATGTTTTGATAGAGGCGGAGTCCTTCCACGCCGCGCTCGCGGTTGATGCCGCTCATGCGCTGGCCTCCGGAGGAGATGTAGCTGCTCATCATCCCCGCATTGACGTTGACGGTGCCGCTTTTGATGCCGAGGCCGACGCGGAGCGCCTCTTTTTTGTCCTGGCCGAAGACGTAGGCGGAGAGGCCGTAGCGGGAGTCGTTGGCCATTTCTACCGCGTGGTCGAGATCGCGGTAGCCGATGATGGTGATGACGGGGCCGAAGATTTCCTCTTGTGCTGCGGGGTTGCTGTTGTCGGGGACATCGAGCGCGGTGGCTTCGAAGAAGAAGCCTTTGGCCAGATGCGGCGGGCGTTTGCCGCCGGCGATGACGCGGCCGCCAGCTTGCGTGGCGAGGGCGGTGAAATGCTCGCAGCGGGCGCGCTGGGCGGCGCTGATGACGGGGCCTAGCTGGGTGTCTTTCTCGTCCGCGCGGCCGGTTTTGATTTTGGCGAAGATGGCGGCGATTTGTTCCAGAACCTGGGGCTTTTTCTCTTCCGGGACGAAGATGCGCGTGCCCAGAGCGCAGCCTTGGCCGGCATGGGCTGTGGCGGTGCCTGCGGCAACCTGGGCGGCGCGGTCCGCGGAATCGGGCAGGAAAATCTGGGCGGATTTGCCACCGAGTTCGAGCTGGATGCGTTTCATGGTGGGGGCTGCCTGGGCCATTACCTGCGTGCCGACGGCGGTGGAGCCGGTGAAGGCGACCATGTCCACGGCGGGGTGGGTGGTCATGAGGCGCGCACCTTCCAGCCCTGGTTCCAGCACGATGTTGAGCACGCCGGGGGGGAGTTCGGCCTCGATGGCGGCTTGCGCAAATACCATGGCGGAGATTGGGGTGAGCGGGCTTGGGCGCAGTACCACCGTGTTGCCGGCGATGAGGGCGGGGATCACCTTCCACAAAGCGGTGAGGAAGGGGAAATTATAGGCGGCGATGGCGGAGACCACGCCGATGGGGGTGTAGCGGCGGTGGCTCTGGATGGTGCCGCCCATGGCGGTGATGCGATGCGCCAGCGGGAGCGGGTTTTCCTCACTCTCGGGCAGGGATTGGAACAGGCTGAGAATCTCGGGGGCCTGGCCCAGGGGCACGGCGACCTGGGAGGCCATGGACGTGCTGTAGCGCGGGCAGCCGGCCTCGCGCATGATGATGTCCTCGGTCTGCTCCCGGCGTTTGGCCAAAGCGGCGATGAACCGCCCCAGTACCGCCGCGCGGGTGGCTGAGGTGAGCCCGCTCCAACTGCCGTTATCGAAGCTGCTGCGGGCGGCGCCGATTGCGGACTCCACCTGGCCGGGCGAGAGGCCGGGGAAGGATGCGATCACCTCCTCCGTATAAGGGCAGAGGACTTTATGCGGCGCGCCCGTGCCGGCGATTGTTACGCCATCGATGAATCCTGAATGCACGGATTTTCCCTCTTATATTCGCTTATACGAATTTGTATTCCTGTATACGAGCATAAGATCTGGGGCGCGGCAGGTCAATCAGAGCCCGAGCAGAGCAAAACTTTCATGCCTTGTGACGGCGCTGCCCAGACGGTTGACGAAAATTTTGATGATGGCGGGGTCGACACGGCGGGTGATGGACCAGAGGTAATAGCCGTAAACCACGGCGGCGCGGTATGCGGCCCAGGCTTCTTCTTCCGCTGGCACCGGGCAGCCCAGGCGGCGCGCGGTATGCAGGTAATGCGCGAGCAGCCGGCGCTCTTCGCGTTCGGCCACGGCGACATCGCAGACGGCGTTGATGTGGTAGGCGACATCCAGCACCCAACTGCCTTTTTGCAGCAATTGCCAGTCGATCATGCCGGGGCCGTCGGCGGTCTGGTAGACGTTGCCGGCGTGGTAATCGCCATGCACCAGGGTTTGCGGGCGTGTGGCATCGGCCTGCGCCAGCGCTTTTACACCGGCGATCAGCATGCCTGCATCGCGGGTGCGGGCTGGCAGGAATTCGCCGCGCGGGCCGTTCAGCATGTCCTGCAGCACGGGCTGGGGCACGTATTGCGCATTGGCCAGGGAGGCGATGCGTGGCTTGATCCAGGGGCGGCCTTCCAGCAGCCCGGGTGCGGCGTGGAGCAGGGCCAGTTGCTCCAGGCTGCGCGAGGCCTGGTCCGGGCTGAACGCTTCCAGTGCGGTGCAGAAACGCGCGCCGTCGGTGATGAGATCGCGCATGATGACGATGCCGCGTGGGGCGGCGCGGTCGATGATGGTGGCGACGCAGGGCGGGGCGCGCAGGGCCACATGTGCTGCGATGTCGCGGTAGAAATCGGCTTCCAGCACGGTGGTGGCGCCGCCTGCCGCCATGGTGGCGTCCACATCCAGGAAGCCTTTCAGGCAGAAGGCCCGGCGGTCGCCCCCGGCGAAGGTGACGGCGAAGCGTAGCTTGGTGGCGACGGTGCGGATGACCTCCAGCACTTCGATGTCCTGCACCTTGTTGCCGAGTGCGGCGCTGAGCCAGGCGGGGTCAAGCGCGCCTTGCAGCGTGGTTGGCACGTCGAGCCCGGTGACATCCTGCATTTTCGCTCCGATTATTCTCTAAGGTAGATTATACGTCACATATACGAATTTTATCCAGCGCGTCCATGATTGTTTTCTGACATTCCGCCCCAAGTTTGTTACCGATTATCAAAATCACCGCCATGCGGGACGCATTTCAATCGGCGCGGGGCGGGCCACATAGAGAGGCAAGTTACAATTGAGGGAGAGCCCGATGCCCGATAGTGCCGTTGAGAAAAATACCTTCCTGCGCGATGTGAAAACATTGCGCGACCAGGCCCGCAAATCGCTCGACTCCGGTGCCGTGACCGCCGGGTATAAGGATGTGGGCCAGACCATCGAGCTGCTGCAGGGGGCGCTGGCGACCGAGATCGTGTGCGTGCTGCGCTATACGATGAATGCGATTTCCGTTGCTGGCATCAGCAGCAAATCGGTGGCCGCCGAGTTTACCGAGCATGCGGAGAGTGAGCGGGAGCACATGCTGGCGCTGGCTGAGCGGATTGACCAGCTTGGCGGCGATCCGGATTTTAACCCGGAAGGCCTGTTGGGGCGCTCAGCCACTGAATATGGCCATGGCGGCACGCTGGTGGAGATGGTGGAGCAGAATCTCGTGGCAGAGCGCATTGCGATCGAGCATTACCGGGATTTGATCCAGTATTTTACGCCGAAGGACCCGACGACAAGGCTGTTGCTTGAGCATATTTTGAAGGATGAAGAGGAGCATGCGACGGATATGCATGATCTTCTGGTGGCGCATCAGGGCACACCGAAGCTGAAGTGAGCATCTGGACGAAAATCCTGCTCCCGGTTCTGGGTGTCATCATTCTGCTGATGATCTTCTGGAACTGGGACTGGTTTATTCCCATTGTCGATGCGCAGGCCTCCGCCGCTCTGGGGCGCAAGGTGACGATGCAGCATTTGCATGTGTCGCTCGGGCGCAGGGTGACCGCCACGGCGACGGGGCTGGTGATTGATAATCCAAGCGGGTTTCCGGCCGATGAGCCGGAACTGGCGAGCGTGGCGCGGCTCGCCGTGACTGTGGATGTGGTGGATTATCTGTTCCACCAGCAGCTCTCGGTGCCTGGCATCGAGCTGGACCAGCCGGTGATCAATGCGCGCGAGTTGCCCTCGGGGGAAAGCAATTTTGCCCTGCACACCAGCGGCGGAGGCGGCAAGCCGCCGAAGCTGGGCGAGCTGGTGATAAAGGACGGGCGGGCCAGCGTGGTTATGCCGTCCGAAAAATCAGATTTCGATATGACCATCGTCACGCGTGATGCGCCCTCCAATTCAAAACTTTTTACGGGTGGCGAAATTGTGGTGGATGCGCATGGCACTTATGCCGGGGCGCCGGTCAGCGGGCGCTTCATCGGCGGGGCGTTGCTTTCGCTGCGCGATAATGCCGCACCCTATCCGGTGGATCTGCATATTCAGAACGGCACCACAACGGCGAGCCTGGCCGGGACCATCGACGATCCGCAGCATTTTGCCGGGGCGCATTTGAAACTCTCCTTCACCGGGCAGGACATGGCCAATCTGTACCAGCTTACCGGCGTGCCGATCCCCTCCACGCCGCCGTTCTCCCTCAGCGGGCGGCTGAATTACGTTGGCAATACCTTCCATTTTGATGATTTTGCCGGCCGCGTCGGCTCGTCTGACCTCGAAGGCAGCATTACAGAGACACCCGGCACGCCGCGGCGCAAGGTGGTTGGAGATCTGACATCGCATCAGGTGGATCTGACCGACCTTGCCGGGTTCCTGGGCGGCACGCCTGGCAAAACCACGACACCCGGCCAGGATGAAGCGACCAAGGCGAAAATGGCGCAGGCGGTGGCCAACCCGAAGCTTCTGCCGGATACGCCCATCAACCTTCCGAAGATCAAAATTGCCGATGTGGATTTGCATTATCATGGCGAGCACATCATCAACCACGATGTGCCACTTGATAATCTCACCGTGCATCTCACCATCGTGGATGGGCATATCACCGTGGATCCGTTGAATTTCGCCGTCGGTACTGGAACCATCGCCAGCGATTTCGACCTCGACCAGCAGGACGGCGTGGTGCATGCCAAGGCGAATGTCGATTTCCGGAAATTGCAGCTCTCGCGGCTGATGGCCGCCACCCATGCCTTCGCCGGCGATGGCACCATCGGCGGCACTGCCCACCTCACCGGCACGGGCAATTCCATGGCGGCGATCCTCGGCCATGGCAATGGCCATGCCACCCTCTCGCTGCAGCACGGCGCGGATCTCAGCGCGCTGCTGGTGGATCTGGCCGGGTTGCAGTTCGGCGATGCCGTGCTCTCGGCCCTGGGCATTCCCACGAAAACGCAGATCGACTGCATGGTCTCGGATTTCGCGCTGACCGATGGCGTGGTGGACACCAAAACCTTCCTGCTGGCCACCAAGGAGGCCAATATTCTGGGCTCCGGCACGGCCAATCTCGATACTGAAAAACTCGACTTGGAACTGCGCACCGAGGCGACGCATATTTCCATCGGCTCGTTTTCAACGCCGATAGATATTGGCGGCACGCTGAAAAACCCGAGCATGCTGCCTGCCCCCGGCCCGCTCGCCGTGCGCGTCGTCCCGGCCATCGCCCTCGGTGTGCTGTTCCCGCCGCTGGCCCTGCTGCCCACCATCCGCCTGGGCCTGGGCGACAAAAACGCCTGCGAAGATGCCATCACCGCCATCCACGCGCGGCATTAAAAAGGCCAGGGTTTTGCGTACGCATCAGAGCTCTGGCCTTTTTAATGCGTGTTGAGCTAGGTTACGGGCATGAGCGATGAAGCACCGGAGTTGCATGATTTTCCGCGTTATGACCGTGGCGAGCTGCTGGCGGACCGGGTGGTGCATGTTACTGGCATTCTTGGGGCTTTGGCCGCCGTGGCCTGGCTGATCTCCCGCCTGCCGCCGGAACCTAGTGCCAAACTCGCTATATCGATGTGGGTTTACGGTGCCGGGCTGCTTTGCATGCTGATAGCCTCGGCGCTTTATAATGCGGCGGCCGATGGGCGGGTTAAAGCCCGGCTGCGGCGTGTGGACCATGCCATGATCTTTGTGATGATCGCGGCCAGTTATACGCCTTTTGCGTTGGATGCGTTTCCTGAATTCTCCGGGCATCTGCTGCTGGGGATGATCTGGGCCCTGGCGATTGCCGGCATCGTGCTGAAATTCGTGGCGGTGCCGCGCTCCGACCGTTTGTCGGTGGGGCTGTATGTGGGCATGGGCTGGGTGGTTATTGGGTTTCTGCCGATTCTCGTGGCCTCGGTGAGCGCGCGCACATTGGCGCTGCTGGTGTTTGGCGGGGTTGTCTATTCGCTGGGCGCGCTCATCCATGCCTGGGGTGGTGTGCGGTTCCACAATGCCATCTGGCATGTGATGGTTCTTGCCGGTGCCGCCTTGCAGTTCGGCGCCATCGCCCAACTGGTGTAGCACCGGTTGACAGGTGCCGGGCGGCACTTTGCGTGGAGTTGCATGACGGCGCTGGAGACCCAGAGTGCCCCCTGGCGTTGATACAGATCATTGTGAATGCGGCTGGGAACAGTACGGCTGTGCATAACCCGAACCGCCCAGGAGTTTCCAAGATGGCGTCCAGCAGCGACAAGATGGCTATGCGCGCGATTATCATCGATGATGAATTTTATAATCCTACTGCATCTGGCCGCGCTTTAGGGGCACTTGCCCAAATGCTCGAGACGAACGGCGTGGCGTTGACCATTTCCGTGACAGCAAACGATGGCGCCGCCTCGGTCAGCTCTGATGCCTCTCTGCAATGCGCGATCATCGACTGGGATATTGGAACCGGCAACGACAGAAGCGAGGCCATCGGGCTTTTGCAGAAACTTCGAGCCCATAATGCTGAAATGCCGATATTCCTGCTGGCCGATCGTAGCATGGCGGCAAGCATACCAGCACAGGCCATGCAACAGGCGGATGATTTCATCTGGCTCCTGGAAGACACGCCAGACTTTGTCGCCGGACGCATTGTCGCGGCAATCAAGCGTTATCAAGCCCAGCTTCTGCCGCCCATGTTCCGCGCACTGGTTGATTTTGCGCAACTACATGAATATTCCTGGCATACGCCAGGCCATACCGGGGGCACCGGTTTTCTGAAATCACCCGTTGGTCAGGCATTCTTCTCCTATTTCGGTGAAAATCTTCTGCGCTCTGATCTATCCGTATCGGTGGGAGAGTTGGGCTCTCTACTCGACCATTCAGGCCCTATCGGTGCCGCGGAAGCAAATGCCGCACGCGTTTTTGGTGCCGACCGCAGCTATTTTGTCACCAACGGCACTTCCACTTCCAACCGCGTTGTTCTGATGGCCAATGTAACGCGAAACCAGGCCACACTCTGCGACCGCAATTGTCATAAGTCGATCGAACATGCGATGACACTTACTGGCGCTATACCCACTTATCTCATTCCTACGCGCAACCACCTGGGCATCATCGGTCCCATTCGTTCCGGAGATTTTACCCCAGAATCCATCCTGGCGGCGATCAACGCGAATCCGTTGATGCATGACATTCCGGACCAGACGCCGGCCTTCGCTGTGGTCACCAATTCCACTTACGATGGCCTCTGCTATAACGTCGCGCACGTTCAAAACCTGCTCGGGCAATCCGTGGATCGCATGCTGTTCGACGAAGCCTGGTTTGGCTATGCCCGCTTCAACCCGATCTATCAGGACCGTCATGCGATGCGCGGCAAACTGGCGGAATATGATAAAGCCGGCCCAACGATATTTGCAACTCAATCGACACATAAACTGCTCGCCGCCCTGTCCCAGGCGTCGATGATCCATGTTCGGGACGGCCGTAGCCCTGTGCCGCATGACCGGTTCAATGAAGCCTTCATGATGCATGCCTCCACCTCGCCGCAATATGCGATTATCGCCTCGAACGACGTAAGTGCCGCAATGATGGATGGCGGTGGCGGGCTTGCGTTGACGACCGAAGCGATCCGCGAGGCGGTAGGTTTCCGGCAAATGCTGGCAAGGTTGCAGGCCGAGTTCGCAGACAAAAACGACTGGTTCTTCGGTGCCTGGCAGCCGGATACCGGCGACGATGGCACCGGCATGCAAACTGCATTTCACGCTGCCTCACCTGAGCGGTTGATTGAAGACCCGGCAAACTGGCTGCTCAAACCAAAGGCGGCATGGCACGGTTTTGGCGATATCGAACCTGGGTTCTGCATGTTGGACCCGATCAAAGTATCCGTCGTTTGCCCTGGCGGGTTAATCGATACCGGATCAAACTTTGGCATACCCGCGGGACTGGTGACGGCATATCTGGATCAACAGGGCATCATTCCCGAAAAGACCGCAGACTACACCATCCTGTTCCTGTTCTCCATTGGCGTCACCAAAGGCAAGTGGGGCAGCTTGATAAACGCACTGCTGGATTTCAAGCGCGATTATGATGCCAACGCGCCGCTGACGCACGTACTGCCCGCGCTGGGCGCCTCTCACCCAGCACGCTACGGTGCACTGGGCCTAAAAGATCTGGCCGATGAAATGTATCGCGAAATGCAGGAACTGCGTATCGGCACTCTACTCAAAAATGCTTTTGGCAGTTTGCCGCTACCAATCTGCTCTCCGGTACACGCCTATGAGCAGCTCGTCCGCGGCAATGTTGAACAATTGCCCCTGGAACAGGTGGCGGGACGTACGCTGGCAACCGGCATTGTACCTTACCCGCCCGGCATACCCTTGTTGATGCCCGGCGAATCAGCCGGTGCCAAGGATGGTGCCGCGCTCGATTATCTCCATGCGCTTGAAACTTTCGATCAGCGTTTTCCGGGCTTCACGCACGATATTCATGGAATTGAAGTCAAGTCGGGATTGTATCACGCGCTTTGCCTGAAAACGCTGCCCCCTACACATTAAATCACCATAATGATACGCCGTTACCTCAACTGGCTACCGGCGTATCTTTTGCAATATATTCTACGCGCATCACTTCGCCTGGCAGCGATTCTTTTAGCGCCAATTCAATGTCGAGCGAGCAGCAAACGCGTGTGTGGAAACCGCACCCTCCCAAGATGCCAGACCGCAAACTTGCCGCCAACGCATCATTCGGAATTCGAATATGTACAGTGGTGCAGCCATTTGACCGCGCCAGCACGCCCAGATGTTGGAGCAACAATAAAACGATGGGCCGAGGGTTGAGGATGTCGATCCCTGTAAGATGGCACGCCTGGATGATCCGGCCATACGTCGGGTCAACCGCCAGCCGGTAACACACCAAGCCACAAATATGACGACGGGCACTGCGTCTCACAATTAATATACCGGCCGGTCTGTCCCGGCTTGTGTGTAATGTGAAGCGCGCGAAGCGTTGCCACGACTGCAAATCCAGCTTAGGCATCACCAGATGCATCATTGGAAAGGCATCGCTGATCGCCATTCGTGATAAAGCTTCAACAATATAATCAGGCATAAAACCCCCTTAAGAGCAGGACTTTAGCCGATATCGATATCTCTGCTTTGATTTAGCGCAAGCCGCTGCCTTTTATGAGAACCGACATGGGCCAGTACCGAGAGATAGATTATGCTCACTGGCCAAGAATCTCATTCTGGTGCATATACCCTGCAACATGAGCTTGGACCCAATCACCATGCGAGATGTGCCTTTCGCCCGCCGGCCGATAACGATAAACCCCGTCAATAGCCCAACATCCGGCCAGTGCGAGGATTGTGACGCCCGGCATGTGGGTCTGTGCGATGCGCTTTCCGATGAAGACATCGGGTTTCTGGCGCGTGTGGCGCAGCGTGTGGTTATCCCTGCCGGTAAAACTTTTATAGAAGAAGGCGATCCCGCTAGTCACTTTTATGACGTCAATCAAGGCAATGTACGTGTATTCAAGTCGCTGGCGGATGGCCGGCGGCAGGTCACAGGCTTCATGGGCGTCGGGGATTTTCTTGGCTTGGCGGTATCGGCGCAATACGCTTTCAGCGCGGAAGCCATCACTGATGTGAATCTCTGCCGGTTTGAGCGGGCGCCGCTGCTGCAGGTGTTCGCAGAATTTCCAGCACTTGAAAGAAAGCTACTGGATGTTGCAACGCATGAAATGGTGATTGCGCAGGAACAGATGCTTTTGCTAGGCCGGAAAACCGCGATCGAGCGGGTGACCAGCTTCCTGATGTCATGGCTGGAAAGAAGCGAACCATTCCCGGTGGGCGCATCAAAACCGGCCGCCGCAAAACTGTCCTTACCGATGAGCCGCACCGATCTTGCCGATTATCTCGGGCTGACAATTGAAACGGTCTCCCGTTCCTTTAGTCAGTTGAAACGTGACGGCCTGATCGCATTCACCGATGTTCACGAGGTAACCCTCCTTAAACCGCAGCGTGTCGCCGCCCTTACCGCTGGCGACCGATAACGATACTGCGGCGGCATGGCTTTGTGGAGCCGTGGCTTTGTGGAGCCGTCGCTTTGTGGAGCCGTGGCTTTGTGGAGATTGATCGAGATCAACGACAATCTCCCACCAGCCGGCCAGTATGGCGGTACTGAAGGAGTGCGCCAATGCTCACGGCTCAATGGTTGAAGAACAATTTTAATCCCGTCCGGGTGGAAATCGGGCCCTCCTCATGCAGCAGGCATCAGGAAACTTTCATTCCCCGCATTCTGAGGAGCATGTAAATGGACACTCACATAACCGTCGCGCAGCTTGGTGTCTATTCCGAGGTCGGTGCATTGCGGGAAGTGCTGGTTCACCGGCCCGACCTCAGCCTTACCCGGCTTACGCCAGGTAACTGCCACGAACTGCTCTTCGACGACGTGATTTGGGTAAAAGAAGCCCGGCAGGAGCACGATGCTTTCGTTGATGCCCTGCGCGACCGCAATGTAATCGTTCACGAGTTCGGCGCGATGCTGGCCGAAACAATGGCTGATCCAAAAGCACGACGTTGGCTGTTGGACCGGCGCGCTGATGTTACACATCTGGGGCACGGCACCGCGGGTGAGGTTCGCGCCTGGCTTGACGAAATGCCGGCCGTACAGCTCGCGGCATATCTGGTGGGTGGTATTGTACGCGCTGAATTACCGTTTTCCCCACGCGGATTATTTGCCGTGACGCGCGCGGCGCACGAATTCATTCTGCCGCCATTACCCAACCAACTCTTCACCCGCGATAGCTCCTGCTGGGTCGGTCAAGGCGTTTTCATCAACCCGATGTATTGGCCAGCGCGCCGGCCGGAGGCAACAAATCTGTCGGCTGTCTATCGCTTTCACCCGCGCTTTAAAGCCGCCACGTTTACCCGCTACCTCGACGCTTCAGAGGAGCATCTGGGCGATATGAGCGTTGAGGGTGGCGATGTCATGATGCTGACCGATGGTGTGGTGCTTATCGGCATGGGTGAACGCTCAACCCCTCAGACGGTTACCGAATATGCTCTGCGCCTGTTCAAGCATGGCGCGGCAAAGCGCGTGATTGCTGCACAAATGCCGCGCGACAGAAGCAACATGCACCTGGATACTGTCTTCTCATTTTGCGACCGCGACCTGGTGACAATTTTTCCAGACATTGTCGACCATATCAAGCCATATTCAATTTACCCATCCGATGATGGTAAAAATGTCACCGTGGTGGCCGAAACCAAATGCTTTGTCGAGGTTGTAGCAGAGGCCATTGGTATTCCCGGACTGCGCACGATCGCAACGGGCGGCGACTCCTTCGAAGCCGAACGTGAACAATGGGACGACGGCAACAATGTTCTCGCCATCTCCCCGGGTGTGGTTATCGGCTATGACCGCAACGTCTACACCAACACATTGCTGCGCAAGGCCGGCATCGAGGTCATAACCATCAATGGCTCGGAGCTTGGCCGCGGGCGCGGGGGTGGGCATTGCATGAGCTGCCCGATCAGCCGTGACGCGATTTAGCCTCTAATCAACAAGGACCATACCCATGGCTATCAATCTTCGCGGCCGGAATCTTCTCGCTCTCGATGATTTCGAACCGGCGGAACTGCGCTATCTGCTCGGCATGGCAAAGGATCTCAAATCCGCCAAACGCGGCGGGTTTGAAATGCCTCAGCTCAAAGGCAAAAACATCGCGCTAATATTCGAGAAAGATTCTACACGCACCCGCAGCGGATTCGAAGTGGCAGCACATGACCAAGGCGCCCATGTTACCTATATGGGGCCGAGCGGCAGCCATATAGGGCAATCCGAGTCAGTAAAGGACACAGCACGGGTATTGGGGCGGATGTTCGACGCGATTGAGTTTCGCGGCTTCGCCCAAAGCGATGTCGAAACGCTGGGAAAATACGCCGGCGTGCCGGTTTATAATGGTCTCACCGAAGATTCCCACCCAACCCAGATCCTGGCCGATTTCATGACGATGCGTGAATACACCCATAAGCATCTCTCGGATATCCGCTTTGCTTTCATGGGCGATGGGCGGAATAACATGGCAAAATCACTTGCTGTCGGCGCCGCTAAAATGGGGATGCGGCTTTGCATCGGCGCACCGCCTTCACTGCGGCCGGACGGATCCTTCATTGAACATCTGCGCACCATCGGCGAAGCCACGGGCGGATCCGTTACCTATAACGATAATCCACATGGCGCCGTCGATGGGGTGGATTTCATCTACACCGACGTCTGGCTCTCGATGGGGGAAGATCAGGCTTTGTGGGAGGACCGGATAAAATTGCTGAAGCCGTATCAGGTCAATGCCGCACTGATGGCGGCAACCAGCAACGAGTTCACCAAATTCATGCACTGCCTGCCTGCCTTTCATAACACCGAAACCACCATGGGAAGGGACATCGCCAAACGCTTTGGCCTCCCCGCAATGGAAGTTACGGACGAGGTGTTTGAAAGTCCCGCCTCGATTGTCTTCGACCAGGCGGAAAACCGCATGCATGCGATCAAAGCGATCCTTATCGCGACGCTGGGCTGAACCATATGCGTATCGTAATCGCTCTCGGAGGCAATGCACTGTTGCGACGGGGGCAGGTACTCTCCGCCACGGCTCAACAACATAACATCGATATCGCGGCACGGGTTCTGGCGGATATTGCCGCGGCTGGCCATAATCTGGTCATCACCCATGGCAACGGCCCACAGGTGGGCTTGCTTGCCTTGCAATCCGCGGCCGGCCCGGCTGAATCAGCCCTGCCGCTGGACGTACTCGATGCGGAAAGCGAAGGCTGGGTAGGCTATGCCATAGAGCTGGCACTGCGTAATGCCCTGCCCCGTGGCACCGAAATTGTGACCCTGCTGACGCAAACCCTGGTCGATCCAACCGATCCGGCGTTTACAACACCGGTCAAGCCTGTCGGTCCATTATATGACGAAGCGGCGGCACACCAAATGGCTGCGCGGCATCATTGGTCGATCGCGCCGGATGGAAAATTCTGGCGCCGCGTCGTGGCCTCGCCGAAAGCGCTCGGGATTGTGGAAATCGCCTCAATACGGCGGCTGGCTAATGCCGGTGTGGTTGTCATCTGCGCCGGCGGCGGCGGTATACCCGTATGCGCGGCGCCCGACGGCAAACTCACCGGCGTCGAAGCGGTCATCGATAAAGACGCCACCAGCGCTTTACTCGCAGCACAGATCGAAGCCGATATGTTCATCATGCTCACCGATGTCAGCGGCGTATATCTGGATTTCGGCACGGCTCATACCCGCCAGATCACCCGGGCAAATCCCCGGTCTCTGGCAGCGCAAACAGCCGCATTCAAAGCGGGTTCCATGGGACCAAAAGTGCAGGCCGCCTGCGATTTTGTGAATGTTTCGGGCCGCACCGCAGGCATCGGCGAGCTTGCCGACGCCATTTCAATCATCCGCCAAACAGCGGGAACGATTATAGCCGCGGATGAGCCCAGCATCTCCTGCACCGCATAAAATCATCAGGCATGATCTGCATCAAGGCATGATCGAACGTCCGGCAGCATAAGCGGTAAACCGCTCAAGAGGACCGCGCCATGTCAGATGTGCCGATGCAAACCAAGCCGCCTGCAGCACCTGTGGCCGGGCACGAACCGGCCCGCGCCACGCCGCAAGATCTGGACCGCATTCTGCACGCCTGGCAGAGCCGCTTCACCGGCGGCCGCTCCCCCAGCACATTGGCGCTGGCGTTCATGGATTGGGCCGCCCATGCGGTGGACGCCCCATTCACAACGGCGGCACTTGGCCAATCGGCCTTGAAACAATGGCAACGCCTGGCCGCTACGATGGCAGGCGGCGAGACATCGATTGCCGCAAAGCCTGAAGATCATCGCTTCTCTGACCCAGCCTGGCAAAAACCACCCTATAACCTGCTCGTACAATCGGTGCTGCTTGGCGAGGAATGGTGGGACCAATCTGTTCATGCACCGCGCGGTGTCAGCCCGCCGAACGCAAAAATGGTCGCTTTCACAACACGGCAGTTCCTTGATCTGATTTCACCTTCGAATATACCCTGGCTCAATCCCGAGGTCATTGCCGCAACCCGCACCAGCCATGGCCAAAATCTTTTAAACGGCCTGGAAAACCTCATGCGCGACAAGGCCGCACCGCAAGCCCGCGGCGCCGCAAAGGGTTTCAAGCTCGGCGAAAACCTCGCGGCGACACCCGGAAAAGTGGTGTTCCGCAACGCACTTATGGAGCTGATCCAGTACTCACCCAAAACAGAGACAACCAGCGCCGAACCCGTGCTGATTGTGCCGGCCTGGATCATGAAATATTATATTCTCGATCTCTCCGCCAACAACTCGATGATCGGCTGGCTGGTGGCACAAGGGCGCACGGTATTCTGCATCTCCTGGCGCAACCCTGGGGCCGACATGCGGGACACTTCGCTCGACGATTACCGCACCCAGGGTATCATGGCTGCCGTAGACGAGGTGCAGAAAATCTGCGGCAAGGTCAAAATCCATGCCACCGGCTACTGCCTTGGCGGCACCTTGCTCAGCATCGCCGCCGCCGCCATGGCGCGCGATGGTGACAACCGCCTCGCCAGCCTGTCACTCTTTGCAGCCCAAACTGATTTCACCGAGGCTGGCGAGCTTCAACTCTTCATCACAGAGGATCAGTTGAGCTTCCTCCAGGACATCATGCAGACGCAGGGCTATCTCGACAGCGCGCAAATGGGCGGTGCGTTTCAAATGTTGCAATCCAATGATCTGTTGTGGTCGCATGCAATCCGCTGCTATATGCTCGGCGAACAGGATGTACCCTTCGACCTGATGGCCTGGGACGCCGATGGCACGCGCCTGCCGGCCCGCATGCACATCGAATATCTGCGCCACATGTTTTTGAATAACGACCTGGCCGAGGGCAGGTTCGACGTCGGCGGCAAACCTTTAGTGCTGAGCGACATTAAGCTGCCGGTCTTCGTGGTGGGCACCGAGCGCGACCATATCGCGCCCTGGCATTCAGTGTTCAAACTGCATTTCCTCAACCCCGGCAATATCACTTTCGTGCTCACCTCCGGCGGGCATAACGCCGGCATCGTCAGCGAACCTGGCCATGCCCACAGGCATTTCCGTTTGCGCCTGCGCCCGGCCGGCGCCCGCACACCAGGGCCGGATGAATGGCAATTGCAGACCGCGCCGCAAGAAGGTTCGTGGTGGGTGGAATGGAACGCCTGGCTTGGCGCGCATTCCACGAAATCCATCACCCCGCCCCGCATGGGCACGGCAATTTGCGACGCACCCGGCACCTATGTTCTGGAGGCATAGACAATGGCCGACATCGCCGATCTCTATATCGAGAACCGTACATTCGATGAACTGGCCATCGGCGACACCGCCAGCCTGTCGCATACCGTCTGCCAGCGCGACATCGATTTGTTTGCCACCGTCACAGGCGATGTGAATCCCGCCCATGTCGACCCTGCTTTCGCGCAGACCGATATGTTTCACCACATCATCATCCACGGCATGTGGGGCGCCGGGCTCATCTCTGCCGTGCTGGGTACCAAACTGCCTGGGCCCGGCACGATTTATCTTGGCCAGGATCTGCGGTTCCGCCACCCGGTCAGTATTGGCGACACCATAACCGCAACACTGACGGTGCGTGCGAAAAACCCGGCCAAGGGCGATGTCACGCTGGATTGCGTCTGTACCAATCAGGATGGCAAAGCGGTGATCACCGGCACTGCCGAAATCCGCGCGCCGACCGAGAAAATCCGCCGTAAACGGATCATCTTGCCCGATGTCCGCATCGGCCGTCATGACGCCTTGCATGGAATTCTGGCGCATGCCGCCGGCAGCACGGCGGTCGCCGCCGCCATCGTTTATCCCATCCATGCCGGTACGCTTCTGGCCGCCATTGAGGCCGCACAAACCGGGCTGATCACCCCAGTACTGATCGGGCCAATCACACTCATCCAGGAAGCTGCAAAAGCGGCTGCATTGGACATCTCCGCTCTGCGCATCATCGACGCTAACGGCGCCGCTTCGGCCGCCGCACAGGCCGTCAGCCTGGCGCGCACCGGCGAGGTGGGATTGCTCCTGAAAGGTGATCTGCATACCGATATACTGATGCATGAAGTGCTCTCCACAGCCACCGGGCTGCGTACCGCACGCCAGATAAGCCATGTGTATCTGATGGACGTGCCGGAATACCCACGCCCGCTGTTGCTGACAGACGCTGCCATCAACATCGCCCCCAGCCTCGCTGAAAAAGCCGGCATCGCGCAGAACGCCATCGAGCTGGCGCATATTATCGGCATTGCCCAGCCGCGCGTCGCCATCCTCGCCGCCGTGGAAACCGTGACCGCCCGCCTGCCCTCGACGCTGGACGCAGCCGCTTTATGTAAAATGGCGGATCGCGGACAGATCGCCGGCGCGCTGCTCGACGGGCCGCTAGGCTTCGACAATGCCGTCAGCGAAGTTGCGGCGGCTGAAAAGGGCATCGTCTCGCCGGTTGCCGGTAAAGCCGATATCCTGCTGGTACCGGATCTCGAAGCCGGCAACATGCTCGCCAAACAGCTCATCTTTCTCTCCGGGGCCGAGGCCGCGGGCGTGGTTCTGGGCGCGAAAGTGCCGATCATTCTCACCAGCCGCGCGGACAGCACCCGTACCCGCCTGGCCTCCTGCGCACTTGGTGTACTTGTGGCGCATGCGGGCAAGCCATGAACGGATCCATCCTCACCTTGAACGCTGGTTCATCAAGCCTGAAATTCGCGCTGTTCGAGGATTCCGAAAGCCTGACCCAGACAATACGCGGCGAGATCGAAAATCTCGACGATGCCCCGCATTTTCGCGCCTCTGGCATGGACGGCAAAATACTTGCCGAACATTCCTGCACCACAAATAGCTTTGCCGATACACTCGCTACCCTTCTTACATTCTTTGAAACTCATCTCGAAAGCAGCAGCATAAACGCCATCGGCCATCGCATCGTGCATGGTGGCGCAAATCATATCGCCCCGGCCATCGTTACACCGGAACTGCTGGCCTCTCTCGATGCGTTAACACCGCTCGACCCCCTGCACATGCCGCCCAGCCTGGCACCCATGCACGCCATCGCCGCCACGCGCCCTGCATTACCGCAAGTCGCCTGTTTCGATACCGCGTTCCACCACACGCTACCGCCGGTCGCCCGGCAATTCGCATTGCCGCGTGCCATCTCGGCCGCGGGCGTGCGGCGTTACGGCTTTCATGGCCTGTCCTATGAATATATCGCCGGCCAACTGCGCAGCCAATTGCCGGGCCTTGCAGCCGGCCGCGTCATTGCGGCACATCTCGGCGCTGGCGCCAGCCTGTGTGCGCTGAGTAATGGCGCCAGCATTGCCACCACCACAGGCTTCAGCGCGCTGGACGGGCTGGTCATGGCCACACGCTGCGGCCGGCTCGACCCCGGCGTGCTGCTCTATCTCGCCGCGCAAGGTCACAGCCAGGCCGATATAGAGCACATGCTCTACCACCAATCCGGCCTGCTCGGCGTCTCAGGCATCAGCGGCGACATCCGCGTACTGCTCGCCAGCGAAAGCCCGTATGCCAAAGAGGCGATTGATCTTTTCACCTATCACATCGCCTGCGAGGCCGGGGCGCTGACAAGCGCGCTCGGCGGGCTGGACGGGCTGGTCTTCACCGCGGGCATCGGCGAGCACGCGGCGGCCATCCGGGCGGGTGTATGCGCGCGCCTCGCCTGGCTGGGCATAGATCTCGATGCCGCCGCCAACACCGCCAATACCCAGCGCATCAGCACCCCAGACAGCCGCATCGCCGTGCACGTCATTCCCACCAATGAGGAGGCGATGATCGCCCAGCACACCCAGTCAACCTACCGCGCCCACACCCTTCAGGAGCCAGCCTCATGACCCTCCCTATTTCAACGAGTCTGGCCGGCAAACGCGGCCTTGTCGTCGGCATCGCCAACGACTCCAGCATCGCCGCCGGCTGCGCGCGCGCCTTCGCCGGTGCCGGTGCCGAACTCGCGGCTACCTATCTCAACGAAAAAGCGCTGCGTTTCGTACAGCCGGTCACCGATGCCATTGGCTGCAAATTTTTACGCCCCTGTGATGTTCGCATTCCCGGTCAGCTCGAGAACGTGTTCGAACAGATCACCCGTGAATGGGGAAGGTTGGATTTTTTGCTCCACGCCATCGCCTTCGCACCGGCCGACGATCTGCACGGCCGCGTCGTCGATTGCAGCGACACAGGCTTCAGCCTGGCCATGGACATCTCCTGCCACTCCTTCCTGCGCATGGCGCATCTCGCGGAACCGCTGATGACCTCCGGCGGCTGCCTGCTCACGGTTAGTTTCTACGGTTCAGAGCGCGTCGTGACGCATTACAACATGATGGGCCCGGTTAAAGCCGCCTTGGAGAGTGCTGTACGTTACGCCGCCGTGGAGCTGGGGCCGAAAAACATCCGCGCCAATGCAATCTCGCCAGGCGCGATCAGAACCCGCGCCGCCAGCGGTATCGCGCATTTCGACGAACTTCTCGCCGCCGAGGCCGCCGCCACACCGGACCGCGATCTCGTCAGCATCGAAGATGTCGGCGCCCTGGCCGCTTTCCTGGTCAGCGACGGTGCCCGCCGCATCACCGGCACCATCATTCCCGTCGATGGCGGCCAGCACGCCCTCGCCTGAAGCACGGTAAAACTGAAGCACGGCAAAACCATCGTGAATGTTCCTGAACCACATAGGTGTGGAAGCTGATGCGACCGCCAGTGGTCTCGCGGTAAATACCCTGAATTTCACTGTCAAAGCCGGGGAATAAATTCGCGGCTTGCTCAAACATTATAAGATAATCGAGCATGGGTCTGGCGCGCTCGTCATAGCGCTCACCGGGTACGATAACGCCAATGCCGGGCGGATAGACGAGGGCCAGGGTTGCGGCAATACGGTTATGAATGTCGCGGATCGGCAGAAAGTCAACTTCATTACGGATAAAGCTTTGGGTCGCTGCTTGCGGCGTCATCGCGATGGTTGGAAAATGATCCGGCCGGAACTGCGCGTGTTGTAAATCCCGTACCTGATGATCGCGGTAGAATTCATGCATTGTCTGGCACAGATCGTACAGGCCCGGCGATGAAATCCGGCATATCCTCGATACAGGAAAATGGTACCGGTAATTTATTCAAGAACCTGTGTTGGGATGTCCTGAAAAAAACGGCTTTTCACCAAAACAAAAATCGGCGCGTCCACGCCGCGGGCTCTGCAGGTGCCAATGATGGCCGCAATATCCTCCTGCCAACCGGCATCGTACCATTCCAGGAGAAGACAAACCGGCGCCGATGGCACTGGTGGCCTCTTCCGCCGAAAATGCTTTTGTTATGCCAAAACATGGCAAGAGGCTTGGGCGGCCAAACCGGTGGCCGCCCAAGCTTGCACAGCCAGTTTCAAGTGCCAGTTTTAGGTGATTGTGACGATGCCTTTGGCGAATAGCACCAGAGCCAGGACCGCGACGGCGGCAAGCGCGCCAACCGCAACCCTCTCTCGCCCCGAAAATGCCGCTTGCTGCGGAAAATGCTCCCGCTTTGCGTACCAGAAAACAGGAACGCCAACGGCAAACACGATCGTGGACATCAGCAAAAACTCCGGCCCCGCCGCATAGAGCAGCCAGGTGGAATAAACCGCCGCCAGCAGGCCGGTTATAATCGCTGCCTTGCGGCTTTCAGAGTGCGTGGCGACATAGTCTGGGCGCGAGGCGTAAAGCATCAAAAACAGCGCGCTTGCAAGGTAAGGCGGCAGGATCATCACGCCGGTAATATCCACGAGCCACAGCCATGCATTATGCGCGAACAGCACAATGAACAATGTGGCTTGCATGACGATGCTCGAGACGATCAGCGAGGGCGCGGCAGCGTGGAAACGGTTCTCTTTGGCCAGAAATTTCGGAAACACCCCATCTTTGGCTCCTTCAAAAGGCAGCTCGGCGACCAGGATCGTCCAGGCCAGCCAGCAGCTTAATACCGCCAGCAGCAACGAAACATTTATGAACACCGCCCCCCATTTGCCGACCACGGAGGAGAGAATATAAGCGGTCGACGGATTGCTGAGGCCGGCGATGTCACCCTGATGCATAATACCGAACGGCAGAATCGAAAGCAAAGCGTAGAGCAAGGTACAAACCCCCAGGCCAATGAACGTGGCCGGGCCAATGTCAGACATTTTCTTTGCGCGATCAGAAAGAACAACCGCGGCTTCAATGCCGATGAATACCCAGAGTGTCACCAGCATGGTGCTTTTCACCTGGGTAAAAACGCTACCCAGATGGTGCTGCTGGCCCCAGATGTCGTAAGTGAATTTGCCGCCGGTCATGAAAAACGCCATCACGATGAGCGCCAGGCTGATGGTGGTGATGTTCAGGATGCTCGCCAACACACTAAGTGCCGCAGTGCGTTTGACGCCCGAGAGCACGATGCCGAACATCACCCAGATAAGGACTGAGCCACCGATGATGGATGGCCAGTTCTGACCGTTGCCGAACACCGGGAAGAAATAACTCAGAATCTGCATGATCAGGACAGCGAAGGCGACATTGCCGAATGCCGAACTAAGCCAGTAGCCCCAGGCCATCTGAAAGCCGGCGAATGGCCCGAAACCCGCGGCGGCATAAGAGTAAATGCCGCCTTTTAGGTCCGGCCGCTTATCCGAGAGGATGCGGAAACTATTGGATAGAAAATACATGCCGACGAAGGTCACGACCCAGGCAATGACAATCGCCGCCAAACCCGCACCACCAGCCATGTTGGCAGGTAGGTTGAATGATCCCCCCCCAATCATCGAGCCGACAACCACGCCGGTTAATAGAACAACACCGAGCTTACGGCTCTCCGGCTGGACGCTAACACCGCCGCCTGGAGCGGATACCGGCGTGGCTGACGAGACTGGCTGGTCCATGAAATCCCTCCTGGGTTATGATATTGCAGGCATCCTTTGCAGGAAAACCGCCCTACCGCATTGATCCAGATCAGGCTCTAGGCTGGCGGAAGCGAATAGCTTCTGCCGTTACGTCAATAAACCGACACCTCGACCGCCATGCTTACAAAATCATCCGCGGTCCCCGCAAAACTGCCGGAGACCGGCACGGCCTGCTTGATATCGCGCGCCACCGCGATGGGGATGACGCTGAAATCCCCCACCGTCCGGTTCGTCGGGTCGAAGGTGATCCAGCCCGCACCGGGCAGGAATATCTCCACCCACGCATGGGTGGAGCCGGTGCCATCCGTCCCCACAGCGCCCGTGTTGCGGTTGATCAGATAGCCGGAAACGATCCGGGCGCCGAACCCCAGCCACCGCACCGCCTCGATCATCAGCACCGCAATGTCGCGGCAAGACCCGCGCCGGCGGTCCAGTGTGGCGAGTGGCGCTTGCGTGCCTTCGTCATCACGCGCCTCATATTCAACCCAGGCCAGGATCGAGGCGTTGATATCTTTCAACAACGCCAATGTGTTGGTCGGCGAACTCCGGATAAACCCCTGCGCCCAACGCGGCAGCCGGCCCGCCGGGTCGGCAAATTGCGGGATCATCAGTGCGCCCAGATCGGAGATCTCGTCCAGCGCATAGGCAAATGGAAAGGAGGATGCACTGAAGGCCACGTCAAACTGCGGCCAGGGCACGGCATTATGCTCAAGCGTCACCCGGCTTTCAATCATTAGCCGGTCGGTCGGTGCGGTAAATGTCGCAGTCGCAATGGCGTTGCCAAACACATCATTCGCCCAGGTCACCACACCAGGCGGGGTTACCAGCACATCCATGGCTATAATCCTGATGTCCCGGCTTTCCCGAGGGCGAAGCTGCAACCGGTGCGGTCCCAACTGCACCGGCCGCCGATATAAATACGTCGTTGCATGCCTGATGCTGAAACTTGCCATACCCTTTATATAGAGGCGTGAGCCAGGCGGGCCAAGAAAGCGCTGCGGGGTTTTACGCCGGGACCAGCGTTTCGGGGCTTGCCCCCGCCTGCGTCACCGCCTGTGCCGCCGCCTCGCTGCGCTGCAGCCGCTTGGCCCGCCTGCGCTTCATGGTCTCAATCTCGCGGGCCGCCTGCATAAGCCCGATCAGCACCTGCGCACTCACCTCCACGGTTTTTGTGGCGCGCTCCGCCTCGGGCAGCTTCCGCAGTGCCGCGGCTTGGTGGCGCAGGTCTTCCGGCATGCTGGCAATGGCGGCCTCCACCTGGGCGAAAACCGTATCGACCACCCGGCGCGGCGGTGCGGTGCGGGGTGCGCTGGTTCTGGTGATGCGCAGCCGTCCTTCCAGCCGCGCCTTGTCCAGCCGCTGGTTCAGCGCCTCCCAGGCCGCCTCTCCATGCGTTTGCAGCGCCTCGATCGCGGCATCGGCCGAGACCAGGCCACTGCGCACCAGCGCCTGGATACGCTCGCCGGCCGTGGCCAGGAGCAGGAGCTGCTCGACCCGCGCCAGCGTCTTGTTCTGCGAGGTGGCGATGGCGGCGGGCGTGTAGCCCATATTCACCAGCCGCAAATAGCCGCGCGCGATGTCCAGCGTCTCCAGCTTCAGCCCCTGGGCCGAGCGCAGCATCAGCTCCACGCATTGGGCGTCGTTGCCTTGGAAGGGGATGACGCTGACGAGGGGAATGCGCGCTCCACGCTCGATGGCCAGATGCAGGCCGCGCCGGCGGCAATGACCCTCGATGATCGTGAGCCGCCCCTCGCCGTCAGCATGCACCACCATGGGCGGGACATGGCGCCCGCTCAGGTAGGAGGCGCAGAACGCCTCGATATGGGCGATGACTTTTGGGTCGTCGTAATAGCGCAGGTTGAACCCATCCTCTTCCTCAAGGGAGAGGGGGTCGACCGAATAGAGATACAGTTTTTCGGGCTCCTGGCCCTGCGGCTGCGCCTTAAAACTGTTCAGCGGCTTGATAACGAACGCCATGGGAACCACCGTCTGTTTACAACGTGTGATGTTATGGATTTAATACACGCCCTCTTAAGTTGCAGATCGCTCCGGATCTTGCAAGCGTTTCGCCACTCACCTCGTGCAGCTCCCGCCACGCTGGCTGCTCTCCCGGTCAAACCCGTGGGTAGGATACCCCTCTCAACCCGCCGCTACGCTGACCTCCGCTTTACAACAGGGCGGTAAGCCGGCGGAGCGCGCCCGCGTGCTGTCTCCAGCAGCATTATCCCCTGCAGCATATGCCGAAGCCGCTCCACGGTGGCGGGCTCCGCCTGCGTTAAAGGTGCGCGCACGGCGGCGCCGCACAGGCCAAGCTCGGCCAGGGCTGCCTTAAGGGGGATCGGATTGGTCTCTGCGAACAGTGCCGTGTGGAGACGGCTAAGATGGTCCCGAAGCTCGGCCGCGGTGGCGAGATCACCTTCATCCCAGGCGCGGTGCAGCAGGGCGCAAAGCGCTGGCGCCACATTCGCCGCCACGGATATGCAGCCGTGTCCGCCCATGGCGCGGTATGCCAGTTGCGTCGCATCATCGCCGCTGAGCTGAAGCAAATGCTCACCGCACAGCGCGCGTAACCGGGGCGGGCGGGACAGATCGGCGGTGGCGTCCTTGATGCCGATGATCGAACCAGCTTCGAACAGGCGCGCCACGGTGGCATCGGCGATTGCCACGCCAACACGCCCAGGGACGTCATACAGGATAACGGGGAGGCCGCTGGCCCGCGCCACCGCGCCGATATGCGTGGCAATCCCCTCCTGCGTCGGCTTGCAGTAAGGCGGGGCGGCGCAGAGTAGCCCGTCCGCGCCGGCACGCGTGGCTGCCACTGCCAGGGCCACGGCATTTGCCGTGGCGGCGGAGGTGCAGCCGGCAATGACGGGGACGCGGCCGGCAGCGACGCTGACCACGATGCGGACAAGCTGTTCATGCTCGGCCGGCGTGAGTGCGGCTGCTTCCCCGGTGCTGCCGCATACGACGAGACCGGACGTGCCGCTCGTGATCTGGCGTTCTATTTGTCTCGCCAGCGCGGCATCGTCGATCTGGTTGTCCCGGAACGGTGTGGGCAAAGCCGCCAATGACATACCGAGTAATGACACACCGAGTCCGGGGAGAGGGGGTGCTGTGCGCGCCTGTTGTGGCCTAAGTCTGGGCTTAAGCATGGGTCAGCACACCAAAGCCGGGCAATGCGGCGGAAACCACGGTCTTGCCGCCACGGCGGCGCCATCTGATGGCGGAAAATCCTTGCTGAAGCAGTAAGGATGATACGCCCCGCGCCAGCCGGCCTGACGGACCCGCCGCGATACACAGCACAATGCGCCCGGCTGTCATCAACGCGCGTCTGGCGTGACGGATGACAAGCGCCGCATCATCGAGCGTGGCAACAGCCGGCACGATGGCCAGATCGGCGGTGTGCGCCTCCGGACGATCGTTGCGGCCCAGCTCGGTGGCCGAGACACAGCCGCGCCTGATCAGCGAATAAATAATGGCCGGTGCGCTGTGACCGAGAATCACGACGTGGTCGTTTGCAACCTCCCCGGCATGGGCAATGAGCGCCGTACTTGGGTCGTCCTCCGATGCGGCGTCGGAAAGGGAAGGCACGCTGTCCGGTGCCGCATGTTGTTGACGAAGATACATGGAATTCTCCTGTGAGAACGTAAACTATATTGGCCGATCAGGCATATCGGCGCGAAGGCGCTCCCGGCATTGGCGGATTTCCGCCGCCCGCCGCGATATACGTCCTGCGCATGAAAAATGGGGCTACCGGGGAAATATTCGCACCTTATGATTTGGGCCGAACGGAATCCGCGGGTAACTCAGCATGTTGCCAGTCATGATAACGAACAAAGTACCCGGCATCACATAAAGACGCTGCGGGATTTTTGCGCGTTTAGCATAAAACCGGATAAAATATAGTTCGGCACACGGCCGCGCCGGGCGTTGACATCCACCGCTAACATGCCGAGATCGCGGCTGTTGAAGGGGAAACTTGTGCGCCGAGGCTTCTTCACATCTCTCCGATCCTGCGTCACCGCGCACGGCCAAAATCTTGGCATTATACCCCAACATTGCTGCTTTCACAGGCGGAGGATTGATGTTAATTTTTCTGAGATGACCCATATTCCCGAGCGTGATGGCCCGTCAGACGCGCCACCAGAGGTGGGCGCAGTGTCTCTTACGTCTTTTTCGACTGACTCAGTTCCCCCAGCGCAGCGCATCGACTATTGGCATAGCGGCGTGCTGCGCCGGCTTGATACTGCGCCCGGGCGCGATGAAAGCGCGCCCTTTAACGCCAGGTTGACACGGCTGGCGGGGCGTGGCGCAGAATTGCTGGACCATAGCGGTAGCGCCCAGATGATGCGGCGCGATGCGGCGCGTTGCCGGTCCGATGGACGCGATGATATCAGCCTCAATTTCTCGGTTACGTCCTCAGCCACCCAAATGATGCACCGTGCTACAAGACTGGTGCTGGGCTCTGGTGATATGATGATCCACGACTCCGCCGTAGCGACCGAGATAAACCGAAAAAAACACCGGGCCATCAGCCTGTTCATCCCGCGGGCGAGGGTAAAAACGATATGTCCGAACCCCGGCCTGCTCGCCGGGCGTTTGATGCGGCACGACGGCATTGCGGGTATTTTACGCGCGCATATGCAGGCGACCATGGACCATGCCACGCATATGCAGCCGCAGCAGCATGCTCTGGCGATGGACATTGCGATGCAACTGGCGCTTGCCGCGCTGTCCGAGGAGGCCGCCGCCCCTGTTGATGCCGCGGTGCTGGACGAAGGACTGTACCAAGCGGCAAAAGCATATATCGCCCAGGCCTGCACGAATTGCGGCACCAATCCGTTATCTGTCGCGCTGCATCTGGGGGTGTCGCGTACCGGGCTTTACCGCGCGTTTGCCAAGCATGGTGAAAGTGTTGCCGCGTGCATCTGGCTGGCTCGTCTCGCCTATGCCAGCCGGATGCTCGGTGCCAGCCGGTACAACCATCTCCACATCAACGAGATTGCCTTCCGGAGCGGATTTTCCGTTCATTCAACCTTCGACCGGATGTTCAAGCGCGCCTATGGCATGAAGCCTGGAGAGATGCGCCAGATGAGCCTGGAGCGCGGCAGGACGCGCTAAATATTGAGCTTGCCGCATTTTACGTCAGTATCGGCAGGCTTGGCGGTCCTCTCGGTGTTGGGACGTACAGTCTATAAATAAAAAAATATCGCGAGACGCTGGACCAAATGCGAGTGCCGGCCGGCTTTATAATGGCCGTTGAGTTGGCACAACGGTTGTGCCTGCAAATCTTCGCTGAGGCGCACATGAACCACGAACGGCCTTTGCCAGAGGGCGCCGCACAGCACCTCGGCGCCCGTCCCCCGGCAGCCCAGTCTGGGATCGCCACGGGCATCGTGTTTCGTGGCGCCGGGCATCATTTTTTCAATTTAGCCATGTGGATTAGAATATGACCGATTTTATTGTCTCCTCAGGCATTACCAGCAGTGGGCTTGTCGCAGGCACCGGTGACATCATTACTGTTCTATCGGGCGGCACGGCCATCAGTCCCGTCGTCAACGGCGGCACGGTTCTCGTTTCCGGCGGCACGGCACTCGGCCTGACGATCTCCAATGGCGGCGCGAGCGGCGTGGTGGTTGAAGCCGGTGGTGTGCTGAGCGGCGGGATGATTGATTTTGGCACGAACGCCCTCATATCCTCCGGCGGCACGGCGAGCGGCGTTACCGCTAACGGTGCGGGACTCCAGGTTTTTAACAGCGGCGTCGCTTCGGCCAGCATTGTCCTGGCGGGCGGGCATCTCGATGTTTACTCTGGCGGCTCCACCGTCAACGCCACTGTCAGCGCGTCCGGCATCGAAAACATCTATTCCGGCGCCATCGCCAGCGGTACAACGGTCACCGGCGGCACCGTGTTTATTTCCGGCGGCACGGCGGTTGGCCTGACGATCAGCAATGGCGGCACGAACGGCGTGGTGGTCGAAGCCAATGGCCTGCTGAGCGGTTCGACAATTTTTCAGGGCACCAACGCCGTCATATCCTCCGGCGGCACGGCGCTTGGCGTTACAGCGAATGATGCGGGGCTGGAGGTTTATAACAGCGGCACCGCTTCGGCCAGCATCATTCTGTCGGGCGGGCATCTCGATGTTAACAGTGGCGGCTCGATCGTCAGCGCCATCGTCAGTAGCGGCGGCACGGCCAATATATCTTCCGGCGGCTCCGCCACCAGTGTTACTGTATCCAGTGGCGCTGTCTTCACGGTCTCGTCGGGTGGCAACGCCAATGTTACCTCCGTTAACATCGGTGAGCTTGTTGTCTACGGCACCGTCAGCGGCGCAACGATCATCGGCGATGACAACGGCACGGCTAACTTGGATATTGAGGGCGGCACAGCCTTCGGCATCGTTCTCAACAATGGCGCCATGGTCAACGCAGGCGGCGTCGATAGTGGCACCATTATTTCGGGGGTTTTTGGCGAGGAACTCGTCGAGGATGGAGGATCCGCGGTTGCCACCATAGTGCGCGGCGGAGAATTGGTGGTGTTTGAAGCTCGTGGTGATACGAGCACTGTTAGTGCTACCACGACCGGTGCCGTGCTGAGTGGCGGCAGCGCTGGCTCCGCAACGGAAAGAGTCCAGAGCGGCGGCGTGGTTATCAGCACCACCGTGGGTAGCGCTGGTGTGTTGGTGATCAATGCCGGCGGCATCGCCAGCGGGACAACATTGCTTGCCGGGGGGGTGATCGACGTGGTGTCGGGGGTGTTGACCTACACCAGCGGCGGAACGGCAAGCTGGGATTCCAGCACGGATGTCCTGACGGTTACCGAAGGCGGCACCGTCTACACGCAACAACTGACCGGCAATTATGCGGAGGATCACTTCCAACTCTCGTCCGATGGCAACGGCGGCACGGATATTACTTTATGCTTCCTCGCCGGCACCCGTATCGCCACCCCGGCAGGCGAGGTCGCGGTTGAGGATCTCACAGCCGGAGACCCGGTGCTCACAGCCGGCGGCGCCCCGCAACCGGTCATCTGGCTCGGCCGCAGCACGGTCTCCAGCCGCTTCGCCGATCCGCAAGCCAGCGCGCCCATCCGGATCAAGGCAGGCGCCCTGGGTGAGGGATTGCCGGTGCGCGACCTGCTGGTCTCTCCCAATCACGCGCTGTTTCTCGACGGCATTCTTGTCCAGGCCAATGCGCTTGTGAATGGTACGAGCATTGTGCGGGAAACGAATTTGCCCGAGTTTTTCACCTACTTCCATGTGGAACTGGCAACGCATGGACTGCTGATCTCCGAGGGTGTGCCCTCGGAGAGCTTCGTCGACAATGTCGATCGCATGAATTTTGACAATTGGGATGAGCATGAAGCTCTGCCCGGCAACAAAACCGGAATTGTCGAAATGCCGTATCCAAGGGCGAAGGCAGCCCGGCAGATCCCTTCCGCTTTGCGCAAGATGCTGGCTGAAAGGGCGGCCCAGATCAGCGCGATACCACTCTGCGCGTGATTGATGGCCAATGTGGACAAGCACGCCAGTAAGCGCGCGGGCCGCCCATCTATGGCCAGTATAAGTCAAATTCTCCCGGCCGGCCACTTGGCTTCCAATTGAGGTCTGGCTACCCTCTGCTCATGAAGAATATGACACCAACCCAAGCAGAAGCGCTCCGCAAGCTGCTCGGCCTCACCTATGGCGAAATCGCTCTCGGGATGAACCGGCTGGCTGGGACAAAGTACAGCTCAACCGAGACCGCGAGGATGTTCAAGAAGCGCGACCCCTCTGTCCCCATGGTCATCTACCTCCGCTTCGCCCTGAAGGCCCGTTGGCAGCGGCGCATCGCCACCCGGGGCCTGCTGAGCGCTAACGGCGGGGACGACATCGAATGCCGCGCCTTGCGCTTCATCGCAGCGGCCGACGCCAAAAACCTGGAACGCTTCGAAAAGCGGCTTCGCCTCTCCGAGTTCGATCTTCAGGCCCACCAGCAGCGGGTTGACACCTGAAGCCAGCCCTCCACCCTATCGCTTCAGCCGCCCGCCAGCCACAATGCCATCAGCGCGGCACGGCTGTTCATGGCGAAGGCGCGGTAGATGGTTTCGACATGCTTATGCGTTGTCGCAAGACTTTTGCCAGTTGCCTCGGATAGCGGGTGTGCGTAAAATCCGTTTTTGGATTGCGGCCAACATCATCCAAACTGCCCGCCTCTCCTGCCGCCGTTGACAAACCGCCTGAAAATCAGAGGATTTAGAAAAAGCTCAGGCTGAAGCACATATGCTCCTCGGAGGATTTTAATGGGCACGCCAGATCTGTTCCAAATTATTCGCAATAACACCAAACCCATTGGCAAAAGACCGGCTCGTGACAGTAGCGTTGCCTGGGCGGCGATCGCGGCCGTTGCCTTGCTCACTGCGCCTGCAGCCAAAGCACAAACTGTTGAGCCGATGCTTTACCAGTGGCTCAACCAGAAAATGATGACCGGAGACTGGGGCGGCCTACGCCCGGCGCTGGTCGATCGCGGCATCGATCTTCGTGCCTCTTATGTTAATGAATTTGCAGACGCCTTCTCCGGCGGTGAAAGACAGGGAAACGGCGAGGCCCAGCAATTTGCTTACGGCGTGGACGCAGATCTGGGCAAACTCGCCGGATTGGACGGCACAGTCTTTCACCTCACGTTCAATTCGCGGCAAGGTCGCAGCGCATCAGCCGATTTCATCGGCAACAAGGTGTCGGTACAGGAAATCTACGGTGGTGGAGAGACCACGCGCATTGCGGAACTTAGCCTTGAGCAGGCGCTCGACAGCAATTTCATCTCACTGAAAATGGGCTTCTACCCAATGGGCACTGAGTTTGCCTTTACGCCGCTGCTTTGCGACTTCGAGAACAACAGCTTCTGTAGCCACCCGGCAAATCTGACGAAGAGTTCCGGTTGGTCAAACAATCCGACCGGCAAATGGGGTGGCCGTGTCAGGCTTAATATCTCTCCTGATCTATACGCCCAAGCGGGTGTCTTCGACGTGAACCCGAGCTATAACGCGCATGACAGCGGCCTGAAGATGAGCCTCGATGGTTCCACAGGTGCGATATTCGTGTTTGAGGCGGGCTACACCACCGCCCTGGGCATGGCGCAATTGCCTGGCCATTACAAAATAGGTGGTTATTACGATACCTCGAGCGTGGCCGACGCTGTTGTGCCCGGTCAAATTGATAAAGGACGGTATGGTATGTACCTGCTGGGTGACCAGATGATCCTCAGTTTCGACGGCACCCCCAAGCGCGGCCTGGTGGCGCTGGGGCAGTTTTCCTACTCTGATTGCCGCACCTCGGTGTTCACCCAAATCATTGGTGCCGAGCTGATCGCCCTTGGGCCTTTTGATGCGAGGCCGAATGATTTTATTGACATCGGCTATGCCCGTGCCGGCATTAACCATCGCAATATCACTGCAGAATACACCAAGCAGGCCACCGATGACCTCAGCGAGGAAAGTCTGTCTGGAGGCGAAGAGGTTATCGAAGCTGGTTATGGCATGGCGGCAACGCCATGGCTAACAATTCAGCCGAACTTCCAATATATAATCAATCCGGGTGCATTCGCTTACACACACTACCCCAACGCCTGGGTTTTCGGCATAAAAACAAACGCCACGTTCTGAACGAACGGGAAAGCGGCTCGTCGGCATGGCGCGCGCTTCATGAAATTTCGTTCTTACCCCACCGCGAAGCCGGCGCGCGCCAGCCGCGATAGATCGCCATCAGGCGCAGGAACACGCAGATTGCGGCACCGAGAAGCATCGGCACAGACGGTGGAATGCCAAGCACATACCCAAGCGAGACCGTCGCACCGGCGGCAAGTGCTGCGATGGCGTAGAGGTCTCCGCGCAGCACGAAGGGCACATCGCCAGCCAGCACATCGCGTGCCATGCCTCCACCTATGCCCGTGATCATACCAAGAATAGCCGCCATCAAGGGATTAATACCGTGATCGATCGCCTTTTGCGTCCCCGTCACGGCGAATAACGCTAAGCCGACGGCGTCGAACAACATCATCTGATGTTTTAACGGTGCCAAGCGCGGATACCACCAAAATGTGATCAGGCCCGCAATAATGGAGATCAGGAAGTAATGAATATGCGTGATCGCCACGGGCGGCACAGCACCGATCAGCACGTCACGCACCATGCCGCCGACAACCGCAACCACGAAAGAAAGAAACAGCACACCGAAAAGGTCAAACCGCTTATGCACACCGAGGACCGCACCGCTGAGCGCGAACGCCAGCGTTCCCACCCAGTCAAGCACGACCATTAGCGTCTGCAGCACCTCCCCGTGCAGCAACGCCACCGATGAAACCGCGGTCACGCAGCACCTGCTGGGACGGGTTGCAGCCAAGCGTTCGCCGCAATCAGCATTGCCTCCACCCCTGTGCACAGCGTCAGATCGATCACCGGGGCGAAGTTGGGGGCATGATTGGCCGGAAGCTCATCCACCTTACCGGCCGCTTCAGCCTGCCGATAGATGTCGGGGTCGATACCGCCAATGACCCAGAATACCGATGGAACGTTCCAGGCCGTACCGAACAATCCGAAATCCTCACTCGCGGTAGCAGGGCCGACCTCGTTCACCCGTGCGCTGCCCAGCCGCCGCTCCAGAGCTTTGACCACCCGTTGCGTCGCCACCGCGTCATTGCGGGTCAGCGGGTATTCGCTCAACACTGAAAAGGCCGGAGGCTTCGGCGCGCCAGAGGCCATGGCCTCGGCTTCTAGAATACGCTTGATGGCGCCCAGTACCCGTGTGCGAACTTCATCCTTGAACGTACGGACATTGAGACGCAGCAATGCATGGTCTGGGATGATATTTTCGTTCGTGCCCGCCTGCATCGTGCCCACCGTCACTACCGCGGAGTCGGTCATTGCCACCTCACGGGAAACCACGGTTTGCAGGCGCATCACCGCCGACGCAGCCATCACAACCGGGTCGACGCTCTTTTGCGGCATTGATCCATGCGCCCCACGGCCAAACAGCGTTACTTCCCAACTGTCTCCGGCCGAAAGCATGGTGCCGATATGCCAGCCCACCTGCCCCGCTGAAAATGGCATCACGTGTTGCGCCAGACAGACATCCGGCTTGGGGAAGCGCTTGACCATCCCATCTTCGATCATCGCTTTTGCGCCCTGGGCGGTTTCCTCGCCGGGCTGAAACACTGCCATGACGGTCCCGCGCCAGGCACCGAGATTCTCAGCTAGAATCCGGGTGGCCCCCATCAGCCAGACGACATGCATATCATGGCCACAGGCATGGGCGATATACGTCGCCTGACCGAAGCGGTCGGTGCCAGTGCGATCGCTTGCGTAGGGTAACCCCGTGCTCTCTTTGATCGGCAGCCCGTCCATATCGGCGCGCAGCAATACGGTCGGCCCATCGCCGTTACGCAGCACACCCACCACGCCTGTGACGCCAATGCCCTCATTCACGTCAAACCCGTACTTGCGCAGCCACGCGGCTGCAATTGCGGAGGTGCGCTGTTCCTGCATGGACAATTCAGGATGGGCGTGCAGGTCGCGATAGACTGTTTCCAATTCGGCCAAGAGTGCCGGCGAAGGGGCGGGCAAGAGCGAGCTTGCGTGATCCGCGGGCATGGTGGTGTTCTCCTATGCAAGGGTGTCCGTTTGTGTGGCATGTGTGAGCACGGCCTCACATTGGAACCGAGGCCGTGCCTCCCCAACCCAAGCAAGTAGATCGCCAGCTATCCGTAACGCGGCATCGGCCGGCAATGCATTTGGATGTTCTATCAGCTCCAGGAGTTGCAACACACGAGGGTGACCCTGTGAAGCCTGGGGGGAGCCAATGGCACAATATCCACACATGGGTAGATTCTCCTGGACGGCACGCATACGACAAATAACTCAATCGCCGAGCATTTACCAGATTAACAAGAACGCGCTGCGCTGGCCGCCTTCGAACGCTCAGATCGGGTGCACGCGACCAACGATGGTCCATTGACGATGCTCTATCCAATTTGTACCGATAGCATCGAAATCGAGCCGCCATCGAAGCCGTCGATAGGGAAGCCAATGGTTTCGCCTTTTTGGCGGCAGCCAAGAACGTAAAGCAGCGGCAAATAATGTTCTGGTGTCGGTACCGATAACATCGCGTCTTGCCCTAGCATCTTGTAATTGACAAGCGCATCATATTCATCCGCGAGCATGTTATTCCGTGCGATGGTCTCAAAACGCAGAGCCCAATCATAGGGATCACGCGATTGGCTGCCCCACGCATAGGCACGAAGATTATGTACAATATTTCCGCTGCCGACAATGAGCACACCCTCTTCCCGGAGAGGCGCCAACCTCTTGCCTATATCAAAATGAAAATCCGCCTGTTTGGTCTCGTCGATGCTGAGCTGGACAACAGGAATGTCGGCGGCGGGATAGGCATGCCTGAGTACGGACCACGTACCGTGATCGAGTCCCCATGAAGCGTCCAGCGCTACGTCAAGAGGTGCCAATAATTTCTGTACGCGGCGCGCCAGCGCGGGGTCACCGGGTGCTGGGTACTGCACCTCAAAGAGTTCGGGTGGGAATCCTCCAAAGTCATGAATCGTCCGTGGCGACGAATTGACTGTGACGCCCGTGCCGGGAACGTACCAATGAGCTGAAATCGAAAGGATGGCTTTAGGTCGCGCTGTCTGTTCGCCGATGCACCGCCACGCCTCGGTATAGGCATTGTTACCGACAGCGTTCATCGGGTTGCCGTGGCCGAAGAAAATCGCGGGCATCAATTTGGTCATTTGGCTCTGTGCTTTCCTTTAGGGCGCGACGCCGCAGCCCCTCATATATGTATATCGATAATCGCTCTTTCGCCGCCCTGGGCAGCCATCCACTTCCTTACTTCGGCGCGTCCCTCACATGTGTTCTATATGAGTCCGCAGCAATTAGGTGCGTAACCTTGGGTGTGCCATGGATGTGAAAATGATCGACTTTCTCCTCGATCAAACGGTCGGCGTTGGTGACGCGCTCATGCTGACGCAGATGCTCGGCCCACGATTCGACAAAGAAGGTCTCAATCATGCGCCCCTCTTCAGCAGCGTCTTCGAACACCCCCCAAGCGTAGGCGCCGTCACGGCGGCGTTCCTGTGCAACCCTATCGAGCGCCGTGAGAAATTGTTTGCGGTTTTTGGGGTCGATTCTGTATTCGACCGTGACCATGACCGGGCCCTGATCTGCACCAACCTCATGAATGGCGATCGGCGCCGGCCAATGCAGTGATGGAGCGAGATCGGCGCCGAGTGCTGTGAGCAATTTCCAGCGCCACGTGAGCGGCAAAGCCAAAATAATTCCGCCGGCCGCCACGAAATTGGTGGCGGAGAGGCCAATCAAGCCGGCCAAGTATCCCCAAAGCGCACTGCCTACGGTGACGGCGCCGAAAAACACCATGACAAAGACGGCGAGTCCGCGCGCGCGCACCCATTCAGGCAGGGCAATCTGAACGGACACATTGAGCGTAGAGAGGACGCAAATCCATGACAGGCCCGCCAGCAGGCTCGCGCCCAGAGCCGCGAAGGGCTCGTGGGCCAAACCATAGAGTAGGAGCGATAAAGCGGTGCCCAGCGAACCTGCGGCCACCAGCCGGTCGGGGCCCAGCCGATGCCCGAGCCAAGGCAAAAGATAGGCACCAGCAAGAGCACCGACGCCGATGGCGCCAAGAAGGAGTCCGTAGAGCGCAGCGCCACCGCCGATCTGCGTGCGTGCGACTAACGGCAGGAGCGCCCAGTAAGCGCTGGCGAACAGAAAGAAGCCGAGTGCCCTCATCAATGTAGCACGCAGAGGCGGATTATTATTCGCATAACGCAAGCCGTCACGGTTTGCATTGATGAAACGCTCCGCCGGCAGCGTCCGGCTGACTTTCTGCGGCGAGCGCCACCAGACGAGAGCTGCGACAACACCTACGTTGCTGATGGCATTGAGCCAGAAGGGCCCGGGGATACCCCATGCGGCAACCAAAACGCCCACGAGCCCGGGCCCGATGGCCCGGCTGATATTGATACCCAAGCCGTTGGCGACCAGGGCCGGCGCCAAATCACGCTTTGGCACCAGTGCCGGGACAATCGGCTGCCACGCCGGCGCCTCCAGGGCCGCGCCAATTCCCACGAGGAATGTGAACAGCAGCAATATTCTCGGTGTGACCATGCCTCGCCAGACGAGGAACGCAAAGATCGTCGCGATAAGGGTGATCAATATTTCGACGACGACCAAGAACCGGCGCCGGTCAACGATGTCAGCAAGTGCGCCGGCCGGCAAAGCAAACAGAAACATCGGCAGGCTTGTCGCGACCTGAACCATCGCGACAATAACTGGATCGGGATTGAGGCTCGTCATCAGCCAGCCAGAGGCCGCGCTGTACATCCAAGATCCGGTATTGGAGACCACAGTGGCGATCCAAACGACTGTGAATGTTGTGTGGTGGAAGGCTCTCCATGGCGAGATCGGTTTCGCCCGCTCGGTGGCGGCGGACGCGGGCGCAGCTTCCCCGCCTTCTGAAGAAGGCTTTATGGTCATATTTCCCCGTCGGCGATGAACAACGCGAAATCATAAGCACCGGCGATATATTGTGCTTCCAGCAGTGAATGTCCCGAGGAACCAACCTGCACCATGGCGGCGCTAGTATCCGACTGTGAAGCGTTGGCGGCTATGTGCTGGCCGTTCAAGTTCGTCGACCATCGCGATGGCGTAATCTTCCATCGAAATATGACTCTTACCGGTTGCGTCACTCAGCAATTGATCGCCGCCAAGCCGAAAGTGACCCGTGCGCACGCCGGGAGCAAAATCCGCCGACGGAGAAAGGAAGGTCCAGTCGAGATCAGGCTCCGACCTGAGTCTTTCGAGAAAAAATGCGCCGGCCTTCGCCTCGGCCCTGAAGGCCTCGGGAAATCCGTCCGTATCCAGCAACGCCTTGCCTGGCGCGACCTCAAGGCTACCGGCTCCGCCTACAACAAGCAGTCTTTTGACCCCGGCGGCGTTCACCGCAGAGATTAGAGCGTTCGCATCCGAGGTTACAAACCGCGCGGCGCTGATCACTGCGTCATGTCCTACAAGGAGTGGCTCCAGAACGTCAGTGTCTGTTGCTTCGGCCTGGAGAATCGTAATACCAGCGCGAACGTCGGCCGGCACATGCCGCGCGATCCCGGTTACAGCGTGGCCGCGGGCCAGGAGTTCAGTCGTCAAACGTAATCCCACACGCCCCGTGACGCCAATAAGTGCGATTTTCATATTCAGTGCCCTAAAATTGCCTCAAGATCGCATCTGCCTATGATTTTAGATTTGCGGTTATCCACGCATCGAAGGACTGCATGAAGCCCGCCAAAAATTTCCGCGTTCCATCGTTGACGAGCCGACCTGTGGCGTCGAACAGCTTGTCAGCACCGCCGATATAAGCCTCCGGCTGTGCCATGGCTGGGACATTCAGGAACACAAGCGACTGCCGCAAATGATGGTTGGCGCCGAACCCGCCGATGCCGCCCGGTGAGGCACTGACAACCGCGCCCGGTTTGCCATTCCAAGCGCTCTTGCCATAAGGCCGGGAGCCGACATCGATTGCGTTCTTGAGTGCGGCGGGCACCGAGCGATTATGCTCGGGCGTAACAAAGAGAACCGCATCAGCCGCGCGTATCCGCTCGCGAAATGCGGTCCATTCGGCCGGTGGATGTTCATCGCCGTCCTGGTCGTAGAGGAACAATTGCCCGATCTCGATGATGGAAAGCTTCAGGCTGGCCGGCGCCAGCTCGGCAAGCGCATGCGCCAGTTTCCGATTAAGTGAATCTTTTCTAAGGCTGCCCACGATCACGGCGACGTCTCGGGTCTTGTCCATTTCCGTTTCCTTTACCGGTCAGCGAGCTGTACGCGCGCCGTCACGCCCCAATCCGCTATTGTCCACATTTCCTAGAATATCACGTCCGTTTTTAGGCCGAATACCCAGGCATTCGGATAGTGCTTGTACGCGAATGCACCCGGATTGATTACATATTGTAAGTTCGGTTGGATTGTCAGCCATGGCGTAGCCGCCAGGCCATAGCCAACTTCGATAAGATTCTCGCCTTGCGATAAACCACCCTCATTGATATTCTCTGCCGCCAATTTTGCATATTCCGCATTTATGGTACGTTCGTTAATTCCTGCACGGAGATAACCGATATCGATAAAATCACTCGGTCTCACATCGAAAGGCCCGAGAGCGATCAACTCGGCACCAATGGTCTGTTTGAACACCGCCGTACGGCGGTCCGAGGTGGAAAACTGCCCTAGTGCTACCAACCCACGTTTCGGAGTACCATCGAAACTGCAGAGCATCTGATCAACCAACACGTACATACCATACCGGCCATTATCAAATTGGCCCGGAATAGCAGCGTCCTTGACTTCCGATGTATCATAATAGGCACCAATTTTGTAATGGCCAGGCAATTGCGCCATGCCCAGAGCGGTGGTGTAGCCTGTCTCCAACACAATGAGAGCACCGGTGGACCCATTGGTGCTCATTTTCAAACCATTGCCGGGTTGGCCATAGGTCGGGTTCACGTCGTAGACCCCAGCTTCCGTGTACAGCACGGGAGAGATGTTGAATTTGACGCGGCCGCCCCATTTACCAGTCGGATTGTCTGACCAGCCTGAGCTATTGGGCAGATTCTGCGGGTGAGCACAGAAGCCCACGTTCTGGAAGTCACAAAGCAACGAGGTGCCGGCGAAGTCGTTGCCCATTGGGTAGAAACCACCTTTCAATGAGACGAAATTCCCGTCCAACGCCTGCTCAACGCTAACCTCCGTAATGCGCGTGGTCTCACCGGCGCCGTAGTTTTCCTGCACCGCTAACTTGTTGCCTATGAAATCCGCTGATGCACTTCGGCCTTGCCGTGAGTTGAACGTAAGGTGAAAGATCGTACCATTCAACCCAACGAGTTTGCCAAGATCCACGTCCACGCCGTAAGCAAATTGCTGAGATTCGCCGTTTCCTTGTCTTTCGCCGCCGGACATGACGTCCGCAAATTCATTATTATATGAACCACGAAATTTGATGCCATCGTCGACCAGCGACGTACGCAGCCCCCCCCAGTCTCCAGTCATCGTTTTCTGGTTGAGCCACTGGTACAAGCTCGTGTCGAAACTCTGGGCTTTGGCGGCAGGTGCGCTTAGCAATGTGGCAGCAGCGATGGCCGCCCAAATGATTTTGCTATTACAGGTCCGCCTTTTGCCATTGGATATAGAGTTGCTGCTATTGGCCTGGAACAGATATGGCGCGAGCATAGAAGCCTCCGAAGGACATTTTATTTATATTAGGACTAACGCCATCCGCCTTACCAACCCGAGCAGGCCGCTTCTCATCCATTTTGATTATTCACTAACGCACCGCATTGGGATCCGTCCATTAAATTGAGTTAATAACTTGCCAAAACATGGTCGCTATGGCCTAGTGCCATCAAAATGGCATAAGTGATTGACATGCGCTGCGCGTAAGATGCAAGACGTAATCTTGACGCTGGTATTTGTTGAGAGTGTCTGCGATAGGAGGACGACGGATGCTGAGAATTCTTCAACATCCGAATTCAATAAGTTGCAAATAATCTCCACTTGATAGGAGACGCTTATGGGCCGGAACGGGGCTGTGATTCACGTATCGTCGTCGCCATCAACAAATTCTTCCCCGGAAAGCCGGGAACCGGACGTACCAGTATCTGGTGCCTATGATCTTGCCCGCCGCAGCCTCCTGTTAGGGCTGGCGGCGGCTGGCGTGGTCCTGACCGCGCCACAGGCTTTCGCCGATACCACCCCGTCCCGCGACGCCTTCCTGGCGGTTTCAAAGCTCCTGACCGGCTTCACCTCGCTAGACCCCGGCCTTGCCGCGCGCCTCTACGATGCACTCAACACCAATGATCCAAAATTCACTGCTGGTGTCACGGCACTCGCTACGTTGATCAGCCAACAAAATATCGATCCACTCTCGCTACAAGCCACGCTCGACGGTACACATTCCGACTTGGCTGCATTGCCCCGGCAAATTGTGACCGCCTGGTATATGGGCGTCGTCGGCACTGGCGATGCGGCGCGTTGCATCGCCTTCGAGACGGATCTGACGAACATCGTTGTGAGCGATAAATTGACTCCGCCAAGCTTCTGCTTCGGAGCCTATGGCAGTTGGACGTCGCAACCGGTTTAGGGAGACATACGATGTCTGATCAGCTTTCCGCCGACATTGTCGTGATCGGCTCCGGCATTTGCGGTTTGTTAACGGCGCAGCGTCTCGCAACGCAGGGTGCCTCGATATTGGTCCTGGAGGCCGGCCCGCGGCGCGAACGCGGGGATATCGTGAATAGTTACCGCAACGGGGCCTATAAGGGTAGCTGGATGAACCCCTATCCGCCAACCGCATGGGCGCCGCACCCAAGGTTTCAGCCTCATGACAATGGTTATCTCGTACAGACTGGACCCGCCCCCTATCCAGCGGAATATATCCGGATGGTGGGCGGCACCACCTGGCACTGGGCGGCCCAGGCATGGCGCGTTCTGCCTAACGATATGCAGATCAAGACCCTCTACGGCGTGGGGCGCGACTGGCCGATAAATTACGACGAGCTCGAACCATTTTATTACGAGGCCGAGGTAAAAATCGGCGTATCCGGCGCACCTAACACCGGCTCGCCGCGCAACAAGCCTTTCCCTATGGAGCCCGTCGCGGAAGTTTGGGCGATGCGCCGGTTCCGCGAACGGCTCGCTGTGGGTGGCTACGACGTCGTCAGCAACACAACGGCCCGCAACAGCCGCCCCTACGATAACCGCCCGGCGTGTTGCGGGAACAATAACTGCCAGCCGATCTGCCCGATCGCCGCGCAATTTGACGGTGGCGTGGCGGTGGAGATGGCCGAGGCTGCCGGCGTGAAGATCATGGCCAACTGTGTCGTCTATCAAATCGAGCATGACGCGCAGGGACGCATCGCGGCGGTGCATTACTATGACCCGGATAAAAACAGCTACCGCGTTACGGGCAAGACTTTCATTCTTGCCGCAAATGGGATCGAGAGTCCGAAACTGCTGTTGCTGTCCGCGAGCGATAAATACCCCAATGGCTTGGCCAACAGCTCGGGTACGGTTGGCCGCAACTTGATGGACCATCCCAGCAATTCGCTCACATTCGATGTGGATGAGGATTTCTGGCTCGGCCGCGGGCCACAAAGCCCGACATCCATCAACACCTTCCGCGATGGCGCCTTCCGTTCCGAACATGCCGCGTTCCGGCTGGATTTCACCAACATCAACCAATCCCGCCCCGTGGCCGAAGACTTGATCAAGGCCGGTGTGTACGGGCCGGAGTTGCAGACACGCCTGCGTTACGGCGCGGCGCGTCAAGTGAATGTTAAAAACGTACTCGAAGTGCTGCCAAACCCGGAAAACCGCGTCACGTTAAGCTCGCAAAAGGACGCACTGGGGATTCCCAAGCCGCAGGTCTACTATTCGTTCGACGACTACACAAATAAAGGCATGGACGCGTCAAGACTCGAATATACACACATCGCACAGTTGATGGGCGGCACAAATCTGCGCTACTCGCCGGAGCGGGCCTACGCCAACAACCAGCATATTACCGGCACGATGAGCATGGGCAACGACCCTGGTGATTCCGTCGTCGATAAGTTTGGCCGTACGCATGACCATGAGAACCTGTTCATCGTCAGCACTGGCGTGATGCCGACCGCCGCCACCTGCAATTCGACGCTCACCGCCCTCGCGCTGGCCATGCGAACCGCACAACACATGCACGAAACGACATGAGTATGAGAAAAATGCCCTTCCTACGCGCAACTAATGCGTCATGCGCGGCCGCATCGATCCGCGCCAGAAATGTGCTTTTTGCCACGGGCATCGCCTTCGCCATCAGCACTGGCGGAGCGGCGGGACAGAGTAGTTCCACATCCGACCTCGCGAAACAAGGTCAGTCTCTGGCCACTGCCACGGATTGCACCGCCTGCCATACGGCCCCGAATGGCGGCCAGAATTTTGCAGGCGGGTATGGAATAAGCTCGCCGCTCGGGACCATCTATTCGACGAACATCACGCCGTCCAAAACATTCGGCATCGGAAATTACAGCGAAACAGATTTCGCGCGCGCGATCCGCGAAGGCATTCGCAAGGACGGCACGCATCTCTATCCCGCCATGCCTTACACCTCCTATGCCGGGCTGTCGGACCCGGATGTGGCAGCACTTTATGCGTATTTCATGCAAGGCGTTCCGCCTGTAGACGTTGCCCCACCAAAGACCTCCCTGCCCTTCCCATTCAACATGCGTTTCTCGATGGCGGCATGGAACGCCCTGTTCCTGGATAATCATCGCTTCCAGCCAGACTCATCGCGATCCGCGCAGCTCAACCGTGGCGCATATCTGGTCGAAAATCTCGCGCATTGCGATACGTGCCATACGCCCCGCAATTTTATGATGGCCGAAAAGCAGGGCCGCGCCTTATCAGGCGGGGCTGTTGGATCCTGGTACGCGCCCAATATCACATCGGACCCGGTAAGCGGCATCGGCGGGTGGAGCCAGGATGAATTGGTGCAGTATCTGCACACCGGCAATGTTCCCGGCAAGGCGCAGGCCGCAGGCCCGATGGCCGAAGCGGTTGAGGATAGCCTGCAATACCTCAGCAACGATGATCTGCAGGCGATCGCCGCCTATTTGAAAGCGAGCGCCCCTATTCGCACGGCCGAAGCCAAACCGCGCAATGCCTACGGTATCGCCTTGGCGGCTGATTCGACTTTGAACAACGCCGCCGGAGATATGTCCAACGGTGCCCAGCTATACAGCGGCAATTGCGCGAGCTGCCACCAGGCAACTGGCGCCGGCACCAAAGATGGCGCCTATCCACAGCTCTTTCAAAACACCGCGACTGGTGCTGCGCAACCCACGAACTTAATCGCGGCCATCCTGTTCGGCATCAACCGGACCGTGGGCGCCAACACGGCCTTCATGCCCGCGTTCGGTCAGGGGTTCTCGCCGGTGAGTACGCTTTCTGATCAGGACGTGGCTGATGTGAGCAACTATGTGCTTCAGCACTTTGGCAACCCCAATCTCACCGTCACCGCACAGGATGTTGCCACCGTGCGCCAGGGCGGCCCGCCCTCTGCTCTCGCGAAGCTTGGCAACCTCGCCCTGCCAGGCTTGATCGCGCTGGGCGCGGTGCTGCTGCTTCTCATATTGTGGGGAATATTCCGGCCGAGACACAGGCCACTACCGGGCTGAGTTTTAGCCTTCCGCAGGCTGGTTTGACCAATCGAATTGACAACTAGGAAAAATAGCAATGTTAAAATCGTATTCTGAAAATAATAGGGATGGTTTGATACTTGTTTCCCGCGTTCTTCTGGTTCTGCTGTTTTTGATATTCGGTTGGATGAAATTGACAGGGTACTCAGGAGCAGTCGCCTACATGGCGCAGGCCGGCGCCCCTCTGCCCCCGGTCGCCGCCATCATTGCGATTATCATGGAGTTTTTCGTTTCGGTCGCACTTATCCTTGGCCTGTTTGTTCGCCCATTGGCGATCTTATTGTTGCTCTATACGTTCGGAACCTCATTGATCGGTCATCATTACTGGACAATGACGGGAGCAGAGCAATACGAAAACATGATAAATTTCTACAAGAACATCAGCATCATGGGCGGCCTGCTCCTGCTCTTCACCACCGGCCCCGGCAAGTATTCGCTCGACGCTAAATTTAAATTGGCCTGACGGGTAAGCTGCTTCCCGGTTGGCGCGCATTTACGGGAAGTCAGGCCTGATTGCTGCCCCAACCGGCATCGAGCGACAAAAGTCCGCACCAGAACATCGGGCCTTTGGCGGTATCCACATCATATTTTTTGATGAAGGTCAGCTTTCCATCTTCTTGAACGCGGAAGACGGTAAGTGCTGCCGAAACCCGCGTGATCGTATCGCCCTCGCGCACCAGCATGGGCGCGATGCTTGCGGTCACCAGCATATTCCCATTGGGATGCAGCGTGAATGTCCGGCAATGGTAGCTTAGCGTAGGGATGGTCTGGATGAGCGTCGGCTCGCCGCTTTGCGGGTCGACGCTAAACACCGCAACGCTGTTCTCACCGCCGATATAAACCTTCTTGCCCTGATATTCGACAGTGCCATCGGAGCGGTTGGCGAGATACACAAATCGTCCGTCCCGCGAAAAATGGATCGGGCCGACGACCTGCCCGGGACGAACATTCGAGGGATCCGCAAGGGTTGTTCTGACAAAAATCGGAGCAGACGATAAAACGCCATCCTTCAGGCTGAAAACCTGGAGCTGATTCTCGCGCTCCATCGAGACATAGACCAAAGGCAAATTAGGGTGGAAGTCGAGATGGCGCGGCCCGAACCCATATCCGTTATGGGGGGCGATGGACTGTTCGTTCGAGAGCTGGCCCTCGTGGAAATCGAAAACCTTAATGGCGCCGGGATCCTCAGGCGTGGTGCTCGTCGCATCATTACCGCGCGAGACGAGGATGACGGTGTGGCCGCTGGGTGCCACCCGCACCTGATGGTCGTAGATACCAGTGTTAATTGGCGCTTGCTGCTGAATCTTGGCGCCAAGCGATCCATCCGCATTGATCGGGTAGACATCCAGTTCAGCAGGCGCATTAAACGCCACCAGCAGATTGGTCCCCGCCGGATCGATGGTGATATTGATCGGCCTGTTGTTCAGTTGGAGCGGCTGGCCGAAGGGCTGCAATTGCCCGGTCTTCTCATCGACGTTGAAGAGTGCCACGCCATTGACATCCCCCGGGGATGACGCCGAGCGGTTGCTATACGCCACATACAAAATCCGTTTGCTCGGGTGCGGCCAAACATATTGGATGGTGGCGGGCACCTGTACCGACGTTGCCCGCGACAGGGCAAGGCTGTTCTCCGCCACGTGGTACAGGAAGAGTTCGGGCCCGGCAGAGTCGTACAAGACGACATCGCCGCTCACATCCTTCGCCCAGGCAATATTGGGCACCAGGAGAGAGCCCACGGCCAAGCCGGCAAATTGCCGGCGCCCCAAGCCAGTTTGCATCTGGTCATTTTTTTGCGAAGACATTGGCGTTTTCCTTTGTCGTTGAATTGCGTTGGTTACGGGCTTCTTTTCGAATTCATCTTATGGGTTCACCGGCGTGGCTGTCTTCCGTATCGCGGCCACCTGGCCTGTGGTTACTGGCTTGCCTTGGTTGCCCCAACTCGTTTCAATATAACTCACGACATCCGCGATGTTCTGGTCGGTCATCACATCCGCATAAGGGCCCATCACAAAATAGGACGGCGCCGTTTTCGTGCCCGGCAGCCGGCCGCCCGACAAAATGATGTGGATCGCCGATACGGCATCATCCGTCTGCAGAATAGGATTGCCGGCGAGGGCCGGGAAAACACCTTCATAGCCTTTGCCATCAGACCCGTGACAGGCGGCGCAGCGGTCAACATAGGCCTGTGCGCCACGTGTACTGGCATCCCCGCTCAGCAGCGCCTTGGTTGCCGTATCGTCATAGGCATAAGGCTGAGCCGCGGTGTTTTTCGGCGGTAGGGATTTGAGGTAAGCCGCGATGCTCCGCAAATCGCTGTCCGAGAGATATTGCAATGAGTCTACGACAACATCGTTCATGGCGCCAAAACTCGCGCTATGCTTATTGCGGCCGGTCTTCATGAACGCCACGATATCATCTTCGCTCCAACCCGCCAGCCCGCCGCCATTCTCATTCCGCAGGCTTGGCGCCGGCCAGCCATCAACTGGCGCACCGCCGCTGAGATAGCTCGGGCCGTCCGCGTCACTGAGCGCGGTTTCCTGCAAGGTTATGCGGCGCGGCGTATGGCAAGCGCCACAATGCCCCAAACCTTCCACAAGATAGGCGCCGCGCGCTATCTCCGCGCCCTGCCCTGCTGCAGCGACAAATGGTTTTGCGGTGGGAGCATAGAACCAGCGCCATATATGCAAAGGCCAGCGCATGGAAAGCGGCCACGGAATGCCATTGGCGCGGTTGGCCTGATCCACCGGCTGCACACCAAGCATGAAATACGCGTACATCGCCTTCAGGTCGGGCTCGGTGAGACGCGCGTAGGATGGATAAGGCATCGCAGGGTACACGACATAGCCTTGCTTCGTTACCCCCTTGCGCATCAGCCGCTGGAAATCGTCATAGGACCAATCGCCGATCCCGGCGGATTTGTCCGGTGTGATATTGCTGGTATAAATCGTCCCGATCGGGCTTGCCATCGGCAGACCGCCGGCAAAGGCTTTACCGTTGGGCGCGGTATGGCAAGCCGCACAATCTCCCGCCTCGGCAAGGTATTGTCCTTGGCCGACAAGCGTGGGGTCAGGCGCGGTCTGCGCGAACGTAGCTGAGCAGGCCAGGGTAAATCCAAATGCGGCGAGCGCGATTTTAATTGGCTGCATAACATGCGCTCCCTAAACGGGCACCAGAGGGCCGGGATTTTTCAGATATTGTTCACGAATGGCTTTGGCGGACCAGTATGTCAGCGCCGCCACGGTACCGGTGGGATTATACCCAAGCCCTTGCGGGAAGGCCGAGGAGCCGACAACGAACAGATTGGAAACATCCCAGCTCTGAAGATAGCGGTTGACCGCACTCTTCGTGGGATCGGTACCCATGATGACGCCGCCGCCCATATGGGTTGTCTGGTAGTGCCGTGTGTCGAACGGTTCCCCCGGCTTTTTTGCCGAAACTTTCATCGCCTTTGGGTTCATCGCCTTTGCGATAGCCCCCATTTTATCGACCATAAAATTCGCCATTTTATAATCATTGTCGTGCCAGTTGAATGTCAGGCGCAGCAGCGGACGGCCGAGATAATCGGTGTAATCAGGATCGAGGTCCAGATAGTTTTCCCGGTCCGGCATGTTCGTTCCATGCGCGTTCATGGAAACAACATGAGTATAGTTATCTTTAACGGCCTTCTTCCATGCCGAACCCCATGACGGTGTGCCAGCCGGGAGCGGCCCGCCGCCGATCGGCTTCGTGCCAGCCTGATTGACCCACATGGGCGCCCCACCGATAAAGCCGAGCGGTCCGTGATCAAAATGGTCGGCATTGAAATCGTCACAAGCAATACCATTGCCGCCCGCCCCGACAAACGGGTTCGTGAATTTGTCACCATCGAAAAACGCCGCGATGCTGTTCTCATTCTGATAGCAAAAATTCTTGCCGATCGTCCCTTCACCCGTCGTCGGGTCGTAAGGCGTCCCTATCTTCGAGAGCAGCATCATATAGGCATTATTATAGGCAAAGGCACCAAGAATCACGAGATCCGCGGGCTGGGTGACGCGATTGCCCTTTTCGTCGACATAAATAACCCCCGTGGCCTTTGTGCCGGTACTGTCAGTTTCGATCAGAACGACATCGCATTTCGCCCGCAACTCGAAATTCGGAACCTGCCGCAAAGCGGGCAGGATATTTACGTTCGGGGAGGCCTTCGAATAATTATAACATGCATAACCAGAACAAAAACCACAGAACGTGCAAGGTGCCATCTGGCAGCCATAGGGGTTTGTATAAACGCCCGACGCATTTGCGGCCGGAATACTGAAAGGGTGGTACCCCACCTCTGTTGCAGCCTGTTTGAACAGCTCCGCGGAGTAGGGGTTCTTCATCGGCGGCAGGGGGAAAGGCGTTGATCTGTCAGCATCAAATGGATTGCCCGGCCCGACAATCTCACCATTCACCTTATAAGCCTGCCCCGACGTGCCAAATACCTGCTCGGCAAACGAAAAATGCGGCTCCAGTTCTTCGTAGGAGACACCCCAATCCTGCAAAGGAATTTCATCGGGGATGAATGCCTTGCCGTAACGCTCCTCATAATGGCTGCGGATTTTCAGCTCTTCCGGTGTCACGCGCCAATGGCACCCCGACCAGTGCAGCCCGGCACCGCCAACGCCGGTTCCAGGCAGGAACGCAGCCAGTTGTCTATAAGGAACCGCCTGGTCTGACGGTTTGTGCCTGATTGTGAGCGTACTCTTGGACATGTCCTGGAACAGCTTGGAGCGCGTGTTGTACGTGAGTTCGTCGATCGACGTCGGATAGGCGCCTTGGGGATAAGTGTCGCGATTAGGGCCGCGCTCCAAAGCCACGACCTTCAGCCCGGCTTGCGTCAATTCCTTGGCCATAATGGCACCGGTCCACCCGAACCCGATGATGACGGCATCGACATGCGGCATAGTAAGATCAGCCATGATCAGATTCCCTGGTCTTTGATGGAAACGGGGCCGTATGGATATTGTGCGCCATTTTGGTTTATCCAGTCGGTGTAATCCGCGCGCGCACCGGGGAAGCCGATCATTTTCCATGCCCCCATCCCAAGATTGCCACCATGCACCGGGTCGGAGAAATAACCTTCATGGGTGTTTTGCAGGATTTGACCAAAGAACATATCGGACGGCACCGGCGCCATCGCCAACTTGCCCTTCTGCATGTGTGCGATCACCTCATCGCGGGTCGTGGCATCAAGATCGGTGAAGGATTTGCCATATGCCTGTTGAATCGCCTGTTCAGCCGCCGCGATACCGTTCCGGTAGATATCCCGCGGCGCGTATGGCAATTGGTAGCCAAGCGAAGGGGCGGCGGTTCTGAAAGGCCCCCCCATGTACCAGAGCTTACCATACCCATATGGCAAACCCATTTGCAGGTCGATGAAGACGGGCACGTTCAATTCCAGAGCGCCTGGGCCTTCGGCATCAGCAGGTATAAGCCGGTCTACGAATGCATTAACGAAGGCCCACTCACTTTGCGTGAAAAAGACGGGCGTATACCCAGCCTGATCCGCGGCAAACGCTTTCGAGCCCGACGGTAATAACGATCCTGACAACGTCACGGCGGGGATCGTCGCTACCGTTGCCAACAAAAATGCCCGGCGTGACGGTGTCCATTTTGTATCCGGCATAGAGAGCTCCTTATCGTGTTGATTTCCACTGAGATCTGCCTTGGGATTTTCTTCGAAATTTGGCCCAGGTTGAAGATATGTCCCCCGTTGTACGGGACGGTCAAGATGCTGTGGATTTAACCAGGCGGCCGGAATTTCCCGGTGCGCGATTTTAAGAGAATAGACAACCGATGAATAATCAACGTGATTTGCAAGAGGCAGCCGCCCAATTTGCAATAGACACTTTTGCCCAAGAGATCCGACGCCACGCGACCGAACTTGGCCTTACCACAAGCACCGGCATTCCTCCCTGGTTCGATGACAACGAAGAGACGGTGGTTGCGGCGATCAGAGACGTGGCGCTAAACCGCGACACAGGGAGTTCAATTGCACGGAAGAGTTCATTAACGCCGTGCACGAGGCATTGACCGGACGACTCCGTGGCTTTGGAGTCCATCCTGCCTCATAGAATGCCGTTCGCAGATCATTAGGCCCATGGCCCCTGTACGGCCCCATGCTCATGCATGGCAGGCTAACCGTGTCCAAGCCCATATATTGGACACTTTCCGCACAAATCCAATTAACCTATTGATTTAATTGGCGTCCCGTAGGGGATTCGAACCCCTGTCGCCGCCGTGAAAGGGCAGTGTCCTAGGCCTCTAGACGAACGGGACGAGGCATGAGCGCCCCCTTAAGCTACGGGGCGGATTTGTTCAAGCCGCCGGGGGCATCATTTTTGCGGGGCCGGCGCTTCCTGCAGCCCGAGACGGATCTCCCCGCTGGCCGGGTTCAGCAGCAGCAGGCGGCCGCCGTTGGGCCCGCTTACCCATACCGCCACATCCGCCCCGGCGGCAGCGATGCCGGCGATGTGCTCGCCGGGCTGCAACTGCGCCGCCACCCCTTGAGGGGCCACTGGCACCGCAGGCAAGGCCAAAGGCTGTAGCGTTGGCGGCGGCGCGGATTCCCTGGCATAGAGCCGGTGAATGATAGTCCCGACGACCACAGTGGTGCCCACGACGATCAGCACCGACATGATCCCCACCGCCGCCTTCAACCCCCGCAAATTCTGTGGCTGATCATTCATTGCCGCCTGCTCTCTCCTGTATCGCCGTGCCGGAAGAGGCCGGGACCCGGCTGGACTCCTACCTTGCCGCGCAGCTCAACACCATCTCCCGCTCGCGGGTTAAAACCCTTATTCTGGACGGCAGGGTGACCCGCAACGGCGAGATCACCCGCGATGTCTCCGAACCCGTGCAGGCGGGGGCCACCTACATCCTCACCCCACCGCCCCCCGCGCCCGCCACGCCGCAGGGGCAGAACATCGGGCTGCATATACTCTATGAGGATGAGTATCTGCTGGTGCTGGATAAGCCCGCCGGCATGGTCGTGCACCCCGCCCCCGGCAACCCGGACGGCACTTTGGTCAACGCCCTCATCGCCCATTGCGGCGACAGCCTTACCGGCATCGGCGGCGAAAAGCGCCCCGGCATCGTGCACCGGCTGGATAAGGACACCTCCGGCGTGATGGTGGTGGCCAAGACCGAGCTGGCGCATACCAGGCTCTCCGCCGCTTTCGCCGCGCGCGACCTGGAGCGCGCCTATAAGGCCTTGTGCTGGGGCATCCCCAGCCCCACCGAGGGCGAGATTGTGGGCGACATCGGCCGGGACCCGCGCGAGCGCAAACGCATGGCGGTGGTGACCCGCAATGGCAAACACGCCCTCACCCGGTACCGCGTGCAGTATAATTATGGTTTAGGTGCTGCACTGATCATCTGCCGCCTCGCCACCGGCCGCACCCACCAGATACGGGTTCATCTCGCGCATATCGGCCATCCGCTGATCGGTGACCCGGTGTATTTGAAGCGCCGCCCGGCCGCCGCCAAGTACCTGCCCGAACCGGCCCGTGGCCTGGCATTGGACTTTCCCCGCCAGGCCTTACATGCTGAAATACTTGGGTTTTCTCATCCCATCACCGGGGTAGCCTTGCGCTTCACCACCCCGCCGCCGGAGGATTTCCAGGCGCTGGAGCGCGCATTGCTCGCATGCATCTGATACAGGACTCAAGCGGTCCTTTTTATTGACCGCCCCCCGATTTCAGTCCTAATCTGCCGCTCGTCGACCAGGGCCAGATAGCATGTCCGCAAACTTACCGCCTTTTAAGGGGTAATATCGGACAGCACTGTTAATGTTTCATTGGCCCTGGGGCGATTCGATCCGCCCAGCCTCCGCACCGGGTTCGCCGGCCGGAGGTTTTACCGGGCAATATGAAAGGGAGATACCGATATGGCCTCCGCGATGAGTAGTATGGCACCCGATGCCAGTTTGACGCGTTACATGCAGGAGATCCGCCAGTATCCGATGCTGGCGCATGAGGAAGAGGAACGCCTGGCCCGTGCCTGGCGCGACAATGCGGATGACAAGGCAGCGCATACGCTGGTGAAATCGCATCTTCGCCTCGTCGCCAAAATCGCCATGGGCTACCGCGGCTACGGCCTGCCGGTGTCCGAGCTGATTTCCGAAGGCAATGTCGGCATGATGCAGGCTGTGAAGCGCTTCGACCCCGACCGTGGCTTCCGCCTCTCCACCTACGCCATGTGGTGGATCCGCGCCGCGATTCAGGAGTATATTCTGCATAGCTGGTCCCTGGTGAAAATGGGCACCACCGCCGCACAGAAAAAACTCTTCTTCAACCTGCGCCGGCTGAAGGGCCAGATGCAGGCGATTGAAGAGGGCGATCTCAAGCCCGAACATGTCGAGCGCATCGCGCATCTGCTGGATGTGCCGGAGCAGGACGTGGTGAACATGAACCGCCGCCTCTCCTCGCCCGACAACTCGCTCAACGCCCCCATCAAGCTCGATGGCGAAGGTGAGTGGCAGGATTGGCTGGTGGATGATGCCGAGAGCCAGGAAACCGTGCTGGCGGACCGCGAGGAACTGACCGGCCGCAAGGCGCTGCTCGCCAATGCGATGAAGACCCTCACCGACCGCGAACGCCACATCATGGCCGAGCGCCGGCTGAAGGATAACCCGACCACACTGGAAGATCTCAGCCAAGCGTACAACATCTCGCGCGAACGCGTGCGGCAGATTGAGGTGCGGGCGTTTGAGAAGTTGCAAAAGGCGATGCGGACGCAAGTGGCCGAGCAACGACAGGCCGCGCGATCCCTCGCTCACTAACAAAAAGCGTGCATTAACAAAAAAGCCCCCTCATTTTGAGGGGGCTTTTTTGTTCAGGAAGAGCCAGCTTTTTGAAAAAAAGCTGGACCAAAAACTTTTATAACTTGGGCTACGGGATTTGACTCCATGGGAAGCCTCCCAATGAAGTCACGGCTTGTGGGCCAGTTGCAAAGAGACCCTTCGCTCCCGTCATCCCCGCCACTCCCGTCATCCCCGCGAAAGCGGGGATCTCTCGCTCCCAAGCCCACGGAACTCCCACCTCCCCGCTTTCGCGGGAATGACGAATAAGGCTCCGCTTATTCCTGAGCCACATATTTAAGATCACTGGCAATCCCATCCAAATCCGGCTTCGCCTGATCCAGCCCGGCAATAATAAACTCCGGCTTGCCCTGCGCATTGAACACATAAACCGCCGCCGAATGCGTAACAGTGTATTCGGGTGTCTTGCTCACCGAGAACACCACGCGGTAGCGCCGGGCCAGCTCGAACAACTGGTCCGCCGTGCCGCGCAGCCCAGTGATGTTGGTGCCGAAGAGTGAGACGTATTGCGTCAGCGCCGTGGGGGTGTCGCGGTCTGGGTCTACGGTAGCAAAAATGATTTTTATCTTCGCCGCCTCCGGCCCCATGCGCTTCTGGATGCGGTCGAGATTGTACAAAGTGGCCGGGCAGACATCAGGGCAGTTGGTGTAGCCGAAATACAGCAGCGTCACAGCACCCTTGAAATCCTCGCCCGTCACAATCTTGCCGGTGGCCACATCCGTCATGGTGAAGTCGAGCGGCGGCACCAGCCCGCGCACGCTCACATCCTGGGCTGAGAGGTCATGATGGCAGCCCGCCAGGGCGAAGAGCGCGAGAAAGAGGAAACGCCTGAACATGGAAGGGGTTTTGCCTCCCACCGGGCTCACTGGCAAGCTACTCGTCCTCTTCCGCCGTCAGCCCCAACAACGGCTCGCCGGCCTCAGCCTCCACCATCTCCACATTCCGCAGCACCCGGCTCACCGCCCGCGTCCGCACCCGCGCTTTCTCGATGTTATTGCTCATGGCACTGGCATTAGCCGCGAGCTTCTCCAACACCAGGTCCATCTTCACCATCTCGCCGCGCGTCGCCCCCAGCAGCTTCCCAATCTCCCCGGCCCGCTTCTCAAGGTCCAGCGTAATGTGCCCCAGATGGATGGTTTGCAGCATCGCCGGCAGCAGCGTCGGCCCCAGCACGATAATCTTATCCTTGGTGCGCACGTCGTCGATCAGCCCCGGTATCCGCGCCACCTCGGCGAACAGCCCGTCGCTCGGCAGGTACAGCACGGCAAAATCCACAGTCTCCGGCGGGCAGATGTATTTCTCCCGTATCTTCTTGGCTTCGAGCCGCACGCGTACCGCCAACCCATCACGCGCCGCGCGCTCGGCATCGGCATCCGCCGCATCCACCGCATTCAGCAGCCGGTCATAATCCTCGGTCGGAAACTTCGAATCCACCGCCAGCCACACCTTCTCACGCGAAGGCATGCGAAGTGCAAAATCCACCCGCTCCCGCGAGCCATCTTTCAGCGCAAAATTGCGCTCATAAGCGCCGGGCGGCAAAATCTGCTCCAGCATCGCCCCCAGTTGCGCCTCACCCCAGCCGCCGCGCGTCTTCACATTGGAGAATATGCGTTTCAGGTCGCCAATCTGCGCCGCCGCATTCTGCACCTCGCCCATGGCCAGTTGCACCTGGGCAAACTGTTCCAGCACGCGGGCGAAACTGGCGGTCATCTGCTGCTCCACCGCCTCATGCAGTTTCTCATTCACACTGGCCTGGATCACCCCCAGCCGCGTCTCCAGCAGCGCCGTGGTCTTCTGCGCATCCTCACCCGCCTGGCGCCGCAGCCCATCCACCGTGGTGGCCACATTCAGTGTCGCCGCACTTATCTGCTCAAACGCCTTGGAGAGTGCATCGGTGGTGCCGCTCTGAATCGCCGCCGTCAGCCGCCCCTCGGTGGCACCCAGGCTCTGGCGCAGAAACTCCGCCTCCGCCCGGCTGCCGGCCAGCACCTGCTCCAGTACCAGCTTTAGCCGCTGCGGCGCCGTGGCCGCCGCGCGCCAGGCCACAAAAGCAAACACCGCCGCCAGAGCCGCCAGCACAGCGGCGGCAAGGGCCAGTAAAATCTCATTGTCCATGCCCCACCCTTACCCTACCGCCACCGAGTCGCAGCCTAGGCCCGCCCGTGCTAGCCTGAGCACAAACCAAGGAGCGCCACATGTACAACAGTGCCGTCACCATCATCTCCCTCTTCTTCGTCCTGCTCGGCGTCGCCTTCGGCTATTTCGCCCAATCCTACCTTCTGGCCGCTGCCTTCGTTCTCATCGGCGTCATCCTCGGCCTCACCCTACGCACCGCAGCGGAATGGGAGCGCGCCGTGGTCCTGCGCCTCGGCCGCTTCGCCGGCGTGCGCGGCCCCGGGCTGTACTTCCTCATCCCCGCCTTCGAGAGCGTCTACGCCGTGGTGGACACCCGCCGCCAATCCACCCGCATCTCGGCCGAAGACACCCTCACCGCCGACGCCGTATCCGTCACCATGGACAGCATCATGTTCTGGCGCGTGCAGGACGTGAAACGCGCCGCCACCGAACTCGCCGACTACCGCGGCATGATCGCGCAAATCGCCCAAACCAGCTTACGCGAAGTCATCTCCGCCACCACCCTTAACGACATCCTCGCCAACCGCGAGGAAATGGACGAACGCCTGCAAGCCCTCATCCGCCGCAAATCCGACGGCTGGGGCATAGGCGATATCGCCGTGGAAATCCGCGACGTGAAAATCCCACCCGAACTCAACAACGCCATGAGCCGCAACGCCCAGGCCGAAAAAGAAAAACAAGCCCGCGTCACCCTCGCCAGCGCCGAAGTCGCCATCGCCCAGCAAATCGCCGATGCCGCCACCATCTACGCCAACCACCCCGTGGCACTACAAATCCGCCAGATGGGCCTCATCTACGACATGAACAAAGACCGCGGCGTCACCATCCTCGTCCCCACCGACATGGCCAACGCCCTCGGCGCCTCCGTAGCCCTCAACGTCAACAACCCGTCCCCCAAACCAACAGCATCCGTGCCGCCGGTGTAGGGTTTGGAGGAAGAAAAAAGGCTGGGGCTCCGCCCCTGACCCCGCTGGGGCCGCAGGCCCCAGACCCCACGACTTCGGGTCTAAAAGAGAGAGGCCATCCCGTGCTCGTGCAACACACGTGCTGGGATGGCCTCTCTCTTTTAGACCCGGGTGGGATCCAAGGGCCCTTCGGCCCTTGGCGGGTCCAGGGCAGAGCCCTGGCCTTTTTCCTTCCCCCAACCCCTACCCCGCGGCAAGGCGCCGTTTGGCGGGCACGGGTAGGCGGTTGAAGTCGATGGGAGCGCCGGCGCGGTGGATTTTGAAGGCGCTGACGGATTTGGTTAGGCCGTCTATTTCGCCGCGTAGGGAGTGGACGGCGGCGGCGCTTTGTTCGACCATGGCGGCGTTTTGCTGCAGGGCCTGGTTCATCTGGGTTACCGCCTCGCTCACCTGGCTCAGGCCGCCGGATTGGTTGCGGGCGGCGCTGGCGATGCCTGATACCAGCCCTTCGATCTGGGCCACGTTGGTGCCGATGGTATCCAGGGTTACGCCGGTTTTGCGCACCAGTTCCACGCCTTGCGCCACCTGGGCGGAGGAGGTGGAGATGAGGGCTTTGATGGCTTTGGCGGCATCGGCGGAGCGCTGCGCCAAAGCGCGCACTTCGCTGGCCACCACGGCAAAGCCGCGCCCGGCATCGCCCGCGCGGGCGGCTTCAACCCCGGCGTTGAGCGCCAGCAGATTGGTCTGGAAGGCGATGTCGTCGATCAGCCCGATGATCTGCCCGATCTCGCGTGAGGAGCCCTCGATTTGGCCCATGGCCGCACCTGCCTCGCCCACCACGCTGCGGGAATTGGCGGCACCGGCATTGGCCGCACTCACGGCGCCGTTCACCTGCGCCGCCCCATCGGCCGTGCGCTTCACCGCCTCGGTCAGCTCGCTCAGCGCGGAGGTGGTTTCCAGCAATGCCGCCGCCTGCTGCTCGGTGCGGCGGGACATATCGTCGGAGGCCTGGGCCAGCTCCTCGATGCTGTTGTTGATGACATGCGACGAGCTTTGAATATTGCCGAGCGTGCCGGTGAGCCGCTCCAGTGCCGTATTGAAATCCTGCCGTAGCTGCGCGTATTCCGGCGGCAGCCCCTCGCCGATGCGATGTGTGAGATCGCCTGCCGCCAGCGCTTTCATCGCCTCGCCCATTGCCGCCACCACTGCATTGGCGCTGCTCGCCATCTTGGCCTCGATCTCCGCCCGGCGCCGCTCACCGGCCTCGATATACACGGAGATGGCCATGCCCATATCCAGGAAGGTAGCCTTCACCAGCGCCGAAACCTCTTCCGCCAACTGCTTCTCAATGCCGGGCTTGCGGCCAAAGCGCGATTTAGGCCAGCGCGCCGTCACCACGGCATGCAGCATCTTTTCCAGCACGATGGTGTAGCTGCCAATATACCAGCGCGGCTCCAGCCCGATGCGCGCATGCACCTCCCCCACACGCGTCACCGCATCGGCATAGCCGCCATCCAGCCGCCCGTTGGTGATCAGCTCCCAATGCCCTTGCTGCTTGCCCTTGGCCTGGCGGACCATCTCCTCATTGGGAAAGAATTTCATCGTCTCCGGCGTCTCGCGCAGCCGCACGTACAGCGCCTCCAGCGCCTCCGGCAGCGCATCCATGACAATCGATTTAACGCCGCGCAGGCGGCTTTGCACCTGCGGGGTGATCTGCATGAAATTCAAACGGTCAGTGAGGTGTTTCAGATTCGACATACGGCTCCACCCAGGTTGCACAATTCTGCTCCTGTGTTTGCAGCCGATAGTTTAAGCCCCACTTAAAGTGGGGAGAATTTCGGCCCCCACTACGGCCTGGGCAGAGCCACGCCCGCGCTGCCCGCGGTAAAACGGCACAGCCGGTAGGTGGCGAACACCTCCGCGCCGCGATGCCGCGTGACCGTGCCCAGCAGTTGCGGGCAGGGGGTCTCGGGGCGCCTGGTCACCAGCACCCCCACCGCGCCCGGCGCCACGGCGGGCTTGTAGCCGAAGTACCACCAGCGCGGTTGCCACCTATCGGGAAACCCCGCCACCAGCACGCCGGGCGGGCCTTCCACCGCCAGCACGGAGATGGTGGCGTAATCATCGGCGGTGACGAAAGCCGGTTGCCCCGCCATCGCGCCCGCCGCCAAATCACGCCAGCCGGAAAGTTGCGCGCCTTCCGTATCCAGCGCCGCCGGCAAGGGTACGGGGGCGGCCACGGCCTGCACATAGGCCAGGGCCGTGATGCCGAAGCCCAGCCCCACCGCCGGCTTCAGCCAGCGGGACAGCACTTGCCCCGGCAGCATGGCGGCGGCCAGGCAGGCTTCGGGGTAGAGTATCGCCACCCAATTGCCCTGCACGCGGTCGGACAATACATGCGCCAGCAGCACCACCCCCGGCACCAGGCTCAGCCACAGCACCAGCCGGGCGCCGGGGGTAGTATCGCGCCGCAAGTGCCACAGCCCCCAGCCGGCCAGCGTGGCGATGAGCGGCGTGCACAAAGCCGTTTGGCCGGCCACCAGCTCCCCGAAAAACTGCGCGGCGCGGGCCGGGTTGAACGCCGCCTCGCGCCCGCCCTGTTTGAAATAACTCACCCAGCCATGCGCCGCATTCCAGGCGATGTTCGGCGCGAACAACGCCGCCGCCAGCAGCATCGCCAGCCAGGGCCAGGGGGTGGCCAGACGCCTGCGGCCTTCCACACTCGTTACCAGCCACAGAAACACAGCGGCCACGAACAACACGGCGGTGTATTTGGACAGCAGCATGCCCCCGCAAGCCAGCCCCACCGCCAGCCACCAGCGCGGATTGCCGGAGGTGAGGAGCCGCGCCAGTGCGGCCAGCCCCGCCGTCCAGAAAAACAGCAGCGGCGTGTCGGGGGTGATGACGATCGCCCCTGCCCCCACCAGCAGCGTGGCGTTGAGCAGCAGTGCCGCGATGAGCCCGCGCCCAGGTGCCAGTTGCTCCGCCGCATCCCCTAGCAGCACCGAGCCCAGAGCGGCGGAGAGCGGCCCCAGCAGCCGCACGCCGAGCGGCGTATTGCCGCATAAAGCGGTACCGGATTTTATCCACAGAGCCACCATCGGCGGGTGGTCGAAATAGCCGGGTTGGAGATGCTGGGCCCAGAGCAGGTAATAGGCTTCGTCCGGCGTTAGCGGCAGCACCGCTGCCAGCACCAGGCGCAACAGGGTGAGCGCCAGCAGCGCGGCCAGCGCTTTACCCGTCATCGCACGCGCCACACTAAAGTTGCGGATACGGCGTAATTCCACACCACGCCCACGGCGGCACCGGCGGCACCCGCCAGCAGGCTATGGCCATTTTCCGCATACAGCGCCCGGGCAATGCCGATATTGGCATAGGCCCCCAGGCTGCACACCAGCAGAAACAGCACCAGCCCGCGCCATGCTTTGGCGCCTTTAAGCCGCTGCGCCCGGTAGGTGAGCTGGTTGTTGAGCTGAAAATTCGCGACCATGGCCACCACCGTGCCGATGGCCTGCGCCGTGGTGAAATCCGCCCCGGCGCCACGCGCCAATTGTAGCACCACAAGGTTCACCAGCACGCCGAATCCGCCGACCAGCGCAAAGGAGATGAAGCGCAAAGGCACTGTCCCGGCCAGCAATTTATCCAACAGCAGCCCGGCGAATTGCGCCAGCACCAGCACGTCGAGCTTGCTCTCGCCGGCTGTGCGCGGGCGGAATTTATACGGGATCTCGGCAATGTTCAGCCGCGCCGGCGAGGCCAGGATGAGGTCCAGCAGAATCTTGAACCCCTGCCCTGTCAGCCGTCCCGCCAGCGTCTCGAACATGTCGCGCCGGAGCAGGAAAAACCCGCTCATCGGGTCGGAAATGCCGGTGCGCGTCATCATCTGCGCCACGCGGATGCCGGTTTCCGACAGCCGCACCCGCAGCGGCGAGGACAGGCCATCGGAACTGCCGCCCTCCACTTTGCGGCTGCCCACCGCCATATCCGCACCATTGCGCACCGCCTGCAGCATCAGCGGCAGCCGCATCTCATCATGCTGCAGGTCGCCATCGATCACCGCCACATAATCAGCCGAGGAGGACAGCGCCCCCTCAATAACCGCCGATGACAATCCCCGCCGCCCGACGCGCTTGATGCAGCGCACCCGCGCATCCGTTTGCGCCAAAGCGCGCGCCGCCGCGGCCGTGCCGTCCGGGCTGTCATCATCCACAAACACAACTTCCCAGGCGATGCCGGTGAGTGCGTTATCCAATGCCGCCACCATGGGCGCGACATTATCGCGCTCCTTGTAGCACGGCACGACGACCGTAAGTGTCGCGGTCATTTGCTGAAGCCCTGGGTTTTACAGCGTTTCGAGTACCGCCTCGGCGCGGCTCACCTCGAACCCGCCCGGCTCCTCAACGGCCAGATGCGTCACCACGCCATCCTCCACCACCAGCGCAAAACGCTGGCTGCGCAGACCCATGCCGCGCGCGGCCAGGTCCAGCTCCAGCCCGAGCGCCTTGGTGAAAATACCGGCGCCATCGGCCAGCATCACCACGGCATCGCCGCTCTTCTGGTCCTTGGCCCAGGCGCCCAGCACATAGGCATCGTTCACCGCGAGGCACACGATCTTATCCACGCCCTTGGCCTTGAACTCACCCGCCAGCTTGACGAAGCCGGGCAGATGCTTGGCGCTACAGGTGGGGGTAAACGCGCCGGGGACCGCGAACAGCACCACTTTCCCACGCCCCAGAAGCTCCGCCGTATCCGCCTCACGCGGGCCCTCGGCGGTAACAACCATGAGTTTCATGGAGGGTATCTTGTCGCCTGTCTTGATCATGCTGCCCCGTTTATGTCTTGTAACCGATGAAGCAGCGTACACGAAGCGCCCTGCCCCGTGAAGAGTTAGGCCCTGGCCGCCCCGTAATCAGGGCTGGCACCGGGCCAAAGCGCCATTTATAAGGGGCTGATGACGGCGGCAAACCATACAATAGACAGCCCGGACTGGCTCACCGGCCAGTTGCTCATCGCCATGCCGGCGATGCGCGACCCGCGCTTTACCCAGAGCGTCATCTTCCTCTGCGCGCATAATCCGGATGGTGCGATGGGCGTTGTGCTCAACCGCCCGGTTAAGGCACCTAAATTCCCGGAACTGCTGCAGCAGCTCGGTGTGGAGCCCAACCCGCCCAAGCGCGAGCTGCCGGTGGGCACCGGCGGCCCGGTGGATGACAAGCGCGGCTTCGTGCTGCACTCGCCGGACTGGACCGCCGAGGGCAGCATGGAGATCGACGATCTGCACATGCTCAGCGCGAACCTCGATATTTTACGTGCCGTGGCGGCCGGCGGCGGCCCGGAGCGCGCACGGCTGGTGCTGGGCTATGCCGGCTGGGCCGCGGGCCAGCTCGATGAGGAAATTAAACAGAACGCCTGGCTGAGTGTGCCGGCGGATGAGGCGATTATCTACGACACCGATTACGGCACGAAATGGCAGCGGGCTTTGGCGCAATTGCGGATCGATCCGGCGCAGCTTTCCGCCGGGGCGGGGCACGCGTGAGCCGGATTGTGATCGCGACGCATAATCCAGGCAAAATAAAAGAGTTTTTGCCGCTACTGGCGCCGCTGGGGCTGGAACCGGTCTCGGCTGGCGAACTCGGGCTGGCTGAGCCGGAGGAGACATCCGACACGTTTCCCGGCAACGCCCGCATAAAAGCCCTCGCCGCCGCGCGCGCCTCCGGCTTACCCGCTTTGGCCGATGATTCCGGCCTCTCGATTGCCGCCTTGGGTGGCGCCCCCGGTGTTTACTCCGCCCGGTACGCTGCCGGGGATTATCCCGCCGCCTTCACCCGCATCCTCACCGCCGCCGAAGCAGCACAGGAATTCCGCGCCTGGTTCACCTGCGCCCTTTGCTACGCCCAGCCGGACGGCACCACCGCCACCTATATCGGCGAAGCGCATGGCCGCGTTGCCGCGCCGCAAGGCACGGCGGGATTTGGCTATGATCCGATTTTCATTCCGGATGGCTACGAGCAGAGTTATGCCGAGTTGGGCGCGGAAATAAAAGACGGCATCAGCCACAGGGCGCGTGCGTTTGCGCAATTCGCCGAAACACAAAAAACATTTCAGCGCAGCTAGGCATCACCCCACCCAAAACCGTCATTGCGAGCGTAGCGAAGCAATCCATCTCCGTGACGCAGCACGAAAGATGGATTGCTTCGCTGCGCTCGCAATGACGACAGAGAGGCGTAAGCAGCAGCTTTTAAAATTATCCGCGCTCAACGAGATCTGACCAGAAGCGAATATACTTGCACGGTGCAGAGACCGGCATCGGGGTAGCGCCGAACTCGCGCGCAAAATAATCAGCTAAATCAGCGCCATAATAGATGACGTCTGACTGGTAAATTGAAAACACCGGATTACCCGGCTCATTCGGTTCGCATGGAATATATCGGTGCCCAAACAGCGGCACCAGTTTCGGGGCCCTACCAACCACAACGCGAAGAACCTCCGCCCGCTCGCCGGCATTGCCTGGCCTCTCACCCCACTCCGGCCTCCACAAGCCAGCCATCTCCACGTCAAACAGCAGACCCGTTAAAGGCCATTCCAGCCTCTCACGAATTTACTGGTCATCGGTCCGGCGGCTGCGTGCAAAATCCCTTATAATCTCTGGTCCGAACGCCAGAAATTCAGATGCAACCGTATCGTTTTTGGAAGATTTCACCTGATGCTCCATCCGTGAACAAACAACAAAAAGCAGCACCCAAAAGCTTCAGAAAGTATCCTTCGCTTTCCGCCGCTCTCCAAACTCCTCAGCCGTCGCAGCGCGGATAAACGGGTTGGTGGCGCGCTCTGTACCGAGGCTTACCGGGAGGGTGGCGAGGCCGTCGGCGCGCAGAGTGGCTACTTCGTCGAAGCGGGTTTGCAGGGCGGTGTTGTCGGGCTCGATGCTCAAGGCGAATTTCGCATTCGCCGCCGTATATTCATGCCCGCAGCATAGCAGCGTCTCATCCGGCAGCTCGGCGAATTTGGCGAAGGAGGAAAACATCTGCGCCGCCGTGCCCTCGAACAGCCGCCCGCAGCCCATGGAGAACATGGTATCTCCGGGGAACAGCAGCTCACCATCGGCAAAATAATAGGCGATGTGCCCCAGCGTGTGCCCCGGCACTTCGATAACCCGTGCGTTGGCGACGCCGAATTCCACCAGCGCGCCCTCATGCACCGGCACATCCAGCCTGGGGAGCCGGTGCGCATCCGCCCGGTTGCCGACAATCCGCGCACCATAGCGCGCCCGCAGCTCTTCCGCACCACCCACATGGTCCGGGTGATGATGGGTGAGGAAAATCACATCCAGCCCGAGCCCCGCCGCCTCCAGCACGGCAATCGCCGGTGCCGCCTCAGCCGGGTCCACAATCCCAACCTTGCCGGACGTGCTTTCGCGCAAAAGCCAGGAATAATTATCCGCGAGCATGGGAATCGCCTGCACCGTCACCGTCATATCTGTCACTCCTGCGCCGTTACCGTGTATATAAGGCCAATGGCGATCGATGCGCGAGATGCGGCCGGATTTTACGCAACCCCTCTGGGGCGGCTCACGGCCGGGCTGTTGCGTAAAAAACTCATCGCCCTCTGGCCGGAATGCCGCAACCTCTCCATCCTCGGCCTCGGCTTCACCGGCCCCTATCTCTCCCTCTGGCGCGACCAGGCCCGCTGCCTCGCCGTCTCCCCCACATCCATGGGCCCCGCCGCCTGGCCCGCCGGCCGCGCAAGCCTCGCCTGCGTCGCCGAGGAAGAAGCCTTGCCCTTCCCCGACCTCTCCTTCGACCGCATCCTGATCATCCACGGCCTGGAGCAAGCGGAAAACACCAGGCGCGCCCTGCGCGAAGCCTGGCGCCTGCTCAAAGACGACGGCCGCCTCATCGTCGTCGCCCCCAACCGCCGCGGCATCTGGGCCTATATGGAAAGCACACCCTTCGGCCACGGCCAGCCCTATTCCGAAAACCAGCTCTCCCGCCTGCTCTCCAGCCTGTTCTTCCATGTCGAATCCCAGCACCCAGCCCTCTTCGCCCCCCCAGTAAACTGGCGCCCCGCCCTCCGCCTCTTCAACGCCTGGGAAAAAGCCGGCAAAACCCTAACCCCCCAACTGGCCGGCCTCACCATCGCCGAAGCCACCAAAGACATCCACGGCCTAATCCCCGCCCGCCCCCGCACCAGCGGGCGGCGCGTACTTGTGGATGCCGGCCACTAACAGTTTCGCGTTTCCGGCCACAAGGTTACTAAACGATAATTTTTACGCCGCGAATAATCGCGGTTTCATGCCCATTACGCATTTAAAACCACAAACTTACTTATACGACATGGACCATTTTTGAGATAATGCACCCCCATCGGGCTCGTTGAGAAAAATGAGAAAACCGATACGTACCTTTACCATTTTATCTCGCCACAACTGTCCCATCCAATACATTCATGTAAAATACTGCACTTTTACCATCAGGCAGTTCAGTTAACCAAGGTTAATCAATTGATGGCTCGTTTTTTAAAATGAACATGCCTACAGATAAGTGGTATCTTAACGCGTAAAAGTTGCACCCCAAACGCACAAACCAGCCGGGTTGCACCGGCCAATCGGAAGCATATCCGTGATTTTCAGATAAAAATCGCGACAGGCTTGTCTTGTCTCAAATTACCAGGAGCAAACACATGGCGACGACGACAACTTCCTACACCAATGCGAACGGTGTAACCTATACCGTTGCAGTCGAAAACGACCTGAGTACCGGGTTTGTTGACAAGGACACGCTCACCGTCACCACCGGCAGCGGCGCTACGCTGCAGACACTGCATACAGCAACGAGCTTAACCGACGCCGAAATCGACACCACCCCCACCACACAAGAGACTCTTTCCGTCACCGGTGTATTGGGCCTTGGCTCGACCACGGCCGTCATCGTTCCAGGTGCGGTCGCAACTGTTAACGTCCTGGGTGTGGGCAGCGCATTATCCGTCTACGTTGGCGGCACGGCAGTCATTAACACCACGATCGGGGCGCTTTCCGGCCTTACGGTCTATGTCGATGGTGGCGCCGCGTCGCTTGGCGCAGGAGTCTCCGCTTTAGGAACCTCGACAATCAACCTCGACAACGGCGGCAGCTTTACCGCGGCAGGTGGATTGGCAACCATTCTGAGCGGAACGACCATCAATTTCGGCTCAGGCGGCGGCACGCTCATTGCTAACGGCAACGGCGCACTCATCAATCTGTCCAACACCACGATCACTGGCTTTACGGCTGGCGTGGATAAGATCGAATTCCAGGGACTGACCAACGCGATCACCTCGTACATAATCAGCACGGCGAATGGCAGCGGTGTTCAGACCATTACCCTCTTTAACGGCACGACCGAAATCGGCACCGCGAGCGTCACCGGGTCCAATCTTACCGCCGGCACAATTACCAGCGGTGAATCCGGGCCTCTGACCATAAGCGGCAGCGGTACCAACATTATCATCGACCCTGTCGCTTCCGTCCTCTGCTTCCTCGGCGGCACGATGATCGCGACACCCGATGGCGAGGCCGCAATTGAAACATTGAAGGCCGGCGATCTCATTCTCACCGCCGACGGCCGCACCGTGCCGGTGCGCTGGATCGGCATCAACACCGTCTCCACCGTTTTCGCCGACAAGCTGCGCAACATGCCCATCCGCATCACCGCCGGCGCGCTGGGCGAGAATGCGCCTAAGCGCGACCTGCTGCTCTCACCCGACCATGCGTTGTTCCTCGATGGCGTGCTGGTGCAGGCCAGCGCCCTCATCAACGGCACCGCCATTCATCGTGAAGCCCGGATGCCGGAGCAGTTCCGCTACTACCATATCGAGGTGGCAGCGCATGATCTCATCCTGGCCGAAGGTGTCGCGGCGGAAACCTTCGTCGATAACGTCTCGCGCATGGCCTTCGATAATTGGGCGGAATTCAAGGCGATATGCGATGGCGAGCCCCCGACCGGCGAGATGCCCTATCCGCGCGCCAAATCGCAGCGCCAACTGCCGGCAACACTGCGCGGGCATCTTGCCGCCAGGGCCACGCAATTACAGAACAGAACCGCGGCGTAACCAGCGCCCAAACACACAAACGAACACAAAAAACCTCTGCCGGGAGCCCCCGGCAGAGGTTTTTCATGAGTGCAACCTTCCGATACTTTTTATAAGCGCCGTCTCCCGATGCTCATTATAAGCGCCGTCTCCCGGCGACAGCATGGTAGAGCACCAGCACCACCACCGCGCCGATGACGGCCACGAATAGCGAATAGAGGTTAAACCCGGTGATCGACGCCCCGCCCAGCGCGTGGAAGATGAAGCCGCCGACGAGGGCGCCGACGATGCCGAGCACGATGTCGAGGGCGGGGCCCTTGCCGCCGTTATCGACGATGTGGCTGCCGATCCAGCCGGCCAATAGTCCCAGAACGATCCAACCCAGCAGTGACATTTTTAGTCCTCCTCATTGCAAGACCAATACTTGGTCGCAGGCCGGCGGCTGACAAGATAGTTACGGTATATTTATATTACAGCGCGGCCTTCAGCTTTTTTGCCTCAACCCCCTGCCAGGCCAGCAGCACCGGCACGGCGATGACAAAATCCCGTGCCCGGCGCAGCAGCGAGAGCGAGAGGGCGAGTTCCGGTGGGATGCCGAAAATCCCGCCCAGCACGGTGTAGGCCGCCTCCTGCACCCCGGCGCGGCCGGGGATGAAGAAGGCGAGCGCCATGATCGCGTGCAGGATCGCCTCGATGCACATGGCATCCAGCCAGGAGAGCGGCACGCCGAGCGCGTGGAAGCCTACGAAGGAGGCCGTGGCGGTGCCGAACCAGCAAAACAGATGGAACGAAGCGCACAGAGCCAGCCGGTCGCGCTCGGCATACATCGTATCGAGGGCGGCCTGCAGCCGGTCCATATTGGCCGCAGCACCCTCGCCCACCGTGCCGGCGATTTTCAGCGCCAGCCCACGGAAGAGTTTGGTGCCCGTGCCGCGCTGCGCCAGAATTAACCCCACGCTGGAGGCCAGTGCCACGCATAGGCCGATGGCGACCGGCACCACCAGCTCCGAGCCCGGCGCCTTGCGCGCGAAAAACACCAGCCCGATGCCGACGAAGGTGAGCTGCGCCAGAAACTCCGTGGTGACATCGCCCAGGGTCGAGGCCACGGCATCGGACATCGCCACCCCGCCCAGGCTGATGACGCGCGCCCCCAGCACGAACCCGCCCACCTGGCTGAAGGGCAGGAACTCGCCCGTGGCATCGCGCACCAGCCTGCCCCACACGCAGAGCCAGAAGCTGCCGCGGTGGCGCGAGCGCAGCAGCATGCGCCAGCACAGGCCCAGCCCCAGCACGATGACGAGCTGGGCCAGAACATATTCCCCAAACCCAAGCGGATGCACCGAGGTGAGGGTATGCAGCACCTGCCCCGCCCCCAGATAGATGACCAGCCCGGTGATGACGGCAACGCCCGCCAGCGCCATCACGGCGGGCAGGATTTTAATCTTCTGGCTCAAGATTTTTTCTTCGGCCGGATCACGAGGCGGATCATCCGCGCCAGGAACGGTATCGTGGTGGGGCGCAGCAAGCGCGTATCATAGCCGGCCATACGGCGCTTATCCTCTTCCAGGCAGATATCGATCAACCGTGCCGGGTCCAGCTCATCCACCAGCGATTCCGTGCCGGTGACGGTGAAATTGGCATCGGCATTTTCCATCCCATCCACCTCGCCGGCGATGCCCATGCGCTCCCAGGCCAGGAATGCATACACAAGCGCCACTTTCAGCTCAAAGAACGGCCGGCGCCACCATGCCATGTTGGCGCGGTGCCAGGCGACGAAATTGGTGAAGAACAATATATGCCGCCCTTCTTCCTGGATCACCGGCTCGAAGGTCTCGACCAGTTTTTCGGGGAAGAAGCCGGAGCGCCGCGCCATCTCGAACAACCCGTAGGCGAAGAAACTGTCGATGCATTCCGAATAGCCGGTGACGAGAAAGGCCCATTCCGCGTCATTCGGCAGCACGTAATCTTCATCGGGTTTTATGGTAATGTCATATGCTTCGATGAGCCGGGCCAGCACCTGGCGATGGCGCCGTTCCTCGCCCGCCATGTGCACCAGCGCCGCGCGCAGGCTCTTGTCCTTTACCGTCTGGGAGAAGAATTCTATCCGCGCCCCGGCCTTGTTCTCGGCCTGCACGGCCATGTCCCATATCGGCAAAGCGGTGATGCGCGCCTTGGTCGCCGCATCCAGCACCGGCCAGTCCAGCACCGCCGGCTTATACGGGTTGTAGGTCGCCCCCAGCAGCTCGGTCAGCATCGCCAGATGCTCCACCGAGCCCGGCCGGATGGCGCCGGGCTTGGGGTAGGTCCAGTGCCGCATGTTGTAATCGGCGGTCGCTACGGCTGCGTCGTCCATAGTCGGCTCCTAGCGGTTGCGCCACCTGGTTGCGCCTGGGGGGCAATGGTTTCAAGACTGTCTGGCGCTGGTATATGGCGCGCACGGGGCGTTGCAAACTGGGGGAGCGGAAATTGGGCGATCGTGTGCTGGTGACGGGGGCGACCGGCTTTGTGGGTGCCGCCGTGGCAAGGGTGTTGCTGGCGGCGGGTTTTACCGTGCGGGTCACCGCCAGGCCGGGCTCGGACCGCCGTAACCTGGATGGGCTGAACGCCGAGACCGTGCCGCTCGACCTCGCCGACCCCGCCACCTTCCCCCGCGCCCTCACCGGCTGCCGCTATCTCTTTCACGTTGCCGCCGATTACCGGCTCTGGGTGCCCGATGAGGCCGCCATGCGCCATGTGAATGTTGAGGGTACGCGGGCGCTGCTCCGCGCCGCCGCCGCCGAGGGGGTGGAGCGCTCGGTCTATACCAGCTCCGTGGCCGCCCTCGGCCTCACCGCCGACGGCACCCCGGCCGATGAGCATACGCCGATTCTGCCCAGCCATCATGTGGGAGCCTATAAGCAGAGCAAATACGACGCCGAACAGGCGGTGCGCGTTCTGGCCGAGGACGGGCAGAATATCGTCATCGTCAACCCGTCCACACCGGTAGGCGGCGGCGATGTGAAGCCGACGCCGACAGGGCAGATGATCCTGGATGCCGCACTTGGCAAAATGCCGGCCTATGTCGATACCGGTTTGAACATTGTTCACGTCGATGACGTGGCGCAGGGGCATCTGCTGGCGCTGCAAAAGGGCATTTCCGGCCAGGCCTATATTCTGGGTGCCGAGAACATGATGCTGGGCGATATTTTCCGCATGGTGGCGGTGCAGGCCGGGCGCCGCCCGCCCTTCGTGCGCCTGCCCGTCGCCCCGCTGGTGCCGCTGGCCTGGGCCATGGAGCTGGTTGCCGCGCGCACCGGCAAAACCCCGCTGATGACCCGCGACGTGCTGAAAATGGCGCGCAAGAAGATGTTCTTTTCCTCGGCGCGGGCAAGGCGTGAGCTGGGCTACGCCCCGCGCCCGGCGGCCATGGCCATACGCGATGCCCTGGCCTGGTTCCGTGCCCAGGGTTTGTTAAAATGATCGTGCTGCTCTCTCTGCTGGTCTGGATCTATCTGGTCTGCCTGCACGGCCGCTTCTGGGAATCCGGCCCCGAACTGGCACCGGCCAAGCCGCTCACCGCCCCGGCGGTCGATATCATCGTGCCGGCGCGCGATGAGGCCGGACTCATCGGCCCGGTCATCGCCTCGCTGCTGGCGCAGGATTACGCCGGCGAATTCCGCGTTATTTTGGTGGACGACAACTCCACCGACGGCACAGCGGCGGCGGCCGGTGTGCATCCGCGCCTCAGCATCATCACCGGGGCGCCAAAACCTGAGGGCTGGGCCGGCAAGCTCTGGGCTTTGTCCCAGGGTGTGGCCGCCAGCACCGCCCCGCTGGTCTTTTTCACCGATGCCGACATCACCCACGACCCGCGCCACCTCGCCGCTCTGGTCGCGCGCCTCAACACCCCACGGGTGGACATGGTCTCCGAGATGGTGCGGCTCCACTGCACTTCCTGGCCCGAGCGCCTGCTCATCCCAGCCTTCGTGTATTTCTTCCAGATGCTCTACCCTTTTGCGCGCGTGAACGATTCGCGCGCCCGGCTGGCCGGGGCAGCGGGCGGTACGGTTTTACTCCGGCGCGAGGCCCTGCGGCGCATCGGCGGCATCGAGGCGCTGAAAGGCGCGCTGATCGACGATGTGGCGCTGGCCCGCGCCGTGAAAAAGGGCGGCGCAATTTATCTCGGCCATTCCGGCCTGGCGCAATCCATCCGCCCCTATCCGCATACGCGCGATATCTGGGACATGATCACCCGCAGCGCCTTCACCCAGCTCGATTATTCCGCGCCGATCCTGGCCGGCACCATCCTCGGCCTGGCCCTGGTCTGGCTGGTTGCCCCCTGCGCCATCCTTTTCAGCGGGGTTTTCTCCTGGCGTTTCTGCATTGGCCTCGCCACCTTCGGCCTCGCCATCCTCAGCTACCGGCCTACGTTATTGCGCTATAACCAGCCCGTATATCTCGCTTTGGCTCTGCCCGGCATCGCCGTTTTCTATATGGCGGCCACCGTGGCCTCAGCCGTACACTACTGGCGCGGCACCGGCGCCATCTGGAAAAGCCGGGCCTATGGGGTAGTAAAATGATCGCCAACGACAACACGCTTCCCCCACCCAACCCCAAACCCGCGCCCAGCGTGGCGCCCAGCGTGGAAGCCTGGTCCGGCAAGGACCGTGGGGATGAGAATTTCCCCGTCGGCTCCGTGCTCATCGCCGCCCCTTTGCGCGCGCATGTGCATGCCTATTACAGCTTCGCCCGCAATGGCGACGACATTGCCGACAGCCCCGCCCTTGCGCCTGCCGAGAAGATCGACCGGCTCGACCAGATGGAAGCGGTGCTGCTGGGCGCGCGCGAGGACGGCTCGCCAAGTGCGAAGCGCCTGCGCGAGTCCTTTGCCGAGAGCGGCGTGCCGGACATCCATGCCCGCGAGCTGCTCATCGCCTTCCGCCGCGATGCCACCAAAAACCGCTACGCCAACTGGGCCGAGCTACTCGACTACTGCCGCTACTCCGCCGCCCCCGTCGGGCGCTTCCTGCTGGATCTGCACGGCGAAGCCCATACCACCTGGCCAGCCGCCGATGCGCTCTGTGCCTCCCTGCAGGTGCTCAACCACCTGCAGGATTGCGCCCGCGACCTGCGCGACCTGGACCGCTGCTACATCCCCCAGGATTGGCTGAAAGCCGAGGGGCTGAGCACCGACGACATCGCCCGCTCCGAAACCATGCCTGCTTTGCGCAGCGTCTTCGACAAGATGCTGGATGCGACGGACCAGCTCAACGCGCTTGCCGCCACGCTGGTACCCCAGGTGAAAAACCGCCGCATGCGTATCGAATGCGCCATCATCGTCGGGCTGGCGCACCGGCTGGCAACAAAACTCCGCCATGGCGACCCGCTGGCCACGCGCGTAAAACTCAGCAAACTCGACGTTCTCACCGCCACAATCACCGGGCTGCGACACATATTATGACCCCAGAAGATACCGCCTACGTCACCGCGCTGGTCAAAAAATCCGGCAGCTCCTTCTATCACGGCATGAAAATCCTGCCCGCCGCGCGGCGCGACGGCATGTACGCCATCTACGCCTTCTGCCGCGTGGTGGATGACATCGCAGATGAGGAGGGGCGCGATTTCATCACCAAGCAATCCGAGCTGAACGAGTGGCGCGGCCGCATCGCCGCTGTATATCAAGGCCATGCGGATGACCCGATCACCCGCGCTCTGCTCTCGGTGATCGCCAATTACCACGTGCTGCAGGAGGATTTCCTCGCCGTCATCGACGGTATGGAGATGGATGCGGGCGCGCCCATCATCGCCCCCAGCCTCGAAGAGCTGGATCTTTATTGCGACCGCGTCGCCTCCGCCGTCGGCCGGCTCTCCATCCGCGTGTTCGGGGATTCCTCCGCAAAAGCCGCCGAAGTTGCCTATGCTTTGGGCCGTGGCCTGCAACTCACGAATATTTTACGCGACGTGGGCGAGGACGCCGGCAACGGCAGATTGTACCTGCCGCGCGAATTGCTGCTGGCCGAAGACGTGCCCCTGACCCCGGCGGGCGCGCTGGCCTCGCCCAATTTGCCCAGGGTCTGCACCAAAATCGCTGCAATGGCAGAACAAAACTTTACCCGTGCGAATGAAGCCATGGAATTCTGCGATGCCAAGGCCATGCGCCCGGCCCGGTTGATGGCCGCCAGTTACCGCCCGTATCTGTCTATTTTACGGAAACGTGACTTTAATTATACACTGGGGCATATAACACTACCGAAATGGCGCAAACTTCTACTGGCTGCCCGCTTGCTGCTCGCTTGAATTTGCTGCTCGCTTGAAAGGGAGGTCATGAGCGTACACGTCATCGGCGCCGGATTAGCCGGCCTCGCCGCCGCTTGCCAGCTCACCGAACTCGGCCATCATGTCGTGGTGCGGGAAGCCGCTCCGCATGCCGGCGGGCGCGCGCGCTCTTATTTCGACAAACAGATTGGCTGCCGTATCGATAACGGCAACCATATGCTGATGTCCGGCAACATCTCCGCCCTCTCCTATCTGCACCGCATCGGCGCCCGGCGCTCGCTGCTCGGCCCGGCTGAGGCCACATTCCCCTTCCGCAGCATCAAAACCGGCGAGGCCTGGACCCTGCGGCTGAACCAGGGCAGCTTTCCCTGGTGGATCTTCTCGCGCGCCCGCCGCGTGCCGGGTACGCAGCCGCATAACTACCGCACCCTGCTGCGCTTCAAGCGCGCCAAGCCGGAGCATACCATCACCGATCTGATCAGCACCTCCGGCGCGCTGTACAACAAACTGCTCAAGCCGCTCGCCATCTCGGCCCTCAACACCATGCCCGAGGAAGCCTCGGCTTCGGCGCTGCAATACGTCCTGTCCGAAACCCTGGAGCGCGGCGGCTATGCCACTTTGCCGCGCTGGGCCCGCATCGGCCTGTCCGAAACCTTCATCGACCCGGCCATCGACTGGCTGCGCGCGCATGGCGCGGAAATACGTTTCGGCGAACGCGTGACCGAGCTTGCCCCCGGCCAGGCCACGGTTGTCGCCACCCCGCCCTGGATCGCGGCCGAGCTGATCCCTGGCCTTACCGTGCCGACCCAGTTCGAATCGATCTGCAACATCCATTTCAAATACGAAATGCCGCCCGGCGAGACCGGCTTCTGGGGCGTGGTCGGCGGCATCACGGAATGGGTCTTCGCCCGGCCGGAGGTCATCTCCATCACCATCTCCGCCGCCAACCGTTATCTCGATATTTCGCATGAGGACATGGTGCGCCGCGTCTGGGCCGAGCTGGTCAAACTTTTCGAGCTACCCGCGGCCATTCCGCCACACCGCCTGCTCTGGGAGCGCCGCGCCACCTTCCGCACCACCCCGGCTCAGTTGAAACTGCGCCCCAACACCCGCACCAGCAACCCCAATGTAGTGCTGGCCGGAGACTGGACGGACACCGGCCTGCCCGCCACCATCGAGGGCGCCATACGCTCCGGCAATGCCGCCGCCATGGCGCTGATGAACCCCACCTGATAGGCCGACATTGTTGGTTTGGCGTTACCAGTGCGCCACATATTCCAGAAATAACAAAAACTTCAGATTTCCCAGTATTGTCCTAAACTTATCGGGCCCCATCTTACATTATCAAGTAATTACACGGCTGATATAGATGGGGCTGATATAGATGGGGCGGATATTAATGGGCAGGTTTTTGGTGAGATTCGGCGGCCGCGCCCGTACAGCGGCATTTATCGTTGCGTCTTTGTTTCTGTTCATCCGCCCCGCCCATGCGCAAACGCCCTCACCCCTTGCGGAATGGCAATATTCATCCGGCATCCAGTTGCAGCGTCTGTTCGAACCCACCATCCCCACCTGGCAGGCGGAACTCGGCCTCGGCGTCAATTACGGCCCCATCGCCGACGGCTTCGCGCGCTACAAGGTGCAAGGCGGCCCAGCCATAGATATCCGCTATAAGGACATCTTCTTCATCTCCTCCGGCGAAGGCATCGGCGCCAATCTGTTCAGCTTCCGCCACATAAGCGTCGGCGCCGCCATCACCTACGACCTCGGCCGCTCGCCGCATATCGATGGTGAAGCCCTCACCGGCATGGGCACCATCCACCCCAGCCCCGAGCTGAAAATATTCGCCACAACCGTGCTGACCGAGAGCTTCCCCCTCACCCTGCGCGTGGACGCCCGCAAACAGCTCGGCGCCTCCTACGGCTATGTCGGCGATATCGGCGCCTATATGCCCATGCCCGGCAGCTCCGCCAAATTCTCCTGGTTCCTCGGCCCCACCGTAACCCTGGCCACAACCCAATATATGAACACCTATTTCGGCGTCAGCCACAACCAGGCCGCCAATACCCACTACCGCTATTACAAAGCCCACGGCGGCTTCAAATCCGCCGGACTCGGCATCAGCAGCAACTACTTCGTAACCCCACACTTCATCGTCAGCGTCGACGGCGCCTTCAACCGCCTCCTCGGCAGCGCCGCAGACAGCCCCATCACCCAAACCAAATACGAAGCCGTCGGCTCGCTTGCGGTGACGTATAAGTTCTAGGGTTATTGCGGAGGGTTCGGGGCGTGACTCGCAAGGGGGTCTTACCCCCCTGCACCCCCTGCCTGGGGCCTGAGGCCCCAGACCCCCATCAGATTCGGCTCTAAAAAGAAGGGCCCATCCCGTCTCGTGAAACACACGAGGTTGGATGGGCCCTTCTTTTTAGAGCCGGGTGGGGTCCAGGGGCCTTTCGGCCCCTGGTAGGGGGTGCAGGGGGACAAAGTCCCCCTGCGAGTCACGCCCCGAACCCTCCGCAATAACCCTAGAACTTACGGGTCACCGTAAACCGGGCGAGGGCTCGTAGCAGGTCGGCGCGGTCGCCGAAGCTTTCCAGGTGGCTGGCGGCTTGTTCGGCTAGTTTTTCGGCCTGGGCGCGGGCGCGGTCTAAGCCGAGGATGCTGACCATGGTCGCTTTGCCTTGGGCGGCGTCTTTGCCGGCGGTTTTGCCTAGTTCGGCTTCGGAGGCGGTTTCGTCCAACACGTCGTCATATATCTGGAAGGCGCCGCCGAGTTCGCGGCCATAGGCGGCGATGAGGTGGCGTTGCTGGACAGAGGCGCGGCCGAGGATGGCGCCGGCTTCGGCGGCGTATTGGATGAGGCGGCCGGTTTTAAGGGCCTGGAGGCGGGTGATCTCGGGGCCGCCGAGCTGTTTGCCCTCGGATTGCATATCGATCATCTGCCCGCCGACCATGCCGCGCATGCCGGAGGCGGCGGCCAGGGCCAGCACCAGCTCGCAGCGGGCTTCGGCATCGTCATGGGTGTCAACTTCGGCCAGGACTTCGAAGGCGCGGGTTTGCAGCGCATCACCCGCCAGAATGGCGGTGGCTTCGTCGAATTTTTTATGGCAGCTCGGCTGGCCGCGGCGCAAATCGTCATCGTCCATGGCCGGCAGATCGTCATGCACCAGCGAATAGGCGTGCAGCATCTCCACCGAGGCGGCTACCCTGGCGGCACAGGTACGGTTGACGGAGAAGAGTTTTGCCACCTCCATCACCAGAAAGGCGCGCATGCGCTTGCCGCCGTTCAGCACGGCGTAGCGCATCGCCTCGATGAGCTTGGCCTCGGCGCTTTCGGGCACGGGCAGCAGCGCGTCGAGCTGCGCCTCCACCAGATGGGCGGTTTCGGTTAGGGCCGCGCTTAAAGCAGTGGCCTGCTGGTCCGGGGTGGGCACAACATCAAGCGCCATGAGTCAGTCCTCGTTTTTCAGGGAGAGCGTGCCGTCGGCACGGGCCACGATGGCCTGCACGCGCGCTTCGGCCTGCGCCAGTTTCGCCTCGCAATGGGTTTTGAGCGCGGCACCGCGTTCGTAGGCGGCGATCGCGTCCTCCAGTTTCTGCTGGCCGGATTCCAGCCCGCGCACGATGGCTTCGAGCTGGGCCAAGGCGTCCTCGAACGAGAGGCCTGCGATATCTGATGTCTGCTCCATGCCCTGACCTACTAGCCTGCCGTAAAATTCACAACCATATCAGAGCGCGCATACGCGCGACCGCATCAGCGCGCGCACATGCGCTGCCGCGGAGGCCGCGAGTGCCGTCAGATCATACCCGCCTTCGAGCAGCGAAACCACGCGTTTGGGGCATCGCTTATCCGCCACGCCGAGGAGTTTTTGCGTCACCCAGGTGAAATCCGCCTCGCTCAGGCGGAGCTGGGCCAGCGGGTCAGCGGCATGGGCATCAAACCCAGCCGAAATGATGAGCAATTCCGGCTTAAACGCCGCCAACGCCGGGAGAATCCGCTTTCCCCAAACGGCGCGGAATTCCGCGCCAGCGCTCCCCGGCGGCAAAGGCACATTCACCACATTGCCCACGCCCCGCGCGCTGGTTGCCCCCGTACCGGGGTAACAGGGCGATTGATGCGAGGAGGCGTAGAAAAACCCCTTGTCCTGCTCAAAAATATCCTGCGTGCCATTGCCGTGATGCACGTCGAAATCCACCACCGCGACACGTTTTATCCCCCATTTGGCCCGGGCGTGGTGTGCGGCCACGGCGGCGTTGTTGAAGAAGCAGAACCCCATGGCGCGGTCATGCTCGGCATGGTGGCCGGGCGGGCGCATGGCCACGAACGCCGCCTCGGCCCGGCCCTCGAACACCGCGTCCACCGCCGCACAGGCCCCGCCGGCGGCGCGCAACGCCGCCTCGCGCGTGCCGGGGGAGAAGATGGTGTCGGCATCAATCTGCGTCACGCGGTCCTGCGGCAGGGCCAGAATCGCATCGATGTAAGCGGGGTTATGCGCGGCTTTCAACTGCGCCACGGTCGCCAGCGGCGCTTCCTCACGCAACAAGGCGCCAAATTCCGGCGCCTCCAGCGCTCGCAGCACGGCGCGAATCCGCTCGGCACATTCGGGATGTCCCTCACCCGTATCATGCGCCAGCGCCGAGGGGTGGGTGAACAGCGCGACACTCATGCCCCGCGTTTGACCGAAAAACTGTACACCCCCTTGCTCTCGGAGGTGGCGATCAACGCATGGCCGCTGGCCTTGCAGAACTCCCGGAAATCCTGAAGTGCCGCCGGGTCCGTGGCCAGGATGCGCAATTTCTCGCCCGGCTGCATGTCGCGCAGCACCCTTGCCGCCCGCAGCACGGGGATGGGGCATTTCTGGAATTGCGCGTCGATCAGAGTCTCAACCATGGCGGCCTAACATGCCCCTCGCGCGGGGCTTGAGCAAGGCGGGAAATGCGGCGAGATAGCCGCATGACCCATCGCATCGGCATCGACCTCGGCGGCACCAAAACCGAGATCCTGGTCCTGGACCCTTTGGGCGTGGAAATCCTGCGCCGCCGCATCGCCACCCCTCAGGGCTACCCCGCCGCGTTGGAGGCCATCGGCGCGCTGGTGCGCCAGGCGGAGGCCGATACCGGCGCCAGTGCCACCGTCGGCGTCGGCATTCCCGGCTGCATTTCCCCCGCCACAGGGCTGGTGAAAAACGCCAATTCCAACGCGCTGAACGGCCATGCCTTCGATAAAGACCTCGGCGCTTTGCTCAACCGCGAGATCCGCGTTGCCAACGATGCCAATTGTTTTGCGCTATCGGAAGCCACGGACGGCGCCGCCGCCGGGTTACCCGTGGTCTTCGGCGTCATCCTCGGCACCGGCTGCGGCGGCGGCATCGTGGTGCATGGGCGCATATTGGAAGGCCGCCACCGGCTGGCGGGCGAGTTTGGGCATACGCCTTTGCCCTGGCCGAAAGAAGGCGAGCTACCCTACCGCCAATGCTGGTGCGGCCAGCAAGGCTGCCTGGAGCTCTACCTCTCCGGCACCGGCCTGGCCGAGGATTTTGCCGGGATCGGCGCGCGTGATGCCACCAGCATCCCGATTCTTGCCGCCAAGGGCAACGCCGAGGCCCAGGCCGCCCTGAGCCGCCATGCCGACCGCCTCGCCCGCGCGCTGGCCAACATCACCAATCTGCTGGACCCGGACGCCATCGTCCTCGGCGGCGGCCTTTCCAACCTGCCGCATTTTTACGACACCCTGCCGGCGCTGATGCGCCCCTATATTTTCACGGATGTCTGCTCGCCCAACGTCGTGCGGGCCAAACACGGCGATTCCTCCGGCGTGCGGGGGGCGGCATGGTTGTGGCCGGCTTAATGCGCCCGCAACTGCTCCGGTGACACCCCAAACCAGCGCTTGCAGGCACGGCTGAACGGGCTCAGCTCCGCATAGCCCAGCAATTGCGCAATGGCCGAGATGCTTAAGTGCGGCTGCGCCAGATAGCTCCCGGCCAGCGCCTTGCGCACCTCCTGCACGGATTCGGCGTAGGAGAGCCCCATCTCCCCCAAACGCCGCTGCAGCGTCCAGCGCGCAATGCCCAGCGCGCCTGCCACCTCTTCCATCGGCGGCGAGCCCTCGGGCAAACGCGAGCGGATTTCGGCGCGCACGCGCTCGGGCAAAGGCACCAGCCCGCGCGGCAGGCGGCGCAAAAACGCCTCGGCGGCGAGGCGCGAGAAGGTGGCGGGATCAGCCCCCGGCATGGGCCGGCGCAGATCCCCCGGGCGGAACAGCAGCGCGTTGGTGCGCTGGCCGAAGAACACAGGGGCGTGGAACGTGGCTACATGCGCCGCATGATTGCCCGGCGCCGGATGCTCGAAATGCACCTCCTCCGGCGCAAAACCTGGCCCATAGGCCTGGCGCAGCAGGTTCTGGAACATCGCCAGCGAGAGTTCCGCGTCCTGCCGGCGGTCGAAAATCCGCCAGTCGAGAATGCGGTATTCCAGGCGCAGCAGCCCGTTCTCGGTGGTCAGCCGCACAGCACTTGCTTCCTGGTGCAGCGGGAATAAATCCACGAACTGCCGGAGTGCCGCGCCGATGCTGGGGGCTGCAAGGGCGATATCCCCCACCAGACCGTGCGAGCTGGCCGGAAACTGCCGCCCGTAGCGCAGGCCGAAATCATCAAGCCCGGAGAGTTTCGCGGCGCGCTCCATCATCTCCACATAGGTGGCAAGCGAGATACTGCCCTCGGCGGTTTCATCCAGCCGCGCGGCATCAATCCCGGCCGGGCCCATGATGCATTCGGCATCGGCCCCCAGCCCGGATAAAAACGGCACCAGCCCCGCAGCAGCCACCAAGGCCACCTGTGCCTGAGTCCTGGGCACCTGCCCGTTCACATGCAGCATTTTTGCTCCTCCGCCCGTTTCCGGTGCGAGGCATTTTCCCCGAACAAGGTATCAGGCTAGGCCGGATAGGGCTACCGCGCAACCCGCCCAGAATCGCCAATGAGCCTTTGTGCCAGCAGCACCGGCACGGCGGTGAAAATAATGATGCCAAACACCACCACATTCACCTCCGGCAATTTCTGTCCCAGCCGGATGGCGCCGAAAATCCATAACGGCAGCGTGTTCTGGGCCCCCGCCGTAAACGTCGTCACGATCACCTCATCAAACGACAGTGCAAAGGCCAGCAGCGCCCCGGCGCCGATCGCACTGCCCATCATCGGCAATTGCACCAGGCGGAAGGTGCGGAAGGCATCCGCGCCCAGATCCGCCGACGCCTCGGTGAGCGAGCGCGGCATGCGGCGCAGGCGGGCGACGACGTTGTTATAGACGATCACCGTGCAGAACGTCGCGTGTCCCGCCACGATGGTCCAATAGGAGAGGTTCATGCCCCAGGAGGCGAAATACGAGGCGAGCGCCATGCCCGTGAGAATCCCCGGCAGTGCAATCGGCAGCACGGCGACGAAACTCACCACCTCGCGGCTGGCCGAGCGCATCTTCACCACCGCAAGTGCGGCCAGCGTGCCCAGCAATATCGCCATCACCGTGGCAAGCACGGCCACCTCCACCGAGAGCAGCAGTGCCTCGCGCACATCATCGTCATTCCACGTATCGGCAAACCAGTGCAGGGCAAACCCATGCAACGGCCACGCCGGAATCGGTGCCGCTGAAAACGCATAAACCAGAATGATGATGACGGGGATGAACAAAAACCCGAAGATCGCCGCCACCGCGGTCCAGATGATCACATTAGAGCGCATCGAATGCCCCCAGTTTGCGCGCCACCAGCAAAAATCCCGCCATAACGCAAAGCGGCAACACCGCATAGGCCGCCGCGAACGGAATATTATTCGTAACCCCCACATTGGAATACACGACATTGCCTATAAAATCAGAGCCCTCACCGCCCACCAGCATCGGCGTCACATAATCACCCAGCGTGAGAGAAAACGTCGAGATCGCCCCCGCCACCATGCCCGGCAACGCCATCGGCAACATCACGCGCCGGAACGTGGACAAACCATGCGCCCCCAAATCCGCTGACGCCTCCAGCAAACTCGGCGGAATCCGCTCCACCGCCGCCGCCACCGGCAAAATCATGAACGGCAACCATAAGTAAGAAAACACAATCCACATCGCCCAGTTAGAATACCCAATATGCAACCCCGGCAGCCCAACCTCCGCCAGCGCCCAGTTCAACACGCCATCATGCGACAATATCAACCGCCACGCATAAACCCGCGCCAGATAGCTCGACCATAACGGGATCAACACCGCCGCCATCATCCCCGCCCGCAAGCGCGGCCCCGCCAACCGCACCATCGCAAACGCCACAGGCCAGGCCAGCACAATATCCGTTAACGTCACCGCCGCCGCAATCCCAATCGTCCGCTCCGCAATATGCGCGTAAGTGGGGTCCGCCAGCAGCGCCCGAAAATTCACCAGTGAAAACCCAGGGATCAAATCCCCGGAAAAATCGTCAACCGTCCAAAACGACGTCAAAAACATCGCCCCAATCGCCGCCAGATACAACCCGCCAAACCAAACCGCCGGCAACGCCAGCAGCGACAACACGCCCACCCAACCGCGCCGCCAGGAGAGCGATGACAGGGCCCTCAAAGGGGCGCTCATGGTGAGAAAAAAGGCGAGGGGCTTTGCCCCCTCGACCCCCACTGGGCCTGAGGCCCAGACCCCATTAGTTCGGGTCTGGGAAAGGGATGCCCTGCACGGACTCTCCACAAGTTTGCTGGTCGGGGCATCCCTTTCCCAGACCCGGGCGGGATCCAAGGGCCCTTCGGCCCTTGGTGGGGTCCAGGGGCAAAGCCCCTGGCCTTTTTTTCCAACCCCATGATCATCCCTTGATCGCCTGCCATTCGCGCTGCCAGGCGGTGTAGTCCAGGCAGTTGGTTTTGCCGTTGCCGCATTCGGTGCGGGGGGTTTTCCAGAATTTTATCTGGTCGAAATAGGAGGCGGGGGCGTCGCCATGGTATTGGGCGCAGGCGCCGGGTTGTTGCGCGTCCATTTCTTTACAGGCCAGCGTGTTGGCTGGGGTTTCGCCGAAGTAGATGGCTTGCTGAGCCTGCACTTTTGGCGTGGTTACCCAGTTGATCCACTCATAGGCGCAGTTGGGGTGGGCGGCTTTGGCGGAGACCATCCATGTATCGGCCCAGCCTGTGGCGCCTTCGGTGGGGATGGTGTCTGCCACCGGCACTTTGGCGGCTTGCAGCGTGTTGGTCTGGTAGGGCCAGGCGGCACCCACCACAGCATCGCCGCTGGTGAAGAGCTGGATTTCGTCCGAGGCCAGCGCCCAGTATTTTTTGATGAGTCCGGCCTGACCCTTGAGCAGTTTTGCCACCGCATCCATCTGCGGCTGGGTCAGCTCGTAGGGGTCGGTGATGCCGAGCGCGGGATCGGTTTTGGAGAGGTACAAAGCCGCATCGGCGATCTGGATGGGGTTATCCGGCACCGTCACCTGGCCTTTGTATTTAGGGTCGTAGATCACACTCCACGAGGTGGGGGCGGTTGCAAAAATCTTCGTGCTGTACAGCAGCGTATTCGGGCCCCATTCGTACGAAACACCGTAATGCACGCCCTTCACCGTATTGAAATCCGGCCCTTGCAACTGCGGAATAAAATCCTTCCAGGCCGGGATCAGCGCCAGATTGATCGGCTGCACATTATGCCCGAAAATCAGCCGCAATGTCGCGTCGCCCGAGGCGGAAACCACGTCATACTGATTACCGCCGCCCGAGCGCATCAGCGCCACCATCTCGTCCGATGAGCCGGCATATTTAGCATGCACCTGGCAGCCGGTGGCGGCCTCGAAGGGCTTCACCCAATCATCCTGCGCATAGCCTTCCCAGGCCACGACGTTGAGCGTGCCTTCACCTTTACCAATGGCCTGCAACGGCTCCACCGCCGATGCCGCCTGCCCTAAGGGCAGCATCACGGACATACAAAGCGTAAACCTGGCAAATTGCCGCTTTAACGACTCTTTCATGGTATTTCTCCCTGGTTGCCGATGGTCATCGCCGCGCTCTGCGGCCAAACTGCAAGAATTCTACTCCCCGATCCCAGCCGTAAATGGTCGGACAGCGGCACGGTGTTCGCTTCCATCACGGCGAGCTCGCTGCCGTCATCCAGCGCCACCTGGTAACGCGTAACGGCACCCAGATAGATCGCCTCACGCACCACCCCCGGCCGCGCCACCTCGCCGGCCGCCACTGGCGCATCCGCCGGCAGCAGCCGTATCTTCTCCGGCCGCAGCAATGCCCGCCCCAACAGGTTGGAGGAGCCGACAAAATCCGCGACAAATTCAGAAGCCGGGCGCTCGTACAAATCAAACGGCGTGCCCACCTGCTCGATTCTGCCTTGAGAAAACACTGCAATCCGGTCGCTCATCGAGAGCGCCTCATCCTGGTCATGCGTCACATAGATAAACGTAATGCCCGTATCATGCTGCAGCCGCTTCAGCTCCGCCTGCATCTGGTGCCGCAGTTTCAAATCCAGCGCGCCGAGCGGCTCATCCAGCAGCAACACGCGCGGCTTGTTCACCATCGCTCTTGCAAGTGCCACACGCTGCCTCTGCCCACCGGAAAGCTGCGCCGGTTTTCTACTCCCATACGCCGCCAGTTTCACCGCCGCCAGCGCTTTCTCGGCCTCGGCATGGGCCTGCGCTTTGGGCATCTTCTTGGCCCGCAGCCCGTAGGCCACATTCTCAATCAACGTGAGATGCGGGAACAACGCATAATCCTGAAACACCGTGTTCACCGCACGCGCAAACGGCGGCAGGCTGGCCACATCGGCGCCATCCAGCAATATCCGCCCCCTGTCCGGCCGCTCGAACCCGGCTATCAACCGCAACGTCGTCGTTTTACCTGAGCCGGATGGTCCCAGCAGCGTAAAAAACTCCCCCGTCCGCACCTCAAGGTCGAGCTGCGCCAGCGCCACCGCCCCGCCATAGGCTTTGGCGACCCCTTCCAACTGCACGATGGGTGGCGTTGCGGTCTTCACATCCATGTCTTACTCCCAGACTTAAGGCTGGCACGGTTCTCAAAGGCCGCGGTTGACCGGCGAGCACAATTGACTTTGCCGGTCCCCGGCGGATGACTTTGCCGGTCCCCGGCGGATGACTTTGCCGGTCCCCAGCAGATGTGCTCGCCGGTCAACCGCACTTCGCCGGATCGGAAGGATACTCGTGCCAGCATCAGGAGGGATCAAAATGTCGAACAACCTGAAATTCTATATCGATGGCGCCTGGGTGGACCCGGTGGTGCCGAACCGCATCGCCGTCATCAACCCCGCCACCGAGCAGGTTTTTACCGAGATCTCCGGCGGTTCCAGCGCGGATGTGGACAAAGCCGTGGCCGCCGCGAAAGCCGCGTTCCGTACGTTCTCGCGCACCAGCCATAAGGAGCGGCTGGATCTGCTGAAACGCTGCCTGGACATCTACAACCGCCGCTACGACGAAATCGCCGCCGCCGTGAGCGAGGAGATGGGTGCCCCCATCGGCTTTGCCAAAGAGGCGCAGGTGTTCGTCGGCCAGGGGCATTTTCAGGCGCTCATCGATAAATTCGAGAGTTTTACGTTCTTCGAGACCCGCGGCACCACACGTGTGGTGAAAGAGCCCATCGGCGTGTGCGGCCTCATCACGCCGTGGAACTGGCCGCTCAACCAGATCGTCTGCAAGGTAGCCCCCGCACTCGCCGCCGGCTGCACCATGGTGCTGAAACCCTCCGAAATCGCGCCTATGAACGCGCTTATTTTTGCCGAGATCATGCATGAGGCCGGCGTGCCGCCCGGCGTGTTCAACCTCATCAACGGCACCGGGCCGGAGGTGGGGCAGAAACTCGCCGAGCATAGGCATGTGGACATGATGTCCTTCACCGGCTCCACCCGCGCCGGCATTATCGTTGCCAAAGCGGCGGCAGAAACGGTGAAGCGCGTAGCCCAGGAATTGGGTGGCAAATCCGCCAATATTTTGCTCCCGGATGTCGATCTGGACCTCGTCGTGCGCCAGGCCATCGGCGCCTGCTTCATCAACTCCGGCCAGAGCTGCGATGCCGCCACCCGCCTGCTGGTGCCGCGCGCGTTGCACGACCAGGCCGTGGCGATTGCCGCCGATGAAGCCGCCAAACAAACCACCGGCGACCCGCAAGCGACAAGCACCGTGCTCGGCCCGCTGGTGAGCCAGGCGCAGTGGGACAAGGTGCAGCGCCTCATCAAAGCCGGTATCGATGAAGGTGCGACACTCGCCATCGGCGGCCTCGGCCTACCGGATGGCTTGAGCAAAGGCTATTACGCCAAACCAACCGTTTTCGGTAACGTGAAGCCCGGCATGACCATCGAAAAGGAAGAGATTTTTGGGCCAGTACTGTCTATCATTCCTTACGATTCGGTAGAACAGGCCATCGAGATTGCCAATGACACCGTGTATGGTCTGGCCGCCTATATCCAGGGCAAGGATATGGCGCAGGTGCATGATGTCGCGGCGCAATTGCGCGCGGGGAGTATTTACGTGAACGCGCCGGATATCGATTTCACCGCACCATTCGGTGGATATAAACAATCCGGCAACGGACGTGAGTATGCCGATTTCGCGCTGAACGATTTTCTGGAGATCAAGGGGATTGTTGGGTACGGCGCGTAGGACTGTGACTCCATGGGGGGCTTCCCATGGAGTCAAATCCCGTGGCCCGAGTGATAAAAGTTTTTGGTGCAGCTTTTTTCAAAAAGCTGCTTCTTTTTTTCGCCACAGCGTAAACCCCAACAGCCCGCCCATCACCGCCGCCAGCCCCACCCAGCTCAGCAAATCCATATACGGCGTGCCCAGCACCATCATCTCGCCGAGCAGCGCGAACGCCACCTCGCCGGCCTGTGTCGCATCCACCGCTGCAATCCGGTACGGGTCGTCCGAGAGGTTGCGTGCATATAAAAACAGCGTGGTCGCCAGGCAGCCCGCAAACAGCGCGATAATCGCGGTGGAGACAAGCTGGTGCCCGCCCGGCAGCGGCGGCAGCGTCACCAGCAGCAAGCCTAGAAACACCGGCAGCGCGCCGAGCGTCATCAAAAACACGCAGGCTGTTGCATCGCTTAAGATTCGCGCATCCCCATCCCCCGCATGCTTGGCTTCGCTGATGAGCTGGTTGCCAACCGGATAGGCCAACGCCGCAATCGCCGTCGGCAAAACCCCGGCCAGCACCTGCGCCAGCGGAATGCCGGCCAGAAGGCGCTGCGCATTGATGATGACCACGCCAAGGAAAATCAAAAGCAAAAATGCTACACCATGCACCGGCACTTTCTTCCCGAACATCCGCAGCACAAAAGGCGAGGCCAAAATCGTGAGCTGAAATGTTGCCGCCGTTATCCAGGCCGGCGCGTGATTGGCCGCGAAACAAAGGCAGGCGTAGAATAGCCCATAGCCAATGCCACCGGCCAGCAGCCAGAACCGCAAACGGCGCCGCAACAACGCCAGCACGGCGCACAAATACCCAGGCTCCCGGCGCCACAACAGCCAGCCGCCCAGCAACACTGCCGTATAGAAATACCGAAGTGCCGCACTCCACACCCAATTGCCGCCGCTTAAGGAGATTGCCCGGTTCAGCACAAAATTGGTGGAGAACATCGCCGCCGCCAGCAACCCCAGCAGCACCAGCCGCGGCAGGCTCACCGCCATGCCTGCGCCCGCCGCACCGCCTGGCCAAATACCTCGTGCCAGGCTGAAACATCCGTAATATCGGGCGCCACCACGCGCACGCCGCCCGGCCGCGATACCTCGCCCCCCGCCGCCATCGCGGCACAGCCGAAGGCCGTCAGCTCATCAAATCCGGGAAGCAGAATCTCGCGCTGCAACGCATTGGCCAGAAACTGCACAAAATACGCAGAGCGCGTAAGCCCGCCATCCACGGAAATGCGGCGGCCAAGCGGCACCAGCCCATCCATCGCCGCCACAACTTCGGCCGTGCGCAGTGCAATCCCTTCCAGCAAAGCCTGCGCCATATCGCGCTTCGTCGTGCCCGCATCCATCCCCACCCACAACGCGGCAGCGGAGCGGTCCCAATGCGGGCAGGCCAGCCCAGAGAGTGCCGGCACAAACGCAAGCTTTCGGGAAATGGCTGGCGGTACCTCAAACGAATCAAGTTCGTCAAAGGTGCCAAACAACCCCAGCCGCTGGCCCCATTCCACGGCGGACCCGGCATCGTACACCCCGCCATCCACGGCGTAACGCGCCTCACCACCACGCGCCCAGGCCACGGTCGGCAACAACCCCTGCCCAGGTGCGCGCACAATTTTGGCACCCGTCACCGCCAGTGCAAACGCGCCGGTGCCAAAGGTTATTTTTGCATCCCCCTCCGCCCGGCATCCATGGCCGTAAAGTGCCGCCTGCTGGTCCACCAACGCGGCCCGCACCGGCACGCCGCCTATCTCGCCAAAATCCCCGGCGGATTCACGTATTTCCGGCAGCACCTCCACCGGCACACTAAAAATCCGGCATAATTCCACATCCCATTGCCGCGTTTCCAAATTCATCAGGCTGGTGCGCGAGGCCGTCGTCACATCCGTCGCAAACACCCCCGCCAGCCGGTCCAGAAAAAACGCATCCGTCGTCCCCAGCCGCAACCGCCCCGCCGCCAATGCCGCGCGCGCCTGCGGAATCTCTCGCAAAATCCAGGAGAATTTCGCAGCAGAAAAATACGCGTCAAGCGGCAGACCCGCCCGCGCCATCACCTCCGCTCCCGCCTCGCGCAGCCCCTCCAGCCACCCCGCCGTGCGGTTGTCCTGCCACACAATCACCGGCGAGAGTGGCGCCCCCGTCACCGCATCCCAGGCCAGGCAACTCTCCCCCTGGTTCGCCAGGCCAATCGCATCAACCGCGCCTGCCGCCGCTAAACACGCCTGCACATTGCGCAGCAACTCTTCCGCATCATGCTCCACCCAGCCTGCTTGCGGGTGGTGCTGCTCATGCCGCACCGCATGCACAATCCGCGCGCCGGCATCATCCAGCACCAGCACCCGCGTACTTGTGGTGCCCTGGTCGATGGCGGCAATTCTCACGCCACAATCTCCACGATAATCTGCGAAACCTCCTGCGGTATCCGCAGACTTTCAAGATCAACCAAAATCCGCCGCTCCGGCAGTGCGGCGAGCCTGCGCTTATACAGCACCACATCCCCCGCCCGCACCCGCAACTGTCCACGTATCGCCTCAGCCACGCGCAATTGCAGCACCCCGCGCAGCCGCGTCACCCGCGCCAGGCTTTGCGGCACGGCGTATTTCAGCCCCTCACCACAAACCACCTCCACCCCGCCCTCGGCGTAAGGCAGCCCACCCACCAGATCATCGGCAATATAATCGGCAATCGCCGCACCTTCCCTAAAACTCCAGCCCGCCGTCTCTATGCCGCGCAGCACATTACCGGCGGCAAAATAGGCACCATCGGAGCAACGCCCGTACTGGTCCGTCACCGGCCCGCCACTGCCCGCATCCACGGCCAAATGCCCCATCCGCGCCAGACTCGATTCCGGAACAAATTCACCGGTCAGCAGCACGCCGTCGCAAATAATCTCGCGCCCGTCACGCAGCTTTACGCTCTCCACGCGCGCACCCCCGCATATCTCGGCAATCTCGGCAGCATAATACAGCGGAATCCGCAACAACCTCGGGAACAGCGCCAACGGCCAGCGCGCCACCTGGCGCGTGCCCTGCTCCAGCATCGCCACCGGCTTTATCCCATGCCCCCGGCACGTCGCCAGCGCTGAGAGCGACACCAGCTCCGTGCCCACCACCACCGGGCGGCGAAACGGCACGCTGCCGTGCAGCACAACATGCGCCTGCAACGCCCCGGTATTCAGCACACCCAGCGGCCTGTCCCCGCCCAGCAACCGGGCAGATCGCGGCATCTCGCGCGCCCCCGTCGCCAGCAGCACGCGCAGGGCACGCAATTGCTTCACACCATCGGGCGTCGCCACATCCAGCACGCCACCAGGGCGCAGCCGCACCACGCTATGCCGCAGCAAAATTTCCACCCCCGCTTCTTCCGCCGCCGCGCGCAGCCGCCGCGTGTAAGCCGGGCCCGTCAGCACGCGGCCAAACTCGCGCATGCCAAATGGCGAGTGCCCGCAATGGCGCGGCACACCGCCCAGCACCGCCTCGCGCTCCAGAATCACCACGCGCCCCACACCCCGGCGCTTCAACGCCAGTGCCGCCGCCACCCCGGCCGGGCCGCCGCCTATAATCGCGACATCAATCATGCAACCGCCCCGCGCACAGCGCCGTCAGCGCCGCATTGCAGTAAAACCCCTGGCAGCGCCCCATGCCGGCGCGGGTACGGCGCTTCAGCCCGCCCCAATCCGTCGCCGGCAATGCGCCTTCCATCGCCGCTTCAATCTCGCGCCTGGTCACCATCTCGCAATGGCAGATGATCTCGCTATAGCCGACCTCCTGCCAGTCCCGTGCACAATGTTCCGCCAATCGCGGCGCCTGCGGCCATACCGGGGCAGCCACCGCCGCATACGTGCCGGCGCAAAACCCCCAGGCATGCTGCGCCAGCCCCAAAGCCGCCGTCAGCCCCGTGGAGCGTATGCCGCCCAGCACGATGTAGTTTTGCCCCACCTCATGCCGCACGCGATATTTTTTCTCCTCCGTCGCGGGGCGGATACCGGCGTAGATCGCCGTCACCGGCATGTCGCGCAACGCGGGCAGCATCTCCACGGCCTTGTCCACCAGCATGCGCAAGGTCGCGGAATCCGTATCGGCCCGGTCTCGGCTCTCCTGCTCCTCGGCCGTCGGCCCCACCAGAAGATTCCCAAAAACCGTAGGCGTCAGCACAATCCCTTTGGTCCGCTCTTCTGGTACTGGCAGCAGAATCGTGCGCAGATGCCGCGCCGCCGCCTTGTCGAACACCACAAACTGCCCCTTGCGCGGTTTAATGGTAAACTGCCGCACCCCGGTCAGCCGCTCATCCAGCACATCGCCAAACAACCCGGCGCAGTTGATCACGTAAGCCGCGCGCACTTCGCCGGTACTGGTCTCCAGCCGCCACGCGCCATCAAAACGCCCGGCTAAAACCTCGGTATTGCGCCGCACCTCCGCGCCGTTCTCCAGCGCCTGCAGCAGATACACCAAAGGCGCGCTCCACGGGTCGATGAGATACTCCCCCGGCACCAGCACGCCGCCCAGCACGGCCCCGGACAATGCAGGCTCGCGCGCCAGAATTTCATCCCGCGAGATCAGCCGCACATCCGCCACGCCATTTGCATGCGCCGCCACCTCAATCCCCGCCAGTTTCGCGTGTTGCTCCTCGCTCCAGGCCGCCACAACCGCCCCGCTCTCCAGCAACGGCAACCCCAGCCTCTCGCGGATTTCCAGATATTCCCGATACCCGGCCTGCATGCAGGCGAGCTCCAAACTCCCGGCCGGTGCGTCAAACCCCGTATGCAGAATGGCGCTATTGCCCTTGCTGGCACCGGATAAAATATCCGCGCCCTTTTCCAGCAACACCACCCGCGCGCCCTGCAGCGTAAACCGCCGCGCTACCGCGCAGCCCACAACGCCGCCGCCCACCACCGCCACATCAAACATGCCGCGCAAGCTCCACCCACGGCATTGCAGTGTCAACCGACGTAACGCTTTGGCGTGGTACCCACGCGGGCCCCCATAGCAAAAATCCGCCACGCAATTATATTGCGCGGGACGGAAACCCCTGGGGCAAGATGCAAAACGCGGCCGACACGCTGATTCTCGACGATATCGACCGGAAAATCCTGGCCGAATTGCAAGGTGACGGGCGCATGACGAATGTGGAGCTGGCCCGCCGCGCCGGTATTTCCGCGCCCCCCTGCCTGCGCCGGGTGCGGCGGCTGGAGGAGGCCGGGTATATCGCCGGCTACCATGCCGCCACCGATGCCCAGAAACTCGGCTGGCAGATCGCGTTTTTCGTCATCGTCGGGCTGGAGAGCCAGAAGCAGAGCGTGCTGGAGGCTTTTGAAGCGCTGGTGGCGAGCTGGCCCGAGGTGCGCGAATGCCACATGATCCGCGGCGGCGGGGATTTTCTGCTAAAACTGGTGGCGCGCGACGCGGCGCATGAAAACCAACTGACGGCGCGGCTGACCAACGGCCCTACGGTGGCGAAAGTGCAGACCCTGCAGACCATCCGCACCAGCCGGGCCCTGGCAGGCGTGCCGATGGAGCGGGCTGGTGGGTGACGCCCTCGCCGCCTTCGCGGAATATGTCTTCAATATCGCGGCATGGCTCGTGCCTGAGCGCTTTTTCGGCGAATTTTTGATCCTGTTCGCGGGCGTTTTCGTGTGGCTGGCCTGCCATTACTGTCCGGCCGAGCTGCCCTATATCTTCCCCTTCGTGTTCAATCCCATCGTGTTCCTCGGCTGCTGGTTTCTGCTCCTATGGTACTTCCGGGGGATGCAGCGCATCTCGCCGGAGCAAAAGCCCGGGCGCTGGCGGCAGGGGTTTTTCCTGTTCGGCCTGGGCAGCATCTACTTCGTGCTGCAGACGCATTTCGAATACGTCTCCCAGCACATGTTCTGTTTGAACCGTGTTCAAGCCGTCACCCTGGGCATGGTCGCCCCCTTCGGCATCACTTTGGGCTGGATGGGCGATGTGCTGGCCCTGGGCACCCCCGCCTTCGTGGTCCGCTGGGCCAAAGCCGCCTGGGCACGCACCCGCTGGCTCGCCCACCCCATCCCCGCCACCATCATCTTCCTGGCATCCACCGATATCTGGCTCATCCCCAGCGTCCACTTCGCCGCCATGCTCAACCCCCGCCTCTACGCGGTGATGAACCTCTCCTGCCTGGCCGGCGGCCTCCTCTTCTGGACCATGGTCCTCGACCCCCGCCCCAACCCGCCGGCCCGCCACTCCTACCTGGTCCGCGCCGCCACCGGCTTTCTGGTGATGTTCCCGCAAATCGCGGTCAGCTCCACCATCGCGCTGAGCAACGCCGATTTGTACCCCTTCTACTCCATCTGCGGCCGCCTCTTCCCCAGCATCTCAGCCGGGTACGATCAGATGCTAGGTGGGATGATCCAATGGATCCCGCCGGGGATGATGAACACGGCGGCGCTGCTGATATCGCTCAACGCGCTAAGGTTGGCGGAGGCGGAGGCGGATAAGAATTTTGTGCCGCCACCTGGGGCGAAGGTTTATGAAGCGAAGTGGACGGGGCGGCAGTAAGCCGTCAATCTTGACCACATAATTTGTATCGTGTATATATACACGATACAGTCAAAGCCTAGAGTTCCAGCATGATCGTGGGTTTTCGTCACAAAGGGCTGGAGGCGTTTTTCCGGGCTGATTCCAAGCGCGGGATTCAGCCTGCCCATGCGCGCAAGCTGGGGATGATTCTCGATGCTCTGGATGCCGCCCAGATACCGGCGGAACTCAATCTTCCCGCCTTGCGGCTGCGTCAGTTGAAAGGCGAGCTGGCCGGGCATTGGTCCGTCTGGGTCAACGGCAACTGGCGGATCACGTTTCGCTTCATCGGCTCGGATGTCGAGCTGGTGGATTACCAGGATTATCATTGAGGGAGACTGCAATGCCCAGAACCAACCATGCGCACCCTGGTGCGATGCTGCGGGAATTGGTGTTCGAGCCGCTCGAACTGAGCGTGACCGAGGCCGCGGGAAAACTTGGCGTCAGCCGCGTAACGCTCTCACGCCTGCTCAATGAAAGAGCGGGCATCAGCGTGGATCTGGCGCGGCGGTTGGAGCTGGCGGGGGCCAGCACGGCACGGTTCTGGCTGAATCTACAGACCAATTATGAGCTGGCACAAGCCGCAATCGCCTTGCCAGCGCCGAAGGTGGAGCGGCTGGAATGCTGAGCCGGCCAGGAGCAAAACCCCTGTCCGGCGGAGCCTTTTAGGCTACGATCTCAATACCAGCGAAGAAGAAGCTGATCTCACGGGCGGCGGCGTCCACGCCATCGGACCCATGCACGGAGTTGGCTTCGATCGACTCAGCGAATTCCTTGCGGATGGTGCCCGCCTCGGCATTGGCGGGGTTGGTGGCGCCCATGATGTCGCGGTTTTTCTGGATGGCGTTCTCGCCGGCCAGTACCTGGGCCACGACCGGGCCGGAGATCATGAAGCTCACCAAATCGCCGAAAAAGGGGCGGTGGGAGTGCTCGGCGTAGAAGCCCTCGGCCTGGGCCTGGGTGAGTTGCAGGCGCTTGGTGGCCACGATGGTCAGCCCGGCTTCCTCGAATTTGGCGTTGATCTTGCCGGTGAGGTTACGGCGCGTGGCATCGGGCTTGATGATGGAGAGGGTGCGTTCGGTGGCCATGTGATAAAAACCCTATAAGTGAATGTTGCGGCGCCAATAGCGGGGCAATGCAGGCTGGGCAAGCCCTACCGGGCAAGGTACAGCCTCCCGCATGAGCGTTTTGAATATAGATGACCTGTCCTTCAGCATCGCCGGCCGGCCATTACTGGAGCACGCCAGCCTGATGGTGGATGAGGGGCGGCGCATCGGGCTGATCGGCCGCAACGGTGCCGGCAAGTCTACTTTGCTCAAATTAATCGCCGGTTCCCTGCACCCGGATGGCGGTTCCATCCGCTTTGGCCAGCGTGTCCGCCTGGGCTATGTGGCGCAGGAGGCCCCAGCCGGGCCGATCACCCCGCTGGATGTGGTGCTGGCCGCCGATATAGAGCGCGCCAGCCTGCTCGCCGCCGCCGACAGCCCCGACACCCCGCATGAAGATTTAGCGGAGATTCACGACCGGCTGATGACCATCCAGGCCGATGCCGCCCCCTCGCGCGCCGCCGCCATTCTGGCCGGGCTCGGCTTTAATGAGGACTGGCAGGCCCGGCCCATGAGCAGCTATTCCGGCGGCTGGCGCATGCGCGTGGCCCTGGCCGCGGTGCTGTTTTCCACCCCGGACCTGCTGCTGCTGGACGAACCCACCAACCATCTGGACCTCGAAGCCACGCTCTGGCTGGAGGGGTATCTCGCCAAATTCCCCGGCGCCATATTGCTCGTCAGCCACGACCGCCAGCTCCTGGACCGCGCGGTGGAAGCCATCGTGCATCTGGACGGGGGGAAACTCACACTCACCCCCGGCGGCTTCGCCGAATTCGTCCGCATCAAAACCGAGCGCGCCTTGCAGCAGGCCCGCGTGGCGGAAAAAGCCGCGGACCAGCGGGCGCATATGCAGAGTTTCGTGGACCGTTTCCGCGCCAAGGCCAGCAAGGCGCGCCAGGCGCAAAGCCGCATCAAGGCGCTGGAGCGGATGCCGCAAATTGAATCCGTGGTGGAGGACCGCGCCACGGTGTTCTCCTTTCCCAGCCCTGAAGACCTGCCGCCGCCCATGCTGCAGCTCGATAATGTCGATATCGGCTATGACGGCAAGCCCGTGCTCTCCGCTGTTTCGCTGCGTATAGACATGGAAGACCGCATCGCGCTGCTGGGCCAGAACGGCAACGGCAAATCCACTTTGGCCAAGCTGCTGTCCGGCCGCCTGCCCTCCCTGCGCGGCCGCGAGTTCCGCGTAAAAGGCCTGCGTATCGGCTATTTCGCCCAGCATCAGGAAGACGATCTTGTGCTGACGGACACGCCTTACGACCATCTCGCCCGCGCTTTGCCCAAAGCCACCCCGCCGCAGCTCCGCGCCCAGGCCGCGCGCTTCGGGCTCGATGCCGACCGGGTGAATACCAAAGTCGGCGCCATGTCCGGCGGCGAAAAAGCCCGGCTGCTGCTGGCTCTGTGCACACGCGACTCACCGCATCTGCTGATCCTGGACGAGCCCACCAACCATCTCGACATCGACGCCCGCGACGCGCTGGTGAAGGCGCTGACCGCGTTTGAGGGGGCCGTGGTGCTGATCAGCCATGATCCCTACCTGGTCGATCTCGTGGCCGACCGCCTGCTGCTGGTGGCGAACGGCAAGGTTGAGCCGTTCGAAGGCGACCTCGCCGCCTATGCCGCCAGCATCACCGAACGCAGCGCCGGCCCGCCGCGCAACGCCGCCGAGCGCAAGAACGACAAAGCCGCCCGCCAGGAAGCGCGCGCCAAACTCGCCCCCCTGCGCCAGGCAGCCAAAACCGCGGAACAGGCGCTGGCGAAACTCACGGCTGAGAAGCTGAGCATCGAGGCCAAACTCGCCGGCACAGACCTCTACACGCCAGGCAAGGCCGCCGAGCTGACCAAGGCCACGCAGCGCCTGGCCGGCATCAAACGGGACATCGAGAGTGCCGAGCTGGCCTGGCTGGAGGCGCATGAGGCGTTGGAGGAAGCGGCGGGGTGAGGCAGTTGTTTGAACAATGTTCAAACTTTTTGTTGTTTAAATTAACTAAACCCGTTCGTATCGGGCCTGCGCTCTCGCCCGCCGTCATTCCCGCGCAAGCGGGAAACTCTTCGCGCCCGTAGCGGGAGAGAATATCCCCGCTTGCGCGGGGATGACGAGGGGGCGGGGTGGGACGGCCAGGGTCTAGGCGGCTTGGCGTTGCGGCTTGGCGTTGATTGAAAATTTGCTGAATTTTTCAGCGGAAGCACCGCGCCCTGGCACCACCATATCGGCCCGCGCCTCGGGCGCTGTGGTCATGTACATATCGGCGCTGGGGAGAAAAATTTTGCGCCATTCCTGCGCCCAGATGCCCAGGCTGCGCGCTTGCGCCACATCCAGCACGCTCTCGCGCTCGCTGCGCACAAATATCTTTAATCCGTAATACCGCGTCAGCAGCGGCACCAGCGCGGAAATACCTTCCACGATCACCGGGCGCTGGGTCGTAATCTTACGCCTGACCGTGGAGACGGCGAGCGTGCCCCAATCGAAGGGTGCGTATTCACATTCACCTGTCTCGGCCAGCGAAATCACCGCCTGCAGAAATTCGTCGTAACGCAGATACGGGAAGGGAAATCCCGGCCGGCGGCTTGGCCAATCCGCTTCGGGGCGCAGGAACTCATCCACCTGGAGAATCTCAAACCCATAGATCTCGCGCAGGCGGAACGCCAAAGTGGTCTTGCCGGCGCAGGGCAGGCCGTCGATACCGATTAACGGCCGCGGCAGGCTGCGGGCCAGATCAAGCCCTTCCCCCAGCGAGAATCCCAACGGCGCGTCCAGCATGACCCTACTCTCAATCCCAAACCGGTTGTGGTTGTAGGTGAATATGGGAGCGCGTTGAACGGCCAGTTAATGCAGTACACGAAGAGTTGACTTACGGGAAAATCATACCGCCCAAACTTAGACTGGCCCAGACTTAGACTGGCCCAAACTTAGACTGGCAGCGTCACCGCCACGCGCAATCCGCCGCCCGGCCGGTTGATGAGCGCTATATCCCCGCCATGCGCGCGCAAAATATTACGGGCGATGGAGAGGCCGAGGCCGGAGCCGCCGGTCTCGCGGTTGCGGCTGTTCTCCAGCCGGTGGAATGGCTCGAACACGCGCTCCATATCCTCCTCCGGTATGCCCGGCCCCTGGTCCTCAACCTCAATCCGCACCACGCCGCGCACCGGCGCGAACAGGGTTACCGCCGCCGCCTCACCATATTTCAGCGCATTGCCCACCAGGTTCGCTATGGCCCGCTTCAGCGCCAGAGGCCGCGCCAGCACCGGCAGATGCTCTGGCCCGGTATAGAGCAGCGCATCGGCATGCTCGGGGTCGCCATCGGCGGCGTCATCCAAAATCGTGCGCAGCAGGCTGGCGAGATCGAGTTTCACCACCGCCTCGGTGGTGGCGGCATCGCGCCCGAATACCAGCGTGGCGGCCACCATCGCCTCCATCTCATCGAGATCCGCCAGCATTTTCGCGCGCTGCTCGTCATCCTCCATATATTCGGCGCGCAATTTCAGCCGTGTGATCGGCGTGCGCAGGTCGTGCCCGATGGCGGTGAGCAGGAAGGTGCGGTCCTCCACGAAGCGCCGCACCCTGGCCGCCATGGTGTTGAAGGCGATCGCCGCGGTGACGATCTCCAGCGGCCCGGTCTCTGGCAAAGGCCGGGCGTTGGCGACATCGCGCCCCAGCGCCTCGGCCGCGGCGGCCAAAGTCTTCACCGGCACCAGCAGCTTGCGCACCGCCCAGGTGATCATGATCGCGCCCAGCAGCGTCATCACGATGAAGGCGGTGGCGAAGCCCGGCGAGCGCCAGGGCAGGACCGGGGGCAAAGTGGAGCAGATGGTGAGCCAGTACACCGGCTGCATCATCGCATCGGGCGGCGGGAAGATGCCGCCCGGCAGCCCGCCGTCAAAAGGCGAGGCGGGGTTGAACGGGCCGCCGGGGCCGTGACCATGCGACGGGGGGCCGCCGCCGGGCCAGCCGCCGCCATCGCCAAAAGGTGCCCCGCCCAGCTCCGGCGGTAGCGGCAGATTACCGGGGAAGAACAAAGGATCCGGCAGGCCGAAGCTGATGATATAGCGCGTCGGCTCGCCGATGGCGCGCAGCAGCACGCCATGCGGGCGGATATTGGCCGGTATGCCATAGGCGTAAATCCCGGCCCGCACCTGCTCGCGCGCCGGCATCGGCATCGGATAGGTGCCTTCGAGCGGCGGGCTCATCGAGAGCGTCGCCGTATCGCCCTTGGGCAGCGGTTCCCTGGCCATCAACGCCGGCCGGTCCTGCGGGGCGGCCAGAGCGATATGCCGGTAGATGATCACCGCCCGCACGGCGAGCTCCTGCTCCTCCTCCAGCCGCCCCAGTTTCACCTGGTTGAGCGTATGGATAATCAGGCCCAGCCCCTGGATGAGCGCGAAACCAACAAGCAAAATCAATATGGTACGGCGCGCCAGGCTCCTGGGCAGGAGCGAAAAGCTCATAACAAGCTCATGATCTGCTCAAGCGGGCGCGCACATGGTCAATGCCTCTCTACAGGGGTGGACAGCACATAGCCGCCGCCGCGTACCGTCTTTATCAGTTGCGCATTGCGCCCGTCATCCTCCAGCTTGCGCCGCAGGCGCGATACCGCCACGTCGATGGCCCTGTCGAACGGCCCCGCCTGGCGGCCGCGCAGCAGATCCAGCAGCATGTCGCGCGTCAGCACCCGGTTGGGCCGGTCCAGCAGCGCCATCAGCAAATCGTACTCGCCGCCGGTAATCGCCACCTCCACCCCGCTCGGGTCCAGCAGCCGGCGGCGCGCGGTTTCCAGCACCCAGCCGGAAAAATGATAGCTCTTGGCATGGTCCGGGGCACGTTCCTCGGGGTCGCCGGTGCGGCGCAGCACCGCACGGATGCGCGCCAGCAGCTCACGCGGGTTGAAGGGCTTGGTGACATAATCATCCGCCCCCAGCTCCAGCCCGATGATCCGGTCCGTCTCCTCCGCCATGGCGGTGAGCATGATGATCGGCACATTCGCCTCGGTGCGGAACCAGCGCGCCAGCTCCAGCCCGTTCTCGCCGGGCAGCATGAGGTCGAGCACCACCAACTGGTAATGCCCATTGGCAAAGGCCCGCCGTGCCTCCTTGGCATCGCGCGCCGTGCTCACACGCAGGCGCTGACGCTCCAGGAATTTGGCCAGCAGGTCACGGATTTCCCTGTCGTCATCAACGATCAGGATATGCGGCATGGTTTCCATGGCTGTTACAATAACCCCTGTCTGGAAGCTTGTGCAGGCCAAGTTGCAATTGGTGACAATTCGCTCACCTCGGGCAACGAAACCATTTCGCAAAATTTCACTTGCGCCCCAGGGGGTATGGCCCTATTTGGCGCGTCACGCAGCAACGTACGTGCCTCTGCCGGTTCTCCGGTTACGCAACGGCGTCAAGCGTTCTGGCAGCACAGCCGGGGTCATACCCCCGGAAGTTGGCTGGTTCGTTGGACCGTTTTGTAACCCCTGTCCGCCGCCTCAACAGGCGGGCAGTCTGAGAAAGGAATGAGGACGATGACTCCCAAAGTCTCTTCGTTTATCGATACCATGCCGGCAACGCCGTGCCTGGTGCTGGATCTGGACCGTGTGGCGGATAACTACGCCGCCATGCGCCGCGCGTTGCCTTCCGTGGCGATCTACTACGCCGTAAAGGCCAACCCGGCCCAGCCGATCCTGCGCCTGCTTAGCGAAGCCGGCTCGTGCTTCGATGCCGCGAGCCTGCCGGAGATCGAGGAATGCCTCGCCGCCGGGGCCAAGGCCGAGCATATCTCCTTTGGCAACACGGTGAAGAAGCCCTCGGCCATTGCTGCCGCCCACGCGCATGGCGTGCCGCTCTATGCTTTTGACTCCGCCGAGGAGCTGGCGAAGATCGCCGCCCACGCGCCGGGCGCCAAAGTGTACTGCCGCATCGAGGTGAAGAACGAGGGCGCTGAATGGCCGCTGTCGAAGAAATTCGGCACCACCACCGAGCGCGCCAAAGACCTGCTGCTTTCCGCACCCGGCATGGGCCTCATCGCGCACGGCATCTCCTTCCATGTCGGCAGCCAGCAGACCGGCACGGAGGCCTACGCCCTCGCCGTGGCCCAGGCCGCGATGATCTTCACCGATCTCAAAGCCCAAGGTGTTGAGCTGAAGATGATCAATCTCGGCGGCGGCTTTCCCATCCGCTACCAGCGCGACGTGCCCAACGCCGATGACTTCGGCAATGTCATCATGGACGCCATGATCAAGCATTTCGGCAACGACATCCCCGACATGCTGATCGAGCCCGGCCGCGCCATGGTCGGCGATGCCGGGGTGGTGGTGTCCGAAGCCGTGCTCGTGTGCCAGCGCATCCCCGCGGACCCGCGCCGCTGGGTGTATCTGGACATCGGCCGCTACGGCGGGCTGGCCGAAACCGAGGGCGAGGCGATACGCTACCGCATCACCGCCACTGGCCGTGGTCCCGTGGGCCCCGTGGTGCTGGCCGGCCCGAGCTGCGACGGCGTGGATGTGATGTATGAGAAAACCCCATATTTCCTGCCCGTGTCCCTCCAATCCGGCGACCGCGTGCTGATCCACGACACCGGGGCATACGTGACCAGCTACGCCAGCCAGAATTTCAACGGCTTTGCCCCGCTGGAAGAACACTACATTTAACAAAGCGGCGCTTCCCCCGGCAAGGGAAGCGCCCTAGTTTGCCCCCGAACGCACTTAAGGGAGCAACGCCATGCACGACATCAAGCTGAAAGCCGCCGACGGCACCGGTGAATTCACCGCAACCGTCTGGACGCCCAAAGGCGAAGACACGGCCGGCGCCGTCGTCCTCATCCAGGAAATCTTCGGCGTTAACGATGCTTTGCGCGAAACCGGCCAGCTCCTCGCCGATATGGGCTTCATCGCCATCGCCCCGGACCTGTTCTGGCGCCAGGAAGCCGGCGTGAACATCTCCGATAAAACCGAAGCCGAATGGAAAAAAGCCTTCGAACTCATGCAGGGCCTCAACCAGGACCTCGCCATCGAAGACCTGAAAACCACCCTCGCCGCCGCCCGTAAACTCCCCGGCGCCAACGGCCTCGCCGCCACATTGGGCTTCTGCCTCGGCGGCCGCCTCGCCGTGATGATGGCAACCCGCTCCGACGCCGATGCCAATGTCTCCTACTACGGTGTCATGCTCGACAGCCTCACCGGCGAATTCGACAACATCGCCTCCCCCCTCATGCTGCACATTGCCGAAAACGACGAACACGTGCCCACCTCCGTGCAGGAAACCGTGCTCGACGCGCTCGAAGAAAACGAATGGGTCGACGCCTTCATCTACCCCGGCGTCAAACACGCCTTCGCCCGCCCCGGCGGCATCAGCTACGACGCCCGCGCCGCTATCATCGCCAACGGCCGCACTGCGGAACTCCTCGCTGAAATCCTCGAGTGAGGGGTTTGGGCTTGGAATGTGCTTGGGGGACGGAAAAGGCCAGGGCTCTGCCCTGGACCCGCCAAGGGCCGAAAGGCCCTTGGATCCCACCCGGGTCTTGGAAAGGGATGCCCTCGAGATCACGTAGTTGGATAGCCCGTGCAGGGCATCCCTTTC
>JAMFRO010000087.1 GCA_026224825.1 bacterium | reverse complement strand
CCACCGGCATTCTATGCCCCACCAGCCGGTAAGGTCGGACGCAATGAACCATGCACCTGCGGTTCAGGTAAAAAATATAAAAAATGCTGCGCTACCAATTGAGCCGCGGCTCTCGGCTGACGCTTACTCTCAACCGGCTGTAGCGGCGATTTCTTCCGCTCCGGTGCTCACGTGCAAGCGCACGCTCCACTCCGGTGCTCGCAAATCACCACTATACGACTCACCAGAATGGCTTCTCAACCGGCTGTAGCGGCCAACTCGATGAAAGCCCGCATATAGTCGATGCCCGCATCGGCCTCGCGCAGGCCGAGGAAAATCTGCTTGGGCACGCCAGCGCGGCCCAGGCGGACGGCGCTCACATCGAAGCTGGCGGCATTTTCCTCCACCAGCCAGCGCGGCAAAGCCGCCACGCCACGGCCATGCGCCACCATCAGCAGCATGATGTCGGTCGTCTCAATCGGCCTGTGCTGCCGGGGGTGGATGCCCGCCGGCATTAAAAACTGGGTGTATATATCCAGCCGGTCGATCGCCACCGGATAGGTGATCAAGGTTTCCTCGGCCAGTTGGTGCGGCTCGACATATTCGGCCCCGCGTAAGGGGTGGCGCGGCCCCACCACCAGCACCTGCTCGTAATCGAACACCGGCGTGAAGCGTAAGCCCGGCTTATAGAGCGGGTCCGGCGTCACCAGCATGTCTATCTCATGCCCGAACAGCGCCCCAATCCCGCCGAACTGGAATTTCTGCCGCACATCCACCTCAACCTTGGGCCACTCGTCCAAATACGGCGCCACGATTTTGAGCAGCCATTGATAGCAGGGGTGGCACTCCATGCCGATCCGCAATTTGCCCCGCTCCCCTTGCGAGAATTGCCGCAGCCGCTCCTCGGCGTGCGAAAACTGCGGCAGCAGCCGGTTGGCGACGGCCAGCAGATATTCCCCCGCCTGGGTCGGCAGCAGGCTGCGCCCCTCGCGCCGCCACACATCCACGCCGATCTGGTCCTCCAGCTTACGGATGGCATGGCTCAGCGCCGATTGCGTCAAATTCAACTGGCTGGCGGCCGCGGTAAGTGAGCCCTGGCGCTCAACCTCGCTGATAATCGCCAGATGAATACGTTCCAGAACCGCCATACAAGCCTCCACGTGAATTAAATTCATCGATGGATGAATTCATATCATTTTTATTCATGGATTCAAATCCGTATGGTCCGCTCATTCCCACCCCTTCATGTTCAGGTAAATTCCCATGGCAACGACCCATAACCTCGGTTTCCCGCGCATCGGCGCCAAGCGCGAGCTGAAATTCGCCCTTGAATCCTACTGGAAGGGCCAGTCCACACGCGAAGAGCTGCACCACACCGGCGCCGGCCTGCGCGCCCGGCATTGGCGCGACCAGGCAGCATTGGACCTGGTGCCCGCCGGAGATTTCGCCTTCTACGACCAGATTCTGGACATGAGCTTCACCCTGGGCAACCTGCCCGCCCGCGTACGCGGCTTCCATGGCGATACGCTGGATAATTACTTCCGCGTCGCCCGTGGCCGCTCCGCCGCCGGGGCAGAGGACCACGCGGGCTGCTGCGGCGGCGTCGCGGCCGGTGAGATGACCAAATGGTTCGACACCAACTACCACTACATCGTCCCGGAATTCGAAGCTGGTACGCAATTCACCCTCGATGCCTCCCGCCTGCTGGCCCAACTCGCCGAGGCCAAGGCACAAGGTGTGAAAGCCAAGCCCGTTATCATCGGCCCAGTCACCTACCTCGCCCTCGGCAAAGCCAAGGACGGCACGGACAGACTGGCCCTGCTGCCCCGCCTGCTGCCGGTCTATGCCAGGCTGCTGGGCGCCCTGGCCGCCGCCGGTGCCGAGTGGGTGCAAATCGACGAGCCCATACTGGTCACCGAGCTCAATTCCGCCTGGCAGGATGCCTTCCGCACCGCCTATCAGCGCCTCAACGCAGGCACCGTAAAGCTCCTGCTGGCCACCTATTTCGGCCAGCTCCAGGAGAACCTGACCCTGGTCGCCGCACTGCCGGTGCAAGGCGTGCATCTCGATGCGATCAACGCCCATAACGAGGTTGCAGCCCTCATCCAGGCCAGCCCGGCGGACCGCATCATCTCGCTCGGCGTGGTCAACGGCCGCAACATCTGGAAGACCGACCTGGAAGCCACGCTGGACTGGCTGGAGCCGGTGGCCAAGTCGCTCGGGCAGCGCCTGTGGATCGCCCCCTCCTGCTCCCTGCTGCATGTGCCGGTGGAGCTGGAAAACGAGCACAAGATGGACGCGGAAATCCGCTCCTGGCTGGCCTTCGCCGTGCAGAAGCTGGGAGAGATCACTGTGCTGGCAACAGCCCTCACCCATGGCCGCGCCGCTGTCGCAACCGAGCTCGCGGCCAATCGCGCCGCCATCGCCGCGCGCCGCAATTCCACACGCGTCAACAATCCGGCGGTGAAAGCCGCGGTCGCCGCCATCACCCCGGCGCTCGGCCGCCGCCAGAGCCCGTTCGCCGCCCGCGCGGCAACACAGGCCGCCTTGCTGAACCTGCCGCGCTACCCCACCACCACCATCGGCTCCTTCCCCCAGACCAAGGAAATCCGCCTGGCCCGCAGCGCCTTCAAAGCTGGCACCATCGACGAAGCCGCCTATGTCGAGGCGATGCATCGCGAGATCGCGCATAGCGTGCGCGAGCAGGAGGCTCTGGGGCTGGACGTGCTGGTGCATGGCGAAGCCGAGCGTAACGACATGGTGGAGTATTTCGGCGAGCAGCTCGACGGTTACGTGTTCAGCCAATCCGGCTGGGTGCAGTCCTACGGCTCGCGCTGCGTCAAACCCCCCATCCTGTTCGGCGACATCAGCCGCCCGAAGGCGATGACGGTGGAATGGATCAGCTACGCCGCCTCGCTCACGGAAAAGCCGATGAAAGGCATGCTCACCGGCCCGGTCACCATCCTCAACTGGTCCTTCGTGCGTGACGACCAGCCGCGCTCGGTCTCCTGCTACCAGTTGGCGCTGGCCATCCGCGACGAAGTGCTGGATCTGGAAAAAGCCGGCGTACGCATCATCCAGATCGACGAAGCCGCTTTGCGCGAAGGCCTGCCTTTACGCAAGTCGCAGTGGAAGGCATATCTGGATTGGGCGGTGGAATCCTTCCGCATCACCGGCAACGGCGTGGCCGATGAAACTCAAATCCACACCCATATGTGCTATTCCGAGTTCAACGACATCATCGCCCCCATCGCCGATATGGATGCGGACGTCATCACCATCGAGACCTCGCGTTCAGACATGGAGCTGCTCGATGTGTTCGACGATTTCAACTATCCAAACCAGATCGGCCCAGGCGTGTACGACATCCACTCGCCCAACATCCCGAGCGAGGAGCATATCGTGACACTGATGAAGAAGGCGGCGGAACGCATCCCGGCCGAGCGGCTCTGGGTGAACCCGGATTGCGGCCTGAAAACCCGCCAGTGGAACGAAGTGCTCCCGGCCCTCACCAACATGGTCAGCGCCGCACGGAAACTGCGCGAGACCGCCTGACCCACAACATGCCGGGGCATAACGCCCCGGCATATCTCACCCGGAAGCACGCCATGCTGGAACGCACCACAACCGCGCATATCGATGCACCGCTCTTCGCGGATATCGCCGGCGATATCGAAATCTCCTTCGAGTTCTTTCCGCCAAAAACGGAAAAGATGGAGGCGGCACTCTGGACCACGGTGCAAACCCTGGCACCACTCGCCCCCCGTTTCTTCTCCGTCACCTACGGGGCGGGCGGCTCCACGCGCGCGCGCACCCATGCCACCGTGGCCCGCATCGCCAGTGAAACAGATATCCCGGCGGCCGCACATCTCACCTGCATCGATGCCGACCAGGCCGAAATCCTCGACATCGCGCGCGCCTATTGGGATGCCGGTGTGCGCCACATCGTAGCCTTGCGCGGCGATGTGCCGCAGCCCGGCCAGAAATACACCCCCCACCCCAACGGCTTCGCCAATGCCGCCGCCCTCACAGCGGGGCTCAAGCGCGTGGCACCGTTTGAAATCTCGGTCGCCGCCTACCCTGAATGCCATCCGGATTCACCAAGCCAGGCCGCCGATCTCGACAATCTGAAAGCCAAGATCGACGCCGGGGCCAACCGCGCCATCACCAACTTCTTTTTTTCTCCGGAACATTTTTTCCGTTTCCGCGACCGCGCCGCGGCAGCCGGCATCGATGCCGAAATCGTCCCTGGCATATTGCCCATCTCCAACGTCGCCCAAACCCGCAAATTCGCCGCCATGTGCGGTGCTGAAATCCCGCAATGGATGGACCGGCTGTTCGAAAACCTAGACAACCACCCCGAAACCCGCCAACTCGTCGCCGCCACCGTGGCGGCCGAAATGTGCCGCAAACTCTACGCCGGCGGCACCCGCCAGTTCCATTTCTACACGCTCAACCGCGCCGAGCTGAGCTATGCCATATGCCATCTGCTCGGCAAACGGCCCGCACCCACCATGGCCTGAGTATTCATTCAGCAGCACCACCATGGGCGATTCCGGCCTCAAATTCGTCACGCGAAAAATCTGCCGCCAGACGGCCACCGGAATGCCTTCTCAAACGGTCTCTCAGGCCGCTTCCACGCGGATCCGCGTGACATGCGTGCTCTTGAGCTTCCAGCCATCGGCAAATTTTTCGTATGTTTCGTGGTAATGGCCATATCCCGTCATCAGCGAAAACGCAGCCCCTGGCGGGAACCAGAGCCTGTCCGTCATCGACCAGATGCCGGCGGCCGTCGTCTCGCTGGTGAATTTGAGCTCGAAATTATGCCCCTGATGCACGCTGACGATGCCAAGGCTCGACATGCCATCGGCGCGCCAAGAATCCCGCCCCCGCAGGATCACATTCATCTGCGGGATAAAATCCCTGCCTGTGGCCGGATCGGTGCAGCACCCCGTGTAATCCAGCACGCAATCCTCGGCGAGAACGGCTTTCACCAATTCACCATTGGCACTATCCACCCCGCGAAAATAGCGCGCCTTCAACTGCGTAATCTCATCCGTCGCCGCCAGAATCTCAATCGCCTGCATGCTCATCCCCCCACTAAAATTTTCTTGTTCATTTATGCAATGACGGGGAAACGCCCATCATCCATTTCTTTATAGAGCCGCAGCCCCGCAACGTCGAATGCATCCACCGTGCATTATCACGCCCCGCCATCCATCCAGGTGCGGCCGTCCCGCTCAATCAGCGCGATGCTCCCGGACGGTCCCCAGGTGCCCGCCGTATACGGCTTCGGCGGCTCGGCGGCCTGGCTCCAGGCGTCCAGAATCGGGTCTATCCACGCCCAGGCAGCCTCCACCTCGTCCCGGCGCATGAACAGCGTCTGGTTGCCGCGCACCACATCCAGCACCAGCCGCTCATAGGCATCCGGGTTGCGCACGCCAAAGGCGGTGGCGAAGCTCATATCCATGGGCACCTTGCGCAGCCGCATGCCGCCCGGGCCGGGATCCTTGATCATCAGCCAGAGCTGCACACCCTCATCCGGCTGCAGGCGGATAACCAGGCGGTTAGGCTCAATCGGCCCGGCGGATTCGTCGAACACCGAATGCGGCACCGGCCGGAACGTAATAACGATGTCCGAGACGCGCTCAGCCAGGCGTTTGCCGGTGCGCAGGTAAAACGGCACCCCCGCCCAACGCCAGTTTTCCACCTCGGCCTTGATGGCGACAAAGGTTTCCGTTGCACTCCCGCCCGCACCCAGCTCATCGAGATACCCCACCACCGGCCCGCCCGCCGCAGCCCCGGCCCGGTACTGGCCGCGCACCACCGTGTGGCTTGAAAGCGCATCGGCAATGGGTTTTAACGCGCGCAGCACCTTCAGTTTTTCATCGCGCACGGAATCGGCATCCAGCCGCGCCGGCGGCTCCATGGCCACCAGGCAGAGCAGTTGCAGAATATGGTTCTGCACCATATCGCGCAGCGCCCCGGCGGTGTCGTAATAGCCGGCGCGGCCCTCCACGCCCAAACTCTCCGCCACGGTAATCTGCACATGGTCGATATGCGCCGCATTCCAGAGCGGCTCGAACAACCCATTGGCAAAACGCAGCGCCATGAGATTCTGCACCGTCTCTTTGCCGAGATAATGGTCGATACGGTACACCCGCTCCTCGGGGAACACGCGGCCAATGGCCTCGTTCAAAGCACGGGCAGAAGCGCCGTCCTTGCCCACAGGCTTCTCCACCACCACGCGGGCATTGCCGCCGGACAAGCCAAACCGCCCAAGCCGCTCGCATATCGGCCCGAACAAAGCCGGGCCGGTGGCGAGATAGAAAACATTGATGCAGCCGCTCAACGCCGCCAGCGCCGCCTTCAGCTCCACCCAGCCCTTATCGCTCTCGGCCTCCGCCGCGATATAGCTGATCCGGCCCATAAACCGGGCCACAACCTCTTCGCCGCGCTCATGCGCCGGCACATGTGTCTCAATCGCCTTGCGCGCCTGCACCAGATACGCGGCCTGGTCCGTTCTGCCGCGCGCCACCGCAATAATTCTCGCAGCCTCGGGCAATTGCCCCGCGGCATCACGCTGGAACATCGCCGGCAGCAGCTTACGCCGGGCAAGGTCGCCGGTCGCACCAAACACCACCAGTACAAACGGCGCGACGGGAATCACACGGCTGGTCATCTGCAGTATCTCTTCCAAGGCGGAGCCTATTTATCAGAACCTCAATCAATTGGCGCAAACACCCCGGCGGCATCGCGCAGCATCGCGGTCACTATCTCACAACTCCTCAAGAAACTGCTGTAAAATAACGGTAATTCTGCCACGGCAATTCCCCCCTGGGCACGGCAAACGCGCCCGGCTGAGGCACCGTAATGTCGGTATCCTTGGCGATCACCGCAAGAGCGTTCGCCGCGCGTTTAATTTGAATAGGAGCGCGCCATGCACCCGTGGCAATGGCAACCACAAATCTGCCGTCTTCCGCCAGATCATTCTGAAATAGAAGTTTCGAAATACGATACAAAAATATCCCTGAACACATGCAGCTCATCAACCGTCGGACCACGGCCGAGCCGGCGTTCATAAGATTCGATGGCGACTCCAGGATCGGACGCATGAACATAGCCCTCCCAATCGTCGTTGATGGCGGCCGTGCCGAGATGTTTTGATAAAGCACTGATAAGGCCGATGATCATCCATTGTGTTCAGCATTTTGTTTCCCAGCTTCACTCAACACCACGTCTCTCAAACGAACGGCCAGACCCTTGCGCATCTCCAATGGCAGTATCTCATAAAACCCGTTTTCAAACCCATCTCCATTGAACCGGGGGACGATATGAAAATGCAGGTGAAACACATCCTGCCCTGCCGCGGCTTCGTTATTCTGGCGAATATGCACACCCTCGGCTGAAAAAGCCTTTTTGACCGCGCGCGCAAGCACGCGAAGGGCCGACATAACCGGAACATCGAGCGCCTGCGGCAGTTGGTAGATGGCCGGAATATGCGCCTTAGGAAGCAGCAGAACATGGCCCAGATTGGCCGGCTTCTGGTGCAGCGAGATCAACCCAATCACCGCGTCATCCTCATAGACGGTCACGTCCTCTTCCGACCGCTCAGCGATGATCCTGCAAAATATGCAATCGCTCATATTATTCCTTTCGGAAACGGCAGGTCGGAAACGGCAGGTCATCCCACAAAAAAGGGGGCCTAAAAGCCCCCCCTCCCGGCAAACCAAACCTCATCCCAGGCCTCAATACATATGCTGCCCGCCATTGATGGACAGCGTGGAACCCGTCACAAAATCAGCATCATCGGCGGTCAGAAACACCACCCCACGAGCAATATCCTCAGCCGTCCCCAGCCGCCCGCGCGGGATCTTGGCAATAATCTTCTCCAGCACATCCGGCGGCACGGCACGCACCATATCCGTATCCACATACCCCGGCGCAATGGCGTTCACGGTGATGGAATAACGCGCACCCTCCTGCGAGAGCGCCTTGGTAAACCCATGAATACCGGATTTGGCAGCAGCATAATTCACCTGCCCATACTGCCCAGCCTGGCCGTTGATGGAGCCGATATTAACGATGCGCCCGAATTTCTTCGCCTTCATGCCGTCGAAGGTCAATTTGCACAGGTTGAAGCAGGAGCCGAGATTGGTGTCGATCACCGCATCCCACATCTCGCGGCTCTGCTTGCCAATCACCGCATCACGCGTGATGCCGGCATTGTTTACAAGAATCTCGATCGACCCCAGCCGGGCGGAGATGTCATGCACCGCCTTCACGCAACTGTCATAACAACCAGCATCGAATTTCAGCACATCGATGCCATGCTCCTTATGGAAGGCCTCAGCCGCCACATCATTGCCGGCATAACTGGCCACAACAATACGGCCCTCCTTCTTCAAGGCTATGCTGATGGCAGCACCTATGCCGCGTGTTCCGCCGGTGACCAGTGCGACTCGGGACATTTTTATTCCTCCAGTTCAGGCTAGACATAAGGCACGGTTTCTTGAGCCAGATGCTAAGATCGAACCAGCAATCAAGCAATGCAGCCCACCCCCCTCCAGCCGCTTTTTCACCACAAAATCAACCCCAGACGCAGCGGGCGGGCATTAAGGCCGGTTCCGGGGGCGGGGCGTTCCACGGAAAAGGCGGAGCTCCGCCCTCGACCCGCTGGGGCCTGAGGCCCCAGACCCCCACTACTTCGGGTCTTGGAAAGGGATGCCCTGCACGGGCTTTCCACGAGCACACTGTGGAGGGCATCCCTTTCCAAGACCCGGGTG
>JAMFRO010000086.1 GCA_026224825.1 bacterium | reverse complement strand
TGAACAAGGCCGGCCAACTGGCCGAACGCCTGCTGCGCCTCGACCTCGTCATCCTTGATGAGCTCGGATACCTGCCGTTCAGCCCATCAGGCGGCGCGCTGCTCTTCCACCTGCCGTCCAAGCTCTATGAGCGTACCAGCGTCATTATCACCACCAATCTCAGCTTCAGCGAATGGGCCGGCGTGTTCGGTGACGCCAAGATGACCACAGCGCTGCTCGACCGCCTAACCCATCATTGCCATATCATCGAAACCGGCAATGACAGCTTCCGCTTCAAGGACAGTGCCGCCAAACCCAAAACCAGAAAGGACAAATCCACAGTATCTTGACCGTCCCGCATGGCGTGGGACATACCTTCAACCCGGGTCACTTCTCAATGAAAATCCCGGGTCAAATCTCAGTGGAAATCAACAGACTTGTACGAAGAAGGATGGCGCGCCTGTCGCTTCGCTGTGGCGCCAAGCGATAGCCGCCGCAATCTGGTCCTTCTGGCTGCTATCCAGGCTTTTGGGCGGTACGGAGCAGACATAGGTTGGCATGGAACCTCCTGTTGTGACGGCTGGGGGCCGGCGGCGCCGGCTTAGCGTTGAACCTGTTCGTTCAGCTTGGCCACCAGGGCGTCGCCAAATGCCGGCGCCGACATCGGCTGCTGGCCGGTGATCAGCTCACGATCGACAACCACATTAGGATGCCAGTTGGCGATGGTCTCCACACGCGCACCAGCCTCGGCCAGGGCGTTCACCGGGTAATATTGGACGCTGCCGCCTAGCCCGCTGGGCCCTTCGAGCGCCTGCTCCTCGCCGGTTGCGAACACAGTCAAACGATACCCGGCATAGGGCCAACCGGCGTTCAGCGCGCTCGCCTTGCCGTCCCCGGCGATCATCGAAGCGATGAAGCTGTCGGGATCAGACAAAGCGGAAAGCAGCACGATGGGGCCGTGGCAGACGATGCCGGTCGGACGGCCGGTGTCGTGGAAACTGGTCAGTATCTTGCCGAGGTTTCTGTCCTTGAGCAGGTCGGCCATCGGGGCGTGGCCGCCAGGAATGAACAGGCCGGCGTAGCCGTCGGTGCCCTCGGCGACCACTGAGGCCAGAGTCTTGGGACGATTGAGCAGCTCCAGCCCCTCCGCGAAGGTGAGCGCATCGGCCCGCGCCGCATCATCGCCACCAAAGAACATGGCGTTGTTGGAGTTGGCGTCCATCACCGGACGGCCGCCTTTCGGGTTGGCGATCACCGGCTCGTAACCGGCCTCCACCAGCTTGCGGTAAGGGACGACGAACTCGTTCAGATAATAGCCGGTCGAATATGTCTTGCCATCTTTGAGGTCGAGCGTGTTGGCGCTGGACATCACGACAAGAACTTTACCTTTGGACATGGGAAATACCTTTCCTGAAGCGCGCGCCAAAGCGGCGCCAATTTTGCTGAAAAACATGGGGTTACTTTCGGGAAACGCCCGTTACGCGACGTGATAATGCGGGGCGGGTTTCGGGTTGCGGAATTTCGCCCCCATCTCGCGGCGCTCCTGCTCCCAGCGGGTCCACGCGCCGGTTTCGTGCAGGGCGGGGATGGTCACGAGCTCGCCCGCATCGAAGCCGGCCAGAGCCGCATCGACCAAGTCCTCCGCTTGCATGGTCGTGTCGGACGTCTTCTGCGGCGCATACCCCGCGATGTCCCAAAACTCTGTGGCGGTGGCGGCGGGCAGCACGGTCTGGATGCGCACACCCTTCTCGGCCAGGTCTTTCTGCAACGAATGGCCGAAGCTGAGGACGTAGGATTTCGACGCGCTATAGACGCCATTCAGATTCTCCACGGCGATAGCCACCGCGGAAGAAATGTTGATGATGGCGCCCTTGCCGCGGGCCACGAAGGCGGGGGCGGCGGCATAGGTCAGGCGGGTGAGGGCGGTGATGTTCAGATTGATCATCGCCTCCATCTTGCCGACATCAGCCTGCAGGATTGAGGCGACGGAGCCGACGCCGGCGTTGTTGACCAGCATGGTGATGGACGGATCGTCGCGGAGCACCGCTTCGACCTTGACCAGGCCGGCTTTGTCATTGAGGTCGGCCGGAAGGGCGGTGATCTGAACCCCGGTTTCGGCGCGCAGGCGCTCGGCGATAGCGTCCAGCCGCTGCGCATTGCGGGCGACCAGGATCAGGCCGTAGCCGCGCTTGGCGAGGCGATCGGCGTAAATCGCGCCGATGCCGGCTGATGCGCCGGTGATCAGGGCGATGCCCTTGGGGGAAGGATTGCTCATCGTATGTCTCCATTTCCAGCGGCCCGTGATTGAGCCTGTGAGTGGAAAATACGCTTGCAGGCGCAGGTCTCAAATGTCATATATACGGAAATTTAGGACACGGAGGCCAATCCCATGCGCGACATCGCCTTCCTGGTATACCCCGGTTACTCGCTAATGGCGCTGGCCATCGTCGCAGGGTTCGAAGTCGCCAATTCGATGGTCGATCCGCAGCCCTACGAGATGCACTACGTGTCCGAAAAGGGCGGCCCGATCAAAACCTCGGCAGGCTTGATGCTTGAGACCGAGATGTTCACGGACAAGCCATTCGACACCCTCGTTGTCGGCGGCGCGACCATCATCGCACCCTCCACACCCGGACTCGTCGCATTCATGCAGGATGCGCCCAAGCGCCACCGGCGGATCGCGGCTGTTTGCACCGGCGCCTTCGTGCTGGCCGAAGCAGGGCTGCTGGACGGGCGGCGCGCCACCACCCATTGGATGCATGCGCGCGAATTGCAGCGGGCCTACCCGAAGGCCCAGATGGACGAAGACCGGATCTTCATCAATGACGGCCCGATCTGGACCTCAGCGGGCATGACGGCCGGCGTCGATCTCGGCCTGGCCCTGATCGAAAATGACCTCGGTCCAGAACTTGCCAAGGCTGTAGCGCGCAAGCTCGTCGTTTATCATCGCCGTGGCGGCGGCCAGTCGCAGTTCTCGGCCTTGCTCGAGCTTTCGCCGAAATCGGATCGCATCCAGGCAGCGCTCAACTACGCGCGCGAAAACCTGCACAAGCCTCTGACCGTCCCTGATCTCGCCGAGGCCGCCCACCTCAGCCCGCGCCAGTTCAGCCGGGCGTTCCATGCCGAGACCGGCCAGTCCCCGGCCAAGGCGATTGAAAACCTCCGGGTGGAGAGCGCGCGCACGCTCATGGAGCAAAGCCGCCACTCGATCGACGTCGTGGCACGCCAGACTGGTTTCAGCGATCGCGACCAAATGCGGCGGGCGTTTCTTCGCGCTTTCGGGCAGCCGCCGCAGGTTCTTCGACGCAACGCACGACTTGAATCGATCGATATTCATGGCGAGGCCGACGATTAGGCGCTCGCAGTTTAGTCTTCGGAACGAATAGCGGCCTGCGGGATGGCTCGCTTTACCCGGGGAACGGCGAGGTTGGGCGCAAAGCAGAAGTAGCCGGTCGAAAGAGCATTGGCGGTTTTGGCGCTTCAACGCCGTTCGTGCCCCGTAGCAACCTGCGTTTTGCGAGCCCTCAATCTTAGTGGGGCGGCACAAAACCGCGAAAATTAGGGTAGTGGGTCGTTTTGAATTTCCTGTTACGAACGTTGTCGGGCATAGGCCGCCCCGGGAGGTGATTTCAGGAGCAGATATTCAGCGTCACTCAGTGCCGACAGCAACGCGCCCAAGCCGGTCATTGCCACGCGGTATACCGATGTCCACACACGGACATTCAACCCTTGCCGCCGGTTAGAGGGGAACGCGAATTCCCGCCTGAAAAACGTAGTCATTCACATAATGCGAAAAACTCGTGCCTGCGCGAAGGTCAAGCAGAATTCGTGGCGTCAAGTAGCCGGTAAACACCGTGTTGACCAATCCAAAGTTTTCAGCGGTGGGGCTGGTGTTGACGACGGTATAGATGGGAAGCGCGGCGGCATAGGTATTTGCCGTCTGCAGCACACGATTGCCGTTCTCAAAATCATGGTTGGCGCTTAACTCGATGAACCCGCTTAATGTTTGAGCTGTGTTCGACATTTCTAGCCGGCCGCCGACCCCCCCGATTACATTAGTCTCTGTCGTCGGCGAAACAATCTGAGCCAGTAGCGGGTCGCCCTGCTCGGTATAGCCTCGGACGTGTGTGTGGCTGTAGTCGAAACTTCCGATCGGACCGAGCCGGACTGAACCCAGATTTTCGAGCCAACCACCGTGTGCCTGAACCGTTACCGTCCATGCCTCGGGATTAGCCGTCAAGCCTGAGATGACACCAGGGCGGAACATGCTTAAATCGTCATGCGTGTAGGCCAGCACCGTATCCATGAACCCCTGGCCAGGGCGCCAGTCGAGATAGGCGCCTCCTGAATAGCTATTGCTGTTTAGGCTTCCTGCATCGTCATATAGCGAGGCATTCGAATGCGCATAACCGGCCGAGATGCCCGCGACTAAAGCATCGGCAATCGGTGCCGAGTAGCCGGTAACGACATGTGTGATGCCATCTGAATAGCCCGCCGCGCCGCCGGATGCAGTATATTCACTGGGCCGCTGGTACTGGGAGTAGCCTGCATCGATAAAAAGTCCACGCTTGCTTGGCATAAGACCATTAACCGCTGCCTGGTCAAGCAGCGTTGACGAGAACTCGTTCGATGCAGCCGCCGCAACATCGGCCTGGGCAGCGATACCGTTGGCCGACGCATCAAGGTTTGCGATATATTGATCGATGAGCGCATATCCTGTTTGTGTCGGATGCTGATCATAGAGAAAATGTTCGTCCTGAACCGCGGTCGATGCGGCCTCGCACCCGGCGGTGTTGGCACAGCTGACTCCAGACGTGAATCCGTACAAAGTTGGATTGGCAGCGACGGCAGCCGAAAGACCCGTTAGGTTAAAGAGCCTCAGCCTAACTCCAGGCTGTGCAAAGGCCGCAAGTGTGGACGGCAGCCCGGCAGAAAACTCGGTTTCGTAAATATTCACCTCCGTTGTGAATGGTGCTGACGGAGAGCGGCTGTCGAAATAAATAATATCCTGTGCGCCAGCACCAACAAGGCCGGATATCTCCTCGTGCACCTCACCGAGGGCTTGTGGCGCGAGTATAGCACCTTGCAGGCTCGGATTTAACTGGAACTGGTAGAAGTTGTTCCGGCCACTGACCAGCACAAGATCTCGGCCGCCGATTCGCCCGCCAGCGGCGACAAAATTATCAATCTGGGTGAGTGTGCCTATCGCATTTGGCGTGACAACGGACGCGATGTTAAACGAGCCGGTGCCAGCACCCCCAGCCGCATAGTCGTTTGCGAGGTTAAAGCTGTACGGCGCGTAACTGGGCAAGGTCTGCAATAGCCCCTTACCGTTTCCGCATGCGCCGTAGCCATTCGAATACTCGATCGGGCAGACGTTTTTCAGGTCGAGTAAACTGTCGCCGAAGGCATAGAGCGTGCCTCCGGGCGCAGCGTGAGCCGCCGGACCGGCCAACAACCAAATAATACCCGCGGCAAAAGCCGCGGTCCAACCATGGAGATGTCTCATCGATTCCTTCGCCCGAAATTATCGTTGTTTTGAGGACAGTAGCCTCCAAAGGCAGTTTAAGTCAAGTGACTGCATAAATCTCGCGTCAGAGGCTTGAGTTTCTCCATTATTTCAAGTAAATGATTGTTATCGTGTTATTGTCATTATCTTGTCTGGCAGTCGTTCGACTTAGTTATACGGCATTCTTGACGCGATCACGTGTCCAATACAAAAGATTCGCCGGGCATGGAGTTTCGATATGTCGGAGAGCGTGAATGCAAGCGCGGCCGCTTCGATCGCCGACCGCCTGATGGAAGCGGCCGAACAGTTATATGGCCGGCACGGCTTGGCAGGAGTTTCACTGAGACAGATCTGCAGTGCCGCAGGAACTGGAAATAACTATGCGGTTCAATATCACTTTGGCGATGCGGAAGGGCTGATACGCGCGGTTCACGCAAAACGGCTGGCTCAGAATGAGATCCGGCGCGTGCAATTGCTGACGAAAGCCAAGGCACGCAATCGTCTTTCCGTACGAGACCTCGTTGAAGTGTTGTATCTGCCAATCATCGAGCCTCTGGATGTGCATGGTGAACGCAGTTATGCTCGCTTTTTATTGGCCCTCTACAGTGCTCCGACAGGCATGCAGTACTCAATCGAGTTGGTGCATCTGATGCCGGCCGCCCAACACGCGATGGAGTTGCTCAACGCGGCGATACCGGAGGTGCCTCTCGCGTTGCTGTCCGAGCGCCGCCGGTTTGTTACCCTCCTCATACTAATGAGCGTCTTGAACCCCAACAAGGGCAATTCGGACGCCGCCACAATCACCAATGCGTTTGACATGGCGGTAGGAGCACTTACTGCGCACCAGAGCACATAGTTTGATTACAAAAAGATTTCTATTTAGTCGCTGCCGCGTCAAGTTAGAAGATTGCTTTATGACACAAAAAACCTCGGTCAAACGACCACTTCGCGCCCATCTCACTCATACGATGCAGTACAAGAAGCGCCTAAAAGCGGACGAAGGCCGGTGTCTCACTCCACCGGTTCTAAAGTTTATTTCGCTCAACTATTACAAGGCGGGCCTCTTTGAGAAGACCATGACTCCATCGCGTTGGCGAAATCTCGTATCGCTTGGACGCTGTCCGCGATGATCGGGGCAATCGGCTGCTCCTCGACGAGCAGCCAGAGATTGCGCCCTCCGAATGCAGCTACGAACATTATCTCGGCCCACAGAGTGACTTGCAAAGCTTCGGGATCTTTTTCTCCTAGCCGCTGCGCCAACTCCAGTCGCAGATTGTCCATCGCGTCATCTATCAGGCCGCGTGACAATGCGCGCAGTGGCTCCGATTGTGCAACCAGGCGGAGATGGCGCGCGACAAGGCCGCGCTGCTCTTCCAGAGCTTCGACGAGAGCGTGGAGCGTTTCCACCAGCGCCTGTCCGATTGGCAGGTCGGGCGGCTGAGCACATAACCCGTCCGGCAATGCTCTGAAGCCGACGAGAATAGGCTGCAGTACGATATCCGCCTTGGTCGCGAAGTGGCGGAATATCGTGCGTCTTGAAATACCGATTGCTGCTGCGACCTCATCGACCGTTATGACATCGAAGCCGCGTGCTTCGAAGAGGCGCATCCCTGTTTCAATGATGGCTGCGCGCGTTTCACGACGGCCCGGCTGCGCGGGAGAATGGATCATGATGGCCGGGATGCCACCAACCGGCCCCAGTGTCTATTGACAGAATGACACCGAGTGCTATTTCTCCAAAAAATGTCACTGAGTGCCATTTAGATCAAGGATGAGGTTTTATGCTGCCTGTGCGGTACCCTAACTTCAATTTTGAGGCCGTTTTTCCTCGATGGGCGCCACATCTTGAGTTCGCCCAGGTAAACAATGCGACCTCCCTCACCCCGTGTGCGCTGGAACCGTTTATGATTAAAGTCTTCCAACTGGCAAAGGCACGGTTGGACCCAGTCAAAGACACCGAACTCCTCCGTCAGGTCGAGTGGTTTATTGCTCAGGAGGCCCAGCATTATCGGGCCCATGCCCGCTTCAATAAATGTTTCAAGAACGATCGCTATCCGGAAATTGCTAGGATCGAGACAAAGTTCAACAATGAGCTAAACGGCTTCCTTACCCAGCGGTCGCTTGAGTTTTGCCTGGCATATTCCGAGGGCTTCGAGGCGTCGGGCGCCATCTGGTACAAGACATGGTTTGAAGCATTGGGCAAGTTTAGAGAAGGCGCAAAGCCAGAGGCCATTGCTCTATTCGACTGGCACTTCGCCGAGGAGTATGAGCACAGGGAAGTTGCTTACAAATTCTACATGGCGGTTGCGGCGCGTGGCAGCATTTGGCGCCGGATTTTCTACGGCTATTTTTATCGTATCTTTGGCGTATTTTTTGCTGCCCTGCATATCGGCAAATTTAACGCGGAGGCTGCGACCTATCTGCTCGCGGCGGACAGGGCCGAAATGATGCCGGATGAGCGCGCCGCATCAATCATCCGTGAAAAAGAACTGCGTACGTGCATTAAAAATCGCTCGATAGCTGGTTTGCTCGCCATCTTCTCACCCTTCTACAATCCAGCAAAAAAACTGCCGCCGGCGGGGTTGGACGCTTTGCTTGCTCAATTTGATGCTGGCGGGACCTACGGGCCCCGGTAAGTTTAAATAAAATGGAGGCAAATATGGACCAAATAACATCGCCGGCTTCGAATCTTATTCAGGATGTCCGAGTCCGTAACGACCAAACCGCCTATATAACCTTGGTGCGAACAGCACAGCTTTGGTGCCGTGCATAACCTAGGGTCAGGACCCATTAATCTCTTGCCTCGGCGCGGCTGGTTGTGATTCTGGCCATGGCGGAGGAGCTTCGCCATGTCGGATCTATTTTTGCTGAGTGAGCGCCAGATAGCGCGGATATCACCGTTCTTTCCATTGCCGCACGGCGTGCCGCGGGTTGATGACCGGCGGGTGATTAGACCATTTTGTGATTAGATTGGCGCATATCCTGAGTTCCTGAGATAATTTGCGCATTCTTCTGCGCCGAATTGATCGAGGAGCGAGCCGATGCGTTTCCATGTTGCCTCGACGGTTCTTTCTGCGGCCTTGCGCAGCAGCGCTTTGAGTTTGGCGAAGACCTGTTCGATAGGGTTCAAGTCGGGGCTGTAGGGCGGTAGGAAGAAGAGTTTTGCGCCGGCCTTGCGGATGGCGTCGCGCACGGCGTGGCCCTTGTGACTACCGAGATTGTCGAGGATGACGACATCTCCTGGCTTCAGGGTTGGAACCAGGAATTGCTCGACATAGGCGCGGAAACTTCGGCCGTTGATGGGGCCGTCCATAACGCAGGGCGCGGTAATTTTATCGCTCCGCAGAGCGGCCAGAAAAGTCAGGGTTTTCCAATGTCCGTGCGGCACTTTTGCCTGCAGCCGCTGGCCGCGGGGGCAGCGTCCATGGGTGCGGGTCATGTTGGTCTTAGCCCATGTCTCATCGATAAGGACCAAGCGTTCAGGCGCAATTTTATCCTGATAGCGCCGCCACCGGGCGCGCTTGCAGGCAATATCAGGTCGTTCCTGCTCGGCGGGCAGCACGGTTTTTTTTGAAGCTGATGCCCTCTGCCCGGAAAAACCGCGACAGCATGCCGGTGTCCGCCTTCACGCCGCGCTCTTCCAACAAACGCAGGCTCAAAGCTACAAGGGTAATGTCGGGCACCGCCTCGATCGCCGCCAGCCACACCCGTTCAGGCTTCACCTTCGACGGCCGATGCCCGCCCGTACCAGCACAACGCCGGTCACCAACATGTCTGACGCGCTGCAGCCATCTCACAGCTGTCGCTTCGCTCACACCAAACCGACGCGCCGCAGAACGGCGGCTCTCGCCACCACTCTCCACAGCATCAATCACCCGGTCACGTAAATCCTGAGAATAGGCTCGCGGCATATAGGCTGGCCTCCGACTCCAGCCCGCAAACTGAATCACAATCAAACCGCGTCGGGGAATCCCCGCGATTGAAGCTATTCACAGGACGCTCTAGTGGGATCATTTACGTGATCAAGCATGGTCTGCAATGGAAGGACGCGCCGAAATCCTATGGCCCGCACAAGACCTTGTACAATCGCTTTATACGCTGGAGCCTGCTCGGCGTGTTTGACCGTATCTTCACGGCGCTGGCCACGGAGGGTAGGAAGCCTGAACGGATCATGATCGACGCCACGCATCTGAAGGCGCACCGCACAGCCTCCAGCCTCGCTCAAAAAGGGGCTTTCCCCGTTGCCTGGGACGGACAAAAGGCGGCTTGAACTCCAAACTTCATGCCGTTTGCGATGAGGCTGGGCGGCCGATCCTGCTCCACCTTACGGCAGGCCAGGTCAGTGACCACAAAGGTGCGCGCGAATTACTCCCCTGGCTGCCAAAGGCCGCCGCCCTGCTCGGCGATCGTGGTTACGATAGCAACTGGTTTCGCAACGCTCTGGCCGATCAGGGCACCGTACCGTGCATCCCGCCAACCAAATGTCGCAAGCAGGCAATCGACTATGACAAAACCCTGTATCGCCAGCGCCACAAGATAGAGAACATGTTCGCCAAGCTCAAAGACTGGCGGCGCATCCTGGCTTGGCTGGAACGCCGTGGCGGCACTATTGATGACTTCGTCTTTCCCAGCCGCATCGATCACGCCGATCATGTCAGCACACGGCAATATGCTCGGCTTGTTGATGAGTGGGTGACGGGCATTGGACTGCACCGTGAGGATTATGGAACTCATTCGCTGCGCCGCACCAAAGCCTCCATCATCTATAAGCAGACAGGAAACTTGCGCGCCGTGAAGATTTTGCTTGGCCATACGAAGATTGAAAGCACCGTTCGCTACCTTGGCGTCGATATAGAGGATGCGCTTGCCCTCGCCGAAGGCACCGAAGTATAGCGTTCGCCAAAGTTCCTCGGCTCTGCGCCGAGGAACGCACCACGATTAAATTGATCTGGTTGGCGCCCACGTTGGTCGCTTAAGCGCCACAAACAATATCCCAAAAGCGGACATTGACTGGGCGCTAAAGATTAAAGCCAATCAGGTAGTGATCAACTTTACTTTCCACGCTAGCGGGTTAGCCAGGAATCGATGCCTTCCGCCAAGCCGATTGGCCATTCAGCTCTCCCAGGGGGTAGCGGAGTTGCGCGGAACCCTCGGTCACGGCAAGGGCCGGGCAATGTAACGGCCCCGGCAAGCAAAAATGTCCAGGCACGCCGTTTGCAGTTACAGCAATCACTTCGTCAAGACCCAACCCGTAACGATTAATTTCTCTCCGTCGGCTCGCCTTAGTTCACGGATTGAGCCGAACAAGCTGCGGTAGGCAATCACCTGCGTCGCGCGGGCGAGTTGCCGCCCCAGGCAGAGATGCGGTCCGAAACCAAAGCCCAGGTGACGGTTTGTGTTTCGGTCAATATCGAAATCGGATGGATTACAAAAAACTGCAGGATCATGGTTGGCTTGGCGCGACAAAGGGACAATCCCCTCACCGGCAGGGATGACGATCCCGCCAACATCGATATCGGCGGTCGCCACGCGAAATCCGTCATCATTGGCGATCGAGTGCAGCCTGATGAGTTCATCCACCGCCGCGTAGGCGGCAGTCGGGTCGTTAATAACCCGCTCACGGGCCGCAGGATGATCGAGCAATGTTCCCACACCAAGCAAGATCATTTTCGCGTTCGTGTCGTGCCCCGCCATCAACAGTAAAATCGATAGTGCAACCAATTCTTCCCTTGTGATCTGGCCCTCTTTCAATGCCCCGCCGGCAAGTCTGCCGAACAGGTCAGTGCTGGGCCGCGCGATCCGCCCGGAGACGAACTGCTCCATGTAAGCGGTGACGGCTGCCAGCGCCTCGCCTTGCGCTTCCACGTCCCCGTCATTGGCCAAGGTCTCGGCAAAGCCGCTCAGCAACGGCCCATCGGCAGCTGGCACCGCCAGCAGATGACAAATCGCCAGCGAGGCCAACGGTTTTGCGAAAGCCTCCCGCAGATCCGCCTTGGGTCCGGACGCGCACATATCGGCGATCAGTTGTTCCGCGCTCGCCTGCAGCAGCGGCTCCAACAGCTTGACCGGCCGCGTCCCGAATTCGGGCAGCACGAGCCGCCGCAACTGCGCATGACGCGGTGCGTCTAACTCGATCAGAAAGGGGGTTCGAGCTTGCAAATCTTCGGGCTCTGGGAAGCCTGGGCGGCTGGGATCGGAACTCGCAAAACGGCAAGCCAGCACATCATGCACGTCAGCATTTCGGCTAATATACCAGATCGGGGTGCCGTTTGGACCAACGCCACGCACCGGATTTCCAGCAATTTCGGGACGCCTGGCTTCTGCCCCCTCATCCTGCGAGCTCATTTCTAAAATCCTTTTCTTTTTCCGCTAAACATATTATCAACAAGCGTTGATAACTGAGAAATAGGAATGACGTGTGAAAATGTCAACAGTCGTTGATAACAATAGATCGCGCCGTGACCGTACGCCGTCAGCCGAGATGCGCCTTCGGGTATTGTCAGCAGCGGGTAAGGCGTTCAGCCGCGCGAGTTATGACGCAATTGGCGTGCGAGAGATCGCAGCGTTAGCGGGTACCGATCCAGCAATCGTCATGCGCCTGTTCGGGTCTAAGGAGAGATTATTTACCGACCTTGTGGAAAATGCCTTTGGGAATGAAGAGGTTTTTCAAGGACCGCTGAAGACCATGGGGAAACAGCTGGCTCAGTATTTGATGCAACCTTTCGCGAAGGCTCAAACTACTGAGAAGGATGATTTTCAACTCCTGCTTCGATCGGCGGGCAGCTTGGTTGCGGCGCCGATCCTGTCGGCGGCACTACATCGGACATTGATCGAGCCGCTCAGCCGCGCCATCGGCAAGGCTGACGGCGCCACCCGCGCGGCATTAATTACGGCGCAGGTCCTCGGTTTCTCCACCCTACGATTTGCTCTCGGCTCGCCCGTTATAGAAGCCGCAGATCCGGCTGCCGTAGAACGGGTGCTGGCGAGCGCAATTCAATTATGCGTTGACGGCTAAACCTACCGTCCCGCCGCGTCACCGAGGAACGCGTGAGCGCATGAACAAGCGGATTTCCGGGGGAGATGGGCATATTATTACGGCGCGTGAGTCGCTAGGCTATCCTCTGAACGACGGTGAGGAAACACCACGGCGCCTTTTATTGCCCGGCTAGCCACCGTGATGCTGCTATAGCTCGCGGTGGCGCTCGGCTGACCGGCGAATGTCCGCTATATGAACTTCCTACAAATAAGCAGACCGACGGCTTTCGGCCCGGTCTTGCCGTATGGCGAAGGTCAGGTATCCGCGTTCCACGGCCGCAAGCAGACAGGCAGAAACCCACCCACACCAGAAATTCAAACTGACCCACCACCAAAAGTAGTATTTTAGTGACGACGGGAGTAAAAACTTTACATCACCTGCAAGAGATTAGGATGAAATTCTTAATTAGCCCATAATATAGCCCAACTTTTAAATGGCCGCCATATTATCAAGTTAAACCAATAGTTTAGGACGTAGCTAGTCAGGCTCATAACCTGAAGGTCGTCAGTTCAAATCTGGCCCCAGATTTGAATATGCCGGTATGACTGGACGCGCCGAAAGAGGACTGAAGTCCTAAAACAGAACGGGTTCCCCAGCGGAGATGACCTAAACCGCGCCAGCGATTCCGGCGGCTACGCTTTACGATACGGTCGCTCGTAATTCAGCCCACCCACGCCCTTATCCTGCGTTAAATTGTACGTGGCTTTATACCTCAAGATGAAGCTGCTGAAGCAAAAACTGCAGTATTAACGGATTAAAACCATTGGCGGAGTGTCCCATCTCCTCCGCCAGCCTGGTGCTCTACCGTCCCCCCTCTGGAAATCCGATTGTCTGAGGTGCCGGGTGAGTTGCAGTAGGCTTTGGCGGCGCTTAGGCTATTGCTATAACGTAGCGAGCACAGCGAACCCCATGCCCGGCAAAACCTTGCGTCTGATTGTGCTCCTGAGTCTGTATCTGCTGGCCATTCTGGGCGGGGGGATCGGCTTGGTCGTTCTTGGTTTCCATAAATACCAGGCCACGGCGACACCATCGCTCACGCCGTTGAGCTTTGCGCAGCGGTTGGAGCAGATGCAGGCGGTATCGGCTTATAACCGTGACGATTTGGCATCGGCGCTGCCAGTATTCACCCGTCTCGCGGCGTTGGGTGATGCACGTTCCGAAACCGACCTCGGCGTGATGTATAATTGCGGCTGCGGTGTGCCGCAGGATGTGGACAAAGCGTTTGCGTTGCAGGCACAGGCAGCGGCGCAACATTACGGTAAGGCCGAGGATAATCTCGGCTCGATGTATGCCGCGCGCGGCGATGAGATTTCGGCCACGCACTGGTACTGGCTCGCGGCAAGCCATGGTGACGCGAATGGCGAGATGGATTTCGGCTGGCAGCTGCGCAATGGTTATGGCGTGCCGCGCGATGACGCACAGGCCGTGCATTGGTTCAGCCTTTCGGCGGCGCAAGGCGATATGATAGGTGAGCGCTGGCTGGGCGATTCATATGAGATCGGCAGAGGCGTGGGGCTGGATCATGCCCATGCCCTCCAGATATTCCAGGCAGCGGCGGCGCAGGGGGAAAGTGCCTCGATGTGCGAGATGGGCGCGATGTATGAAGATGGCGACGGGGTTGAGCGCGATTACGCCGCGGCTATGCGCTGGTACCGGCGCGCGGCCGATGAAGGCAATGATTGCGGCTATACCGGTGTCGGCTTTTTATACGATCTCGGCCTGGGTGTACCGCAAAGTGAAACAACCGCGTTGGAATGGTATGAGGTTGCTGGAAAGGATGGCGATGCCACCGGCGAGAATGATGTGGGTGCGATGTATCATCGCGGTGCCGGCGGTGTAAAACAGGATTTTGTCCAGGCCGCCTATTGGTTCGGCCTGGCGGCAAACCAGGACGATGCTTATGGCGAGATGAATCTGGCGACACTCTATATCAACGGCCAGGGTGTTCCACATAACGACGTCATCGCCTTCACTTTGGACCAGAAGGCGGCAAACCAGGACGAGCCGCATGCTGAGGAGCAGTTGGGCAATGCTTACCGCCTCGGCTATGCAACAAAAATCGATTACGCCCAGGCCGCGAAATATTACAGCCAGGCGGCCGGGCATGGGCTGGCGAAATCGCAGGCGGCGCTGGCCTATTTATATGAAACCGGCCAGGGCGTGCCGCAGGATGATGAGCAGGCCTATAAATGGTATCTCATCTCCCAATTCGTCACCGCCCATCCGGTGATGGAGGATGACGAGCGTTGCAAGGCGTTTGCCGCCTTGCCGGCACTCAAACCAACGGACATAAAATCGCACCTCACACAATCACAAATGGTGCAGGCGCAGGCCGGAGCCGATGCCTGGGCGGCCGGGCACAGGCCGCTGCATGATTCGCCGCCACCACCACGCCGGCCTGTTTGGCTACTTTATGTCTTATCTGTAATCTTTTCGACACTGCTTCTGGCCATCCGATTATGGCGCCATCTCGCGAAAAATAAGCACGTAAATTCAGATGATTCTTGATAATATAAGTCGATTCTCCGATTTTGTCCGGCACTAGGTCATAGTGGCTGACCACATTGTCGCATTACGGCAATGTTAGAATCGCATGCACTTCAAGCATTCTTGAGTGGATTTTTTGCGTGTTTATAAATATAGGCCAATCTACAAATTGCTACACTCTCTCCACTCAAGGAATTCGAAGATGAAGTTCTCATTCACCAAAAAGGTTGAAGGCCCGGCTGCTGAACTCGCGGCGCTGAAGAGCCAGCTTGAGAACGCGCGGCGCCGCATTACCGATCTGACGCTTGAGAACATCCAGCAGGCGAATGAGATCTCGGTGCTGCAGGATTATCGCGGTGTCCCCCCCGAGGCCGCTCGCCGCATGCGTAAGCTCGGCCGGGAGATCGCCTTTCACGCCACAGCCGCCAACTCAGAAACCGATGTTTTGTTCAACGCGGCAGTGGCTTAACCCCCGGTCGTTTCATACCCGGCATTCCTGACGCCTGGATTAAAACTTAGACGTTAATTTACGGACGGGTTGCCGCGCCATGTGCGGTGAGCCAACTGTAGTGGGTGGATTATAGAGCGCCCCAGGCTCCGCCGTTGCGCGGTTGTGCCGTCTTTTTGGACGTAGACGGCACGCTGCTCGACCTTGCCGCCACACCTGATGCCGTGATCGTGCCGGCACATCTGCGCGATTTGTTGCGGCGGGTGGCGCAGCGGGTGGAAGGCGCGCTGGCGCTCATCTCGGGGCGCAGCCTGGTGGATATCGACCGGTTATTTGGCCCTGGCCTCGCCGTGGCGGCCGAGCATGGCGCGGTTCTGCGCGATGCCGCTGGGTATGTTTTCGAGACCATGGCGCATTCCGCAGCCCTTGCGGCGATTCTGGAGCCCTTGCGCGTGGCTGTGGGGCTGCATCCCGGCAGCCTGCTGGAGGAAAAACGCTTCGGCCTGGTGCTGCATTGGCGCGGCGCGCCCGCCGCCGCCAGGAGCCTCACGGAGCGGGCCATCACCCTCACCGCGCCGTATGCCGCGTTGATGTTGCAGCCCGCTCATGCCGCACTGGAAATCCGCCAGCGTGGGCCGGGCAAGGCCGCGGCGCTGGATCGCTTCATGCGCAGCGCCCCGTTTACCGGGCGGCGGCCGCTCTTCATCGGCGATGATCTGACGGATGAGCCCGCCATCGCCCGCGCCACCGCACGCGGCGGGCACGGCCTGCATGTGGGGCGGGATTTTGCCGGTGGCCCGGCTGCCGTGCTGGCCTGGCTGGAGGCGGCACTTGCGGCAGAGGGGAGCAATAATGGCTGACACAAACCATGATCTGGCCGTGATCGGCAATGGCAGCATTGCCTCGCTCATCAGCAGCGAGGGCACGCATCTCTGGTGCTGCTGGCCGCGGCTGGATGGCGACCCGGTATTTCACGGCCTGCTCAACACAGATGAGACCGCCGGGCGATTTTCCGTGCGGCTGGACGGGCAGGTGAGTGCGACGCAGCGCTATCTGCCCAACACCGCGATTGTGGAGACGATTTTGCGCGACGCGCAGGGCAATGCGTTGCGCATCGTCGATATCTGTCCGCGCTTCAAACTTTACGGCCGTATCTTCCGGCCGCTGATGTTGGTGCGCCGGCTGGAGCCCATGGGTCTGCCGCGTATCAAAATCGTTTTGCACCCAGGTTTTACCTATGGCGAGCACCACCCGCGCCCGACCATGGGCAGCAACCATCTCAATTATGCGGGGCCTGAGTTTTCGCTGCGCCTTACCACGGATTTGCCGCTCACGCATATTGTGCATGAGAGCAGTTTTACCCTGAGCCGTGCCGGCACCTTGGTGCTGAGCGCCGATGAGCCGTTGGACCAGGCGCCGGAGACGCTCTTCAACCAGATGTTCAGTGAAACCCAGACCTATTGGCAAAACTGGGTGGCGGATCTGAACATTCCGTTTGATTGGCAGGAGGCGGTGATCCGCAGTGCCATCACGCTGAAACTCTGTTGCTACGACGATACGGGCGGGGTGGTGGCGGCTCTCACCACCTCACTTCCCGAGGCGCCGGGGTCCGGGCGCTGCTGGGATTACCGCTTCTGCTGGCTGCGCGATAGTTTCTTCACCATTGCAGCGCTCAACCGCCTGTCCGCCACGCGCACGATGGAAAACTTCCTAGGTTTCGTGCTGGACATTGTGCAGAGCACGGCCGGCGGCGAAATCCCGCCGCTTTATCCCATAGCACCTGGCATGAGCGAGGATGAATGGTTTGCGCCGCATCTGCCGGGCTATAATGGCGATGGCCCGGTGCGCATCGGCAATGCCGCCGCGACGCAGCGCCAGAATGATGCTTACGGCGCCATCATCCTCAGCCTGGCGCAATTATTTGTGGACCAGCGCCTGACCGTGCGCGGCGATGCCGCGTTGTATGAGCGGCTGTGCCCGCTGGGGGAGATGGCCGCGCGCGTGGCGCTGGAACCCGATGCCGGGATCTGGGAATTCCGTGGCCGCCGTGCGGTGCATAGTTTCTCCGCCGTCATGTGCTGGGCGGCCGTCTCGCGGCTGGGGCTCATCGCCAAGGCCATCGGGCGGGATGACGAGGCGGCGGATTGGACCGCACGCGCCAATCATCTACGGGACGAGATTATGTCGCGTATTGTCACGCCTGGGGGTTGGCTCTCCGGTGTGCTGGATGATGAGGTGTGCGATGCCTCGGTGCTGATATTGCCGGAGATCGGTTTTATCCAGGCGGATTCAAAGGAATTTCTGGCGACGCTGGACATGGTGGAAGAACGGCTGATGGTCGGCGGCTTTGTGCTGCGTTACGAGGCGCCGGATGATTTCGGGCCCCCTGAGACCGCATTTCTGCTGTGCAGCTTTTGGTATGCGAGTGCGTTGGCTTTGGCGGGGCGGCGCGAGAAGGCGCGGGAATTATTCGAGCGCATTCTCGCCATACGCAACCATGTCGGCCTGCTCTCGGAGGATTGGGCCCCGGCGGGGCCTGACCGGCCGGGGCAGCTCTGGGGCAATTTCCCGCAAACCTATTCGCAGGTCGGGTTGATTTTATGCGCGATGCGCCTTTCGCGTAGCTGGGAGGATGGACTATGGCGCGCCTCGTAATCGTCTCCAACCGCGTGCCGGACCCAGGCGAGACCAGCGGCCCGCGTGCCGGCGGGCTTGCCGTGGGCCTGGCGGATGCGCTCGTACCGGGCAGCCTGTGGTTTGGCTGGTCGGGCAAAACCGCGGAGCATACCTCCACCACGGCCAAACTGACCGAGGCGGATGGCCTCACCTACGCCACCATCGATCTCGGCGAATCCGATTATCGTGCTTTCTACCTTGGTTTTTCCAACGGTACGTTGTGGCCGCTGTTCCATATGATGCCCGGCCATGCGGAGTTCGACCGTGGCGATTACGTCATCTACCGCGAGGTCAACCAGGCTTTTGCGGCTGCTTTGTTGCCGTTGTTGAAACCCGATGATCTGATCTGGATTCATGATTATCAACTGCTCGGTGTGGCCGCCGCCTTGCGGGCCGCCGGGGTGACCAACCGCATCGGCTTTTTCCTGCATATTCCCTTCCCGGCACCTGCGTTATTCGAAGTGCTGCCGCCCGCGAAAGCGTTGCTGGAAGCGATGCTGGCGCATGATGTCATCGGTTTTCAGACCGGCTATGACCGCGCGCATTTCCTGGGCGCGCTCTCCTCCGGCCTGGGCATGATCGCGCATGAGGGCACGGTGATCTATCGCCAGCGCAAGGTGAGTTGTATCGTCAACCCCATCGGCATCGATGCCGATGGATTTTCCCGTATGGCGGCGAGCATCGCGCGGCGTATCGACGCGCGCCGGATGATCGAGAGTCTCGCAGGGCGGGCCTTGATGATCGGTGTGGACAGGCTGGATTATACCAAGGGCCTGCCGGAACGCTTCGATGCCTACCAGCGCTTCCTGCAGCATTACCCCGAGCACCGCCGGCAGATCAGTTTTTTGCAGATCGCCGCCCCCTCGCGCGAGGAGGTGGAGCGCTACCGCACTTTGCGCGAGGAGCTGAACCATAAGGCCGGCGCCATTAACGGCCAGTATTCCGATTTCGACTGGGTGCCCCTGCGCTATATGACACGCACCGCCCCGCGCTCGATGGTGGCCGGGCTGTACCGGCTCGCGCGCATCGGGCTGGTGACACCGTTGCGGGACGGGATGAATCTCGTCGCCAAGGAATATATCGCGGCGCAGAATCCTGATAACCCCGGGGTGCTGATCCTCTCGCGCTTCGCTGGTGCTGCCTCAGGCTTGCCGGAGGCGATGCTGGTCAACCCGTTCGATGTGGATGGCGTGGCCGAGGCGATCAGCCTGGCACTGACCATGCCGCTGGATGAACGCCAGGCGCGCTACAAGGCGTTGATCGCGCGGGTACGCGAGGTTTCAGCCGCTGCCTATAGCCGGGCCTTTACCGCCAGGCTGGCGGATGTGTCCGTCCAGCCGCCGCCCAGGGTCTTGAAGACGGCGATCTGATCCTGCACCAGTGCGGCATCGGACACGGCAAGTGCCGCATTGGCGCCGGTCAGTGTCTGCTCGGCTGTCAGCAGGTCCAAGGTGCTGATGCCGCCCGCGGCAAAATCATTCTGCGCCAGGCTGTATTCCTGCTGTGCCTCGCCTTGCGCCGCCGCAAGTGCCGCATGATGGTTCAACTCCGCGCCGTACACCGCCAGCGCCTGCTCGGTTTCCGCCAGCGCCTGTAACACTACCGAATTGAAATGCGCCACCGCCGCGCGCTCATGCGCATTGGCCTGGTCGAGTTTGGCGAGCGGGCCGGACATGTTGGGGAAACTCCAACTTATGGCCGGGCCCACGCCCCAGGTGAGGGCATTGTTGGAGCCCAGCATGTTGATCTGGTTCGTCGCCCCGCCGTAGAAACCATTCAGCGTGATGCGCGGGAATAAATCGGCCGTGGCCACGCCTACGCCGGCGAGCGCCATGGCCAATTGCCGGTCGGCCTCGCGGATATCCGGCCGGCGTTGCAGCAGGCTGGCGCCATCGCCCACCGGCATGGGTGCGGCCAGGTGCGGCGGCGTCACACAAGCCTCCACTGCTCTGGGTGCGTTTTGCGGGGTCTCGCCCAGCACTGCGGTCAGCTCGTATAAAGCGGCTTCGCGCGCGCCCTGTAGCGGCGGTAGTGCCGCTTGGGCCTGGGTCAGCACCACACGGGCGCGCACCACATCGAATTGCGAGCCCGCCCCGGCATCGAGCCGTTGCTGCACGATGTTCAACTGCTGCTGCGCCAGATCCAGCGCCTGGTTGGCAACATCGATCTGTTCGCCGAATGTGCAGATCTGCCCGTAGCCCCGCGCGGTTTCGGCTGCGATGGTCACGCGCAGATCATCGCGCGCCGCCTGAACCGCCTCGGCATTGTCGCGTGCCCCTTCCACGGTGCGGCGGACATGGCCGAACAGGTCGAACTCGTAGGATACGTCGAGCACGGAATCGAATTGCCAGCCGGTGCTGGGTTTGCGCCTGGTCAGTTCCAATATCTCATCCGTGGTGACATTACGGCCATAGGTGGCGCCGGCCTCGATATTGGTCTGCGGGATGAAGGCGGTTTGCGCCCGCTCGTAGATCGCGCGTGAGGCTGCGAGATTTTCCTCCGCCTCCTGCAGATCCGCATTGGCGGCGAAGGCCTGGGTGATCAGCGCATTCATCTCGGGGTCGTCATAAAGCTGCCACCAGTCATCCGGCGGTGCGTTGGTGCTGGTGGCGCTGGGGCTGGCAATGAGAGGTGAGGTGGCGCCGGGGGGCAGTTTGGGCGGTTTGTAATTGGGCCCGAGCGCGCAGGCGGTAAGCCCCGCCAGCAACCCGAATGCTGCCACCCGCCTCATTTCGTATCCCCGCGCCGGAACAGCGGCCGAAAAAGCGGGATATGCGAGGCCGGGGTGCGCGGCGGCGGCGGCAGGATGATCAGCACCACCACCAGCGCGCACAGGCTTGTGCCAGCCACAGCCACGAAACTATCGATGGTCGCCTGGGTGGTCGCCGCCGCGCGCACCGCACTTGCCAGCAGCAGAGGTGCGGCTGCGGCCTGGTGGCCGGCATGGGTGATGATTTGCCCATATTCATGCAGGCGCTGCACCACAGCATACCCGCCATGCTGCACATTCTGGCCGATGATATTGGAGGCCCGCTGCTCGCGCACCCGCGCCAAGGTGGAGACCAGAGCAGTTCCCGCCTCGCCGCCGAACAGCCGGGCGATTTGCAGCATGGCGCCGAAGGTCAGCGCATCCTGTGGGCGCAGGTTCAGCACGCCGATGAACACGATGCCGGATAATGCGCAACTCTGGCCCAGCGCCTGCATCAATTGCGAGGGCAGGAACTGGTCCGAGCCCCAGGCGGGGGTCAGCCCGTAGGCCACACTCATACAGGCGGCGATGACCAGGCACAGCCCCGCGGTGGCGGTGATGCGCGCATCGGCGCGACGAAGCATGAAGGCGGCGAGCGGGCAGACGAGCAATTGCGGAATGGCGATCCAGATCAGCGTATCGCCGATTTGCAGCGCCCGGAAGCCGCGCACCCCGCCCAGGAAATACGGGATGAGATAGGCGGTGGAGAGAATGGCCAGGCGCAGAAGTGCAATGTTGAGCAGCAGAAACGGCAAAGGCCAGCCCAGCACGACGCGGAAATCGAGCCAGGGGAAGGGGGTGGTTGCCTCATGAATGACGAAGGCCACCAGCAGCACCAGCCCGGCAAGTGTCAGCCCCCAGATCAGCCCCGCGTTATACCAATCCAGCCGGTTGCCCTGATCGAGTGCGGCATAGATCAGCGCCAGCCCCAGCCCGCATGTCGCCAGCCCGTAAATATCGCGATGGATGCAACCCGGCGGCGGCAGACGTTTTATCCCGAAATGCAGGCAGGCCGCCATGCCCAGCGCCAGGGGTACATTCTGCCAGAATATCCAATGCCAGGACAGGTGATCGACATACCAGCCTTCCAAAGAGGCTGAAATATTCAGGGAGAGTTCCAGATTGAGGGCGTAGCAGGCAATGCCATAGGCCCAGAGCCGCAAGGGCATGCTGCGCAGGATGTAACTCAAGGTCAGCGGAATGAAACAGCCCGAGCTGAGCCCGCTCAAGAATTGCAGGACCAGAAAACTCGGCAGATTCTGCGCGAAGGGTGTCAGCGCCGAGGTGGCGGCGAAGGCGAGGGCGGCGGGAATGAGAACCTGGCGCGGCCCGTAGATGCTGCCGATCCATACCGCGATGGGCGTGATCAGCATCTGCGCCACGGTGAAGGCGGTGGTGATCCAGGCGCCCTCATCAAACCCGGCATGGATCGCGCCGCGTATGTCCGTGAGGCCAAAGGTCGAGAGCCGGCCTGTGAGCGTTGAGATGAAGGTGCCGAGCAGCACGGCGGCGAGCCCCAGCCAGGGGATGGGCGCATCCGCCGGAGCGGAGGTCTGTGGTGCCGCGGCCACCTCGCTCACTGGTGTGCCGTATCGATGCTGGGGATCGCCGACATGCCGGGGCGCAAAACATCCGTTAGCCCGTCTGTATCGTCGAGCGCGATTTTCACCGCGATGCGCTGCACGATCTTGGTGAAATTCCCGGTCGCGTTATCCGGCGGCAGTAGCGCGAATTCCGAGCCGGAGGCGGGCGAGATTGCCACCACATGGCCGTGCAGGACATGTCCAGGAAACGTATCGACCTTGACGCTCACCGGATTCCCAATCGCCACATTGGTCAGTTGCGTTTCCTTGTAATTGGCAATCACCCAGACATGCGGTAGCGCCGCCAGCGTGGTCACCTGCGTACCCGGGCCGATGAACTGGCCGGGCAGCACCTGGCGTACGCCGATGAACCCGTCAGTGGGCGCCACGATGCGCGTATAGCCGAGGTTGATCTGCGCCTGGAGTTGCGCCGCCAGAGAGGAGGCCAGGGCCGCCTTGGCCTGATCGGTTTGCGCGGTCAGCAGATCGATCTGCCGCGCCACCGCATCGGCCTGGGCCTGGGTCTGGGCCAGTTGGGCGGTGAGCTGGGCATGGGTGGTCTGGATTTTTTCCAGGTCGGACTCAGAGGCCGAGCCGCCGTTCAGCAGCCGCTGCTGGCGTGCCACATCCCGCCCGCTCTGCGCCAGCGTGGCGGATGTGGCGGCCACCACAGCCTGTGCCGCACGCAAATTCGCCTGCAGCAGCGGGCGTTGCGCCTGCACCGCCTCTACTTGCGCCGCCGCCGAGACCACGCCGGCGGTGGCCTGGGCCAGAGCCGCCTTGTAGCTGGAATCGTCTATCTGCACGATCACCTGACCGGCCCGCACGGCCGCGTAATCCTGCACCGGCACGAATTGCACATAGCCCGGCACCTGGGCGCTCAAGGGGGTGAGGTCGCTCTGCAGATAGGCGTCGTCAGTGGTCTGATAACGCGCATTCCCCTCCCAGCGATTCCATTGCGTGGCGCAGATGAAGAGGATGAGCCCGGCCGCGGCAAAGCTGAGGATGCGCCAGACCAGGCCCGGTATATGCGGCAGCTTCCATTTTTGCCGTAAGGCCATCACCGGTCCCCCCTGTTAGGGCGTAATCTGGCGCTGGATTTATCCGGACGCAACCGGGAATACTATACCCAATGCTATACCGGCCCATCTTTCACGATGATGCCATCGCCATCCGTGACGGTAACATGGATGGGAATGCCGCGCGCAACCGAGGCCCCCACGGTGCAGAATTGCTCGAACTGCCCGGCGATGCGCTCCAGATGCCCAATGCTGCCGCCGGGTGCTGCAAAGCCGATGGCGATGTCGATGCCCTGCACGCGCAGCCGCTTGTTCTCATCCCGCCCGAGCGTGGCCGTGGCCGTGGTGGTAATCTGGCCGGGTTCCTCATGGAACTTGCTCATGGCAAAATGAAAGCTGGACGACATGCAGGAGCCGACCGCTGCCAGCAGCATCTGCGTGGGCGAGGGGCCGAGGCTGGTGCCGAGCGGGGCCGGCTCATCCGTGGCGTAATCGCTCAACCCCGCGCCGAAGGAGGTCTCGAAATGAAAGCCCTGCGCTTGGCGCAAAGTGACGCTGGTGGATTCCGACATAGGTTTACTCCTGATGGCTGCGGCCAAGGTTAGGCCGCAGCCCGTTGCCTGAAAAGGCTCAGGCGGCGCTATCCACCAGCACCAGCTCGGCATCCTCCAGGGCGGTAATCCGCACGGTTTCCAGTTCCGCCAGAGCGGCACCGTCGCGGGTATTCACCTCCACCCCGTCCACGCTCACCCGGCCGATGGCGGGCACCAGATAGCCGAAGCGCTCCTTGCCCAGAGCGTAGTCGATGCTCTCCCCGGCCTTCAGCGTCGCACCCAGCACACGTGCATCGGCACGGATCGGCAGCGCGCCCTCATCATCGGCAAAACCAGAGGCCAGGACTACGAACTTGCCGGAACGGCTGCCCTTGGGGAAGGGCTGCGCACCCCAGCCGGGCGCCTTGCCGGTGGCGGTGGGGATGAGCCATATCTGGAACAAGGTCGTGGTCTCGTCCTCCAGATTATACTCGCTATGCGCGATGCCGGTGCCGGCCGACATCACCTGCACATCCCCCGCCTCGGTGCGCCCGGTATTACCCAGGCTGTCCTTATGGGTGATGGCGCCGGAGCGGACATACGTGATGATCTCCATGTCGCGATGCGGATGGGTGGGGAAACCGGTGTGCGCGGCGATGGCGTCGTCATTCCACACCCGCAAGGCACCCCAATTTGTGCGGGCCGGGTCGTGGTATTGGCCGAAGGAGAAATGGTGCCGCGCATCGAGCCAGCCGTGGTTGGCATGGCCGAGGGTGTTGAAGGGGCGGATATCGATCATGGGAAACTCCTGGAATTCAGTGGCGTTGCGTTGATGCATGAGATAGAGGGTGCTGGCCCACATTAAAATGGAAATGATGGAAAACCACTGATGCCAAAAACAACATGATGCCGGATTTTGAGGCCTGGGCTATTTTTGCCAAAGTGGCGGAGACGGGGTCTTTTACCCAGGCTGCCGCGGCACTCGGCCTGTCCAATCCCACAGTGTCCAAGGCCATCACCCGGCTGGAGCAGCGGCTGGGCACAGCCCTTCTGCACCGCAGCTCGCGCCGGCTCTCGCTTACGCAAACCGGGCGCGGCGCGCTGGCCCGCGCCGCGCGGATATTGGCCGAGGGCGAAGCCGCGGAAGCCGAGGCGGCCAGCCAATCTTCCGCACCGCGCGGGCTCATTCGCTTTGCCGCCCCCATGTCCTTCGGCATCCGCCATCTCGCCCCGGTACTGCCCGCGTTTCTGGCGCGCTATCCGGATGTGCAGATCGATCTGCAGCTTAGTGACGTGCTGGTGGATCTCATCGGCGGCGGGTTTGATCTTGCGTTGCGTATTGCTGCCTTGGAGGATTCCTCGCTGCGTGGCCGCCGGTTGTGTGCCGTGCGCCGCCCGGTGGTGGCGGCCCCGGCCTATCTGGCAGTGCATGGCAGGCCGCAACATCCGCGAGATTTGGTGGCGCATAACGCGCTCATCTACACTGGTATTTCCGCGCCCAATGTCTGGAGATTCAGCCACCCCACCCAGGGTGATTTCGCCGTGCCCGTGCAGGGCAGGCTGCGTGCGAATAATGCCGATGTGTTCGAGGCCGCTTTGCGCGGCGGTCAGGGCATCGCGGTGCAGCCGGAATTCATGGTGTGGCAGGCGCTGGCCGGTGGCACGCTGGAGGAGGTTCTGCCCGATTGGCATGCGCCGCCCATCGCCCTTAACCTCGTCACCCCGCCTAGCGCCCTGCGTCCGGCCCGGGTGAGCGTGCTCATGGACCATCTTGCCGCGCAATTTACCGCCGCCCCCTGGTCGCAACGTGCCGGCTCAGGCGGGGTTACCGCCTGAGCCCCGCTTCAGCTAACGATTTTAGTGGTAGTAACCGCCGCCAAACCCGCCGAACAGCCAGAGCACCAGCAGGACGATGACGACGAGGCCGAGAACGCCGCCCGAGCCATAGCCGCCGTAAGAGCGATGCGCGTAATAGCCGCCACCGCCGCCAAAAACGAGCACGAGCAATATGATAATCAGAATAAGCGACATGTATCTTTTCCTTCCCGAAAAATCCTTCTCCCTCCAGTAGATTGGGTCCTGTTGCTGTCGGAATAAGTGCAAAGGGGATTAAACTCTCGTTATGGCGCGGCCATGAGCCTGGCTGTCGCAATGACAGCGTAAAGCCGTAGGATGGGTGAAGCGCAGCGAAACCCATCACCGTGCCCCCGTGCTTCGTCCGCAAAAAGCGATGAGTTGCGCTACGCTTCACCCACCCGATGGCTTGCATTACTCAGGCATTTTGCGGTGCCGCTTATCGTCACGGATTAGTTTTTTGTGTGCTTTACCAAGCTCGAAAAAGAGGTCGCTCTCGAATTGTATCATAACTTTCCGCATAACGACGTCATCAAGGGTGGAACTTTCACCCATAATTAGAAGTGTAATTCCGATCAAGCTAGCTGCAGTATGTTGTGCGGGCTCGACAAGACCAGCGTTGCTTGCGCCAGCCAGCAGCATCGGAGCGCCATCTAGGCTTCCCAATTTGAAATAGACGCCTTTTGGACTGGCATGAACATTGTAGCTGGCCATTTTGTACGGTGAACGCATCTTAGAATGAGCAGCAGTTTCCTCAAGACGTGCAAAAGTTATGCGATCTTTTTCTGATTTTTTTAGGTGATGCATGGTCCAACCATATTCGAGACCAAAGCTTTCACCGTAGCGGTGCAGAGCTCTTTTATAATCATTTCGTATTTTCTTAGAATGTTTCTTGGTGACGGCTTTGAAGCCAAGACTCCTGTGATTTTTTTCATATGACATAAGCGCATGATAAGACTCGACAATTTGATAGTTGACGTATCTTTCGGCGATTTCTTCGCCAAACCTCATGATAGTTGAAGAAACTATTGAAATTTCATGAAGCGTACGCCAGCGCGCCATAGCACCATCAGCATATCCGTTTTCCAATAGAACGATTATCTCGCTTGTCACTTGGCACGAACGAACATGTAGTCTTAGTAGCACATCATCAAGATGCGGTGAGTTGCTGGGTTGGCCTCGGTGCGTCCGTTCGCGCGCAGCCTGGCTCCATTCTCTAATGATGGTCAGAAGTGCGCGCAGCTTATTGAGAGCCTTGCCCCATCGATATTCGAGACGCTCCCTAAATTCTTGAATTTCGATTTGTTGTCCCAAGTGTTCCGTCGGCCATTTTTTTCCAGAGATCGCAATAGACGAGTTGTGGTTTCGTCCCCAATCTTCGCAACGAATTTTTCGAGATGCTCGTCGAGAAAGCGTTGAGTATTATTCACAGCCGATTCGATATCCTCATTCGTAATTTGAATGACTGCGTCATCGCCGGTTGACGTGATTTGAAAGGGGTCCCTGTTTCCGCTCAGAATGTGTTCAGCTGCTCTTGAGAGTACGGCTCTTTCGATGGTGAAGCCGGCTTCTATTGTCTTTTCTGCAAGTCGTTTCTCGAGAGCAAGCCGGGGGAGTTGTCTCAACGATTCTTCAAGCAATTTTTGTATTTCTTGCATTTTTGATCTATTTAACTCCAACTTGAATTGGACGTCGGAAAGATTCTCCCTGCTTCAGACCATCCGGCGCGTATCGATCTAGAGCCCTACCGCCCTACCGCCCCATCGCCGTCAGCATAAACCGCCGCTTCAACCGTGGCATCCTATCCACCACCGCCAGCCCCAAATCCCGTGCCAGCCGCACCGGCGCGAAATTGGTGGAAAACAGCCGGTCCAGCGTGTCCATGCCCAGCAGCATCGCCATGTTCACCGGCCGCCGCGCGGCCTGGTATTGCGCCAGCACCCCAGGCGCGCCCACATCCTCCACCCCGGACAGAATCTCCACCAGCGTTGCCACATCCTGCAGCCCCAGGTTCAGCCCCTGGCCGGCGATCGGGTGCACCCCGTGCGCGGCATCGCCCACCAGCGCCAGCCGTTCGGCGAAATAGCGGTGGGCGTACATGGCCTCCAGCCGGTGCGTCCAGCGCCGCCCCACCTGGGCTACGGCCCCGAGGCGCCCGCATAGCCGTGCCTCCACTTCGCGCATGAAGGGGGCGTCCTCCATCACGTAAAGCCGCTGCGCCAGCGCATCACGCTCCGTAAACACCACGGCGGAGAGGTTCGGGTGTTCGGCGGTGCCGGTGAGCGGCAGCACGGCGAACGGCCCGCCCGGCAGAAAATGCTCCAGCGCCACGCCGCGATGCGGCTTCTCATGCGCCAAAGCAAAAATCACAGCACTCTGATTATAGGGGAGTTTCGTCACCCGGATGCCGGCCTGCGCCCGCAGAGCGGAATTCCGCCCATCCGCCGCCACCAGCAGCCGCGCCCGGAACACCTCCTCGCCCACAAACACATCCGCCCCATCGGCATCGCGCTCCACCCGCGCCAGCGCCGGGGCCCGGAGCAAAACCCCCTCCGCCTCGTGCAGCCGCTTGTTGATCGCCACCCGGATCGAGCGTGCCTCGATGATCCAGCCGAACGCGCCGCCCACCGCCTGATGGTCAAAATGCAGTTTCAGCGCCGAGGGCCGGCGGCCCACCTTGCCATCCGTCACATCGATATCGAGGATCGGGCAGGGCGCAAACGGCAGCGCATCCCATACCCCGGCCAGTTCCAGCAGCGGCTGGCAGCCGGCGGCGATGGCATAGCCCCGCCCGTCGAACGCCGGGTCTTCCATGGGGGTGAGATCCGCCCGGTCCACCAGCAGCACCTTATGTCCGCGCGCCGCCAGCGCCAGCGCCAGCGTGCCGCCCACCGGCCCCGCGCCGATCACCGCGATATCAACATCCTGCCTGACCATGAGGGCCGCACCTTTCCGGGTTTCCGTCGGCCGCCAATCTGCCACACCCGCCCAACCCGGACAAACCTCGTTAACCAAGCAATAATCCCTTCATGTTTGAGGCATTTTTGAGCAAGTTTGCGCGAAAATTGCGCAAACCCATATCGGATAACGCAGATTGTAACGTTCTGTATCCGTGTCGGATGTTGCTTTGCACCATGAAACGCCCCGCACAAAAAATATAATTTTTGAGACTCCCGTCCCCGGCATGGTCCTTGCTTTCCCACCGGATTGTTACAGACGAAAGAGCTCGCACCTAGTTTTCCGCAGGCCTGCCAGGCTCTAGGCCGCCAAAATGTGGAATAAAATGAGGAAGATGACTGTGAAGATGAATGTGATGTGTAAACGATCGCTCCTCGCACTCCCAGCCGGGCTGGGTTTGTTGCTGGCCGGCAGCGTCCCCGCCATGGCCCAGGCCACCCCGGCGCCGACGCTCAATTCCGGCGATACCGCCTGGATGCTGATCTCCTCGGTCATCGTGCTGATGATGACGATCCCCGGCCTCGCGCTGTATTACGGCGGCCTGCTGCGCCGTAAGAACATCCTGGCGATGCTGATGCAGTGCTTCTTCGCCACGGCCCTCATCTCCGTGCTCTGGGTCATCGTCGGCTACAGCCTGGCCTTCACCGCCGGTTCCGGCGCCACCGCTGGCTTCATCGGCGGTTTCTCGCGCGTCCTGCTGAACGGCACCGGGCTCAACGGCCTCTCGGGCACCATCCCCGAGACCGTGTTCGCCATGTTCCAGTGCACCTTCGCCATCATCACCCCGGTGCTCATCCTGGGCGGCCCGGCTGACCGGCTGAAATTCTCCTCCGCCATGGTGTTCCTCGGCATCTGGCTCATCGCCGTGTATTGCCCCATCGCGCATATGGTCTGGGGCCCCGGCGGCTTCCTGGCCAATGCCGGGGTGCTGGACTTCGCCGGCGGCACGGTCGTGCACATCAACTCCGCCGTGGCCGGGCTGGTTGCCGCCGTCATGGTCGGCAAGCGCAAGGGCTATGGCCGCGAGAACATGGCGCCGGGCGATCTGGGCATGACCCTCACCGGTGCGGCGCTGCTGTGGGTGGGCTGGTTCGGCTTCAACGCCGGTTCCGCCCTCACCTCCGGCGGTCTGGCCGGCATGGCCATGATCAACACCCACCTCGCCACCTCCGCCGCCGTCCTCTCCTGGACGCTGGTTGAGTGGTCGCTCAAGGGCAAGCCAAGCCTGCTGGGTGCCGTTTCCGGCGCCGTTGCCGGCCTTGTCGCCATCACCCCTGCCTGCGGTTTCGTGGGTGTCGGCGGTGCGCTGGTCATTGGTCTCGCCGCTGGCGTGGTCTGCTACTGGGGTGTCACCGGCTTCAAGGGCATGTTCAAGTATGACGACGCGCTCGACATCTGGGGCGTGCACGGGCTGGGCGGCATCCTCGGTGCCATGCTCACCGGCGTGTTCGCGCTCAACGCGGTCGGCGGCCATTCCGGCGCCATCGAGGGCAACTTCCACCAGTTGCTCATCCAGGCCGAAGGCGTTGGCACCACCATCATCTACTCCGGCGTGGTCAGCTACGTCATCCTCAAGCTGATCGACCTCACCATCGGCCTCCGCGTTTCGGAAGAGGACGAGATGGAAGGTCTGGACATCGCCCAGCACGGCGAAGTGCTGCAGCACGGGGCCTGACCCCTCTGAGCCGCCCCCGGACCTCCGGGGGCGGTATAGTCTCTCTCCCTTGGGCAACGGGCCTTCACGTCATTTCGGCGGGAGGCCCGTCCTCGTACCGGATATGGCACGAAACATGCTTAGCATTTGCCGGCGCCGCGTCCCTACGCGTGCGCAGCATGGCAACACATGGTTGGGACGTTTGGAGAGTAGAGAATGACAATAGTACAAGCATTGCCAGGTAACTGGCTGGATACAGGCGATAACGCCTGGCAGCTCACCGCTGCCACCTTCGTCGGGATCATGAGCATTCCCGGCCTGGCTCTGCTGTATGGCGGTGCTGTGAAGAAGAAATGGGCGGTCAACTCCGCTTTCATGGTCTTCTATGCGTTTTCGGCCGTGCTCATCGTCTGGATCCTGTGGGCCTATAACATGTCCTTCGGGAAGCCCTGGTTCAACACGCCGAGCTTTCTGCCCTCAGGCGCCTGGATCGGCCATCCCGACCCCACCACCTCGGCCTATAATATGGAGAAAGAGGCGATCATCCCCTCCGCCGCCGCCGCCATGCCCGCTCTGGGCTACGGCCAGGCCACGATGGTCTACTTCCAGTTCGTCTTCGCGGCGATCACCCCGATCATTCTGCTCGGCGCCATTCTCGGCCGTGTCAGTTTCAAAGCCTGGGTGATTTTCGTGCCGCTGTGGACGACGTTCATCTACTCCGTTGGCGCCTACTCCTTGTGGGGCGGCGGCTGGCTCGGCTCTGCCGGCGTCATCGATTATTCTGGTGGCTACGTCATCCATCTGTCTTCCGCCTTCTCCGGCTTCACCGCGGCCGCCGTCATCGGCCCGCGTTTGCCGCGGGACCGTGAGAGCTTCCAGCCGAACTCCCTGCTCATCACCCTGGCCGGTGCAGGCCTGCTCTGGCTTGGCTGGTCCGGCTTCAACGGTGGCGATCCGTTCACCGCCAATGCCGATGCCGGCGTGGGCGTGCTGAACACCCACACCGCCACCGCCGCCGCTCTGCTCACCTGGGTGGTGTGGGACGTGCTGGCCTACGGCAAACCCTCCATCCTGGGTGCGGTCAACGGCATGATCACCGGCCTCGTCGCCATCACCCCGGCGGCTGGTTACGTCAACGGCACCGGCGCGCTCATCCTCGGCGTCGTCGCCGCGACCATCCCCTGGATGACCTGGAACTGGCTCGGCAAGACCAAGCTCTTCCGCAAGGTCGACGACGTGCTCGGCGTCATCCACACCCATGGTGTGGCAGCGCTGGTCGGCGGTATCGGCACCGGTATCCTGGCGGACCCGAACATGATCGAATGGTACGGCACCAATAAGGATGCCATCTCCGTCACCGGCTGGTGGTACGGCAATTTCCACCAGGTCGTGCTGCAGCTCGAAGGTGCGGCGTTCATCATCGTGTACAACGTCATCGGTACCTTCATCATCCTCAAGCTGATCGGCCTGTTCGTGCCGCTGCGCTTCGATGACGAGACGCTGCTCATCGGCGATGACGCGATCCATGGCGAAGAAGCCTACGCCATCTACGCCGATGGCCAGAAGGTTCCCGTGCTCGGCGACTGATCTTCACGCGCCACACCACCTCCAAGGAAACAGCGCCGCTTGCGGCGCTGTTTCTGTTTGCGCGGTTTGCAAATGCTTAAGAGTTTTCTTTAAAAGAAACAAACATATCGATATAAAAACAAACTGTCTCTGGCATGAAATATGCTTAATCTGCCGTGCCGGGCAGACTGAATGGCGCTGCCGGTTGCAACATAGTTAAGGTCTGGGACGAAGTGATGGAGGCTGATCAATGTCGATAGTACAAGCATTACCAGGTAGCTGGCTGGATACGGGCGATAACGCCTGGCAGCTTACCGCCGCCACGCTGGTCGGCATTCAGAGTGTCCCCGGGCTGGCCATTCTCTACGGCGGCGCGGTGAAGAAAAAATGGGCAATCAACTCCGCCTTCATGGTGTTTTATGCCTTCTCGGCGGTCCTCCTCGTCTGGGTGCTGTGGGCGTATAACATGTCCTTCGGCAAGCCCTGGCTGCAGATGCCCAATGGCCTCGGGGCGTTCCTCGGCCATGTCGGCCCGATCACCTCGGCCTACGACCTCGAGCGCGAAGCCGTCATCCCCTCCGCCGCCGCCGGCATGCCCGCGCTGGGCTACGGCATGGCCACGATGGTGTATTTCCAGTTCGTCTTCGCGGCCATCACCCCCATCATCCTGTTCGGCGCCATCCTCGGGCGCGTCAGCTTCAAGGCCTGGGCCGTGTTCGTGCCGTGCTGGACCACTTTCATCTACTCCATCGGCGCGTATTCGCTGTGGGGCGGCGGCTGGCTCGGCTCCATGGGTGTGGTGGACTACTCCGGCGGTTTCGTCATCCATCTCTCCTCCGCCGCTTCCGGCTTCACCGCGGCCGCCGTCATCGGCCCGCGTACCGCGCGCGACCGTGAAAACTTCCAGCCCAACAACCTGCTCATCACTTTGGCCGGCGCAGGCCTGCTGTGGCTCGGCTGGTCCGGCTTCAACGGCGGCGATCCGTACACCGCAAATGCCGATGCCGGTGCCGCGGTGCTGAACACCCATATCGCCACCGCAACCTCGCTCCTCACCTGGACCTTCCTCGACATCATCGCCTACGGCCGCCCCTCTATCCTCGGCGTGGTCAACGGCATGATCTGCGGCCTGGTCGCCATCACCCCCGCCGCCGGCTACGTCAACGGCATCGGTGCCATCGTGCTCGGCTGCGCCTCCTCGGCACTGCCCTGGGTCACCTGGAACTGGCTCGGCAAAACCTCGCTCATGCGTAAAGTGGACGACACCATGGGCGTCATCCACACCCATGGTGTCGCCGCCCTCGTCGGCGGCCTCGGCGTCGGCATCCTCGCCGACCCCAAAATGGTCGAGTATTTCGGCACCGGCGGCGACAGTAACTTCACCGTCACAGGCGCCTGGTACGGCAACCCGCACCAGTTCGCCCTGCAATGCATGGGCGCCGGCTTCATCATCGTCCTTAACGTCGTGGGTACCTACATACTGCTGAAACTCATCAGCATCTTCATCCCGCTCCGCATGGATGCGGAAGCCCTGATGGTCGGCGACGACGCCATCCACGCCGAAGAAGCCTACGCCATAGGCAACGAAGGCAAACACGGCAGCGACTAGCACCAACCCCAGCCTGGGTTTTGGCCTGGGCTGGGGTATGTTTTGGAAAGGAAAAAGGCCAGGGCAGAGCCCTGGCCTTTTTTCTTACCAGAATATAACCCGAGACCCAGCCAGAACCCAGGCCTGGGTTGATGCCAGCGGCTGCTGGCTTTATGCACGGCGCAGATTCAGTGGGTGGGCGGATATGGCAAGCAGTGGCGATATTTCGGGCAACGAGGCGGCGCTGGCGCGGCAGGCCGAGGTTTTGGCGCGTCCGGTGACGGAGGAGCGTCTGATGGCCAATGCCATCCGGGCTCTGACGATCGATGCGGTGGAGGCGGCGAAGGTTGGCCACCCAGGCATGCCTTTGGGCATGGCGGATGTGGCGACGGCGCTGTGGCGCAAGGTTTTGAAGTATGATGCGGCGGACGCCGGCTGGTGGGACCGTGACCGTTTCGTGCTTTCGGCGGGCCATGGCTCAATGCTGCTGTATTCGCTGCTGCATCTCACGGGCTATGAGGGCATGGGCCTCGACCAGTTGCGAAGCTTCCGCCAATTGGAATCCCATGCGGCGGGGCATCCTGAATATGGCGATGCGCCGGGCATTGAGATGACGACCGGCCCGCTGGGCCAGGGTCTGGCTTCGGCCGTTGGCATGGCTTTGGCCGAGCGTCATCTGGCTGCCAAATTCGGCAAGAGCCTGGTGGACCATCGCACCTGGGTGATCGCCGGGGATGGCTGCCTGATGGAGGGTGTGAGCCATGAGGCGGGTTCGCTGGCCGGGCATCTGAAGCTGAACAAGCTGACTGTGCTGTGGGATGATAATTCCATCTCCATCGACGGCAGCACCGCAATGGCGGTGTCGGAAGACCCGTTGAAGCGGTTTGCCAATTACGGTTGGGCGGTGAAGCGCGTGGACGGGCATGATTTCGCCCAGGTGCAGGCGGCACTCGCATTTGCACAAAAATCAAGCAAACCCACCATCATTGCCTGCCGCACGATCATCGGCTTCAGCGCCCCCACCAAGGCCGGCACGGCGGCGGTGCATGGCGCGGCGCTCGGCGGGGCCGAGGCCGAGGGAGCGAAAAAGGCGCTGCAGTGGCCATATCTGCCGTTCGTGGTGCCCAATGAGGTGTATGCGCAATGGCATGAGGCCGGCACGCGCAGCGCCCCCACCCGCCGCGCCTGGCTGAAACGCCTGGCCAAGCACCCGCAGCGCGCCGAGTTCGAGCGTGTGATGAGCGGCCGCCTGCCCGAGGGCTGGGTTGAGGCGATGGCCGTCTACAAGGCGAGCCTGCTGGAGAGCAAGCCGAAGCTGGCCACCCGCCAGGCCAGCCAGAAGGCGCTGGAAGTGCTGATCCCGGCCATTCCGGAGCTGATCGGCGGTTCGGCTGACCTTACCGGCTCCAACCTTACCCAGGTAAAGGGCCAGGCCAGCATCGAGCCGGGCAATTATGCCGGGCGCTACATCCATTATGGCGTGCGCGAGTTCGGCATGGGCTGTGCGGTGAGCGGGCTGTCGCTGCATGGCGGGCTCATCCCCTATGGCGGCACCTTCTTCGTGTTCTCGGATTACATGCGCTCGGCCATCCGCCTGGCGGCCCTCATGCGCATCCGCGCCATCCATGTCCTCACGCACGACTCCATCGGTCTGGGTGAGGACGGCCCGACGCATCAGCCCATCGAGCATCTGGCCAGCTTCCGCGCCATGCCCAACGTGCTGGTGCTGCGCCCGGGCGATGCCATAGAGACGGCGGAAGCCTGGGAGCTGGCGATCAAAAACACCACCGGCCCCACTTTGCTGGTGCTCTCGCGCCAGGCTGTGCCGGCTTTGCGCGACACCGCCAACGGCAATAAATCCGCCCGCGGCGCCTATGTGCTGGCCGAGGCGGAAGGGCCGCGCGCCGCCACCATCATCGCCACCGGCACGGAGGTTTCGCTCGCCATCGCCGCGCGTAAAACCCTGGCCGCCGAGGGCATCCAGGTCGCGGTGGTCTCGGCCCCCAGCTTCGAGCTGTTCGGCAAGCAGGACGCCGCTTACCAGAAGGAAGTGCTGGGCACCGCGCCCCGCATCGGCGTCGAGGCCGCATGCGGCTTCGGCTGGGAGCGCTGGATCGGCAACGACGGACAATTTATAGGCATGCATGGCTTTGGCGCTAGCGCCCCAGCCGAGGTGCTGTATGAGCATTTCGGCATTACTGAAGCGGCAATCGTCGCTGCCGTTAAACAAGAGAGGAACTAAGCGTGGCTGTTAAAATCGCTATCAACGGGTTCGGCCGCATCGGCCGCCTGGTCCTTCGCGCCCTTATCGAGAGCGGCCGTACCGATGTGGTGCCGGTGCTGATCAACGATCTGGGCTCGGTCGAGGACAATGCGCATCTGCTGCGCTACGATTCCGTGCATGGCCGCTTCCCCGGCACCGTCGTGGTCGATGGTGACAGCCTGATCATCACCAATGGCGGCCGCACCTATGCGCCCATCAAGGTGGTTGCCGAGCGCGACCCGGCCAAGCTGCCGCTCGCCGGCATCGATGTCGCTTTGGAATGCACCGGCCTGTTCACCACCCGCGCCTCCGCCGCCGCTTTGCTCACCGCCGGTGCGCGCAAGGTCGTGGTCTCCGCCCCGGCTGATGGCGTGGATGCGACCATCGTGTTCGGCGTGAACCACAAGATTCTGACCAAGGAGATGGAGGTCATCTCCAACGCCTCCTGCACCACCAACTGCCTCGCCCCCGTGGCGAAAGTGCTGCACGAGGCCTTCGGCATCGAGCGCGGCTATATGGTCACCATCCATAGCTACACCGGCGACCAGAAGACCGTGGACACGCTGCACAAGGACCGCCACCGCGCCCGTGCCGCCGCCCTCTCCATGATCCCGACCTCCACCGGTGCGGCCAAGGCCGTGGGCCTGGTGCTGCCGGAGCTGGCCGGCAAGTTGGATGGCACCTCCATCCGCGTCCCCACCCCGGATGTGTCGCTGATCTCCCTCGACGTCGTGCTGAAGAAGCAGGCGACCAAGGAAGAGGTCAACGCCGCCGTGAAGGCAGCATCCGAGGGCGAGCTCAAAGGCATTCTCGACTATTCCACGGAAGCGCTCGTCAGCACCGACTTCATCCACCAGCCCGCCTCCTGCACCTTCGATGCCCCGCAGACCGCGGTGGTGGACAAGGGCCTGGTCCGCGTCCTCGGCTGGTATGATAATGAATGGGGTTTCTCGAACCGCATGTCCGACACCGCAGCCTATTTTGGTGCGCTGTGAGCAATACCCTTGATGATGTGAATGTCGCGGGGCAGCGTGTGCTGCTCCGTGCCGACCTCAACGTGCCGATGCAGGGTGGGCAGGTTTCAGACACCACCCGTCTGGAACGTCTGGTCCCCACCATCAAGGAACTGGCGGACAAGGGCGCGAAAGTGGTGGTGCTGAGCCATTTCGACCGTCCCCAAGGCAAAATCGTGCCGGAGCTGTCGCTGAAGCCCATCGCCGAGGCATTGGCCTCCGTGCTTGGCCATAAGGTCAGCTTTGCCGAGGATTGCATCGGCCCCGTGGCCGAAGCCGCCGTGGCGGCCCTGCAAAATGGCGATGTGCTGGTGCTGGAAAACACCCGCTTCCACGCCGGCGAGGAAGCCAACGACCCGGATTTCTCCATCGCTCTGGCCAAGCTCGGTGACCTCTACGTCAACGACGCCTTCTCGGCCGCGCACCGCGCCCATGCCTCCACCGAAGGTGTGGCCAAACACCTGCCCGCCTTCGCCGGAAGGCTGATGCAGGCCGAGCTGCACGCGCTGGAGAACGCTCTCGGCCGCCCGGCCCGCCCGGTCGCCGCCATCGTCGCCGGCTCCAAAGTCTCCACCAAGCTCGATCTACTGACCAACCTCGTCGCCAAGGTGGATATCCTCGTCATCGGCGGCGCCATGGCCAATACCTTCCTGGCTGCCCAGGGGCATAATGTCGGCAAATCGCTGCAAGAGCGCGACCTGCACGATACCGCCCGTGAGATACTGAAAACCGCCGCCGCGAAAGGCTGCGAGATCATCCTGCCGCAGGATCTGGTGGTGGCCGAGGTGTTTGCCGCCAACCCGCATACCCAGGTGGTTAAAGTGGACGCCATTCCGTCCAATATGATGGCCCTGGACGTTGGCCCCGCCACCGTCGAAGCCTTCATCCGCCGCCTGCCGCACATCAAAACCATCATCTGGAACGGCCCGCTCGGCGCCTTCGAGACCAAACCCTTCGACGCCTCCACCAACGCCCTCGCGGATGCCATCGCCAAAGCCACCAAGGCCGGCAAAATCATCTCCGTAGGTGGTGGCGGTGACACAGTTTCCGCCCTGAAACTGGCCGGCGTACAAGACGAGCTGACCTACCTGAGCTCAGCCGGCGGCGCCTTCCTGGAATGGATGGAAGGCAAAATCCTCCCCGGCGTCATCGCGCTGTCCAAGGACCTGTCCAACATCGGGTAAATGTCACGGTTCGGTCCCCGAGGGGGCTTTGCCCCCCTCGCCCCCCCCCACCAGGGGCCGAGCCCCTGGACCTCGTAACTTTCAAACCCTTAAGTTTCGGGATCCAAGGGCCTTTCGGCCCTTGGTGGGGGTCGTCACACTGGAGGCGTGCTTCGCACGACGGGGCGAAGCCCCTTGGGGGACCGAACCGTGATAATTAACCCGGAGATTGAACAGATGACTCGCGAGGAACTGACGGGCTGGGCCAAGGCCAATGGGTGGCAGGAGTTGGCGGGGGTTTTGTGTTTGACCAAGCCATCGGCGCCGAAGGAGGCGATTGTGCGGCTGGTGTTTAAGGCCACTGTGGTGGCGCTTGAGGTGAAGAAGCCGGCGGGCAAGTGGGAGAAGTTTGGGTCGGCCGCTTATGCGGAGATTGTCATGGACGAGGAATATGAGCGTCCGATGGGTTTGGGGTTTGAGAAGATACCCAGTTTTTCCATGCTGATGCGTGAGAACAAGGACCGGCAGGTGTTCGGCTCGTTTGGCCGCTAAAACAGAGACATGAAAAAGGGGGCCAGAAGGCCCCCTTTTTTGTCTGTGCCGGATAGGCTCAGGCTGCGGTTTTCTTGACGGCGGCCGGCTTGACCGGGGTCTTGTGCGAGACTTTGTGCACGGTCGGCTTGACCGTCTTGGTCGCGGTGGTCTTGGCTGTGGTCTTGGTCACGGCGGGCTTGACCGGCGCGGTGACGGCGGGCTTGGCCGGGGTCGCCGGGGTGGTCTGGGCCAGGGCCGGAGCGGCCAAAGCGATGGTGGTGACGGCGGTCAAAATGATACGGCGGATCATCTGGTTTCTTCCTGTGTGGTGGCGTTTGGTTGTTTTGGTTCACATTACCAGAACGTAATCAGCCGTGCTGGCTCTTGCGCATTACGCCCTGCGGTGCCCAGGCGCAAGGGCGTCACGGTGATTTAATAGATTGAAATTGTTCGTAATAAATTGTAACATGCGCCCGGTTGGGCGGTTACAGTTCGGGCTCGTCCTCAGGCTCCGGCTCCTGTGGAATCCGGTAGTTATCGGTCAGCCAGCGGCCCAGATCCACCTCGGCGCAGCGTTCGGAGCAGAAGGGTTTGTGTTCGGGCGCGGCGGGGCGGTTACAAATGGGGCATTTCATGGGAACAGCTCATGCAGGGGCGGGCGGATGCGCCGGCGGGTGAGTTCGGCCAGGCCGAGATGCGAAAAGCCCAGAAAATCGGGGGCCAGCGGGTCGCTTTTCAAAGCTGCCCGCAAAGGCTCGCCAAGTTTTGCCCGCGCGGCGGGTTTTAGCCCGGCGAAGTCAATGAGAATGCCGCCGGAGAGATTGCGGAGCAGGATCTGCCGGCAAATCTCTGGGATCACTTCGGTATTGAAGGCGAGGGGCGGCATATTGCTGGCGGCACCTGCGTCCACATCCAGCAGCGTGGCGGCGGGGGTGGGGGAAATGTGCAGCCGCCCACCGTGCGGCAGAGCGGCGATGGGCTCGGCCAGCGCGGCGACTTCGTCCTCCAGCACGGCATCAAAGGCCTGGGCGCTGTATTTCATGCGCCCCTCCAGATCGGGCCGCAGCTCGGCCATCAGCGCGTAATCATCGATGGCGATGTCCTCACCCGGCAGCCGCGCCGCCAGCTCGCGCAAGGGGCCGGCCCCGCGCCGTAACAGCCCCGGTGCCTCGCCGCAGGGTTCCGCCACCAGCGCCAGCCTTGGCCCCTTATCGCCTTGCGCGGCACGGGTAACCCGGAAGCTGGCATAATCGCCGATGGTGAGGGTTTTGCCGCCAGCACTGTCCGGCAGAAAGCCGGACATATCAGCGCCGAGAGCAACAAACCGCCCCGCCAGCCCCGGCATCACCGCATCCACGCGGCCGGTGTAAAAATCCCCCACGCCATCGGGTGCGGAGAGGTTCCATGCGTAAAATTCGGCCAGAATATCGCCGCGCAGCAGGGCGATCCGCACCCTCTCGCCACGGCGGGAGACGGCAATCACCGCCAGCCCAGCCCGCGCAGGAGCGAAGATGTTTCGTGCAACGGCAGCCCGACCACGGCGGAGTAGGAGCCGGCGCAAAAATCGACGAAGGCGGCGGCGCGGCCCTGGATGGCATAGCCCCCGGCCTTGCCCTCCCATTCGCCGCTGGCCAGGTAATCACGGATCTGTCCGTCATCCAGCCGGGCAAACCCGATCACCGAGGCCACCACGCGGCTGGCCACCCGCCCATCCGGGGCGCGCACGGCAACACCGGTGAAAACCTTGTGGCGGCGGCCCGCCAGCAGGCGCAAATAAGCCTCGGCCTCGGCTGGAGTCGCGGTTTTATGCAAAATCCGCCGCCCGGCGCTCACCACCGTATCGGCGGCGATCACATAGGCTGCGTTATCTGGGGCAGAGTCATCCGGGGTGAGTTTGGCGAGTGCCATGCGCAGCGCATACACCCGCGGCGCCTCATCGGCGCGCGGCGTTTCATCGATGTTGGGTGCAAAAACGCGGGCAGGCTCGATGCCGATCTGCCGCAGCAAAGCCAGCCGGCGCGGGCTGGCGGAGGCTAATACTACTTGAACCGACCCGCCGACGGATGTCGGCTTTACTTGAAGCGGAATGTAATGCGGCCCTTGCTCAGATCATAGGGGGTCATCTCGACATTCACCCGGTCGCCGGCCAGCACGCGGATGCGGTTCTTGCGCATCTTGCCGCTGGTATGGGCCAGAATCACATGCTCATTATCGAGCTTCACTTTGAACATCGCATTGGGCAGCAGCTCAGTTACCTGGCCGCTGAACTCGATCATATCTTCCTTGGACAAACAAAACTCCAGACAAATTGGGAAACCAATCTTTGAGGAGCGATTCACGTTAGGAAGGGGAGCAAAAGCAGCTCCCCTTCCTAACGATCGCACCTCAGGCGCTCACATGAGCCCGGAATGGTCTCGGGTCAAGATTTTACCCTGCAACCCGCCCTTGCGCGCCGTGTTAATCGCGTTTTAGCCGCACCGCCACGGAGCTGGCATGGGCGGTCAGCCCCTCGGCCTCGGCCAAAGTTACCGCAACCGGGCCAAGCGCCTCAAGAGCGGCCGGCGGCAACGAGACATAGGTGGTGCGTTTGAGGAAGTCGTACACCGAGAGCCCCGAGGCAAACCGCGCCGTGCCGGAGGTGGGAAGCACATGGTTGGGGCCGGCGACGTAATCGCCAATCGCCTCGGGCGTGGATTTGCCCAGGAAAATCGCCCCGGCATGGCGGATTTTGGGAAACAGCAGATACGGGTCGGCGACCATCAACTGCACATGCTCGGCGGCGATGCGGTTGGCCAGAATCTCGCCCTCGTCCCAGTTCTGCACCAGAATAATGGCGCCATGCCGGGCCCAGCTCACCTTGGCGATCTGCGCGCGCGGCAGGCCCTGCAGCGCCGCGCTCACGGCACTTTCCACAGCCCCCGCCAGCGTGCCGCTGGTGGTGATGAGGATGGATTGCGCATCCTCGTCATGCTCGGCCTGGGCCAGCAGGTCCAAGGCGATATGCACCGGGTCGTTATCTTCATCGGCCAGGATCAGCACTTCCGAGGGGCCGGCAATGCTATCAATCCCCACCTTGCCGAACACCTGGCGCTTGGCCTCCGCCACATAGGCATTGCCCGGGCCGACGATGCGGTCCACCGCGCGGATGGTCTGGGTGCCATAGGCCATGGCGGCAATCGCCTGCGCCCCGCCTATGCGGTAAATCTCCGACACCCCGGCCTGATAAGCGGCGGTGAGCACCAGATTGTTCAGCACACCATCCGGCGTCGGCACGGTCATCACCACACGGCGAACCCCTGCTACGCGGGCGGGGATGGCGTTCATCAGCACCGATGACGGATAAGCCGCCTTGCCGCCCGGCACATACAGCCCGGCAGCATCCAGCGGGCCCCAGCGCAGGCCGGTGACAGCGCCCAGATCATCGGTGGATTCGATATCGCGCGGCATCTGCAGCCGGTGGAAGGACTCGATGCGCTTGGCCGCCAGCGCAAGCGCCTCGCGCTGTTTCTTCGGCGTCGCGGCCACGGCTTGTTTAATCTCATCCGCAGTCACCCGCATGGCACCGGCATGGCCTAGGTCATGCCGGTCGAAGCGTATGGTGTAGTCGAGCAGCGCGTCATCGCCTTCGCGGCGCACGCTGGCGATAATCTCGGCCACAGTACCCTGGATCTGCGGGGCGGTAAGCGCCCGGTCCATCAATTTGGCGAATTCAGGCTCGAAATTCGCCTGTTTCGTGCTCAGCAGCCTCATGGCGTCAGCGCCTTCCGGAATGCATCGATCCAGGCGCCAATCTCATCCGGCCGCGTTTTCAGCGCGATGCGGTTGACGATGAGCCTGGAAGATACTTGCGCAATCACATCGGTTTCCACAAGCCCGTTGGCCTTCAACGTGCTGCCGGTCTGCACCAGATCCACAATAACCCGCGACAGACCCAGGCCAGGCGCCAGCTCCATCGAGCCATTCAGCGCCACAATCTCCGCCTGCACACCCTTGGCGGCGAAATGCTTCTTGGCCAGATTAGGGTATTTACTTGCAACCCGCAGGCAGGAGGTCCGCGCGAAATCCGTGCTCCCAGCCTCATCCCGAGGTTCCGCCACCGAAATCCGGCATTTGCCGATGCCCAGATCAAGCGGCGCATAAACCTCCGGATAATCAAACTCCGCCAGCACATCACCACCGCAAATGCCGATCTGCGCCGCCCCAAAAGCCACAAACGTAGCAACATCGAACGACCGCACCCGAATAACATCCACATCGGGATGGTTGGTCGGAAACCGCAGCCGCCGAGACGACTCATCAGCATAATCCGCCTCAGGAAAAATCCCAGCGCGACCAAGCAACGGCCCAGCCTCATCCAAAATACGCCCCTTGGGCAAAGCAATAACCAACGACATGCCCCGCGCTTACCACCCGGCACTTTGAGTGGCTAGGGCAGGGGGGGCACGAAAAAAAGCTGGGGCTCCGCCCCTGACCCCGCTGGGGCCGCAGGCCCCAGACCCCATAACTTCGGGTCTTGGAAAGGGATGCCCTGCACGGGCTATCCAACTACGTGATCTCGAGGGCATCCCTTTCCAAGACCCGGGTGGGATCCAAGGGCCTTTCGGCCCTTGGCGGGTCCAGGGCAGAGCCC
>JAMFRO010000085.1 GCA_026224825.1 bacterium | reverse complement strand
TATCAAGGGAAACATCGAGGCCGACATAATGTTGCTGGTCCATGAAAAATCTCCGGGTGATGGTGACACGCGGAGACTATCCGAGAAGCACCCCAGAACGCCCGTCGCGATTACGCCATGTCCCGACATCGTCTGCGTCGGTGATCTGGCCGAAGCCGCCGGCACGCGCTGGCGTTTCGGATTGGATCATTTCGTCACCGGCGCGCTTCCTGACCTGCTTCGCTTCTCCGAAGCAGCCGCGCATAGCCAACCCTACGACCGCTACGTGATCGTCACGAGTCTCGGCGCGGGACGCTCCCTGGTCGGTCCGTTGAAGATCGAACGTAATGCCGGGCAAATCACGGTCGAATGCGAAGTAGCTCCGGACTTTCCTCGCATTCTCGCCACTGACCTGCCGACCGACTTTGCATTGTCCGCACAGCACGATCTCACCGGCAGCGGAAACATCGAAACCGTAAGCGGGCTCGATGCGCTACCGCAAACGCTTCTCACATGCTTATCGATGATGCGTGGCGAGAGCCCGTTTCATCCAGATTACGGATCAAGGCTATCTGAATACTGGCAAGCTTACTTTGGTTCACCTTGGCTGAACGCGCTGATTAAGCTCGATGTCGCTCGCCTAGCTTCTATACCCTACGGAGATCCCATCCTAAACCAGCAATACACGCCGTTGCGGTGCGTCGAGCGTGTAGAAGATGTACAGGTTCTCGGACCGCCAGAGGCAGGGCGCCTACCTGTACGCCTCAAGCTGATAATAGCTGGAGTCGGGGCCTGGTCTCGCGACTTGCGAATTTTCGTCGACCCAACGAGGCGCTGGGCGTCTGGAGTACACGATGGCTTTCAGAACCCTTGATCAGATTCTCAAGGCCGACCCTCGCTTTGGCGATCTGGTCGTGGCGGACGCCGCAGGCATACGTCGGTTAACGCTGGCCGACCATCACGCCACTATCGAGAACATCTCACTGAAGAGCCAAGCGCCGCCAACGGTCATGCACGCCTTCGATCGCGCGCGTAACATCCTACTCTACGCCTGGTTTGACTATGACCTGCTCGTCGTCGGCGAAAGCCAGGCCTTCGGTGCCTTCGAACTCGCGCTCAAACATCGGCTGAATGCGGCTGGCCGGACGGAGCGCGGTGGTCTGGGTCAGTTGATCGATCAAACTCGCAAGCATGGCATCTTGCCCGTAGCGACTACTGTTGCCGCCAGGGAAATGGATCCGATCGAAGCCTTGCGTCATATGCGCAACGCGCTTGCACATGGAACTAGCGACGTCCATACGCCAGCGATGGCGTTCGACGTAGCAACCCTTTGCGCCTCCGCGATTGATTTCGTTTTTGCGGCGAAGACGGTCGTCGCGCCAAATCCATAGCTGCGCGTAATGCTCCGCCACGCTACATTCAATTTGAAATGGTGCATTCGATGATCCCCCAAGACGAGGCACAGGCAGTAATCCTCAATCTCCTGCGAGGGGCAGTCCCCGAACGCGACAACGAAATCTGTGCTATCTGGAGCAAATATGCTCCCTTCGTGGATATTGTGCCGGATGGACCTGGCGTCACCATGAAAGCCACGGACAAAAGGATTCAATTCAGTCTAAAGACAATCGATCTCTATTGGCTGCTCGGATTCAGCGCCTGGAAGTCGATAGAGGCCTATTCACCAGCGATCCTTAAAGCGTCAGTCTCCGGAGAAACGATCCAACAAGTCCTCGACCGCGACGAGGCTCTCGGGCAGTTCGAGCGCGAATACAAGGCGCGCATGGCCGCGGCACAGGATCTCATCGCAGCAACCACGACAGCCGACATAAACTGGCCACCAGACGTTCCCCAACCGCAGGGAGACAGGAACGCGTTTTCAAATGATCAGGACAAGGCTGCGTTCGACCTAAGCGCGCTCGCGCTCGCGTCTGCTTTTCTTCACGAACTCAAGCACGTGATCTACCTCAACGAGAAAAATCAGCCGGAGAGTTTGCCCGAGGAAGAAATCGGCTGTGACGTATGGGCTCGCGAATTCCTGACGGCAAAGCTTGCCGACTACGCTCAAGCTCATTCCCACGACTACGGGGAGGTTTGCGCCAAGCGCGCGACATCAATCGCCTTGGCGGCCATCATTGTGCACGCGATAACGCCCTCGCATGGTCATTGGGGTACTTCGGATTATCCGCCGATCGCCGATCGTCTCGGAGCTCTCATACATGGCTTTCCCCTTCCACCGAACTCGAATTTCTGGGTGTGGACGGCCTGTCTCATCGTCGGTATTCTGCGACAGCAACACCGCGCCGTGACCGTCACGGGCGACTCGCCGAAGGTTCTTGTCGAGAGGCTGCTAAGCGAGCTGCGATAGTCGACCTCCCTCCTGGTCAGGCTAGCTCATCTGTCAGCGCAAGCGTGGCAACGCTCCGAAGGCGTTCATCAGCACGCGGCATAGAAAACACCGATTCAACGCCACGATCAGCGGCGTTACGCCACCACGCTAGGCTTTCATCGCGGGACGAGAGGCTCGACTTACATAGAGCCGCTAAGCTGCTAGCCTTGGTATGACTCTCTCGACCAATCGCAAGAATCGGGTGTTGCGTGCCCCCGCAACCAGTTTATCAACGACTTATATGCCGTTGATCACCAACAAATCCCGATAAAACGCCTTACACGTTACTTGCACGTTTGGGCCATTGTGCTCGCTATCCGTGTGGATAGCGGGACGTTCATTGTTATACGTCCAGAGCCATTGCGTGGCGTAATCTTGTGCCTCCTCGATGCTTTCAATGATGTGCTGGTCGAGCCATTCATGGCGGACCGTTCTGTTGTAGCGCTCAACGTAAGCGTTCTGCTGCGGCTTGCCCGGCTGGATATACGTAACCGTCAGCTGAGTCCCGCCTTGTAGTGTCAAATCGCTTCCAACCGTGACCCCTCGGGGATGCGGACAAAAACTTGGACTGGTTTTATGTCGTTAGCCCGAGACTCTTTCGGTACTCGATGGGGCTGAGAGAGCCAAGAGATATTTTAATCCGCTTCTCGTTGTACCAGCGGATATAGGAATCAACGACCTGAATGAACTGCTCTATGGTTGTTGCCTTCCAGTCCCGAGGGTAGAATAGCTCCGCTTTCAGTCGTCCGAAGAAGCCTTCGCAGGCAGCGTTGTCAGGCGCGGCTGCCGGCCAAAGCCTATCAGCGACCAAAATTTTGCCAAGCCTTACGGTGCGTTCAAGGGAAAACAAAAGTTGAAATCGTCAAGCGCCCGGATGCCACCAAAGGTTTTGCCGTGTTGCCCAGGCGCTGGGTAGTGGAGCGAACCATCGGCTGGCTTAATCGATGCCGCCGCCTCGCCAAGGATTGGGAGTGTTTGAATGAAAATGCTCTGACCTTTCTGCGCTGGGCATCCATCCGATTGATGCTCAGAAAGCTATGCAAAACAACAAATTGATCTGGGACAGACTCTAAACGAGTCGTGCTCTTGGCCAGGGGGCAGTTCACCGTTACAGAAACGAATTGTCCGTGAATCCTGACAGACGACCGGACAAATTCCTCATATCAACAAATTCGCCGCCAAACCCGGTTCAAGAGTTCTCAAACGCTCTCTCAGACCCCAGCGGGCCTCGCCTTTTTCCTTACTCCGCAAGCTTCAAATGGTAGCTCTTGGGGCGGGTTAGGGTCTCAAAGCCCCAGCGGGAGAGGGTGTGGCCTCGGCCGGTGTCTTTAACGCCGACCCAGGGGAGGGCGGGGTCCAGGGCGTCGCAGCGGTTTAGGAAGACTGTGCCGGTTTCCAGTTGGTCGCCGATTGTTTCGGCTGCCGCCAGGTCGCGGCTGAAGATGGCGGCGGTCAGGCCGTAGACGCTGTCGTTCATCAGTTCGATGGCTTGCGCGTCGTTTTTGACTTTCATGATGCCGACGATGGGGCCGAAGGTTTCTTCGCTCATCACGCGCATTGAGTGGTCGACGTCGACGAGGATTTGCGGCGCCAGATAGGGGGTGCCGGTTTTGTTGGCGGCGAAGCTTGCGGGGTCGATGAGCGCGCGCGCGCCCTGGCCGATGGCTTCGTCCACCTGGCCGCGGATGAAGCCGGCGGCTTTGGCGGAGACGACGGGGCCGAGGTTGGTGTCCTGACGGATGGGGTCGCCGAGGCGGTAGGTGTTGGTGAGGGCGACGGCGCGCTCGATGAATTCGTTATAGACGGACTCGTGGGCGTAGATGCGCTCGATGCCGCAGCAGCATTGGCCGGCGTTGAAGAAGGCGCCGTCGATGAGGGTTTCCACGGCGTGGTTCAGGTCCGCATCGGCGCGGACGTAGCCAGGGTCTTTGCCGCCGAGCTCTAAGCCCACGGAGATGAAGCGGTCCGCCGCGGCGCGCTGCACGGCATGGCCCACGGGCACGGAGCCGGTGAAGTTTATGTGGGCGATGCGCGTGTCTTTCACCAACTGCTCGGCGGTGGCACCGGAGATGTGCAGGTATTGGAACACGCCCTCGGGCAGGCCGGCTTCCTCGAAGGCTTGGGCAAAACGCTCAGCGCAGAGCTGGGTTTGGGCGGCGTGTTTCAGCACCACCGCATTGCCGGCCATGATGGCGGGGATGACGGAGTTGACCGTGGTGAGAAGCGGGTAATTCCAGGGCGCGATGACGAACACCACGCCCAGCGGGATGCGTTTGATGTAGCGTTTGAACCCTGGTTTCGGGCCGGGGTCGTAGGCCGCCAGCCCGGCCGGGGCTTCGTCGATCATGAAGCGGGCGCGCTCGGCGCAGCTACGCACTTCATTCGGGGTCTGGCTGATGGGGCGGCCCATGGACCAGGAGATTTCCAGCCCGATCTCATCGGCATGGCGCAGCAGGGCGTCGCAGAAGCGGTGGCAATATTCCGCGCGCTGTTCCAGCGTGGTGAGGGCCCAGGAGATTTGCGCCTTCACAGCGCGGTCGAACACCGCATCGATGTGGCGGGTCTCGGCATAGGGGCGCTCGACATAGACGCTACCGTCAACCGGGGAGATGGTTTGCTGCATACTCATGGTTTGTCTCCTGATGCCTTCCTGGACAGTTGGGCCTGCACCCAAAGCTCGTGCCCGGCATAGCAGAGTCCGGCGAAGCACGCGGGGGTTAGAAAATACATGACCCTGAACAACAAAATAGCCCCCAGCGCCTCGGCGGGCAGCAGGTATTCCGAAAGGCCGAGCAGCAGCACGGAATCGAACACGCCGACACCGCCGGGCAGGCCGGAGAACAGGCCGGAGGCGAAGCCGGCGAGGTAGATGCTGAGGACGTGCGGATAGCCGAGGCCCGGGGCGTCCGGCAGCACGGTGTAGAGAATGGCCGAGGAGATGGCCACATCCGCGACGGAGAGGATGATTTGTGCACAGGCCAGCCGCGCGCCGGGCAGGGGGATCTCTTTGCCGAAAACCGTGACCGAGGCGCGCCCGCGCGCGGCCAGCACGTAGCCGACGGGGATGGCGGCCAGCAGCCCGCCCGCCAGCCGTAGCGTGCCCGGTGCGGCACCACCAAACACCGGCACGGCATGCGGGTGGATGAGCAGCAGAAACCCCAGCATGGCGGAAATGCCGAGCGTGAAGGTGGTGCCCGAGAGGGCGACGATGCGGCCGATGCCGGTGGTCGGCACGCCCCATTGCGCATACAGCCGCAGGCGGATGGCGGCGGAGGTGATGGCGGGCGCGCCCAGCACATGGCTCAGCGCGTAGGCACAGAACGAGGCGAGCCCGACCCGGTGCAGCCCGAGCCGGGGGAATGTCTCGGCGCGGCGCGCGAAGGTGACGCCGGGCAGGTCGTAGATGCACATGATGCAGAGTGAGAGCCCCAGCAGCAGCCCGGCATGCAGCACCTGCCGCCGTGGTGTTGCCTCAAACGCGCTCAGCACATCGTGCACGCCGATCTTCTTCAGCGCCCCGTGCAGGCCGATAACCACCCCCGCCAATACCAGGAGGCCCAGTACCGGCGGCAGGTATTTCAGGGTTTTACGTGCGCCGGGAGTCAGGGTTTAGCCCCGTGCCAGCGCGGTTTCGATGAGCGTCACAGTACGCTCCACCCCGTAAAGTGCGATGAACCCGCCGAAGCGCGGCCCTTCCAGCGTGCCGAGCAGCACCTGGTACAGGCAGTCGAACCAGGATTTCAACGGCGCGAAGGGGTGGCGCTTGCCGACGGCATAGACGAGGTTTTGCAGTTTTTCCGCTGGCGTCTCGCCAGGGAACTGCCCCTGCTCACCGGCCGTGAGGCTTTGCGCCAGATCCGTCAGGCCCGCGCGCTCAACCTCTGTCGGCGCCCGGAATTTCTTGGCCGGCGCCACGAAGTCGCGGTTATAGGCGATGGCGTGGTGCACCAGTTTGGCCAGGAACGGGTAGCTATCCGCATCCGCGCCGGGAATATAGGCGCGGATAAAGCCCCAGAGCATCTCAGGGCTATCCGCGTTGATGACCGAGGCCAGGTTGAGCAGCATGCCGAACCCGACCGGCGAGCCGGCATGTTCGGGCAGCACCCCGCCATGGATATGCCAGGCCGGGTTGTCATGCGGTTTCTCGGCCGTGGGCAGGGACGTGGCGGCGGCGATGTAGTCGTCCGTGGCGCGCGGGATGACGTCGAAGAACAGTTTTTTGGCGCGCTGCGGGGCGTGGTACATGAACTGCGACAGGCTCTCCTTGGGCGCATAGGTGAGCCACTGGTCGATGGACAGGCCATTGCCCTTGGATTTGGAGATTTTCTGGCCCTTCTCATCGAGGAACAGCTCGTAGGTAAGGGTGACCGGCGGCTCCTTGCCCAGAGCACGGACGATGGAGGAGGAGAGTTTCACAGAGTCGATAAGATCCTTGCCGGACATCTCGTAATCGACATCCAGCGCGTACCAGCGCATGGCCCAATCGGCCTTCCATTGCAGCTTGGCGGACCCGCCGGTCACCGCCGTCTCGTATTTCAGCCCGTCGTCCGGGTCGGTCCAGAACACCGTGCCGCTCGCCACATCCACCTGCTCGATGGGCACCTGCATGACGATGCCGGTGCGCGGGTGGATGGGCAGGATGGGCGAATAGGTGGCGCGGCGCTCCGGCCCGAGGGTGGGCAGGATGATGTTTACGATGTCGTCATGGTGGCGCAGCACATGCAGCAGCGCATCGTCGAACCGGCCGGAGGTGTAGTAATCGCTGGCCGAGGCGAATTCGAATTCGAAGCCGAAAGAGCGCAGGAAATCCTGCAGCATGTTGTTGTTATGCTCGCCGAAGCTGGCGAATTTGCCGAACGGGTCCGGGATTTTGGTGAGCGGCTTGCCGATGAATTCGCGCAGCATTTCCTTGTTCGGCACGTTGTCCGGCACCTTGCGCAGGCCGTCCATATCGTCCGAGAAGGCGAGCAGGCGGGAGGGCAGGCCGGTGAGGTCCGTGAACGCCTTGCGCACCCAGCTCGTACGCGCCACCTCGCCGAATGTGCCGATATGCGGCAGGCCGGAGGGGCCGTAGCCGGTCTCGAACAGAGCGTGGTCCTTGCCCTTCTGTTTCAGCCGCTCGGCAATGCGCTCAGCTTCACGGAAGGGCCAGGACAGGGGGGAGGTTGTGTTTTCGCTCATGTGCCTGCTCTAGAGCCGGAATGTGCCGTGGGCAACCACCCAGCGGGGGGCGGCCATGCGCTGGAGATTCTTGAGACGCGGCGCCCGTTGGGACATTAAGTTGGGACATTAAAAAGCGGGCCGCTCGTGATGTCCCCGGCGCCCGAGGAACAGGTATTTTCGCCATGCTGTGGTCCCCCATCATCTTTTTCTATGGTTTCTTCATCGTCCTGGTCTTTGTGATCGGTGTGGCGCCCTCGGCGTTCTGGTGGCGCATTGGCGCTTCGCTCTCGGGCAGGGCCACGCGCGGGCGCGCCAGGAAAATGGCCGGCCGGCTTGCGCGTGCGGCGCAGGGCGCCAGTTTTACCCCGGACATCGACTACACCCCCGCCGGTATTGGCTTTGCCGCCGATAGCGCGCGCAGCCTGCTATTCCTGGCCGGTGAGCGTGATGGTGTGCCGGGCGAAGCGCTGGTGCCGCTTGCCGCTTTCAGCGCTTGCGGCACGGGGGTGACCACCGGCGGTCTATCGGAGGAAAACTATCTCGACCTCTACCCCGCCGATGCCGCCGGCCCGGCCTGGCGCCCGGCCTGGCGCCCGGCCTGGCGCATTGCCTGCGGCACCGACGGGGCCACAGCAGAGGCCATCGCCAGGCAGCTCGGCGCGTTGGGGCTGCAGCGCGGCTAGGGGCAAGACAAACCGGGAACATCCCCCTATAACCGGAGCAGAATGCCGATTCTTCCTCCTTTGCCAGCCCTTGCCGCCGGCCATGGCCGTGCTGTGCTGCTGGGCACGGATGGCATGCTTGCGCAGGTGAAGCCCGGGCTTGTGTCCAAACAGATTGGCAATACGGCGGCTCTGGTGGTGCACGGCCCGGCCACGCTGCAGCGGCTGGGCAACCCTTCCGTCAATCTGCTGGACCTGTTGGAGCTTTTTGCCTTCGTCTGCCCGGCGCAGAGCTTGGCCCCCACCCCTGCTGGCCTCGCCCGCGCGCTGGAGCTGGATGTGCCCGGCAGTTTGGAGGAGGCGGCTGCGTCGCTGGCCGAAATGGCGGAAATTCTGCTTGCGCGGCTCGCCGCCGGTAAGGATACCCCGCTGAACCGCGATGCCGCCGGGCTGGCCGCCCGCATGGGCACACAAGGCTGGGGCTGGACCCCCTACGTGCTCGCAGCCCTAAGCCAGCCCGGAGCAAAACCGGACGGCATGGCCATGCGCCTGTGGAAGCGCCTGCCCAAATGGGAGGAAACAGCACCCCGCCCGCCGCCTTCCTCCTACCCGGTTACCTCCGCCCAGGCCCGCGCCCGGCTGGCCACGCTGCTGGGCCCGGATGCGGAGCAGCGTCCCGCCCAGGCCGATTACGCTTCCGCCGTGACGGAGGCTTTTGCGCCGCGTTTGCATGAGGACCACCCGCATGCGGTGATCGCTGAAGCCGGCACCGGCACGGGCAAGACGCTTGGCTACCTCGCGCCCGCTTCCATCTGGGCCGAGCAGAACAAGGGGGCGGTGTGGGTCTCCACCTTCACCCGGCATTTGCAGCGGCAGATTGAGCAGGAGGCCAAACGCCTGCCGGCCGGCATCAAAATCGTGCTGCGCAAGGGGCGGGAGAATTATCTCTGCCTGCTTAACTATGAAGATGCTTCCAGTGTGGATCGCTACGCCGTGCCGCTGGGGCTGATCTCGCGCTGGGCGATTGTGAGTGCGGATGGCGATCTGTTTGGCGGCGATCTGCCGGGCTGGTTTGCCGAGCTGTTTGGCAATGCTTTGTTGAGCCAGATTGCCGACCGGCGCGGTGAGTGCATCCATGCCGGTTGTCCGCATTTTTCCACCTGTGTTATCGAGCGCGTGGTGCGCAATGCGCGGGAGGCGGATCTTGTCATCGCCAACCATGCGCTGGTGATGGCGCAGGCGGTGTGGGGCGGGCTGGATGATGATTACGTGCCCACACGCTATGTGTTCGACGAAGGGCACCATATTTTCGATGCCGCTGATTCCGCTTTTTCCGTGGAATTATCGGGCACCGCCATGGCGGAACTGCGCCGCTGGCTGCTGGGCGCGGAAGGGGCGCGCTCGCGTGCCCGTGGCCTTGCCAAAAGGCTTGAGGATATCATCGTCGATGACAAAGTCGCGGTGCGGCATGTTGAGGCCGTGCGCGCGGCGGCCAGGGCGCTGCCGGCGCCGCTGTTCTCCACGCGGCTGGACCCGGAGCTGACATCCGGCGAAAACCAGGCCGAGATTTTTCTCCGCGAATTGCGCACCCAGGCCCGCGCCCGTGCGAGCGAGAATGATTTGACGGGGGCGATGGGGTTTGAGGTCGATCTGCACCCGGTTAATCCGGATTTGCTGCCGGCTGCCAAAAACCTCTCTATTGGCCTCGGGATTCTGCGCCAATCCCTCATCGCCTTGCGTGATTATTTTATGGACCGGCTGGATGAAGAGGCCGGGCTGCTGGATGAGCCGACGACGCAACGGCTCGAAGGCATCACCCGCAGCCTGAAACGCCGCGCCATCGACCCCGTAACATCCTGGCGCAATATACTGGACGGTCTCGGCGCCTCACCCGCCCCCGGCGAGCGCCCCTTGCGGGTGGAATTCCTGCGCCTGGAGCGCGAGGCGGGGATGGATAAGGATGTGGCTCTGCTCTCGCATATGCTCGACCCCACCGAGGCGTTTACGCAGAGCATCGCCGCCCCCGCGCATGGGCTTCTTATTACCTCCGCCACGCTACGGGATGGCGTGGATGCAGAGACGGCCTGGGAAAACGCCGAGGCCCGTACGGGCACCACCCATCTTGCGGCACCTGCGATACGTGCGGCGTTCGATAGCCCGTTCGACTATGCGGAGCGCACCCGAATTGTTCTGGTCTCGGATGTAAACGGCCAGGATATGGGGCAGCTTGCAGGCGCGTATCAGGCTTTGTTCCAGGCCTCGGGCGGTGGCGGGCTGGGGCTGTTTACGGCCATCTCGCGTCTCAAAGCCGTGCAATCGCGCATCGCGCCGAAGCTGGAAGAGGCGGGGATTCCGCTCTATGCCCAGCATGTGGATGCCATGGACAATGCCACACTCGTTGATATTTTTCGCGCCGAGGAAAACTCCTGCCTGCTCGGTACCGATGCGATGCGCGACGGCGTGGACATTCCCGGCAATGCGCTTCGCCTGGTGGTGTTCGAGCGCACACCCTGGCCGCGGCCGGATATTCTGCACCGGGTGCGGCGGACACATTTGAGCCATGGCGTGCCGAAGAATTATGACGACGCGATTGTGCGGTTGCGGCTGCGGCAGGCTTTCGGACGGCTGATCCGTCGGGCTGATGATAGAGGCGTGTTCGTGCTGCTGGATAAGCAGGTGCCGTCACGTTTGTTTTCGGCTTTTCCCGAAGGTGCGCCGATTATTCGCTCCGGGCTTGCTGAGGCTGTGCAGGGGATCAAGAGGTTTTTGGCCGGCTGAAGGAAATTCAATTTGTGAAGACTTTATTCGTCATTACCGCGTAAGCGGAGATGACGGGCGCGGACATTCTTCCTTCAATAAAGCATCGCCACTCTTAATTCCATTTCCCGCTCCAGCGGGCCGCCTTGTGCTACCACATCATACTGCCCATTCAGCATCACCTGCCAATGCCGGGAGAGATAGCTTGAGAGGGTGAAGCGCAGTTGCGTTTCCTGCGTGCGCGTACCGGCGTCCAGTTTCAGGCCGTTATCCAGCGTGTAGACCTGCTTGCCGCCGAATGATTGATAAATACCCGGAACGAAGCTGCCGAGGCTTGGCGGGAAAAACTGGTATGGCAGATAGAAGCGGATTTCGCCGCTCGGCTGCTCGCTCAACCGCGCTGGCGCCGCGCCGCCGATGCCGGCGAGTGTGGCATGATCGTTGCTGCCGTAGAAATAGCCCTCGCCCCAAAGCTCCGCCGCCAGGTTTTGCCCCGCGGGTGTGCCCAGGAGCAGCATCCGCCCGCCGGCTTCCAGCTCGCCATTCCACAAATTCTGCGTCAGGCTGAGGTTGGCGTTTTTGTCGTAATGTCCGATGGGCGGCTCGACCCAGAAGCCTACCGCCAGATTGGTGCCGGTACTAGGGTTGGAGACGGGGAAGATGAACGCGCCGAAATAGGGCTGGGTGAACCCGTTCTGATGGCTGAGGGTGAAGCGGCCGGAAGGGGGCAGGCCGAGGTATTGTTTGCCGACGAAACTGGCATAGGGCTGCACCACCTGCACCCCGGCCAGCATGCCATCCAGGGTAAAGGTGCGGATGTAGCGCAGCGCCTGCACGTTCAGTGAAATATGCGTGTCATGCGCATAACCGTTGCCGTGCGCAGGTTCGAGCACGCCGGCATTGGTGAAAATATTATAGTACAGCACGATGTTGATATTCGTGGGCGGGGCTATGGCATCGCCCGGCAGCGGGTCCGAGGCCCAGGCCGGATGTGCGCAGAGCATCATCATCGGCAGCAGGGCCAGCCCGGCCGCCAGCCGCAGCCTTGTATGCAAAATGGAGATATGAAAAATGGAAATGCCCAAACCACCAATCCTTCGCGGTCATCATCGCAAGGGCATTTATGACAGGCTTTTCTTACAATACCATCAACGAAACCCAAGCACGCCGTTGCGCCGCACCGTGCCGCCCTGGTAGGCAGGCGGCATGAGACTGGTCCTCAAAATTGCCCTCGGGAGCATAGCTGTTGGTGTGCTGATTCTCGCCGCCAAGCTGGCCGCGGCGTATATCAGCGGCAGCACGGCGCTGTTTTCCGATGCGCTGGAGACATTGGTGAATGTCGCCTCTTCGGTCCTGGCGCTGTATGCGCTCATCGTCGCCGCCAAGCCGGCGGACCGCGAGCATAATTACGGCCATGGCAAGGCCGAGCTGCTGAGCGCGGTTGCCACCGGGGCGATGATCATGTTCGCTGCCGCCCTTATTTTCGAGCGCGCGATTACGGCGTTTTTACATCCGCATGGGCTCGCGCCGCTGCTGGGCGGGCTGGGTCTTGGCCTGGCCCTCAACGCGTTGGCAGGCATGTTTAACGGGGTGTGGGCCGTGGTGCTGTTCCGTGTCGGCAGGCAGAGCCGCTCCGCCGCCTTGGTTGCCGATGCTGAGCATTTGTTAAGCGATCTATACAGCACCGGCGGCATATTGGTGGCGCTGCTGGCTGCGTCCTGGCTCAAACTACCGGTGCTGGACCCGCTGATTGCCGTGTTCATCGCCGGGCAGATTGCTTTTATGGGCGGCAAGACCGTGCTGCGCTCCGTCAGCGGGTTGCTTGATGAAGCGCCGCCGCCGGAAATGGCCGAACGCATCCGCGCTCTGGTCCGCGCGCATTCCACCGGCGCCATCGAGGCGCATGACCTGCGCATGCGCCAATCCGGCAGTGCGGGGTTTCTGGAGTTCCATCTGGTGGTGCCGGGCGCGATGACGGTGAATGAGGCGCATGATATCTGCGACCGGATCGAGGCGGCGCTGGAGGCGGAGATGCAGGGGGTGGTTGTGACCATCCACATCGAGCCGGAGGGGCATGCGGAGAATGCGGGGGTTTTGTTACCCTGATGTTCCAAGGGGGAACATCAGGGCCGGATAAGGAAGCAGCAGCTTTTTGAAAAAAGCTGCACCAAAAACTTTGGTAATAATATACTTGGCTAAGTAGTTCATTTCTTGCTTATTCGATTTACTCGACATCAAATAGGCTGTGATAAACAAATGCAAGACCATTTAAAGCTTGCAAATTGCCTCTAATTGAACAAGCGTTTCGCGATGCCGGCAACCAGAGGACCAAATAGGTGATGACCCATATGTCAAGAATTTTGGGTGTTTCTCTGGCTGCACTGGCTATATTCGCCGATCACGTCGCTGCCGCACAATCTGTTGATTCGACTGCAACAGTTCAGCATTTGCCGACCTATTGCAATGTTTCAACATTGGACGGCGACGAATTCATGCGGATGATTTCTACAATCATCGTGCACGGCGATTTGACGGATGTTGAATTTATGGAGAAAACACTCGGCACAAAGCTTACCGTTAGCTATGGCTGGAAAAGGGACGGAACTCCAGATCATCAAAAGCCTGTCTACCACACCGATCATGTTCTCGGCAGCCCGATCCAGGCAACCCTCTTCGTTAATACGGTGAAAGCAAATCCGCCGAAGAGTGGTTGGATTTCCTCACTGGATTTCGGAATCCCGTCTTTCCCACTTACCAACAGCAATTTTATGATAGATTGCTTGCATATCTCAACCTCGGAATTTTTCGCCGTTTATAAAGGTCCCTATGACTTTACAGTCCCGGTTCCTTCGCCTGCTGCGCCTCCCTTACTTGGTTCACCTAAAGTTGCCCCCACTGGTTCAGTCAACGCGACAGCAGCCCAGCTAAGGGGGGCGCCGGGGAAGAATGGTTCAGAGCTTGATGTGAGATTTTCCTACGCGGTTTATGATATGCAAAATTTCACTCCAGGAAATAGCCGTGTTTCTCGCGTGATAATTGTCCAAAATCCATAATCGTCGAATTTGATCCGCAGGGTCACTTAGCCAAGTATATTATTACCAAAACTTTTGCTCCTGTGGGCGTTAGCTGGCTACCGCCCACAGGAGCAAAAGTTTTTTGGCTATTTTTTATCTACCAGATCTTTAACGACGCCCGGATCGGCCAGCGTCGAAATATCCCCCAGTGAGTCCGTCTCATTCGCCGCGATCTTACGCAGGATGCGCCGCATGATCTTGCCCGACCGCGTTTTGGGCAGCCCCGGTGCCCAGTGGATAACATCAGGCGCCGCAATCGGCCCGATCTCCTTGCGCACCCAGGCCACCAGCTCCTTGCGCAATTCCTCGGTTGCTTCCACGGCGGCCACCAGCGTCACATAAGCGTAAATCCCCTGGCCTTTGATGTCATGCGGGAAACCAACCACCGCCGCCTCGGCCACCGCCGTATGCGCAACCAGGGCGGACTCCACCTCCGCCGTGCCCATCCGGTGCCCGGCCACGTTGATCACATCATCAACCCGGCCCGTAATCCAGTAATACCCATCCGCATCCCGCCGCGCGCCATCGCCGGTAAAATACAGGCCTTTGAACGTGGCGAAATACGTCTGGATGAACCGCGCATGGTCGCCGTACACGCTGCGCATCTGCCCGGGCCATGAATCGGAGATGCAGAGATTCCCCTCGGTGGCACCGGTAAGCTCCTTGCCCTCGCCATCCACCAGCAGCGGTTTCACCCCCGGCAGCGGCAGCGTGGCCGAGCCCGGTTTCAGCGCCGTGGCACCGGGCAGCGGGCTGATGAGAATCCCGCCCGTCTCGGTCTGCCACCAGGTATCCACGATCGGGCAGCGGTTTTCACCCACCACACGGCTGTACCAGTGCCACGCCTCGGGGTTGATCGGCTCGCCCACGCTGCCCAGAATCCGCAACGATTTACGCGAGGTCTTCTGCACCGGCGCCTCGCCGTCGCGCATCAGCGCGCGGATGGCGGTGGGGGCGGTGTAGAAAATATTCACCTGGTGCTTGTCCACCACCTCCCAGAAGCGCGAGCTGGTGGGGTAGTTCGGCACGCCCTCGAACATCAGCGTGGTGGCGCCATTGGCGAGCGGGCCGTAGACGATGTAGGTGTGGCCGGTCACCCAGCCGACATCCGCCGTGCACCAGTAAATCTCGCCTGGGTGGTAATCGAACACGGCTTCATGCGTGAAACGGGCCCATACCAGATAGCCCCCGGTGGTGTGCAAAACACCTTTCGGCTTGCCCGTGGAGCCCGAGGTGTACAGGATGAACAACGGATCCTCCGCCGCCATCACCGCCGGCTCGTGCTGGGGCGAAGCCGCCGCCGTTACCGCCTCATACCAATGGTCGCGCCCGTCCTGCATCGTAACCGCGCTGCCGGTCACCTTCACCACGATCATGGTTTTCACACTCGGGCAGGTTTTCAGCGCTTCATCGGCATTCACCTTCAGCGCCACGCGTTTGCCCCCGCGCCGCCCTTCATCGGCGGTGATCAGCGCCACCGAGTTGCAATCCTGAATCCTGTTGGCCAGGCTGTCAGGCGAGAACCCGCCGAACACCACGGAATGAACGGCGCCGATGCGGGCACAGGCCAGAAGTGCGACCGCCGCCTCCACCACCATCGGCAGGTACACCGTAACGACATCGCCTTTTTTCACGCCCTGCGCGGTCAGCGCATTGGCCAGCCGGCACACCTTCTCGTGCAGCTCACGGTAGGTCACTTTTGCTGACACATTCGGGTCATCGCCTTCCCAGATGATCGCCACCTGCTCGCCCCGCTCGGCCAGATGCCGGTCCAGACAATTGGCGCTCGCATTCAGCGTGCCGTCCTCGAACCATTTGATCGAGACATCGCCATGGAAGCTGGTGTTCTTGATCTTGGTGGGTGCGGTGATCCAGTCGATGCGTTTGGCTTCCGCCGCCCAGAATTTATCCGGGTCGGATGCCGCCTGGGCATACATTTCCTCATATTGGGCCTTGGTGATCAGCGCTGCCGCCTCGATCTCGGGTTTGACCGGTACAATATCGGCGTCCGACATGCTGTCCTCCTGCTTGTTTTTGAAGTGGGGCGTGTTTTTTAAAATATGGGCCGGTTATGCCCAGATTCCAGTGAAACCGGAAGGGATGCGCTGCGCCGGCGCGGCTCGTGAGCCAACATATAACCAAATCGTTGACAATTCCGCATCTTTCTGCGTGAGATTTTAAGGCAATCGATGATGGTCGGCTTGGGGTTCCGCAATGGCGCGACGTCCCGGCACCCAGCCGGCGGTTGCCCCCCTTATCCGTGCGGGGGCGGGGGCCAGATCATAATGAGGAGCGACGAAGAAAGATATGGCTACCGGTACCGTCAAATGGTTCAATACCACCAAGGGCTTTGGCTTCATCGTGCCGCAGGATGGCGGCAAGGATGTTTTTGTTCACATCACCGCCGTACAGGCCGCCGGTTTGCGCGGGCTGAATGAGGGACAGAAAATCTCTTATGAGGTGGCGATGGAGCGCGGCAAAGCCGCCGCGATCAACCTGAAGGCGAGCTAAGCCCGCCTTCCTTGCGCGACCTTAACCACGGTACCGAAGCGGGGCGCCCTGCTTCGGTACCGTGGTTTCGTTTGCCATCTTCTCTCTTCCGTTCTAGCCTGACGTAAACGGCAGGTGATCAACCATGCCCGCGCGGCCGCTAACGGGCGCGTATAAGGATTGGGAGAGACTATGAACGGCCCAACGATACCAGGCGCTATACTTGGTTTTACCCCCACCCCCGCCGGGGATGTGCTCGATCAGGCGGTGCGGCAATTCGGCCCCCTCAAAGCGCTCGATTTCCTGGGCCGGCGCACGAGTTATGCGGAGCTGGGGCGGGTAACCAATGCCGCCGCCGCGGGCTTGCAGAAACTGGGCGTCGTCAAAGGCACCAAAGTCGGGCTCTGCGTGCCCAATTGCCCCTATTCCGTCATCATGTATTTCGCCATCCTCAAGGCCGGCGGCACGGTGGTCAATTTCAACCCGCTCTACACGCTTAAAGAAATCGAGACGATGGCGCGTGAGGCGGATGTGACCATGATGGTCACCACCGATGTGGCGGTGGTGTTCAACAACATCGCCCGGCTGGCAGCCCAGGAGCTGTTCAAACGCGTCATCATCTGCCGGCTGGCGGATGCGCTGCCTTGGGCGAAGGGCGTGGCGATGCGGCTGTTTGCCCGCAAAACCTTAGGGAAGGTGCCGGAGCACGCGCCTTATGTGGAATTCGCCAAACTCATTGCCGGGCCTAAAACCCCCGCCCCGATCAGCATCGACCCGCTCCGGGATGTGGCGGTGCTGCAGTTCACGGGGGGGACCACCGGCACGCCCAAAGCGGCGATGCTGAGCCATGCCAATATCACCACGAATCTGTGGCAATCCGAGCAGGTGATGCCGGGGCTGGTGAAGGGGCAGGAGCGTTTTCTGGCGCTGCTGCCGTTCTTCCATGTGTTCTGCATGACGGCGGTGATGAATCTCGGCCTGAGCATCGGCGCGGAGCTGATTTTGCTCCCCCGGCTCGACATTAAACAGCTCATGAACACGTTGTTTAAGCGTAAACCTACCGTAGTGCCTGGCGTGCCGACCTTGTTCACCGCCATCGCCACGGCTGCCGAGACAAGCGGGCGCACGGATTTGAGCTTTATAAAACTCTGCGTCTCCGGTGGTGCGGCCCTCTCGCCCGAGGTGAAGGAGCGGTTCGAGCGGATATCCGGCAGCCATATCATGGAGGGTTATGGCTTAAGCGAGACCTCGCCAGTGCTGTGTTTTACGCTGCTGGGGCAGGAGAAGCCCGGCACCGTGGGCCCGGCCGTGCCCGGCACGACGCTGGAAATCCGCGACCCCGCCAACCCCGAGATTCTGTTGCCACAAGGCGAGCGCGGCGAGATTTGCGCGCGCGGACCGCAGGTGATGCTGGGTTATTACAACCAGCCGAAAGAGACCGAGGCGACCTTCACCGAAGGCGCCTTCCGCACCGGGGATGTCGGCTATCTCGATGAGGACGGCTGCCTGTTCATCGTCGACCGGCTGAAGGATGTGATCATCTGTGGCGGGTTTAAGGTTTATCCGCGCGTCATCGAGGAGATGGCCTATCAGCACCCCGCGGTGCAGGACGCCGTGGCCATCGGCATCCCCGACCCCTACCGTGGCCAGTCGCCGAAACTCTTCATCACCTTGCGGCCGGATGCGGTGCTGACGGCCGACGAGATGCTGGTGTATTTGAAGGCCCATCTCAACCGGATTGAGGTGCCGAAGGCGGTGGAGATCCGCGAGAGTCTGCCGAAGACGATGGTGGGCAAATTCTCGAAGAAGCAACTGATCGAGGAAGAGGCTCAGAAATCGTAAGGCGGGGCTTTGTCGTAACGCGGCAGATCCTCCACCGCCGCCCAGGAGACATGTTCGCTCATCCAGCCGTGCACATTGGGGCGAACGGCTTCGGGCTGGTCCAGTGAGCCGAGGGTGATGCCGACTGAGCGGCCGGTGTTATCCGTCATGTAGAGTGGCGTGCCGCAATTGCCGCAGAACCAGCGTGTGGCGTGGGGTGATGAGGCATATCCTCGCGCTGCCCCGCGCGTCACCCGGAATCGGCCGGGGGGTACTTGCACCCAAGGCAGCGAAGCGGCCCCGCTCGCGCGGCGGCATTCCGCGCAATGGCAGATATCCGCGACATCGCCCTCGGTATGGGTGATTTCATAGGTGATGGCGCCGCAAAGGCAGGCACCTGTCAGGGTTTTAGACATTTGAACCTCCCATCCGCCATGCGGGCGCCTCTCAACCTTTTGGCAGCGTGAAGCCGCGCGGGAATGTCGTCAAGGACGCTTCGCGCCGCCAAGAGGCGGTCGCCTAAAGGCGATCCCTGACAACATTCCCGCGCGACTTCATGAGAATTGCAGGTCGGGACATGGCGTAATCGCGGCGGGCGTTCTGGGGTGCTTCTCGGATAGTCTCCGCGTGTCACCATCACCCGGAGATTTTTCATGGACCAGCAACATTATGTCGGCCTCGATGTTTCC
>JAMFRO010000084.1 GCA_026224825.1 bacterium | reverse complement strand
TTCGCTAAACTCAAGGACTGGCGCCGTGTTGCCACAAGATACGACCGATGCGCCCACACATTCTTCTCGGCAATCTGCATCGCAGCAGCCGTCGCATTCTATCTCAAAGAATGAGTCCTGACCCTAGAACAGTGCCCACCCGAATGCACCAGGCTGGCGCGGAATGACTCTAGCGTGAAGAGATACGATTTGCGGTGCCCAAAGTCGGCTGGAGAGCCGACCCTAAGCAAATCATGAACGGGAGTGAAGCTCTCGATTGTCTCCGCCACTATAGATGGACTTTGATAGAAGCTTCACCGGCGTTTTACGGTGTGCCCGGCAACGCCGTGAGCGCCCCAACCGCCATGTCGAAAGCATTGGCGACTGTGGCCGCATCGGAACTTCCCTTGCGCGGGTTTAAGATACTTGCCAGGATCAGAAATATAATGAGCCGATTACGCTCAAACAGCACTGCCGCGGGCAGCTCCGAGATCGCGTCATGGAGCAGTTCCATCGCACGCTGCGCGGCCGGCATCAGAGGCATCAGATTGATCGTGTACTGCACGCCTGTTGGCGCACTGTGGAGCGCGAATAAAAAACGCGCATAACTGCGCTTACCATTTGTATCGACGGCCTCGATGATGGGGAGGTACAGCACCTCCACCAGGTCGCGGACGGAGAGACGGTTACGAGCCTCTGCTTTCGCCAGCAACTGCGCACGGCGAATCTCGTTCTCGACCAATCTCCTGGTGTGAATGGCGCGTATCAGACCTGCCGCGTCACCGAAGTGGTACTGCACGGCATTATTATTACCAGCGCCCGCCGCCGTGCATATTTGCCGCAGCGAAACTCCCGTCAGCCCGTGCTGGCCGTACAGTTGCTCAGCTGTTTCGATCAGGCGATCGACGACAGAACCGGCCGAGCGCGCCTTCAGACTTCTTGGCATATCATTGCTCCCTGCGAGGCAGTCCTGTCTACCGGGCACTGTAGGTGCGTCAAGCTGGTATATTATAAGAAGTCATACGACTTTATAATAAAGTCACGTCTATATATTTATTTTCAATAGATTAGTCGTATATTTAAGAGTCATTGTTCGGCGTTATAAAATTTATTTAAGTCACTTGACTGTTTTTTGGGCAAGAGCTATCGTCCTCGCAAAACAAAAACAATTCTTTCGGTGAGGGAAAAATGAGACATTTTGGCAGTTTGGCTGCGGCCACCGGTACCGGGGTCGTTTGGTTTCTGGCCTGCTCGGCTGCACACGCGGCGCCTGGTGGCACGGTCTATGGCTTCGGGGACAGCCTGCTCGACCTTAAGAACGTCTGCCCTATCGAATACCCGTCAAATAGCTCCGGCGCCTGCGGCAATGGCAAAGGGCTTTTGCAGACTCTGCCCAGCTACGCGCCATACAGCTTTAGCCTCGCGAATGATTATGCGGCGGGCGGCGCCGGCACTGGCTCGTTTAATGTCGCCTCCGTCCTGACGCCAAATGCGATCGGCACCCTCACGCAGATCGATAATTTCGCCGCCGCGGGAGGGCGTATTGGCGGGCAGGATCTTGTTCTGGTTAGCGGCCGGAATAATTTCTACCAGTTCCTCTTCAATCCGAGCTTGCAAGGTGCGTCGCTCGCGACTCAAGCGCTTGGTCAAGTGCGTGAGGAAATCTCTGGCCTCGTCAGCGTCGGTGCGCGCGATATCATATATTTTGATTCACGCTCCCCGAACTCGCCATCCACCACCCAAGTGAATATTTATGAAACGAACTTCTCGGCAGGCCTGCCGTCGGCACTAGCGGGCTATGCGCAGCCCGGCATCAGGCTGCGGCTACTGAACTTAACTGGTCTTTCTTCAGCCGTTGCCTCAAATCCGACGCTGTACGCCTTCACGTCGGGGGCGAGCTGTGCCACTACGGCGGGCTGCGAGACTGCATCGGCCGCGGTGCAGGACGAGCATTTCCTCTATGATCAGCATCCCACCGAAGCCGGCTATGCGCTCATCGCGCAATATATCGCAAATCTTGACGCGTCGGCGAACGGTATCGCGGCGCAGGCGGATGTTGCGGCGGCGGCATCGAACGTGTTCTCGGCGACGCTGCTCGACCAAGCCACTGTCGACGGTCTCATGCCGAGTAAGCGCGGGCTCTTCATTGATGCAGGCTACTCCCAGGACCAGCGTGAGAGCGAATACACCTCCTCCGGCGGTGCCGCGGGCTATTCGGATGGAATCACGCGCGTCGTCACAGGCTATTCGGTGCCGATTGGTGGCGCAGTCATCGCGGGTGTTGCGGCAGGCTACACGCATTCCAACGCCTCGCTCTACGACGATGCCGGGAGTGTTGGCGGCAATAGCTATTCGGGTGGCGCTTATCTCGATTGGCGGCATGGGCGTGCATTCATCGATACGACGATCGATTACACGCATGATGACCTGAGCGTTGTTCGCCCTGGCGTTATCGGAGATTTGACTGCAAAGCCCGAGGCATGGACGGTGGCGGCGCAGGTGCGCGGTGGCTGGCTCAAGGAGTTCGGTGCGTTTCAGCTCGGTCCCATCGCGACGCTCAACTACAACCACACGCAGGTTCGCGGCTATACCGAGGAAGGAGATCCGCTGCTAGCACAGATCGTCTCTGCAACGACAGAGACAAACGTGGTCGCTGGCGCAGGTGGGCGACTGGAGATGATGAACAGCTCAGAAACAACGGGGGGATTCATCGAGGTAAGTGCCAACCACAATTTTGAGAACGGCCAGCGCGTGCTGCAGACGGCCAACATCTATGCCGCCACTCTTCCCATCTATACGGTCGTCAACTCCGCCCCAACGGCTCGAAACTTTGGGCTGATCGATACGGTGATCACCAGCTCACTGACGTCACGCATTCAGTTCAACCTCCGTGCCGGCACCAGTTTTGGGCCCAATGCGGATAATTACGTGTTTCAGGCTGGTATTCGTGTGCTTTTGTAAACCAGAAGTAGGAAGCATTGGGCTCGATCAGTACTAACGCTACCAAAATAGGTGACGCAATCGAGAAGCATGAGCGATCGCGATAATAACAGCCTCTCGGTTCTTGGCATTGATCGGGCATCGCATGCCCTTAACTATGCTGCATAGAGCGTGGCGCCGGGTCCCTCGCCTCATGGCCCATCGCCATCTACAAGCGGCGAAAGCGACCGTCGAGCGATCTTTCGGCGATGCCAAGTAACTTCTCGGACATTGCTAGGCGAGGTTCTGAGGGTTGATCGGCGTCACTGGCCAATGCCTGCTTGTGGTCGCCGCACGGAATATTAAAAAAATCGCCATGGCATTCACCAAACCATCAAGTCAAACTAGGCATGAAGGCGAAACTCCTTCATGATCCAGCCCGCACACGCCAATACTAAGCAAACAAAACCCCGCCAAAATGAGCGGGGTTTGTCAGTAGTCTGGCCGCCGGTGTAAGCGGGCGGCTTTTGCGATAGGCCGGCTTCTTATTCGTTATGACCTATGATTCCGGGGTCTGGCACGCCCTGATAGACCAGGCGCCCGATCTTGTTGAATTTACTCGGATCCACTCGCTTGAGATGGAACGCATAGCCCAGTCCCAGCAGCACCGCGCCAAGGTCAAGCCACGGAATATAGTTGGCAAATGCGAAGCCGCCACCGAGGAATGCCATGTTCGAGATGCAGAGATAGACAATGTAAACCTGCGCGATGAAAGCGAGAATCGGCGCGACGGTTGTTTTCCACCAGTGGCTGTCCTGCGGGTGTTCACGGTAGAAATACACAACGACGGCAATAGAGACGATGGCCTGAGCCGATAGAATGATGATTGTCCCCATCAGAGCCATCAACCCGTAAAGCTCACCATAAGCCTGGGTCGCTGGATTGTCGCTGCCAGAGAATACAGCAAAGGCAATGATGATCAGCGCCGAGGCAAGGGATTGTAGGAAAGATGCGTTATACGGTGTCTTGTACGTCTTATGGGTCCGGCCCAACGCCGCGGGCAAGATGCGTTCGCGGCCCAGTGAATAAAGATACCGCGATGTGGTGTTATGGAAGGCCATGCCGCAAGCGAAAGAACCTGTCAGGATGAGGTAGCTCATCAATGACGATACCCACGGCCCGACCAGCTTGCTGGCCGTGTCAAAGAAGAACGTCGCCGAATTATTCTGAGCCTCGCTGATCGCCGCGTCGATATTGGCAAAGCCTGACTGGGAGGCCCAGCAGGTGAGCGTGTAAAGCGCGCCAAGAAACAGTACCGAGATGTACAGAGACAAGGGCACGATCCGCTTCGGGTCCTTGGATTCCTCGGCATAATTAGGGGCCATTTCAAACCCTACCCAAGACCAGAAGGCAAAAAACAACCCGATGCCGGCCGCTCCAGCGGCGAGTTTATCGTGTGCCGGAAATCCCTGGAATGCCGCGAGCGGGTTCATTGCCGCAGCCTGCACAGCGGCACCATGGCCATTATGTGTGAATACGCCAACATCGAACACGACAAGAATGATGACTTCCGCAACGAGGGCAACCCCGAGCACGGCGGAAGAGACCTTGATATCGAAATATGTTAGGATCGCGATAACTGCGACCATGCCAAGTGCTAAGGCGGGCCAAGGCACGTTGATGCCCGCGAGCTGCGCAATTTTGAGGTTCATGAAATAGGCAAAGCCCCCGCAAAGCGAAGGTTCGAACACTGCATAAGCAACCACGGAGCCAAAGCCCATCGCCATGCCGAGTTCTCGCCCCAGCCCATGGCTTATGAAGGAATAAAATCCACCGACAGCAGTAACCTTGGAAGACATGGCCGCATAGCCAACAGAGAACACCAGCAGAATGAGTGTTGCCACAAGGAATGCCGCAGGGGAGCCGATGCCGTTGCCGTTACCAACGACAATTGGCACGTTCAGCAGCATGGCGGTAATGGGTGCTGACCCTGTAAGAGTAAGAAACAAAACGCCGATAAGGCCCACCGCCTTGCTGTGGAGCAACTCCACATCCGAACGGTTGGCGACGTTAAGCTCGGAGACGTACTCTCTACCGGTATGGAGTGGCGTTCCTAATTCGGAGGCATCGCTCATTTCACTTCTCCTAAGAGGATTGAAGTTATTATGTTTGGCCATCGGGCTATCGAAGAATAGGTCCAATTTGATTTTTGAAATGAGGCCACGTGCAATTTTTGCCTAAAAATGAGCGCCTGTTATCGGGTGGCGTTTGGGAAGAGGTGCGCCTGGTTATTTTCCAAGCACCTTGGCATTCCGGACTGCCATGGCTGGTATAAGCCACTTCGACCAGCTATGTTCAACCAAGAGCTTTTGCCAACAGCCTGATTCCGGTCACAATTTCTTTGGGGCTGAGGGCCGAATAGCCAAGAATCAACTGGCGCTTGGTGTTACTACGTAACCTAAAACTGCGGCCGCCAATAGCCGGCAAGGGGTAGATCCCTACGTCAAAGCGTGCAGCGGCTGCCGCGAGGGTAATAGCGTCGGGAAGGTCTTTCGGCAAAGTCCACATCAAGTGCATGCCAGCATCGAGTCCGGTCAGCTCAAGTGTCGAACCAAACGCATCTTGGAGGGCTCCAATCAAAAGGTCTCGGCGAACACGATAAGTTTTGAGCATGCGGCGCAGATGCTGGCGATGGCCGCCAGAATTTAGAAAATCCGCGACAACAGCTTGATCTAGCCATGACTGGCCATAGCTTGCTAGGCTTTTTGCGGCTATCGCGGCCCCAATAAGTTCGGGCGGCAAAACCAAGTACCCTAGACGTAGTCCTGCACCGAGAGACTTCGAAAAACTACCCAGATATATGACACGATGGTCTCGGTCGAGGCCGGATAGTGCCGTCAAAGGCGGGCCATCATAGCGAAAATCGCTGTCATAATCGTCTTCAACAATGTAGGCTCCAGTTTCGTTTGCCCACCTCAGGAGTGCCAATCTGCGGTCGATCGGCAAGGTTACGCCGGTCGGAAATTGATGCGATGGCGTGACATATGCCAGCGCAATCCCGCGGCTATTTGGCAGATTATCGGTCACCAGCCCATCGCCGTCGATGAGGATAGGATTCAAGACCGCCCCATAGCTTTCGAATAAAAGCGCGGCGGCTTCGTAGCCGGGGTCCTCGACAACCACTCCCGAACCTTGAGCCACCAGGATACGGCACAAAAGATTGAGCCCATCCTGGGCACCGGCGGTAATGACAATCCGCTCAGCATCTGCGTGGATGCCGCGGGTGGCGCCGAGATGGCTGGCGATTGCCGTGCGCAGCTGTGGGTCTCCTGCGGGATGACCGTAATCCGAGAGATTGGCTCCGGCCTTCCCAAAATTTTCAAGGATAAGGCGGCGCCACGTCGTCACCGGGAACTCACGCCGGTCGAGCCGGCCATACCAAAAATCATAGGTCAGCCGCGGACGATCTCGCCCGACGGCTGCAGGCATCCGGCCGGTGAATGTTATGGGTGAGCGGTATCCGGGCCGGGAGGACCCATGCCCATCGCCCGGGCCAGTTCGTGCGGGGGCGTCAAGCTTGGTTTCAGGAAGATAGCTGGCGACGAAGGTTCCAGCTCCGACCTGGCATTCGACATAGCCTTCGGAGGCCAGCCAGTCGAACGCGAGTGCAACGGTATTACGAGAGACGCCGAGTTCATTTGCCATATCCCGTGATGATGGCAGCTTCAGCCCAGGCCGGAGGCTGCCGGTAAGAATGCCGTCGCGGACCTGGCGATAAATTTGTTCCTGCAAGGTGGCGTGCAGGTCTCTCGTTAAAACGATCGGCAGGCTCAATCCCATTAAATCCTGCCCATTGAACAATGGCCCTATCAAGATGTAAAAAGCATCCCATGAAGATCGTGGTCGTTCGCTGCCACCATTCAGCATTATAGTCCATACTTGGAATAAGCAACAAATTCTAACAAGAGAAACACAAAATCGGCCGATAAAATTGGCCCAATGATAGGTGAAGGCGGTTCTGGGATCGGCTGGCTTACGGGCGGTGCGCGGTAGGGCTCGGATTTCGGCACTCGGTCGTGCCGGTGATTAAAAACCACTCAACCCTCAAGGGTGTAGGTTTTGGAATGACCGCATGCCGCTAATCTAGGCGGTAAATGCCCATGGTACCATTAGGAAAATCGAAATGGACCTAACATTTGCCTAATCTCCGGTCGAGTATAATGGACCAATTCACCTGGGAGAATTCTATGAGTGATATCATACAATCTGGCGCCCCGCTTATGGGGGTCATTACACCAAAGTCCTGGCCTGAGGGCTCAAGCCATCTTGATGGTGGTTCTTTTGCCACGGGCAAATTCGATAACCACCGTATGTTTGGAGGGTTCGATATATGGTAGCCACGATCGATACTCACGCCGGCACCATTGCAAAGCCAGCGCAGCTCAAGCACGGGGCGCTCAGCTTGCCCGAAACGATCGGGCAATCAATCGCCGTTGTCGCGCCGACCTTTACTCCGGCGCTGAATATTACCGTCGTCGCCGGCCTGGCCGGTATCGGCTCTTGGCTCTCCTATCTCATCGCCACCATTGGCTGCGTTTTTGTGGGCGCCTGCATTGCCACGTTGGCGAAACGGCATCCTGAATCTGGTTCGTATTTTGTCTATATCGGCCGTAATTTCGGCCCCGTGGCCGGCGCGCTGGCCGGCTGGGCGATGATTCTCGCCTATCTCTGCACCGCCGTAGCCGTGGTCTTGGGGTTTCCGATTTTCCTTGGAAATTTCTTGGCAGTGTTCCATGTAGCCCTATCGGACACGCTGCTCACCGTGTTCTCCGTCGCCTTCCTTGGCCTGGTCACATATGCCGCGTTTCGCGACATTCAGATCTCCTCGCGCCTCGGCCTAGTGCTAGAGACGATTTCGATCGGCATCATCATCGTCATTACGGCCATCGTGGTCGGCAAGCACGGCACGGTCGTCGACCCCACGCAGTTTAATTTTTCCAAGATCCCGGTGGGCGGCGTGATGTCCGCGATGGCGTTCGCGGTGTTCAGCTTCGTCGGTTTCGAGAGTGCGGCGACCTTGGCCAAGGAATCCTCCAATCCGCAGCGCAACGTGCCGTTCGCGGTCATCGGCAGTTGCGCCGCGGCGGGGATATTCTTCACAGTCATCGCCTATTTCATGGTGCTTGGGGTGAACGATAACGCAGCCACCATCGGCGGCTCCGCCTCGCCGTTTGCCGATATGACCAATGCCGCGCATCTGCCCTGGGCAGCCGGCGTGGTATATTTCGCCGCCATGATCAGCGCCTTCGCTTGTACGCTGGCCTGCGTCAATGCCAGTTCGCGCCTCCTTTATTCCATGGGCCGCTTTCAGTTCCTGCATGGCTCCATGGGCATGGTACATAGCACCCATAAAACGCCGTATATGGCGGTGCTTGCCTCCGCCGGCATTGTGCTGCTGCTGCTCTTCTGCTTGCTGCCGCAAGGGTTTTTGGACGGCTTCGGCCTAGCCGGGACGATTGCAACCTATGGCTTCGTCGTTGTCTATCTCGGGGTCGCGCTTTGTGCCTCGTTCGACATGAAACGTGGTGGCGCGCTGAAGCCGCACCATGTCATCTGCAGCGCCATCGGCGCGGCGTTGATGGGTTTCGTGATCTATGCCAGCCTTTGTCCCTACCCTGCGGCGCCGTTCAACTGGCTTCCGCCGGCCTTCGCGATCTACATGGTCATCGGCCTGATCTGGTTTCTGATCTTGAAGGGTAAGTCGCCGCAGATCCTGGCGAGTATCGCTAACGACATGGAGGGATAATCCGTTTCGTCGGCAAGCCGAAAAGCCGCCGCGTAAAATCGGCGGCTTTTTTACGTGTTGTTGCCCGCGATCGTAAAAGCGGCGCGCAGCACCAGATCATCTCGCCCATGCCCGGCCACGATTTGCGCCGCCAGGGGAAGGGCATTGACATCTTTGCCCATGGGTATGCTGGCTGCGGGTTGGCGTGTCATGTTGAACGGATAGGCGAAAGGGCACCAGGACCAATTATCCTCGCTAAAGGGCGGCGGCGTGGCGCGGCCGGCACTCCAGGGCTGGCAGGGCATAACTGGACAGATCATCAAGTCATATTTCTGATGAAAGTTTGACATCGCAAGGGCGAGCATGTCGCGCTGCGTCATCGCCTGCTGAAATTCAGAGCGAGAAATGCCCGCCGCGGCGGCCACGATGTCCTTGATAAACGGATCAACATTCGCCGCCTGATCCGGCGGCATCATGGCGAGACTCTGTGCATACATGCAACGCCAGAAAACCATGAAAGGATCCAGCGGGTCGCATGGCCAGGTCGGTTCGTCCAGTTGCACGATTGCCCCGGCACGTGCCAGAGCTTCCGCGGCTTTTTGGACTGCCTGGGTAATTTCGGGCGTGGCGCCGATGCCGTTGAACGAGGTGGTGAGCGCAACCCGCAAACCCGCTACCCCTAATTTTGTTTCTGCAACCCAATCCAGGCGCGTAGTCGGCATGGCATAGGGGTCTCTCGCATCTGGCTGGGTGACGGTGTTCCATACCAAGGCCGTGTCCAAAACGCCGCGCGTCATCGGTCCGGTGACAGCGTGCGGCCAGAACGGTCCGATCGGTGCCGGAATCCGGCCGGTGCTGGGCTTTATGCCGAATACGCCACAATATGCGGCGGGAACCCGGATGGAACCGCCACCATCCGTGCCAATGGCAATTGCCACATGGCCTAAAGCCAGCGCCGCGCCGGTTCCACCAGACGATCCGCCGGGCGTCAGCGCGGGGTTATACGGGTTACGGGTAATGCCATGCACCAGACTTGTGGTGTCGAGCTTGCAGCCGGAATCCGGAGTCGCCGTTTTGCCGATCAGAATCGCGCCGGCTTCGCGCAGCCGTGTTACGATCGGCGCATCCTCGGCGGGCACGAAGCTGGCTGGATAGGCGGGACTGCCGCGGCGCATTGGCTGGCCAGCCACGGCAAGCAGGTCTTTCACCCCCACAGGGACACCATCAAGCGCGCCAAGAGGCACGCCACGGGCCCAGCGCAGCTCACTGGCCAGGGCGTCCCGGATTGCGGCCTCAGACGCGACATGCACCCAGGCATTCACGCGCTCATTGTCTGCCTCGATGGCCGCCAGGGCGGCCTTAACAATCTCCACCGGCGAGATTTGGCGTGCCGCATAAGCAAGCAGCATGTCGGCGGCGGATAGCATCAATAAAGGTCGAAATATTCGTTGGTTTCAGCCACCGGAATTTCATCCCGCAGCCGCAGCATCTCCGCCGTCTTCACTTTGGTATACATGTTGACAAATTCACTACCCAGCATTTCGATCAAAGCGTCGTCGTCGGCCAATGCGCTCAGCGATTCATGCATCTCTGTCGGTAATTTAGCAAAGGAGGGGTCATTCTCCTTCAAGCCCGCGCGCTCCGGCGCCAGATCGGACTGATTCTTAATACCGAGCAACCCGGCCGCGATCGTTGCGGCGGCTGTGAGGTACGGGTTGGAGAGTGCCGAAGGAACGCGTACTTCGAGATGCTGGCGCTTATCCTTGCTGGCTTTAATTCTGACCGAAGCCGAGCGGTCTTCGACCCCCCATGAGATATTGCTTGGCGCAAAAATCCCCGGGCGGATACGCCGGTAGCAATTGGTTGTCGGGTTCCACAAAGCCTGCTCCGCCCGTGCATGGTCCAGAATACCCTGCACAAAATTTTGCATGGTCGCGCTCATACCATCTTTGTTTACCCGGTCGAGAAAAATATTCTCGCCGGTCTTGAGATCGTACAGCGAGACATGGAAATGCGAACACGAACCGGAGAGCCCTTTATACGGTTTGGTCATGAAGGTGGCGAGCAGACCTTCAGTGCGCAGATATTCCTTCACGGTATTCTTGAAAACAAAGGCGCGGTCGGCTGCGGCAATGCCGTCCAATGCGTCAAAGTTCAGCTCCCACTGCCCCGGCCCATGCTCGCTATTGGCGGTGATCATGTCGATGCCGCTCGCCTGCAAGACCCGCAGCAGTTTTTCCATTTGCGGATAGCGATGCGTGGCCGCGGTTACGAAAATCGGTTGCCCGCCATAAATCGGCTTACGGGTTTCCAGATCAACCACGTAAAATTCATATTCATGGCCCATTTTCACGCCATATCCCATGGCGGCGGCGGCGGCGATGATGTTCTTGAGCACCATGCGCGGCGCAGCCAATTGCGCCCTTCCGTCATACCATTTGGTATCGCAGATCACGCGCTTCGTATTGGCAAGCCAGGGCACATCGCTGATGGTTTCGGGGTCAGCCACCATCAGGCAGTCGACGAAATTCACATCCTCGTTGTAGCCGGTGCCAGCAATTGGAATGGAGCTGGTGTCCAGCGTAACGGTACCGCCGTAAAGGTTGAGTCCATTCAGCACATAGCTTTCCACATAATCGATCGGCACGGTTTTGCCGCGCGATAGCCCGGCCAGATCGGGCAGTTCAAAGCGCAGAAAATCGACACCCTTTTCACGCAGCGTGGCGGCGAAATTTTTAGCGGTCTCCGGCGTATGCTGAAAAACTGTTGCAGCGGTCATCTCTCTACCCTTGGGGTTCAGCAGATTTTGTTGCGATAATCGTCTCGGCGATGCCGAGTAAATTCGAAAATACCTGGCTCGCGGCGGCCTGTAGCGCACCGAGATTGGCCTCGACCTCGGCCTGCAAGCGTTGCATCGCCCCTGCTCCCTTCACCGCTTCAAGCGCCGCCGCATATTCCGGCAACGCGCCCCATTCGGTGGCGGTGGCCGCCGTCAGTTCCAGATGAAACTGCAGCCCGTAGGCATGATAACCTATGGCAAAGCCCTGCACCGCGCAGCCCGCGCTGGTTGCCAACAGCCGCGCGTCCGGCGGCAGCGCCGTGACCTCCGCGCCATGCCATTGGAAGCAGGTGCAAAGTGCTGGCATACCGGTGAAAATGGGATCCGGCGCAAGACGAACCTCGCTCATTCCCACCTCGGGTGGGGCGGTCATCAGGGCGACCGCACCGCCCATTGCGTCTGCCAGCAACTGCTCGCCCAGGCACATGCCGAGATAGGGCCGTCCCGCCGAGACCCAATCACGGATCGCCGATTTTTCGGCCTTCAACCAGGGATGGATGTCTTCTTGCCAGACATCCATCGGGCCACCCATGACCAGAAGCACGTCAAAACCGGCGAGCGGCGGGATCGGGTCGCCTTCGTCCAGTTCAACCTGGTGCAGGGAATGGCCCTGTGCCGCTATGATATCCCGGAAGCTTCCCGGATGTTCAACCGCCACATGTTGAAAGACTAAGATTTTCATGGCTGAACTCGGATTTCTGGTGGCAACAAAACAGCTCCTTATGGGCGGCAGCATGGACCGTTGCCATGTACATATTACGCGTTGCCTATTGCTGCATAGGTCCAATTTGCTGTGTCTTGAAAGGTCCATTCAGTCTTGGCAACCGTAGCGCCAATGGCTCTCTCAACTTTTACACAATGGCCCTAAGGGCGTCATGCATCGCGGTCGTACAGTCCATTCATTAGCTCCCATCCAAACCACAGGATAGCGCCAATATGAGTGTAACTGAGACCCAACCTGAACCTGCCGCCCCCCCGAGCGAAAAGACGCGCCTTCGCCGCTATAATTGGCTCGCCAAATATGATCGCGATACGATTAACGCGATCATCGACGCCGGTATCGTTTGTCAGGTTGGTTATGTCATTGATGGCATGCCTTATGTCACACCGACCAATCACTGGCGCATCGACGATTACATCTATTGGCATGGCTCGTCCGCAAGCCGCATGTTGAAAGCACAGCAACAGGGCATTCCAGTGTGCTTCACTGTCACCCATTTGGATGGGATTGTATTTTCGCGTGCGGCCTTCAATCACAACATAAAGTTCCGCTCAGTTATGGCTTTTGGAGATGCCGAGCTTTGCGAGGAAGATCTCAAGCGCAACGCGTTACAGATATTCACGGACCGGCTGGCACCCGGGCTGTGGGATTACGCACGGCCACCCACAGAACAAGAATGGAAGGCCAGCAAGGTACTTCGGCTGAAACTTGATGAAGTGTCAGCAAAGGTGAGCGACGGCCTTCCTGAGGAAGAAGCAGAGGATTACGCTTCTGCTCGCTGGGCCGGTTCGATTCCCCTGCGTCTGGTGCAGCTCTCGCCGGTTGCCGACCCGAAGCTCGCAGAGAACGTAACGATGCCGGACTTCGTAAAGAACTTTAGATACGGAAGCAGGACCTAGGGTAGCCGAAGACCCCCCTGTGGCAAGCCCCCGATGACTGGTCCAGTTCATATGTAGTTAATTCGGTGGTTTTGGGCTGCGGCTGATTTGAGTTGCGGGCACGTTCGTCAATGGGGGCTGTGGCACCGGCCACAGCAATACCTCTGGTGCTGGTGGCCTGTAGCCGAGGGATGAGTGCGGCCGGATGGTGTTATATTGCCGGCGCCAGGCTTCGATCAAAATCCTGGCCTCCTGCAATGTGTAGAAGATTTCTCCGTTGAGGAATTCGTCGCGCAGCCGGGCATTGAAGCTTTCGATATAGCCGTTCTCCCAAGGGCTTCCTGGCGTGATATAGGCGGTCTGGGCGCCCACGGCTGTGATCCAAACCTGCACGGCCTTAGCGATGAACTCAGGCCCATTGTCTGAGCGTATATGCCCCCGCACACCGCGCAGGATGAACAGATCGGAGAGGACATCGATGACATCGTTGGAATTCAGCCGCCGGGCCACACGGATCGCCAGTGGCTCGCGGGTGAATTCGTCGACGATGTTCAGCATCCGGATCTTGCGCCCGTCATGCGTGCGATCCTCGACAAAATCATAGGACCATACATGATTGGGGTACTCAGCACGGAGCCGCATGCACGAAGCCTCATTCAGCCAAAGCCGCGCCCGCTTTGGCTGCCGTTGCGGAACTTTCAGCCCTTCTCTGCGCCAAATGCGCGCCACGCGTTTCTTGTTAACAACCCAGCCCGCCTGATGCAGAAGTGCGGTGATGCGCCGATAGCCGTAGCGGCCATACTGCCGCGCCAGTTCGATGATGTCCGCCGTCAGCGCCGCTTCGTCATCAGCGGTCTTGCGCACCAAACGCTGCGTGGTGCGGTGCTGCCCAATCATGCGGCAGGCAAAACGCTCCGACACGCCAAGCGTCGCAACAACATGCTTAATGCCAACCCGGCGGCGCGCCGGGCTCAAAACTTTCCCGAAGCCACTTCCTTCAAGACCAGCTTCTCCAGCGTCAAATCCGACACCGCACGCCGCAACCGCGCATTCTCAGCTTCCAATTCCTTCATGCGCTTCACCTGGCCAATCTTCAGCCCGCCATACTCCTGGCGCCACCGGTAGTACGTGGCGTCCGTCACACCAATCGACCGGATCGCGTCGACAGCCGACTTGCCTTGCGAGGTCAAAACCTCAACCTGCCGAAGCTTCGCAATAATCTCCTCAGGTTTGTAAATCCGTCTCGGCATCTAACACCTCCACCAAAAAACTACATCAATGGTGGAGCAGTTCTAGGGGGTTGGACCAAAGTCAGGAACCTTTTGCCAGTCCAAAGCAGGGTGGTGTTTCACCGGGGCAATGCGTTCTTTTGCGACAAGGAGGTTCGATAGATGGCCTTTCCATCGCGCCGGGTTCTCGCCGCTTCGCCATCCGCGGCTCTTGGCATAATCCAGAATCGCCTCGATTCGTTGGCGCACGCGGGATGCAGTTTCGGTTTTTATAACCCAAATCGGTTCGAGCACCTGGATCACATGACCCGTCTCGACGTTCGAGACGGGGAGGGGGCCAAGAATTGGAGTCGCGTAGTCACGTAGGCTAGAGCGCCATTGCCGAGCATGTATGGCGCTGCTCCAACCTGGTTCCTGCGCTGAAATATATAGGTCAGCAACTTCAGCGAAGGTCAGTGCCCCTTGGGGCGCAGTTTTTGCCTCCTGGCGTTTTGCGGCAGGGTCGATACCCGCAAGAATTTCCGCGCGGAGTGTCTTTGCCTTTTCCCGGGCAAGTGAAAGGCTGACCGTATTGGCGGATCCAAGCCCTAGCCAGTGCGTCCGAGGCTTGCTGCCTTTCACCCCACTGCCTTTTTCAGCGTAGCGAAAAAGCCACGATCCCGTCCCAGATCCGGTCACTTGCAGATATAAATTTCCACCGTCAGCATAGCTTCGCTTGTCACCAGCTTTCAGGACCGCTGTGACCTTGATTGCTGCCAATTTTGCCGTGGTTCTGGCCATCCTCCAAACCTTCGTTCGCACCCACACTGAGAAGGCGGATATAGGCGGTTCAGAGCGACTCTTCAAGGACAAGCGAGCGCCAAAAACCCTTGCTTTCCCTGGCTTTGCGGCCGGGGGCGATCATCTGCGAATGAGGGGCTGGAGGTCCGGGCGGGAATCGAACCCACATACGCGGATTTGCAATCCGCTATATCACCAGCTTGGGTGGAAGGTGGCGCCTTAAAGCTCGCTGCTGACTTTATTGAAGGTGGCGCTGACGTGTGTGCCGAGTTGGGTGGCGGCGCCGACAATGACGACGGCGATTAGCGCGGCTATCAGCGCGTATTCGATTGCCGTGACGGCGCGGCGGTCCTTGAAGACCCGGCATAATACATAGAAGACCCGGCATAATACATAGTGTAACTGGGCGAACATGGTGTCGGTGACTCCGGTTGGGGGCAACGGGCGCGAGAGTTGCGGCACGCTTGCTCAGGTTTACTTCCGGTAGAACGGGTTGGTCATCAATCCTTAGAGCTTTATTCTGCAACGCAGGTAAAACCAGATATATTCAATGATCTGGTAGTGTTTTGGGGCGAGTACAAGAGTCCCCGCGCGGACGCCGTGGCTATGCAAGCCGATAATTTCAGGAAGCCCCGGCTGCCCTGCCGGGCGGGGGCTGGAGGTCCGGGCGGGAATCGAACCCACATACGCGGATTTGCAGTCCGCTACATCACCACTCTGCCACCGGACCATAGGGGTGTGGCCCCTATATCCTTGTACAGCCCGCTTCGGTCAAGCGGGGCGGCCGATTTGAATAACGCGCGGCGTGTTGCGCCGTGGGATGGTTGAGTTATCCGCCCCCCCGCCGCTATAAAGAGCGCAACTACCGGCTTGGAAGGTTTTTGGCAGTGCAGCATGCCCGCGAGCTTGAGCGTAATACAGTTGAACGCAACATCATGGTGGACTGCCAGGTCCGCCCTAACCATGTGTCCGACGTGCGGGTGAGCGGGGCGATGCGCGCTTTGCCGCGCGAGGCCTTTGCCCCCGCCGGCGCCAATGCCTATGCGGATGCCGATATTCCGCTGGGGCAGGGGCGTTATCTGTTCAACCCCAGCCTTACCGCGCGGCTGGCGCAGGCGGCACTTGCCGGCAATCCGGCGCATGCGCTGGTGCTGGGTTCGGGGGCTGGTTATCTCGCGGCACTGCTGGGGGCCGCGGGTGTGGCCGTGGTGGCGCTGGAGGAAGAAGCCCGGCTCGATACCGGGGCGCTGGCAAGTTATGGCCAGAATGCCGAGCCGGTGAGCGGGCCATTGGCTGCGGGCTGGCCGGCGGGCGGGCCGTATGATGTCATCGTCATCGAGGGCGCGGTACCGGAAATTCCGGCCATTCTGGCGGCACAGCTCACCCCCGCCGGGCGCGTGGTGGCCGTTTTGGCTGATGGTGGGCAGGACGGCATCGGCCGCGCCGTGCTGGCCGAGCCGGCCGGCGGTGGTTACGCCACAAGGCGGCTGTTCGACTGCACCGCCCGGCTGCTGCCGCAATTCCGTCTGGCGCCAATTTTTAGTTTTTCGGGCATTTAGTTTCTGATTATGAAGGATAATTTTCCCATGCGCTCATTGCTGCTGGCCGGCATCGCGCTCGTCTGTGTCACCCTGCCGGCGCAATCCGCGCTGGCGGACCAGGCGGGTAATGCTGTTGCCGACCAATCCCCCGCTGCCACCCCGGTGGACAGCGCCGCTGCTTTGCCGTCCACGCTGGTGCAGGCGCTGGTCGAGGCCTACCAGAACAATGCCACTTTGCAGGAGCAGCGCGCCCAGTTGCGCCAGTCCGATGAGGCCGTGCCCACCGCTTTGTCCGGCTGGCTCCCCACCGTGTCGCTCTCCGGCAGCTATGGCCGCACCAGTGAGAATCTGACGCAGGAGCAGACGAATGCCTTCACGGGTGTGACGAGTGACCAGACGTCGGGTGAGAATTTCAACCAGTCGACGGCCGAGGCGACCGCGACCGAGCAGTTGTACAGCGGCGGCAAGACCACGGCGGAGCTGCGCCAGGGCAAAAATTCGGTCTATGCGGCGCGTGCCCAGCTTCTGGCCACCGAGCAGACCGTGTTCCTCAACGTCGTGCAGGCCTATGTGTCGGTGGTGACGGATACCCAGGTGCTGGCGCTGCAGCAGAATAACGTGGTGGTGCTGCACCAGCAGTTGAAGGACACGCAGACGCAGTTCAATGTCGGCGAGATCACCATGACCTCGGTGGCCCAGGCCCAGGCCTCTCTGGCCCAGGCGGTGGAGCAGGTGGAGGTTGCCAATGGCAATCTGAAGATCGCCCAGGAGAATTTCCGCCAGTTGGTGGGGAGCTACCCGGCCGATGTGCTGACGCCGCCGCAGCCGTTGCTGCTGCCGGTGGGCAGCAAAACCGACGCGGCGACGGCCTCGGTGGCCAATAACCCAAATGTGATCGCGGCCGAGTTTGAGGATTCCGCGGCCAAGGATGCGGTGAATGTGGCGTTCTCGGCACTGCTGCCACAGTTGCAGATCCAGGCCTCGGCCTTTCATGAGGTCGGGCAATCCTATTCCGGCTCGCAGCTCAAGGGCGGCTCCGTGATCGGCCAGTTGACCGTGCCTTTGTACCAGGGCGGCCAGGAATACTCCGCCATCCGTAGCGCGCGGGCCAAGGAACAGCAGAGTTTTGCTGGAATTTTGGACGCGCAGCGCACCGCCTGGTACCAGGGCGCGCAGGCCTGGGAGGCGATTGTGGCGACCCGCGCTGCCATCGTCGCCAGCAATGTGGAGATCAAGGCCAATGCCATCGCGCTGGATGGAACCGAGCGCGAGGAGCTGGTTGGCACGCGAACCACACTTGATGTTCTTAACGCTCAACAATTATTGTTGAACTCACAGGTGCAACAGGTTCAGAATATTGGTACACTGGTAAGCAACACCTATACCGTGACATCCGCGATCGGGCGGTTGACGGTGCGGGACCTGGGATTGCCGGTGCAGGAGTATGACGATCTGAAGTACTACAATGCCGTTAAATATGCCGGTTTCGGCACGGGCGAGTGGGCCGACCATAAGGCCGGCATCGCGGCCGACGGTACGCTGCTCGATGCGCCCCCCGCCCCCACGGCTGAGCCGGCGCCATGAAGGATGCAAAGTGATGAGTGATAACGGTATCGGCAATAATGGCGGGCCCTCCAGCGGCTCCGAACCCTCGATGGAAGAGATTCTGGCCTCCATCCGCCGGATTCTGACCGAGGAGGAGAGCGAGCGCGCCACCGCCCCGGCCGCCCCGGCCGAAGAGCCCGATGACGATATATTGGTGCTCGATTCCGCCGCCATGGTGCCCTCGGCGCCCCTTGGACAGAATTCCGATCCGGCCAATGGCCAGATTAGCTCCGAATCCACACTGGACAGCCAGAGCGGGGCCGGGCAAACGCCTGACGGGGGGGCGCAATATATCCCCGTATCCGTGGTCCAGCCCAACCAAAGTCTTTCGACGCTCAACGAAAAGGAAAATTACATGGACGATCAAGTGGAATCTCCCCAGGGCCTGGTAGGCGACAAGCTCGCCAACGAAATTGCCAATTCGGTTGGCTCGCTGGTGCGCAGCGTGAGCGCTGAGCGCTCAGTGCAGATCGGCCGCCCTGGTGTCACCATCGAGGATCTGGTGCGTGAAGAAGTGAAGCCGGTGCTGAAAGCCTGGCTGGACAGCCATCTGCCGAGCCTGGTGGAGCGCGTGGTACGCGCCGAGATCGGCCGCGTCGTCGACCGTATGTGATTTGTCGCTCGCGCCGCGCCGCGACGTAGCGCGGCGCGGGTTAGATTTGGGTGACCGCTGAAGTTTTGAGCGGCACCAGACTTTTAACGTGCCGCCTAGCGGTGCCGGAGCTGCGTTTTGACGACACTGGATAAGAATTTCGAGCCGTCCTCGGCTGAGGCGCGGCTTTATGCCGGTTGGGAACAGGCAGGCGCGTTCGCCGCCCATCCCGAGCGCAATGCCGCCCCCTACAGCATCATGATCCCGCCGCCGAATGTAACCGGCAGCCTGCATGTGGGGCATGCGCTGACCATGACATTGCAGGATATTTTTGTCCGGTTCCGGCGCATGCAGGGGCGCGATACGCTCTGGCAGCCGGGCACCGACCATGCCGGCATCGCCACGCAGATGGTGGTGGAGCGGCTGCTGGATAAAGAGGGTGTGAGCCGCAAGCAGCTCGGGCGCGAGACTTTCCTCTCCCGCGTGTGGCAGTGGAAGGCTGAGTCCGGCGGCACGATCACGCAGCAGTTGCGCAGGCTCGGTGCCTCGCCGGATTGGGCGCGCGAGCGTTTTACCATGGATGAGGGGCTCTCCGTCGCCGTGCGCGAGGTTTTCGTGCGGCTGCATGATGAGGGGCTGATCTACCAGGACAAGCGCCTGGTGAACTGGGATACCTCGCTGCAAACCGCGATCTCAGACCTTGAGGTGGAGAGCCGCGAGAGCAAGGGCAGCATGTGGCATATTCGCTACCCCGTGGATGGCGGCGAGGAGATCATCGTCGCCACGACGCGGCCGGAGACGATGCTGGCGGATACCGCCGTGGCGGTGCATCCCGAGAATGAGAAATACAAGCATCTCATCGGCCGGCTGGTGACTTTGCCGCTCACCGGGCGGCGCATTCCCATCATCGCGGATGATTATGCGGACCCTGAGAAGGGCACCGGGGCGGTGAAAATCACCCCGGCGCATGATTTCAACGATTTCGAAGTGGGCAAAAGGCACGGCCTGCCGATGCCCTCGATGCTGGACCGCCAGGGCCGCGTGGTGCTGGCCGAGCTGGGCGAGGTTTCGGCGTTTGCGCAGGGGCTTGAGGGCCAGGACCGGTTTGTCGCGCGCAAGGAGATCGTGGCCGAGCTGGAACGGATAGAGGCGCTGGTGGAGGTGAAACCGCACGCCAATACCGTGCCTTATGGCGACCGTTCGGGGAGCATCATTGAGCCGCTGCTGACCGTGCAATGGTATTGCAACGCGCATGTGCTGGCGCAACCGGCCATTGAGGCCGTGGAGAGCGGCAAAATCCAGTTCGTGCCGAAGCAGTGGGAGAACACCTTCTTCGCCTGGATGCGCGACATCCAGCCCTGGTGCATCTCGCGCCAGCTCTGGTGGGGGCACCGCATACCGGCCTGGTATGATGAATCCGGCAAGGTGTATGTGGCGCGCGACGAGGCGGCGGCGCAGGCGCAGGCCGGTGCCGGCGTGGTGCTGACGCAGGATGACGATGTGCTCGACACCTGGTTCTCCTCCGCCTTGTGGCCGTTCTCCACCCTCGGCTGGCCGGAGAAAACGCCGGAACTGGATAAATATTACCCCACCGATACGCTGGTGACCGGCTTCGACATCATCTTCTTCTGGGTCGCCCGGATGATGATGATGGGGCTGCATTTCATGGGCGATGTGCCGTTCCGGACGGTGTATATCCACGGGCTGGTGCGCGACGAGAAGGGGCAGAAAATGTCCAAGTCGAAGGGCAATGTCCTCGACCCGCTCACCCTCATCGATGAATACGGCACCGATGCTTTGCGCTACTCCGTGGCCTCGGCGGCAGGGCAGGGGCGCGATGTGAAACTCGGCGCCAAGATCGTCGAGAACAACCGCGGATTCATCACGAAGATCTGGAACGCCGCGCGCTTTCTGGAGATGAACGGGGTGAAGCCCAACCCGGCTTATAAACCTGAAGACGCGAAACTACCGCTCTGCCGCTGGATCCTCTCGCGCGCCAATGAGGCGATTGCGGCGGCAACCACCGGGCTCGACGCGTTCCGCCCGAATGACTACGCCGCCGCCTGCTACCGCTTCGCCTGGGGCGATGTGTGCGACTGGTTCATCGAATTCGCCAAGCCGGGTTTTGCGGGCGCCGATGCGGCGGAGATTCGCGATACCGCCGCATATGTTCTGGGGATTCTGCTCCGGCTGATGCACCCGCTCATCCCGTTCGTAACGGAAGAGTTGTGGGACCATTTCGGCTATGGCGAGGCCAGCTCGTTGATTTCCGAGCCCTGGCCGGAGGCGCTTACGGTGCATGATGCGCCGGCGGCGGTGGCGGAAGTAGGCTGGGTGGTGGACCTTATCTCCGACATCCGCACCGTGCGCTCCGAGATGAACGTGCCGCCGAGCCAAAAATCCCCGGTGCTGTTGCAGGATGCCTCGGCCGAAACTTTAGCGCGGGCGCAAGCCTGGTTCGAGGCGATCTCACGCATGGCGCGGGCCTCCGAGATCGGGCCGCTGGTAGGTGCTGTGCCGAAGAACGTGGCGCAGACCGTGCTGGGCGAGGCGACGATTTTGCTCCCGCTGGAAGGGCTTATCGACCTCGACGCCGAGCGCAAACGTCTGGCTGCGGCGCTGGCGAAAGCGCAAAGTGAACTGGACAAGGTGAGCGCCAAACTCGGCAATGCCGATTTCACCTCGCGCGCCCCCGAAGCGGTGCTTGAAGAGCATCGCGAGCGGCAGCAAAGTTTTGGGGAAGAGGTGAAGAGGCTTAGCGCCGCACTGGCGCGGATTGGCTGAGGCATGGATGTCGTCCTCTCGCTGACGTGGAAATCCGCTTACCAATCCGTGCGCGGGCTGGTGCGGCATTTCGCGGATAGCTGGAGGAAACAAGGGCTCGAGATGATCGAGCTCGACATGTCGGCGGATGGCTGGGTCGCACGGCTGAAGGAATTGCTCACCACCAGGCGCGTCGCTTTCGTGTTCTGCACCTCGGGCGTGGGCGCGCATCTCACGTTGGAAGGCAGTAATATCTGGGCGAAGATAGAGTTGCCGGTGTTCTCGCTGCTGCTCGACCACCCGGCGTATTTTCCCAAGCACCACATCAGCCAGCCGCCCAGCACGGTGCTGGGCTATATGTTCCAGGACCACGCGCTGTTTCAAACGCAGGCGGTGAAAGCGAATAACACCGTGATGTCGCTGCATTACGGCATTCCGGAGCTGCCGGTGGCACCGCGCCCGAAGGGGCGGCCGCAGGTGATATTCGCCAAAACCGGCAACCCGCCCGCGCTGCTGGCGGCGAGCTGGCGCGCGGCGCCCAAGCTGGAACGCATATTGCACGATGCGTTGGACGAGCTGGCGCTGACGCAAAAAGGCAATGCGCATGTGGCGGATTTTTCCGAAGTGCTGGCGCGGGTGAGTGCGGCGCGTCATTTGTACCTGCAGCCCTACAGCCAGCTCGGCCGTTTCATGTTCGTGCAGCTCGATGATTATATCCGCCGGCAGAAGAGCGAGGCCATGGCCCAGGCGCTGCTGTCCTTCGATGTGGATGTGTATGGCCAGGGCTGGGATTATTTGGATAAATCCAAAGCGCGGGCGAAGTTTCACGGGCCGGTGGATTACGCCACGCTGGAGGCGCAGTTTTCCGGCGCCACCGCGAGCCTGACGATGAACCCGAATATCAACCACTCCGCGCACGACCGGTTTTTCACCGCTTTAGGGGCCGGGATCATGCCGGTATCCGATAGCAACGCCTATACGGGAGCAAACTTTCCGGAGCTGGCACCTTATATGTTCGACTTCCGGCCGGGGCGGCTGGAAGAGGTGCTGGAGCGCGTGTTCGCCGCTCCTGATAAGGCCCGCACATTGGCCCGCGCCACCCGCAAGCGCGCCCGGGCGCCGCATGGGGTGGAGGTGGCGGCGGCTGATATTGTTGCTACCATGCAAGGGTCGATCCTGGCCTCCAGGCCGCGGCCCGTACAAGGTTTCTTCGTGCCCTGAGGGAGTAAACGCCATGCTGGTACGCGACATTCAGAGTGGAGACCGCGCGCAATGGGCGGAGCTGTGGCAAGGGTATTTAGCGTTTTACGGCGTGTTCGATATGCCGCCGGAGGTCACCGAACGCACATGGGCCCGCTTCTTCGACCCCGCCGAGCCGGTATACGCTTGCGTGGCGGAAGAGGATGGGCAGTTGCGCGGGCTGGTGCAGTATCTGTTCCACCGCAGCACCTGGTTTCTGGATGATATCTGCTATCTGCAGGATCTGTTCACCACGCCCGAAGCGCGCGGCAAAGGGGTTGCGCGCGGGTTGATCGAGGCGGTGTATGCCAAAGCCCAGGCGCAAGGCGCGAAGCGGGTGTACTGGGTGACGCATGAGAGCAATGCCACGGCGCAAGTGCTGTACGACAAGGTGGCGGCGAAGTCGGGGTTCATTCAGTACCGGAAGAATTTTTGATGCCCGAGTGATTTCCGATAGGCAGCTTCGGCCTTACTGGCCGAGTGGAACAAGCACCGGGTAAATGCTGTGTTCCGCGATCTGATTGGCTTCGCTCCAGATCAAATCACGCGAATGAACCTGGTCCTTATCGAAGCGGATTACGGCCTCATAGCTGGCGGCGGCATCCCCGCCCTCCAAGGTCAGGACATAATATTTTCCGTCGCGGCTAAGGGTTGCAGCGTTTAGATCGGAAAGATCGCCAAATACCGATAGCAATGCGTATACAGATTGACCGTTTATGGCAAAGCCGATGCGCTGCACCAGACTGCACGGGTAGCGGCTATAGGTGCAGTTGTTCAACGGTGCGTCCGGCGCTGGTTTATTGATGCTGCCGATGTCCAAAGTCTCGGTAATGAAGGTAACAGAGACTTTGGCCTGATCGAATTGTACTGCGAGCTGGGTGGTGCCGCTGGCCTTTACGATAATCCTGGTGGACGGCGCCCCCATGGCTGCCGATGGCAGAAGACATAGTAAAGCTGTGATGGAGGCGCGGCGGGCGAGCATGGGGTAAGACTGGCCTAGATGATTTCATTGTGAAAGTGGATGTATTTGGGCTCAATTTGCCTTCTTGATGGGCAAATTTGTTTACTGTCAGGGTAAAAATGTAACATTTGGCGTGAATTACGCCATGCTCGGCCAGGCAGAATCCTGGATTTCCGCCGCTCAGGCTTTGGCACGGGGCTTGCTCATACCAAACCATCCCGGAAGTTGTTTACAGCCACTTCGGCCGGGGTATGTTCCCCATGTGTGCGCGGCAAAGCCGGGGCAAGTTGCTCCGGCTTTGTTGTGTGGGAGGTAACCTATGAATAACGCCGTAATCCTGCTCCTGCTGGCCCTGGCAGCAACCTTAGAGGCCGGCGGCGACGCCATCGCCCGCACCGCTCTGCACAGCCAGGCCGTGCCCATGGTCCGCCTCGGCCTCTTCGCCGCCGCCGCCCTCGTCCTCTTCATCTACGGCGTCACCGTAAACCTCCCGCCCTGGGATTTCGGCAAACTGCTGGGTGTTTATGTGTCGCTGTTTTTCGTGGTGGCGCAGATCATCAATTTCTTCGCATTCGGCAGTAAACCCACTCTACCCATCATTGCTGGCGGGGCGCTGATCCTGGCCGGCGGTATGCTCATGACGTTCTGGAAGGCTTAAGAGCCTGTTGTAAAATGCTTATCCGCTCCCGTCATCCCGCCCTTCTGCCGTCATCCCCGCGAAAGCGGGGATCTGTGACTCCCATGGCCTTGGGAGCGAGAAATCCCCGCTTTCGCGGGGATGACGGAGTGCTTACGTGGGGATGACGGGCATTGCGGCTTTGTTTAGCCCACCAGCCGCCGGTACATATGCCAGGTCGAGTGCCCCAGGATGGGCATGACCAGCGCCAGCCCCAGCATAGCGGGGAGGGAGCCCAGGAACAGTAGGCTCGCGACCAGCGCGCCCCAGATGAACACCACTGCCGGGTTGCGGAGGATGGCGGTGAAGGCGGTGGTGAGGGCTTGCCAGGTGGACACGTCGCGGTCGAGCGCCAGGGGAAAGGAGACCAGCCCGATGCCGAGCATGATGACGGCGAAGACGGCGCCGGCGACGCAGCCTATGAGGGTCATCTCCCAGCCGGCCTGTGTGGTGATGACGCTGCGGAAGAAATCCAGCCCATGTGCCGGGCCGTTGGCGCCGAGCGTGTGGAAATAGATGTAGGCGGCGACCGCGACCCAGGCCAGATACAGCCCGACGGCGGTGAGGCCGAGGTTCTGGATGGTGATGCGGCGGTTTGTGTCGAACACTTTGGCGGCTTCCTCGGCGGTGGCCTGGCCGCCTTGCTCGCGCACGCGGCTGAGGGCGGCGAACCAGATGGTGGCCATCGGCCCGAGGAGGGCGAAGCCGGCGCAGACGGGGAAGACGAAGGGCATGAGGCTGGGGGCGGTGACGACGGCGGCCAGCATGATGGCGGCGACGGGGGCGAGCAGGGCCAGCATCGGCACTTCGGTGTGGCAGGCGCGCCAGTCAGCGATGCCGAGGCGCAAAGCCTCGCGCATGTCTCCCAGGCCGGGATGGCGGATGGTAAGCACCGGCTTTGTCGTACCGGGCAAAGTCGCGGCGGGCGCTATGCTCATATGGTGTCCCCTTTTGCTTCGGCCTTTGGCCTTGTCGTTGGGCACAACTTAGGGCGTTACGCGGCCGTTTTCCAGTGAAAACGGCCGCGTGCGCAAAAACCCTCAGCTTTGCGGTGTGGGCGTGGCGGGCAGGGGCTGCAGGGGTACGGTGATGTTCTGCGGGTAGGTCCAGGCGGAGCCGTCTATTGTGGAATAGGTTCCTTCGAGCAGGATGTTGGTGGCGTCGACGGAGGAGTGGGCGTCGGTTTTTGCCTCCGCATAGCCTTGTTTCACGCAATCTATGCCGAGCGGCTCGGAGCCGAGATGCACCGTGGTGGAGCCGGGGGTGATGATGGTCCAGTTGCCTTTGGCGTTGGAGAGGGAGCATTGCGCGCCGGCCACTGGGGCGCCCTCGGCGGTGGTCTGTATGGCGATTGTTTCGAAATTATTGGCGCAGCCGGTGAGGGCGAGGCAGATGAAAGCGAGCAGGCTGGGGCGTAGGCGCATGGAGACTCCGTGTGTGCGAGGTTACGGAATCCTATCTGAAATGTAAGGCTTCACAAGGGGTAGTTGTGCCCGCTTAATCCAGAGCGAAGAAAGCGTAGCCGAACAGAAACACCGCCGCGGCGCATTGCCATGCGGCGGCGGGCAGCATCTTACGGCTGCGCGACACGCCAAAAGCATAAGCGGCGTTGAGCAGATTATTGCTGGCGGTGGCGATGAGCACGGCACTCACCACGGCGGCGGGGCTCACCTGGAGCTTGCCGTCCAGGAGCGAGAAGATGAACGGGTTGATGTCCGAGAACCCCACCACGAAGCTGAGCAGATGCAGCCCGTTGGTGCCGTAATGGGTGGTGACGAAATTGGTGACAGCAGCGAAGACAATGAACAGCACGGCGAAGAGCAAGGCGACGGGCAGGTCCAGCGGGTTGGCGCTGACGGTTTCATGTGTGGCGGTGCGAGTGCCCTTCTCGCGCCAGGCGAACAGCGCCGCCACGGCCATTGAGGCGATGAACAGCCCGCCGAATGGGATGGCCAGAGCGAGTGCCGCATCGGCATGGCCTAGCACGGCGATGATGATGAGCAGCCGCGCGTACATCATGCCGGTGGAGAGGATGACGGCGGCAGGGATGAAGCTGGCGGTGGCATCGGCCCGCATGGCGCGGGCCAGTACCAAAGTGGTGGCGGTAGAAGAGTAGAGCCCCCCGAGCGCGCCAGTGAGCAGGCTACCGGCGCTGGGAAACACGTAGCGATGCGCGAGATAGGAGACGTAGGAGATGCTGGAGATGACCAGCACCGCCGTCCACACCTTTATCCAGGTGATGCCGCCGATATAGGGGATGGCGCTATCCGGCAGGAGCGGCAGGATGAGCCCGGCGAGGATGGCGAATTTGGCGAAGGTGACGCCCTCCGCGGCGGGGAAAGCATCCGAGAAACGGCGGATTTGCGCCTGCTCGCCAAGGGCGAAGAGGATGAGGATGACGAAGGCGGCGAGCAAGGCCAGAGGGGCGGTGAGCACAAGCGGGCCGAGGATGAAGGCGAGTTGGCCGATGATGGTGGGCAGCAGCGAGGAATCGCCGGTTTTAACGCGTTTGCGGTAGTCGACCAGGAGAAACAGGTTCATCGCGCCGAGGCCGACGGCGAAGGGGATCAGCCCGATGATCCAGAGCGCGAAGCCGAGAGCGGCCAGCAAAGTGACAGTGCGTGTGGTGCCGAAGCCCAGCGCCTCGGGGGCGAGGTTGGCGTTATCGCGCCGCCGGTAGGCGTGCAGCTCCAGCCCGATGATGAAGGCCAGCCCAATGGTGCCGAGAAAAGCGCCGAGCGGGGCGGGCAGGAAGGCGTTCATGTGCCGCGCAGAATTTTCAGACCCAGTGCAAGATCCTCGATGAGGTCGTCGGTGTTCTCCAGCCCGATGTGAAAACGCGCCATCTCGCCCTCGAACACGCCGGTGCCGGCGGAGCGGCGGATGGTGCCGGTGGTGGGCAGCACCAGGCTCTCGTAACCGCCCCAACTCGCCCCTATGCCGAAGAGTTTCAGCCCGTCGATCATGCGGACCACATCGGCGGCGGTGAATTGCGGCTGGTAGACCACGCCGAACAGGCCGCAGGCGCCGGTGAAATCGCGGAGATAAAATTCATGGCCGGGGCAGGAGGGGAAAGCCGGGTGGAGAATACGGGCCACCTCGGGCTGCGACTCGAGCCATGTGGCGATTCGCAGGGCGGCGGCTTCTTGCGCTTTCAGCCGCACATGCAGCGTACGCAGGCCGCGCAGGGCCAGCCAGCAATCATCGGGGCTGGCGTAATTGCCGAGTTCGAGTGAGCCGTTCCGCAGCCAGCGCCAGTCCGCCTCGCTGTTAACCACCACGGCGCCGAGCACGATGTCCGAATGGCCGCCGGGGTATTTGGTCAGCGCATGGATGGAGACATCCACACCATGGGTAAAGGGTTGAAAGTGAAGGATACCCCAGGTGTTGTCGAGGAACACCTTGGCGCCAAGCTCATGTGCCAAGGCCGAGAGGGCGGGGATGTCCTGCACCTCGAACGTATGGCTGCCTGGGGATTCGGTGAAGAGCACGCGGGTGTTGGGGCGGAACAGCGGGCGCAAAGCCTCGGGCGTGGCCATCGGGTCGTAATATGTGGTCTCAATACCGAATCGGCGCAGCAACGAGTCGCAGAAGGTGCGGGTGGGGCCGTAGACGGAATCCGGGGCCAGCAGATGATCGCCGGTTTTGAGGTAGGACAGCAACGGCACGGTGATGGCGGAGAGGCCGGAGCCGGTCACCTGGGCATGGCTGCCGCCCTCGATCTCGGCAATGGCGGCTTCCAGGGCAAAATGCGTCTCCGTGCCGCAGAGCCCGTAGATTTCCACAGGTTCCAACTGGCGCTTGCCGATGGCGGCTTTGGCGGCGATGGAGGTATGCAGCACGGTGGAGCCGCGCGCCACCGGCGGGTTGACCAGCCCGTAGGAGCGGGTGGGTTTGCGCCCGGCATGGACCAAAGCGGTTTCGATTTTTTTGACCATGCAAGCTTGTACCTACACAGCTATGGCGGTGTCATCCCTGGAACCCCATTCCGCCCACGAACCATCGTATATGGCGGCCTCAGGCAGGCCCGCCAGCGTGAGCCCGAGGGCGAGCACGCAGGCGGTAACGCCCGAGCCGCAGGTGGCGATGAGCGGGTCCGAGCCATCCGCCCCGATCTCGATGAATTTGGCGCGCAGTTTGCCGGGCGGGAGAAAATGCCCGTTCTCCAGCAGCTCGGTATAGGGCAGCGAGCCGGAGCCGGGGATATGGCCGCTGCGCATGCCGGGCCGCGGCTCCGGCACGCCTGCGAAAAAGCGCGCGGCGCTGCGGGCATCGAGCACCAAAGCCTGGCGGGTTTTCAGATTATTCTGCATGTCATCGAGGCTGCGCACCATTCTGCTGCGGAAGCCGGCGGTGAAATGCGCGGGTGCTGCCGGGGCCGGTTCGCCGCTCTCCGTGGTGCCGCCGGCGGCGATCCAGGCGGGCAGCCCGCCGTCCAGCACCTGCACGTCGTCATGGCTGAAGGCGCGCAGCATCCACCACAGCCGGGGGGCTGAAAAAATGCCGCGCTGGTCGTACACCACCACGCGATCCGCCGAGTCGACCCCGAGTCGGCCCAGGGCTTCGGCAAACACCGATCCGCTGGGCAGCATATGCGGCAGGCCGGAGGATTGGTCCGCCACCTTGTCGATGTCGAAGAACCGGGCGCCGGGGATATGCGCTTGCGCGAACAAAGCGGCCGCATCCTTGCCCTCATTGGGCAGGTAATAGGTTGCGTCCAGTAGTTTGACATCCGTGCGGCCCAGCAGCGCCGCGGCCGATACGAGTGCGCTCACGCCCGCGATGCCGCGACGAGGCCGCGCACCCGCTCCGCCGCCGCCGAACCTTTGATGGCTTCGCGCCAGGCGAGCTCCGAGACGCGCTGATGCGCCGCCACGGCGTCCTCGGCGCTGGTGATCATGGACACGCCGGATTGCTGGCTGGGCGGGGCGTCCGCAGGGAAGGGGTTGATGGCCAGAGTGGCGCGCTCACGCGAGCGCAGCAAAGTGAACGGGCCGTTGGGCTCGCCATGCGCCATCAGCCCGAGCTGCAGCCCGATCGGCTCGCTCTCCATATGGCCGGCCACCAGCTCGATCTCGCGCGCGGCAACCTCGCGCGCCGCATTGCGCAGGGTATCGCTAACATTGGCGGCCGGCGCGATGCCCTCGGCCAGCAGTTTCTGGATGGAGCCGATGGTGAGAATGCCGATGATGGACGGCTTGCGCGAGGCATACATGCGCTTGCGCGAGATCATCACACTCATCAGTTGCTCGGCAGCGGCGCGGGCGGTGGCGCGGTCGGCACCTTGAGACTCGGCATGCTCCTCGAACATCTGCGCCAGGAGCGAATCGTACTGGTCGGAGGTGATAAGATAACAGACCGGGCCAAAAACCTGCAGGATCTGGTCCGAGGTTTCCTCAATCTGGCGCAGGCGCTCAGCGTAACCCACCGGCTTGGCGTAATATTCCACGCCGATTCCCAGCAGCGTGAGGGGGGAGATTTTCAGCAGCTCGGCCAGGCGGTTGACGGTGTCGAGTTTGATGACCTCGCCTTTTTCATAGCGGTACAAGGCAGCGCGGGAGACCCCAAGCCGGGCGGAGATTTCCTCGGCTTTGAGCCCGGATTCCATCCGGTAGGCGCGCAATTGCTGGCCGATTTCATTGAAGCGCATTTTTTTTCCTTACAGCGCTGAAAGATTGTAGACGAACATGTCCCACATTCTGTGAGATAATCTCATAAAAAAAGATAGAGCGCCATGGAAAATCATGCATGGCGGAAATGTTGAAAACAATTGCAGCCGACGAGAATGGTTGCCGTTGACTAGACTGTGTCAGCACTGTGACAAACTAGGGAGTGGGGGGATTGCGGGTAAGGGGCAAGCTCGGGCATCAGTAACGCATGAAACCTGACCGGATCATTCTGCTGGCACTCGCCGTGGCGCTGGGCTTCAGTTGCCTTTTGATTTTGCTGCCTTTTTTGCCGGCCATGATCTGGGCGGCGATATTGGTCTACTGCCTGTGGCCGGTCTACACCCGGTTCTGCCGCTATGTACGGCCGACCGTGGCGGCGTTCGTCATCACGCTGGTGGTATCGGCTTTGGTGCTGGTGCCGCTGGTGCATGTGGCGCTGCTGGCGGCCAAGGAGGCGCGCGAGAGCCGGGGCTGGGTGACCAGCGTGCTGCAGAACGGCCTGCCGCCGGCGCCGGCGTTTCTCGAGAAAATCCCGCTGCTGGGCGGGTTCATCAGCGATTTCTGGAATAATTCGGCCGATGATTTGGGCGGCATGGCGACCTCGCTGCAGCCGGTGCTGGGCTCGGTGGCGCATTCGGGGATACATCTGCTGATCCGCGCCACGCATGGTCTGTTCGACACCATCGTGGCACTGTTCTTCGCCTTCCTGTTTTTCCTCTCAGGCGAGCTGGTGGTGGCGCGGGCACGGCTGGTGCTGGCGCGCATGATCAACCAGGCGCGGCTGGACGAGCTGTTCGGGCTGGTGGCGGCCACTGTGCGCGGGGTGGTGTTCGGGATTCTAGGCACGGCGGCGTTCCAGGGCGTGCTGTACGCGGTGGGGTTCGCGATATTCCGCGCACCGCAGCCGCTGCTGTTGGCGGTGGTGGCGGGGCTGGTGTCCATCGTGCCGGCCGGGGCGATGATCATCTACGTGCCGCTCTGCCTGTATATGCTGGCGATGGGCCATCCGGTCTTCGCGCTATTGCTGCTGATCTACTGCTTCGTCGTGGTCGGCGGGGCGGATTCCATCCTGCGCCCCTGGTTGATCGCGCGCGGGGCGTCGCTACCCTATGCGGTAACGCTGATCGGCGTGCTGGGCGGGGCGATTACGTTTGGCGCGCTGGGAGTGTTCCTCGGGCCGGTGCTGCTGGCCCTGGGCCTGGCCATGGCCGAGGAGTTCGCCGACCAGCAGCGCGGAACGTGGCGGTCGACGGGGCAGAAGTAGGCCGGGCTGATAGGCCGAGGAAAATTAGGAAAATATTAACTAATTTCTGAGATATTAAGTTCGTGATGATGCAGATGCAAAATTTTCCACTGGCGGCCATTGCCAAACCCCGTGCCCCGGCAAAACGCCGCGCTGCGGAGATGATGGGGCGCGGCGCTGAGGATATTGTCGCGGCGCAATTGGAGGGGCAGGGGTTTACCGTGCTGGCGCGCCGTTTACGCACCGGTGCTGGGGAAATCGATCTGGTTGTGGCGGATGCGCAGCGGCTGGTGTTTGTCGAGGTGAAGGCGCGGGGCTGCCTGGCGGATGCGGCCTATGCCGTCTCGGCCCGGCAGCAGGCGCGGCTGCTGGAGGCGGCAAGTGTGGCACTGGCGTTGCACGAGGACTGGGCGCGGGACGAGATGCGCATTGATGTCGCGCTGGTGGCGGGGGGCATGGTCGAGATGCTGGTGGATGCGATACGGTATAGTTGAGATCTGGGGTTTTGCCGTTTAGTTTGTCTTGACGTTAAAACATCCCCAACCGTCATTACGGCCACCCAGGGACGCCGCTGCTTGTTCCAATTCATGTTCAAAGCGCGTTATGCCTTCGTGAGTTGGTAACATATGGCATATGACATGCACCTCCCATGGAAGAGTGGAAACACAGCCAGGGAAGTGAACCGAAGCAGCGTACCCCCGGGCGCGAATCGTATCCGCAAGTCTTTCCGCAGCATCTGCGCTGGGTGACACGACCTGGAAATCGATATTCCGCGGAATATTGAGGTTATCTCCGTTCTCGAACCAGCCTTCGCAGCACATTGCCATTGTCGTCGTTGGGAAATCGATTTTCGCTCATCAACGGTTTCCCCCCAGCGCCGCCAGCAGCCGCGCATGCGCCCTGGTGCCGCGATGGAAACAGGCGAGATCGAATTTCTCATTGGGCGAGTGCACGCAATCATCATCCAGCCCGAAGCCGGCCAGCAGCGTGTCCAGCCCCAGATGCGTCTTAAACGCTTCCACCACGGGGATGGAGGCGCCGCACCCGATAAGTGCGGCCGGTTTGCCGAATTCCTCGGTCAAAGCCGCCTGGGCCGCGCGTAAAAACGAGGCCTGTGGGTTCAGCCCATAGCCGGGTGCCGCAGCGCCGCGGATAAATTCCGCGCGCGCGTCGGGCGGCAGGCGGGATGTGACAAAATTCTCGAATTTCTCCTGGATTTGCGCCGGGTCCTGCCCCGCAACGAGCCGAAACGTCAGCTTGGCCGTGGCATGGGCGGGAATCACCGTTTTACTGCCATCGCCCTGGTAGCCGCCGTATATGCCGTTGATTTCGGCGGTCGGCCGGGCCCAGATTTGCGCCAGCGGGATCTGCCCCGCTTCGCCGGCCGGGGTGCTCAGTCCGACGCCGCCGAGGAAACCGGCGGTATCAAACCCAAGCTGCCCCCAGGCTTCTTCCTGCGCGGGCGAAACCTCCGTGATGCCATCGTAAAACCCAGGTATAGCGATGCGCCCGGAAGCATCCTTGAGCTGGCCCAGAATGTCCACCAGCACCTGGATGGGGTTCAGCGCCAGACCGCCGAAGAAGCCGGAATGCAGATCGCGGCTCGGCCCATGGATGCGCACCTCCATGGCCGCCAGCCCGCGCAAGCTTGCGGTAATGGCGGGCGTTGCGGCATCCCACATGTTGGTGTCCGCGACATAGACGAAATCCGCCGCCGCCAGTGTCTCGCGCTCATTATTGAGAAGCTCGGCCAGCGAGGGGCTGCCGTTCTCCTCCTCGCCTTCCAGCAGCATGGTCAGCCGCACCGGCAGGCGCCCGTTAACGGCCAGATGCGCCCGGCAGGCTTCCAGGAAGCTGATAACTTGCCCTTTATCGTCCACCGCCCCCCGCGCCACGATTTTTTTACCCCTCGGCCCGTCCACAAGCTGCGGGTCGAACGGGTCGGCGTGCCACAGGCTGCGCGGATCAACGGGCTGGACGTCGTAATGGCCGTAGAACAGCACATGCGGCACGTCCGGCCCGGCCTCATGGTTGGTGGCGATGACCCCCGGCAGCCCGGTGGTCTCGGACAGGCGGGCGGCAAACCCCATGGTCTGCAGCTCGGCCCGGATAAATTCGGCGGCGGCCAGGCAGTCGCCTTTATGCGCCGGCTGGGCGGAAATGCTGGGGATGCGCAGGAAGGCGAACAGCCTCTCCAGGCCGGATTCGAGCTGGGCGTCCACCGTATCAAGTATCTTTTCCATGTGCCTATCTGGGGCGCTGACCTTAAAAAAATCAACATGGCTTGATTTGGGCGGCAAACCGGCCAAAAGAGCGGCCATGACCCAGTTGACGCTCTACAACACCCGCACCCGCGCCAAGGAATTGTTCGTACCGCTCGATGCGGAGAATATTCGTGCCTATTTGTGCGGGCCGACGGTGTATGACAGGGCGCATATCGGCAATGCGCGCAATGTGGTCATTTTCGATATTCTGATCCGCCTGCTGCGCCGGATCTACCCGCGCGTGACCTATGTGCGAAACATCACGGATATCGACGACCGGATCAACGAGCGGGCGGCGGCGCGGGGCGTGAGCATCGAGGAGGTCACGCAAGGCCCGGTGCGCTGGTACCATGAGGATATGGGGCTGCTGTACACGCTGCCCCCCGATATCGAGCCGCGCGCGACCGAGCATCTGCCCGAGATCATCGAGATTATCGAGCGGCTGATTGCCAATGGGCATGCCTATGAGGCCGAGGGGCATGTGCTGTTCGCGGTGGCCTCCGACCCGAATTACGGCAAGTTCTCCGGCCATACCCCGGATGAACTGCTCGCCGGCGCCCGGGTGGATGTGGCCGCCTATAAGCGCGATGCCGGGGATTTCGTGCTGTGGAAGCCCTCCACCCCCGACCTGCCAGGCTGGGACAGCCCCTGGGGGCGCGGCCGGCCGGGCTGGCATATTGAATGCTCGGCGATGAGCTGGAAACACCTGGGGCAGGATTTCGATATTCATGGCGGCGGGGATGACCTGATCTTCCCGCATCATGAGAATGAGATCGCGCAATCCTGCTGCGCCTTTCCGGGCTCGAACTTCGCCAATGTGTGGGTGCATAACCGCATGCTGCTGGTGAATGGCGAGAAGATGAGCAAGTCGCTGGGCAATTTTCTGGTGTTGCACGATGTGCTGGAGAAGGCACCAGGCGAGGCGGTGCGGTTTCTGCTGATGCGTTCGCATTATCGTTCTACGTTGGATTTTTCCGATGCTGGGCTGGTGGAGGCTAAAGCCGAGTTGGACCGGTTTTATCGCGCGATTGAGAAGCACCCGGAAGCGACTGACCGACAGGTGCCGGTGATGCTGGTGTTCGATGCGCTGCTGGATGATTTGAACACGCCGGCCGCGATTGCTGCTTTGCATAAATATGCTGACTTGGCATTTGCCGGTAACGCGGCCGGGGCGGCCGCATTGAAAGCAGCCGGTAAATTGCTGGGGCTATTCAATACAACTCCGAAAGAGTGGTTTGGGAGAAATGTTCCGTCAGAAATCTATGAAACTGCGTTAGAACGCAAAGATGCTCGTAATCAGAAAGATTATGATAAAGCGGATAGGCTTCGTTACGAACTTGCTCTGCAAGGCTTTTTTATTGAAGATATGTTAGATGGTGATTTCAGTATTGGAAGTAGGCCGCCAAATAAACTTGATTATGAGCAAGCCGATAAATTTGTTGATGACCTCAATTTGGCTACGTCTTCGGGAAATGCGGCAAAAATTGATCGGCTTCGCAGAGCACTCGTGTTGGATGGAGTAGTTCTCACGGACACCCCCCAGGGTTGGAAGTGGAAGAGGCTGAAACTTTGACAGGGCGGGATGGCGGCGCGGAACTCGCACCCATCGAGCCTTCGCCGGTGGTGGTGCTGGTGCGGCCGCAGCTGGCGGAGAATATTGGGGCTGTGGCGCGGGCCATGGGCAATGGCGGGCTGTTTCATCTCCGCATTGTGGCGCCGCGTGATGGCTGGCCGTTGCCGCGTGCGTGGATTACGGGCTCGGGGGCGCATCGGATATTGGATTCCGCGCAGGTTTTTGCGACCGTAGCTGATGCGGTGGCGGATTTGCACCGCGTGTTCGCCACCTGCCCGCGGCCGCGGCATATCATCAAGCCCGTGCTCACCGCGCGCGGCGGGGCTGGTGAAGTGGTGGCCTGTGGCCTGCGGGGTTCGAAAACCGGTGTGCTATTCGGCCCGGAGCGCACGGGACTGGACAACGAGGACATCGCCTGCGCGGACAGCCTAATCCGTTACGATCTCAACCCGGATTTCATGTCGCTGAACCTAGCCCAGGCGGTGATGGTGTTCGGCTATGAATGGTGGCTGGCGCGCAGCCCGGAACAGCCGGTGCGCGAGCTGCAGGTGAATGAAACCACGCCCGCGACCAAAGGTGAGCTGGATAATTTCATGACCCACCTCGTCAGCGCCTGCGATGACAGCGGGTTCCTGCGCAATGAACAGAAGCGGCCGGGGATGGTGCGTAATCTGCGGCATTTCTTCCAGCGCGGTGAGGTGACACGCCAGGAGCTGAACACGCTGCATGGGGTTGTTACGGAATTGGGACGGGGCGCAAAAAAATAGCGTGACGCTCGCAATGACAGTGTTATTTACGCCGCCGTAAAACGCGCATACCCCTGCGCGCGCAACTCACAAGCCGGGCACGCACCGCAGCCATAGCCCCAATCATGCCGATGCGTGCGGTCGCCATTGTAGCATGTATGCGTATCCTCGCGGATCAAATCCACCAGCGCCCCGCCACCCAGCTCTTGGGAAAGTTCCCAGGTCTGCGCTTTATCAATCCACATCAGCGGCGTATGGATCACGAACCGCGCCTCCATCCCCAGGTTCAGCGCGAGCTGCACCGCCTTCATCGTATCGTCCCGGCAATCCGGGTAGCCGGAAAAATCCGTCTCGCACACGCCGGTGACGATGTTTTTTATCCCGCGCCGGTAGGCGACGGCCGCGGCGAAATTCATGAAGATGAGGTTACGGCCTGGCACAAACGTGTTCGGCAGCCCGTTGTCCTGCATCGCAATGGCGACATTCTGCGTCAGCGCCGTCTGGCTGATCTGCCCCAGCACGGCGAGATCGATCACACGGTCCTCCCCAAGCCTGCTGTCCCAGTCAGCAATCTTGCGCAACCCCGCCAACACCGCCGGGCGCACATCCAGCTCTATGCGGTGGCGCTGGCCGTAATCAAAACCGATGGTCTCGACATGATCAAACCGCGCCAACGCCCAGGCCAGACATGTGGTGGAATCCTGCCCGCCGGAGAACAGTACCAGGGCATTACTCATGCGGCGCCTGCGGACCAAAATACGTGCAGCGGTCGCCCGATGACTCGCGCCAGACCGCGACACGCGCGAGCCCAGGGCAGGTGGGTTCCACAACCCGCCAGATCCAGGCGGTAAGATTCTCAATCGTCGCGGGGCCAAGCCCTTCCACCTCATCGAGAAAATGATGGTCCAGCCCCATGCGCGCGGCCTCTATGGCGCGGCCGAACAGGGCCAAATCCAGCACCATGCCGTGCTCGTCGCGCTCGCCCTGCACCACCACCTCGGCCTTGTAGGAATGGCCGTGGATGCGCCGGCTGGGGGCGGCATCGACACTGCGGCGCAATGTGTGCGCAGCCTCAAAACTGAATTGCTTGGCGAGTTCGAACATCAGGAAATCCCGAGGATTTTATGGGTTTGCAGGCTAAGCCGCCATTGCGGATGCGCCAGGCAGTAGGCGACGGCTGCCTCAGTATTGGCGGCGCGGTCCGGCCCGTCCATGGGCTGGAGCAGGAAGTTCGCAAATTCCAGGGCTTCAAACGAAGCGGGCGCGGCGTCAGCCTGCGGGAACACCAGCTTCAGCTCATCGCCCGCCATCACCACCAGTTCGGCGCCGGCCTTGGGGCTGACGCACAGCCAGTCTACGCCCGGCGGCGGCGCAATCGTGCCGTTGGTCTCAATGGCGATCTCGAACCCCACATCATGCAGTGCCGTTATAAGAGCCTCATCCACCTGCAACAGCGGTTCGCCGCCGGTCAGCACCACCAGCCGCGCGCCGCCCGCAGGCCATAAAGCCGCAATGGCCTTGGCCAGCGCCTCACCCGAGGCAAACCGCCCGCCGCCCACACCGTCCATGCCCACAAAATCCGTATCGCAGAACCGGCACACCGCCTCCGCGCGGTCCTCCTCGCGCCCCGACCACAGATTACAGCCGGCAAAACGGCAGAACACAGCCGGGCGCCCGGCCTGGCGGCCCTCACCCTGCAGCGTGTAAAACATCTCTTTCACGGCGTAACTCATGGCGGCTCCTGGTGGGACAGACCCCACCTTAAGTCAACGCCAGCATTGTAGCGGCACTCATGCGCCCCATATAGCGCCCGAACATGGGAGCAGAAAATGAAGTATAATCAGCTTGGCCGCACCGGCCTGTATGTGTCCGAGATCTGCCTCGGCACCATGACGTTCGGTGATCAGCCCGAGGCCGGCATGTGGAAATCCATCGGCCAGCTACCGCAAGCCGAGGTGGACGGCCTCATCGGCCGCGCCGTCGCCGCCGGGGTCAACTTCATCGACACCGCCGATGTCTACTCCTTCGGTTCTTCCGAGACGCTGACCGGCCAGGCGCTGAAAAACCTCGACATCCCCCGCAAGGATGTGGTCATCGCCACCAAAGTATACAGCGAGATGGGGCCCGGCCCGAACGACCGCGGTGCCTCGCGCGGCCATATCCTCGATGGCGTGAAGCGCAGCCTGGAGCGGCTGCAAACCGATTACATCGACCTCTACCAGATCCACGCCAACGACCCGGTAACCCCCATCGAGGAGACCCTGCGCGCGCTGGATGACCTCGTGCGTCAGGGGCTGGTGCGCTATATCGGCATCTCCAACTGGGCGGCATGGAAAATCGCCAAGGCGCTGGGCATAGCGGAGGCCAAAAACTACACCCGCTTCGACACGCTGCAGGCCTATTACTCCATCGCCGGGCGCGACCTGGAACGCGAGCTGGTGCCGCTCATCAACGAGGAAAAACTCGGCCTCATGGTCTGGTCCCCGCTGGCCGGCGGCCTGCTCTCGGGCAAGTTCGGGCCGGGGGCGGAGAAGCAGGAGGATGCCAGGCGGACGCATTTCGACTTCCCGCCGGTTAATCTGGAGCGCGCCTGGGCCTGTGTGGAGGCGATGCGCGAGATCGGGCGGGCGCATGGCGGGGCGTCGGTGGCACGGATCGCGCTGGCATGGCTGCTGGCGAAGCCGCATGTGATGAGCGTGATCATCGGGGCGAAGAGCATTTCCCAGCTCGATGATAATCTCGCCGCGGTGGAGGTGACGCTTTCCGATGGTGAGATTGCCTATCTCGATACGGTCAGCGCGCTGCCGCCAGAGTATCCGGGCTGGATGCTGGACCGGCAGGGTGGGGCGCGCCAACCCAAGCCGTTCACGCCGAAGGGTTGAGCCAGCCTGTGCCTGTGGTGTTCTTGCAGAAGGCATTAGGCGGGTAGAAAGATGTGCGGAAGATTATGCCTCAGGTAGCATTTTGCTTGTGAGGAGAAACGCGTGCTGTCTGGCCTATTGTTCCTCTGCCTTGTGGTAAGTCTCTATTGGGGTTGGGCGGTCAAACGGCGAGGGAGCCAGATAATTCACACTATGGCGCCGCGTACATCCATGGCGCCGCCACCGGTGTTTCAGCCACCGGTGGCAGAAAAACCTCGCCCGAATACGCCGCTGGATATTGTCGTGGCGACCAAATTTACCGCCCGCAAGCTCATGAATAAGGGCGAATACAGAGTTTTCCGAAGTGCCGAGGAGATTTTGAAAGAAAGCTCTTCGGGCAACCGGGTAATGGCGCAGGTCAGCATGGGGGAGATATTGTCCTGCGATAGTGACGTTTATTGGACCATTAACAGCAAGCGTGTTGATGTGCTCGTGATAGACCCCAGGGGTATGCCGGTGCTGGCCATCGAGATGCAGGGTGGGGGGCATTTTCAAGGCAATGCGCCAATGCGCGATGCTGTAAAAAAGGAGGCGCTGCGCAAGGCTGGTGTGAAATGGTTGGAAATTCTGGAAGATGACGGCGATGCCGTGATCCGGACGAAACTCCAACTGGCACTTGGGCTACCCGTAATAGCGCTGGCTTCTCCCAACCAGCCCTAAATCCGGCGCAGCACGAACACCTCGGCCAAGGATGCCTCAATGGCCGCACCATGCGCCGCGTCACGCGCCTCGATCATGATTTCCAGTTGCGCATCCTGCACGGACGGGCTGGAAAACAACCGGTGATGCGCGACCTCCAGAATATTGCCCCCCAAAGCGCCGATGCGTGTCGCCACTTCGGCCAGCATGCCGGGCCGGTCGGGCATTTCCAGCACCACGCGCAGCAGCCGCCCGTCGCGCAGCAGATTGCGCATCAGCGTGTTGGCGAGGATGCGGGAGTCGATATTGGCGCCCGAGATGGAGATGCCGACCTTCTTACCCGTAAAATGCTCGGGGAAGCTCAACAAGGCGGCGAGGGCTGCGGCACCGGCGCCTTCGGCAACCTGCTTCGCACTTTCCACCAGGAGTGAAATAGCACTCTCCACCGCGTGTTCCGAGACCACCAGCACCGGTATGCCCAGCGCCTTCAGCACCGCCAGCGGATTTTGGCCGATGTCCCGCACCGCGATGCCCTCGGCGATGGTCGGGCCACCCACGGAGATTTCAGCACCGCTCAGCACCTGGGCGAAGGCGGAGTAATGCTCCACCTCGGCGCCATAAACCTTGCATTCCGGGCGCAGATACCGGGCCACGATGGCGCTGCCGGATATAAGCCCGCCGCCGCCGGTGGCGACGATGAGCGCATCCAGATCCGGCACATCCTCGAACATTTCCAGCGCCATGGTGCCCTGGCCGGCCATCACCGCCGGGTCGTCATAGGGGTGGATGAACACCAGCCCGTTTTCCGCCTCCAGCCGGTGCGCTTCCGCCGCGGCTTCGGCCAGCATCTCGCCGTGCAGCACCACATTGGCGCCCCAGCTCGCGGTACGGCTCACTTTCGTGGCCGGCGTATGCTTCGGCATCACGATGGTGGCCTTGATACCGGCCAACTGGGCATGCCGCGCCACCGCCTGGGCATGGTTGCCGGCGGACATCGCCACAACACCCCGCGCCCGCTCCTCCGGCGTCAGCAGCGCGATGCGGTTGGCTGCCCCGCGCTCCTTGAACGCGCCGGTGGCCTGCAGATGCTCGTATTTGATGTACACTTCCGCGCCCGTGAGCCGCGAAATCCCATCCGCCCGCAAAAACGGCGAGCGCAATACTGCCCCCTTGATGCGCGCGGCGGCGGCCTCAACGTCCTGGAAAGTGATCATCGGCTCAGACGTAGTTGATTTGGAGGATTTCGTAGGAGCGGTCCCCACCCGGTGCGGGCACGGCCACGGTATCGCCCACGCGCTTGGAGATGAGCGCCTTGGCCAGAGGTGAGGTAATGGACAGGCGCGCGCGCTTAACATCGGCCTCATACATGCCGACGATCTGATACGTCACCTCGGTATCATTATCCTCATCCACCAGGCGGATGGTCGCGCCAAATTTCACCGTATCGCCAGAAAGCGAAGCGGGATCAATGACTTCGGCGGCGGAGGTGATCTCCTCCAGCTCGGCGATGCGCCCCTCGGTAAAGGATTGGCGTTCACGCGCGGCATGATACTCGGCGTTTTCCGAGAGATCGCCATGCGCGCGCGCTTCCGCGATGGCCCGGATGATGGCCGGACGTTCCTTCGCCTTCAGATGCCGCAATTCTTCTTCAAGAGCCACGAGACCGGGAGCGGTCATGGGGAATTTCTGCACTTCTTCTCCTCAAAGGCGCTTAGGCCCCCAACGAGATCAGGGGGGTGGGGTTAGGGTTAAATAGGTGAGCCGCCTTTCGGCGGCTCAAAAAGAATGGGGAAAGTACGACTGTAGCGGCGCAACTTCAAGAGTGCCAGCGCTGAGAGCCGCAATGGCGTGCGCCGTGGCCCTGGCGGCGGCGATTGTGGTGAAATTCGGCACCCCATGCGTCAAGGCCGTGCGGCGGATATCAAAGCTGTCGGTCACCGATTGCGCGCCATGGGCGGTGTTCACGATGAGCTGGATCTCCCCAGAGCGGATCGCATCCACGCAATGTGGCCGCCCCTCCAGCACTTTATTCACCCGTTTCACCGGAATCCCGGCCTCAGAGATGCATTTGGCGGTGCCCGAGGTGGCCAGGATAGAGAAGCCCAGCTCCGCCAGGCGCCGCGCGACGGGCACGATGGCGGCCTTGTCGCTCTCCTTCACGGAGAGGAACACCGTGCCCTTGAGCGGCAGGTTGATGCCGGCCCCGAGCTGCGCCTTGGCGAAGGCGCGGGCGAAATTCGTGTCCAGCCCCATCACCTCGCCGGTGGATTTCATCTCCGGCCCCAGCAGCGTGTCCACATTGGGGAAGCGGGCGAAGGGGAACACCGCCTCCTTCACCGCGACATGGCGCTGGATCACGGTGTCATCCAGGTTGAAGGACGAGAGTTTCTCCCCCGCCATCACACGCGCGCCGATTTTGGCCACGGCAACCCCGGTGGCCTTGGCGACGAAGGGCACCGTACGCGAGGCGCGCGGGTTCACTTCCAGCACATAGATGAGGTCGTTCTGAATGGCATATTGCACATTCATCAGCCCGACCACGCCCAGCGCCTTGGCCATGGCCATGGTCTCAGCCCGCAGCTCGGCAACTATTGCCGGCGAGAGCGAATAGGGCGGGATGGAGCAGGCGCTATCGCCGGAATGAATCCCGGCCTCCTCGATATGCTCCATGACCCCCGCCACATACACGGTCTCGCCATCGCAGATGCAGTCCACATCCACTTCCGAGGCCTCATTGAGATAGCGGTCGATCAGCACCGGGTTTTCCGCGCTGGGGCGCACCACCTCGCGCATATAACGCGCCATGCCGTTGCGGTCGTACACAATCTCCATCGCCCGTCCGCCGAGCACGTAAGAGGGGCGGATGATGATGGGAAAGCCGATGCGATCCGCAATGGCCTCGGCCTGCTCGGGCGAACGCGCGATGCCGTTTTCCGGCTGGCGCAGGCCGAGCTTTTGCAGCAACACCGCAAAACGCTCGCGGTCCTCGGCAATGTCGATGGCATCCGCCGTGGTGCCGAGGATAGGAATCCCTGCGGCTTCCAGCGCCTGGGAGAGCTTCAGCGGCGTCTGCCCGCCATATTGCACGATGCAGCCTAGCAGCGTGCCCTTTTCCTGCTCCTTGCGCAGCAGCGAAATCACATCCTCGGCAAACAGCGGCTCGAAATAGAGGCGGTCGGAGGTATCGTAATCCGTGGAGACTGTTTCGGGATTGCAATTGACCATGATGGTCTCATAACCAACATCGCGCAGCGCATAGGCGGCATGGACGCAGCAATAATCGAATTCTATCCCCTGGCCGATGCGGTTGGGCCCGCCGCCGAGAATGACGATCTTCTGCTTGTCGGACACATCCGCTTCGCAGAGTGGCACACCGTATGACCCTTCATACGTGCCGTACATGTAGCTGGTTGCGGAGGAGAATTCGCCCGCGCAGGTGTCGATGCGCTTGTACACAGGCGTAACGCCGAGCTTGAGCCGTGCTGCGGTAACGGCAGCTTCCTTCTGGCCCACGAGTTCGGCCAGACGCTTATCGGCAAAGCCGAGCGATTTCAGGCGGCGGAGCGAAAACGCATCGCGCGGCAGCCCGTTCTTCTTCACCTCGTTTTCGGCATCGATGATGATCTGCATCTGCCGCAGATACCAGGGATCGAACTTGCAGGCGGCGTGGATGTCTTCCACCGACAGCCCGGCGCGCAAAGCCTGGGCGGCCATCAGCAGGCGGTCGGGGCTGGGCTTGGAGAGGGCGGCTCTGAACGCATCGGGCGTACCATCGCCGGGGGCGGGGATTTCATCAAGGCCCGAGAGCCCGGTTTCCAGACTGCGCAAGCCTTTTTGCAACGCCTCACAGAAATTGCGGCCGATCGCCATAGCCTCGCCGACGGATTTCATCGAGGTGGAGAGCAGTGCCGGCGTGCCGGGGAATTTCTCGAAGGTGAAGCGCGGAATCTTGATCACCACATAATCGATCACCGGCTCGAAAGACGCAGGTGTGGCCTGGGTGATATCGTTCTGCAACTCATCCAGCGTATAGCCCACCGCAAGCTTCGCCGCGATCTTGGCAATGGGAAAACCCGTGGCTTTGGAGGCAAGCGCTGAAGACCGCGACACGCGCGGGTTCATCTCGATGACGACCAGCCGCCCGTCTTCCGGGTTAATGCCGAACTGCACGTTGGACCCGCCGGTATCCACCCCGATGCGCCGCAGACAGGCGATGGAAGCATCGCGCATGATCTGAAATTCTTTATCCGTCAGCGTCAGCGCAGGGGCGACTGTGACCGAATCGCCCGTATGCACGCCCATCGGGTCGATATTCTCAATAGAGCAAACGATGATGCAATTATCAGCGGAATCCCGCACCACCTCGAATTCATACTCTTTCCAACCAAGCACGGATTCCTCAACCAGCACTTCATCAGTAGGCGAAGCATCGATGCCGCCGAGACAGATCTCAAAAAACTCTTCCCGGTTATACGCAATGCCGCCGCCAGTCCCGCCCAGTGTAAACGAAGGCCGAATAACCGCCGGCAGTCCAACCAGCTCCAGCGCCGCCGCAGCCTCTTCCCGGTTATGCGCAATGGCGGATTTCGGCCCCATGATGCCGATCTCCGCCATCGCATCACGGAATTTCAGCCGGTCCTCGGCGCGGTCGATCACATCCGCCTTCGCCCCGATCAACTCCACACCCAGCCGCTCCAGCACACCGGATTTGGCAAGCGACATCGCGGTATTCAGCGCCGTCTGCCCGCCCATCGTCGGCAGCAACGCATCCGGCCGCTCCTTGATGATGATCTTCTCCACCATCTCCGGCGTAATCGGCTCAATATAAGTCGCATCCGCCAGCGACGGATCAGTCATGATCGTCGCCGGATTGGAATTGACCAGAATAACCCGGTACCCCTCCTCCCGCAGCGCCTTGCACGCCTGCGCCCCGGAGTAGTCAAACTCACAGGCCTGGCCAATGACAATCGGGCCAGCGCCGATGATCATGATGGATTTAATGTCAGTGCGTTTAGGCATTTTAATTCTCAGTTCAGCAAGAGAAAGGAAGTTTATTTATCACCAAGATTTTGCGGTGCACTCGCTTGGGCTTGAGGCATTAGACTCCCGAACGTAAAAGTTTGGAATTCTATGCCCTGGTCTGTTCTATCAGCTCTTGGCTTAATGTCATTTCGGATCGCTATCATAAGTGGAGTTAAGTTTCTCTTGTCGAACTGACTATGCTGAAATTGATATAACATTTTCAACACGTCTGGCGAAGCGATCAGCATCAAATTATGAGAGGCATCAAGATATTTTATTTCCGAAGCTTCAGTGGTGCGGCCTTCTACAATTCCAGATAGTGCTGAAATAAAGTCACGATACATGTCCAACTTTATTTTGCGCCAATCAGATTCACGATCTCGCTGCGTAGCGTTCCTCATTGTCAAAATCGCTACGCTCAGCGCCGCAATTGCAGTCACTAAAGCGGAAACTAGAGCTGTGATCATTTGCTCTTAAAATCCGTTTCTCTGTTCGGTTGAACAGGCCATTTCTCTGTCCCGGCCGAGTTCAGAATTGCGCGGGGGGAAAAGCGGTCAAGGATGGGCGGAGCCCACCGCCACAGGCGGCGCGCAGCGTGCTTGACGGCTTTGAGCCCCGTGCGATGCTCGGACAAGCCGGGCCAAAAAAACCCGTCATTGCGAGCGCAGCGAAGCAACCCATCTTTGCCGGCTGTGGCACGGAAGATGGGTTGCTTCGGGCTGCGCCCTCGCAATGACAAGGCGGGAGCGGTGTTCATGTTTCAAATCCCGGCAGCGGAATTTTATGCGCATCGATGAGGGTGCGGAATTCAGGCGAGACGGCGTGCAGATCGGCAAGATCGACCGAGAAGGCCAAAGGTGTTTCGTCGAAAACGCCGTTCAACCGCGCGGTGACCGAAAACGGCAAAGGTGAACCCGCGTCGATCGCGAGGTCGAGGTCCGAGGCGCGCTTCGTCGTGCCTTTCGCGCGCGAGCCGAACACCCAGACGCGTGCCGCCTCCGGCAAGCCGTCGCGCAAAATTTTCTGCACCAGTGCTAGGTCCTCGGGCGTCAAATCGATCATATCTGCCGTGCTTCGATCTGGCCGAGAAGAAACCGCGCGGCTTCGGCAAAGGCGGGAATTTTCGCGGCAACGCCGCGTGCTTTTTTCTCATCGTAGCCATGGCTGGTGGCATTCCGCGCATCGCGTATATCATTCCAAAAATCCCAGCTTTGCGCCAGCAATCCGCGCTGAAAGCCAAGGCGGATCAGGCTCGGAAAGGACAATTCCGCGACACCTGCAGGCTCCGTGGCCTCAAGGTGGCGGCGCAGGGTTTTGTGCGTCAATTCATAGGAATATTCGAAACGCTGAATGCAGCCATCGCGCACCAGCGCATCCTCCGGCGCGCGCGCAGCGGCATTCAATGCTTCATCCAGCGTCGCTAAGGCGCGCCGCAAGGCTGAAAGGTCGATCACCCCATCATCTCCATAAACCGCGTGAACAGATACGAACTATCGCTCGGCCCCGGGCTTGCCTCGGGGTGGTACTGCACCGAGAACACGCGCTTGGCCTTGCAGGCGATGCCCTCATTCGAGCCATCGAACAGCGACACATGCGTCACCTCGACGCCCTCGGGGAGCGATGCCTCATCCACCGCAAACCCATGGTTCTGCGAGGTGATCTCCACTTTCCCGGAAACCAAATCCTTCACCGGCTGGTTGGCACCGCGATGGCCCCGCTCCAGCTTGTACGTCTTGCCCCCCAGCGCCGTGGCCAGGAGCTGGTGCCCCAGGCAGATGCCGAAGATAGGCACGCCGGCGGCGATGATGCCCTGGATGGCTGGCACGGCATAGGCCGCCGTTGCCGCAGGGTCACCGGGGCCGTTGGAGAGGAACACGCCATCCGGGGCATGCGCCAAAATCTGCTCAGCGGTGAAATTCGCGGGCACCACTGTCACCTGGCAGCCGGCGGAGGCGAGGGAGCGCAAAATATTGCGCTTGGCGCCGTAATCCACCGCCACCACATGCTTGCCGCCTTGGGGAGCGGCAAACCCGTTCTCCCAGCCCCAGGTCCCGCCCTCCCATTTATAGGATTGGGTGCAGGACACCTCTTTCGCCAGATCGAGCCCCTCCAGCCCGGCCCAGCCCGCCGCCACGGCAGCCATCGCCGCCAGGTCGAACTTGCCATCCTCAGGGAATGCCAGCACCGCACTCGGCGCGCCCAAATCGCGGATGCGCAAGGTCAGCGCCCGCGTATCCACCCCGGAAATACCGGGAATGCCCAATTTGCGCAGCCACTCACCCAAATCCGCAGTGGAGCGGTAGTTGGAGGGCGCGGAATAATCCTCCTTCACCACCAGCCCGCGCGCGAAAATCTGCGCCGCTTCCATATCCTCGGCATTGGTGCCGGTATTGCCGATATGCGGGAAGGTGAAAGTGATGATCTGCCCGGCATAGGAGGGGTCGGTGAGCGTCTCCTGATAGCCGGTGAGCCCGGTATTGAAGCACAGCTCCGAAGGCGCGCTGACGCCGAAGGCACCAAACCCACGGCCCCAGAACACACTGCCATCGGCCAGCACCAGAGCGGCGGTGGCACCAGGCGGCACCTCGCCCTCAGCGGGGGGAGCAGAAAAATCCGCCATGGTGAGCCCGGTGGCGGCGATGATCGCCTGCCAGTGCCGGGCGGGGATGGCATTGGCGCTGCGCCATTTGCGGACGGCCTCGGCCGAGACACCGGTGAGGGTGGCGGCGGCGTCGGCACCTCCGAGGCGGCGGATGACTTCTTCGATGTGCGTTTGCATGGTAGGATGGATACTGGATTTTTTTTCCGGCCTCAACTCTAATCGGAAAAAGCCGGAAATTTTTTCCGGAGCATGGGAGCAGAAGTAATGGGACTACGTGAAGAACTGACCGCCGCCGTAAAAACCTCGATGCTGGCGCGCAATGCCGAGCGCACCTCGACCCTGCGGCTGATCCAGGCCAAGCTGAAGGATACGGACATCGCGGCCCGGCCGAAAGGCATCGAGGCGATTCCGGATGACGAGATTCTGGCCATGCTGCGCTCGATGATCAAATCCCGCCGGGATTCCGTGACGCTGTACCGCCAGGGCGGGCGCGAAGAGCTGGCTGTGAAGGAAGAGTCGGAAATTACTATTATTGCGGAATTTCTGCCGCAAACGCTGGAAGGCGAGGCGCTGGATGCCGCGATCAAGGAGGCGATTGCGTCCACGGGCGCCACCACCGCCAAGGACATGGGCAAGGTTGTGGGCGCGCTGAAAGCCAAGCATGGCGCGGCTCTGGACATGGGCATCACCTCCGCCGCGGTGAAAACCGCTCTGGCCGGCTAAATGGCCCTCCCGGCCAATTTTCTTGACGAGCTGAGGCAGCGCAGCCCCATCGCCACGGTGATCGGGCGTACGGTAAAACTCGCGCGCTCGGGCCGGGAGCGAAAGGGCTGCTGCCCGTTCCATGGCGAGAAAACGCCGTCCTTTTATGTATATGACGACCATTTCCACTGTTTTGGCTGCGGCGAGCATGGGGATGTCATCAGTTTTGTCATGAAGAGCACCGGGGCCTCCTTCATGGAAGCCGTGGAGGATCTGGCGACGCAGGCCGGGGTGGAAGTGCCCAAGCCGACGCCGCAAGCCGCTGAGCAGGCGGCGCGCCAGGCCGGGATTGCCGAGGTGCTGGAGGCGGCCGCCGCCACTTACGCCAAATGGCTCTACGAACCGCAGGGCAAAGCGGCGCTGGAATATCTGCGCGGGCGTGGGCTCGCGGATGAGACCATCAAGCGTTTTGGCCTCGGCTGGTCCGGCGAGGGGCGCGGACAGATCGCCGGCGCGCTGCGGCCAAAGGATATAAAGCCGGAGCAACTGGTTGAGGCCGGGATTATGAAACAGGGCGATAACGGCCCGGTGGATATGTTTTTCTCCCGCGTGATGTTTCCCATCCGCGACCGGCGCGGGGCGGCCATCAGCTTCGGCGGGCGCATCATGGGCGATGGCCAGCCCAAATATGTGAACGGGCCGGAGACGTCCGTGTTCTCCAAACGGCGCTCGCTTTACAACCTGGACCAGGCCCGCAATGGCGCCAGGAAAGGTGCAAAAGTTATTGTTGTTGAAGGATATATGGATGTCATCGCCCTCTCCCAGGCCGGGTTTGCCGGGGCTGTGGCACCGCTCGGCACGGCGCTTACGGAGGAGCATCTGGAGGAGATCTGGCGGGTGACACCGGAGCCGGTGATCTGTTTTGATGGCGATGCCGCCGGGCAGCGCGCCGCGCTGAAGACCACCGAGCTGGCGTTGGCCCAACTCGCCCCCGATAAATCATTGAAACTATTAACCCTGACAGGCGGGGATGACCCTGACAGCCTGATCCGCAAGGGCGGGCCGAAAGCGTTCCAGGCCGTGCTGGACAAGGCGCAGCCGATCTCCTCGGCGCTCTACCCCATGCTGGCAGGCGGGCTGGCGCGCAATACGCCGGAACTGAACGCGGCCTTCCTGCACCGGCTGGACGATGTCGCGAATAGCATAAAAGACAAGACCTTAGCGGCTGAATATAAGACGCATTTACGCAAACTCTTCTATGATGAGCGCAGCCAGAGCCGGGCGCAGAGCCGCCCAGCCTTCCAGCCCGGCGCCAAATGGCAGAAGCCCGGCCCCCGGCCGGTGGCTCTGGCGCCGCGCGTGGCCCCGAATGCGGATAAATCCGACCTGCTGCGGGCGCGCCACATGCTGGCCACCTTCTTCTGGCACCCCGAGCTGATCCACGATCTGGACGAGGCTTTTTCCCATATTGCGCTGCCGGAGGCGGAATCCCGGCTGCGCGATGCGCTGCATGAGTTCTCCATGCACGCAAAAACCCTTGACAGAGCAAAACTGCTCGCCCATCTCGACGCCTCCGGCCTTGGTGGCCAGGCGCGTGACCTTGAAACTACCCTCAGCCGTGATGAGGGGCGTGTGTTCGACCCCCTGGAGAGCCCGGCCGATGCGGTACAAAAATGGTGGAATTGGTATAATCATATGAGTGACATCATCCGCATTTTGCGCGCCCAGCATGACGAGGCGCTGCGCGATTATGCCGCCCGCATGGACGATGAGGAGGCGCAGGAGCGGTTGAAACGCTATACGCATTTACTGCGCCAGGCCGAGTCAGGCGAGGCGGGCAGCGCCGAGGCGTAGCCCAGCCCTGCATTACAACTGCCGGATGCCTCCTCGAATCCGGCAAGCTTGTTGCCTATCTAACGAATTGTAAAATATAGACGCTGTCTGTTCCCGGAGTACTGCCCACTATGGCTACCAAGCAAGCCGCCGCCCCTGAGACCGCCGCCCCCGAAACCGAAGCCGAAGCCAATGTGCTGGATACCCAATCCGCTGCGGTTAAGCGTCTGATTGCAAAGGGTAAAGAGCGCGGCTACATCACGTTTGATGAGCTGAATGCGGTGCTGCCGGCGGAGCAGAATTCCTCCGAGCAGATCGAAGACATCATGGCGATGCTGTCCGAAATGGGCATCCAGGTGGTGGAATCCGAGGAGAGCGAGGACACCGAAACCGCCGCCGCGCCTAAGGAAGAGGCGGAGGAGGAGGAGCAGGCCGGAAATATTTCCGAGAGTTCCGTCTCCCGTACCGACGACCCGGTGCGCATGTATCTGCGCGAGATGGGCACGGTGGAGCTGCTGTCGCGCGAGGGCGAGATCGCCATTGCCAAGCGCATCGAGGCCGGGCGGGACATGATGATCCGGGGCTTGTGCGAAAGCCCGCTGACCTTCCGTGCCATCATCGCCTGGCATGAGGCTCTTAATAATGGGCGCGTGCTGCTGCGCGACGTGATCGATCTGGAGGCCATGCAGGCCGGCAATGAGCTGGATGAGCAGGCCGCCCCTGGGTTCGTGGCCCCGGAAGAGACCGATGACGAGGACGAGGGCGAGGGTGCGGGCATGTCGCTCTCCGCGCTGGAAGAGAAGCTCAAGCCTGAGATTTTCCAGCATTTTGAAGAGATTGAGAAGCTTTACGACAAGCTCGCCAAGCTTCAGACCAAGCGCATCGACAATCTCACCTCCGGCGGGGACGTTAATTCACGCTCCGAGAAAGCCTATGAGAAGCTGCGCGATGAGCTGGTGGCCCGCGTGGAGCAGGTGCGGCTGCATAATAACCGCATCGAGGAGCTGGTGGCCCAGCTTAAAGTGCTCAACCAGCGGCTGAACGGGCTTGAGGGGCAGATGCTGCGCCTGGCCGAGAGCTGCAAGGTGACGCGCGACGAGTTTTTGCAGCATTACCGTGGCCGCGAGATGGACCCGGGCTGGGTGCAGCATGTGGGCGAGCTGCCGGGCAAGGGCTGGAAAGACTTTGCCAAGAAGCATGAGCCCCAGGTGCTGGAACTGCGTTCGCAGATCGGCAAGGTAGCCGCCGAGGGCGGGCTGCCGATTGAGGAATTCCGCCGGGTCTACACCACCGTCTCGCGCGGCGAGCGTGATTCCACCCGTGCGAAGAAGGAGATGATCGAGGCGAATCTGCGGCTCGTGATCTCCATTGCCAAGAAATACACCAATCGCGGGCTGCAGTTCCTGGATCTCATTCAGGAAGGCAATATCGGCCTCATGAAGGCGGTGGATAAATTCGAATACCGCCGTGGCTATAAATTCTCGACCTATGCCACCTGGTGGATCCGCCAGGCGATCACCCGCTCCATCGCCGACCAGGCGCGGACCATCCGTATCCCCGTGCACATGATCGAGACGATCAACAAGCTGGTGCGTACCTCGCGCCAGATGCTGCATGAGATTGGGCGTGAGCCGACGCCTGAAGAGCTGGCCGAGAAATTGGGCATGCCGCTGGAGAAGGTGCGCAAAGTACTCAAAATCGCCAAGGAGCCGATCAGCCTCGAAACCCCGATTGGCGATGAGGAGGATTCCCATCTCGGTGATTTCATCGAGGACAAGGGTGCCATCATCCCGCTCGATGCGGCGGTGCAGGCCAATCTGCGCGAGGCGGCGACGCGCGTGCTCTCCTCGCTCACCCCGCGTGAGGAGCGCGTGCTGCGCATGCGCTTCGGCATCGGCATGAACACCGACCATACGCTGGAAGAGGTCGGGCAGCAGTTCAACGTGACGCGCGAACGTATCCGCCAGATTGAGGCGAAGGCGCTGCGCAAGCTGAAGCATCCCTCGCGCTCGCGTAAATTGCGCAGCTTTTTGGACGATTAACGGGGTCTGGCCGTGGGCAATATTCTCGATTACGCGCGGCCCAGGGCAGGCGAGAAGACCGAACGGGCACTGGTGACCGTGGTGTTTCTGCGCATGACGCGCGCACCGGTGCGCGCGCCTGTGGTGCCGCCGCCGGGGGTGACGCTGACGCGCGAGCGGCTGGATGTGGCCGCCTACCGGGCTTTATACAATGAGATCGGCGCGTCCTGGCTGTGGTGGCTGCGCCGGATGATGCCCGATGACATGCTGGCGCGGCATCTCTCCAGCCCCACTTTGTCCATTTACCTGCTGCGGGTAAAAGGCGAGGTGGCGGGTTTTTTTGAGACCGATGCCGGGCATTGGCCGTTCGTGAACCTCAATTATTTTGGCCTGCGCGATGCCTATATCGGGCGCGGCCTGGGTAGCGTGCTGCTGAATGCGGCGGTGGAGTCCGTGTTCACGGGCGCTGTCGGGCTGGGCGGGATGACGGTGAATACCTGCACGGCCGACCATCCGCGCGCTTTGCCCAATTACCTGGCCGCCGGGTTCCGTGAATACCGCCGGGCGCAGGAGGAATGGGATATTCCGGTGCGGCTGGGGTTGATTGTGCCTGCACATGTCCGTGGATAAAACGGGGGTTTTTGTCCCCGATATTTTGCTCCGTGACCGGGCGTTTTTGATCATCGACAAGCCGATTGGGCTGCCGGTGCATCCCGGCCGCGCCGGCGGCCCGAGTGTTGAGGATTATTTCCAGCGCTGGCAGCGCGGGCGGCAAGGCCCGTGGCTGGCGCATCGGCTGGACCGGGATACGTCGGGCTGCCTGGTGATTGCGCTGAAAAAGAATTTTTTGCTGGAGGCGCAGGCGCTGTTCGCGGCGGGGGCCGTGCAGAAAACCTACTGGGCGGTGGTGCGCGGCGTACCGGCTGAGGCTGAGGGGGTGATCGACGCCTCTCTGGCCAAGCATACGCAAGAGCGCGCCTGGAAAATGGTGCCGGATGCGGCGGGCCAGACGGCGGTGACGGAATGGCGCGTGCTGGGCGGGCATGGTGATATATCGCTGCTGGAATTTCGCCCGAAGACTGGCCGTACACATCAAATCCGCGCCCATGCCGCACTGCTGGGGCACCCGATACTTGGCGATGCCGTGTATGGCGGCGGGGCGGGGCCGATGCAGTTGCTGGCCCGTGCCATCAGCCTGCCCACCACCCCGGCGGCCGCAGCCACGGCGCCGGTGCCGGTGCATATGCAGGCGAATGTGGAGGCCTGCGGTGGAACGCTCTGAATTCGCGCCGGGGGATTACGTGCGCCACCCGCAACAATCGGATTGGGGGTTGGGGCAGGTGCAATCGGCCATCGGCACCCGGGTAACGGTGATGTTCGAGAATGCCGGCAAGGTGCTGGTGGATGTGAGCGTGGTGGGGCTGGAGCGGGCCGAGGTGGATTAATCCGGCAGCAGCGGGCCGACGAGCTCTATGGGGTGGCCTTCCACATCGGCGGCCACGGCGGCGCGGACGTGATGTTCGGGCCGGTTCTGGCCAGGGCGCAGAATGCTGCCGCCTTCCTGCTCGATACGCGCAAGTGCCGCATCTACATCCGGTACGGTGAATACCAGCCAGACTTCACCGGGGTAGGTCGCGCGTGGCGGGGGCGGCAGCTCCGTGAAGCGGGTCAGGATCAGGACAAAACTCTGCATATCGCCTGTTTCGGACATCCAGCTTTGCTCCTGCCGGACTTCGTCCTCGCCGCCGAGGTTGCGGTTGACAACAACCAAGCCGAGGGCGGCGTAAAACCGCTCGGCGCGGGCAAGGTCCCCGACCACCAGTTTGAAATTGTTCATTTTGACGCTCATTGGCATCGCTCCCGTTTTGCGGCGAGGCTAGGTGCTGCCGTGTGCTGGCGCAAGCGCATCTTGCATCCGGACCGCATTGGTCCGAAATTAGGCGGATGATCGATCCGTTTGGCAGGGTGGTGGAGTATTTACGCGTTTCCGTGACGGATCGCTGTGATTTTCGCTGTGTGTACTGCATGGCGGAGGATATGAATTTTCTCCCGAAAGCGGATTTGCTGAGCCTGGAGGAGCTGGAGCGGGTTTGTGCCGCGTTCATCCGGCTGGGGGTGAAAAAATTGCGGCTGACCGGGGGCGAGCCGCTGGTGCGTAAAAACGTGATGGGGCTGGTCGAGCGGCTGGGCGCGCATCTGGGGCAGGGGCTGGAAGAGCTGACGCTAACCACCAATGGCTCGCAACTGGTCACTCATGCGGCCGGGTTGAAGGCGGCCGGGGTGGAGCGGATCAATATCAGCCTGGATACGCTGGATGAGCGCAAATTCGCGGAAATTACCCGTTGGGGCAGGCTGCCGCAGGTGTTGGAGGGCATTCAGGCTGCCAAGGCGGCGGGCTTGCGGATAAAGATCAATATGGTGGCGCTGAAGGGCGTGAATGAGGATGAAATTTCCTCGATGCTCGCCTGGTGCGGGAACCAGGGGTTTGATCTTTGTTTGATTGAGACCATGCCGATGGGCGAGGTGGTGCACCGGGCGGAGACGCATCTGCCGTTGGATGGGGTGCGGCAGCGGTTGGCCCAGGAGTTTACGCTGAGCCCAAGCCACCACGCCACCGGCGGCCCGGCGCGCTATTGGGATGTGGCGGAGACAGGGGGCAGAATCGGGTTTATCACCCCGCTCTCGAACCATTTTTGCGATGACTGCAACCGCGTGCGGCTGACCTGCACCGGCACTTTGTATATGTGCCTGGGGCAGGAGGATGCGGCGGATTTGCGCGCCCCCTTACGCGCCAGCGCGGATGATACCGCGTTGGAGCAAGCGATTCATGCCGCCATCGCGCGCAAGCCGCTGGGGCATAATTTCGATATCACGCGGCCGGCGGTGGCGCGCCACATGTCTCTGACGGGGGGCTGAACCCCTCCGGGCAGACGCCGGCGAGGAAGATTTCCACGGCGCGGCGCACCCGGGTTTCAAGTGCGGCGCGCGTGGGCGGCGGGCGGAAGCCGATGAGCGTGCCGATGTGGAATTCGCCCAAAGCCATGCCGAACAGCATCGCACTGCCCTCCTTGGCCTCGGCGGCGGGCACGCCTTGTTCGCGCGCCACGCTGGCCAGCGCATCCTCCAGCCCGGCTTTGGCTTTCATGAGGCGCGAGCGCATGAACAACCGGCCAAAATCCGGGCTGTGCGTGTATTCGGCCATGATCAGGCGGATGAGCGCCACCTGTGCCGGCTCCAGCAGGAAACGCCCGAGGGCCAGCAAATTGGCGGTGAGGGTATCGGCCACACTCCAGCCGGGCTCGGGGCGCGGAAAAGTGATTTTCTCGTGGTGGTCGGCGAGGATGGCGAAGAATAGTTCGATCTTGGAATCGATCAGCTCGTAGATGGTTTTTTTCGACATGCCGGCGGCTTTGGCGACATCGCTCATCGTGGCGGCATGATAGCCTTTTTGCAGGAACACCGCCTCGGCCGCTGCCAGCAAACCAGGCAGGCGCGCGGCCTGCTCTGCTTTTCGTCCCGGTTTGCGCATCTGTCCCGACATGCAAGCATTATCCTGCATAAAACGGAAACCTGCAAGTTTTCATTGGGTTCGGTTGTCAATCAATCCGTGCTTGACGCTCCGCGCAAAGCCCGGTAGCTGGAAACCATGAAACCAACGGGTTTCCGGATTGTCTGGGGGATGGGGCTGCTCGCGTGCTTACAAGGCTGCGAGGTGGGGCCCGATTTTCATGCGCCCAAAGCGCCGGTGGCGCGTTTCACGGCGGTGCCGCAGGGCATTACGCCAGGCGGCGATATCGCGGGCGATTGGTGGACATTATACCAGAACCCGGCGCTGAACCTGATGATCAGCACGGCCCTGGCCAATAACCCGAGCCTTACGGCGGCGCAGGCCAGCCTGGTGCAGGCGGAGGAGAGTTTACGCGCGGCCGGCGGGGTGCTGCTGCCCACGGTTACGGGCGCGTTGAGTGCGGAGCGTGAAAAACCCTCCGCCGCCGGTCTGGCGACCTTCGGCAGCAGCGGCGGCTCCGGCGAAATCCCGCCGTTTACCCTGTATAATGCCACGCTCTCCGTCTCCTATTCGCTGGACCTCTGGGGCGAGGCGCGGCGCGACATCGAGGGGTTGAAAGCGCAGACGGATTATCAGCGCGACGAGTTGGAGGCGGCGTATCTGTCGCTGACCGGCAATATCGTGACTGCCGCGATCCAGGCGGCCTCGCTGCAGGGGCAGATAGATGCGACCAACCAGGTGATTGGCGCCGAGCAGCAATTGCTGACGATATTGCAGACGCAACATAGCCTGGGCGGCGCTTCAGGCGCGCAAGTGCTGCAGCAGCAGGCGCAACTGGCGCAGTCCCAGGCCACGCTGCCGCCGTTGCAGCAGGCGCTGGCGCAGACGCAGGATGAGTTGGCCGCTTATGAGGGGGCGTTTCCCGGCAATGCCGCGCCGCCGGTTGTCACGCTGGATGCGCTGACCCTGCCGGCGGATGTGCCGCTCAGCATTCCCTCCGCCATCGTGGCGCAGCGGCCGGATATTCGCGCCGCCTCGGCGCAGTTGCAGGTGGCCTCCAGCAATGTAGGGGTGGCGGATGCGCAGATGCTGCCGCAGATCAACCTTACCGGCGAGATCGGGCATCAATCGCTCACCACCGGCACGTTGTTCACGCCGCAGACCTTGCTGTGGAATCTCGTGGCCGGGGCGAGCCAGCCGATTTTCGAGGGCGGCGAGCTGCTGGCCAATCGCCGGGGGGCGATCGCGGCGCTGCAGGGCTCCGGGGCGACGTATCAGCATACGGTGATCACCGCCTTCCAGAATGTGGCGGATGTGCTGGCGGCGCTGCAATATGATGCAGATGAATTGCAGGCGGCGACGGCGGCGCGCCAGGCGGCTGAAGCGAGCCTGACGGTGACAGAGGCGCAGTTCAAGCTGGGTGGCGAGCCGCTGGTGACGGTGCTGACGGCACAGACCGCGTTGCATACCGCTGCCATCGCCGAGGTGAAGGCCAAAGCGGCACGGTTGAGCGATACAGCCGCACTTTATGTGGCGCTTGGCGGCGGCTGGTGGCACCGTAACGATGTGGCGCAGAAATGCTGTGGCGTGATTCCATGAGGTTGGCGATATGAGCATTCCCACACGCGATGAAAACCTACGCGGTAACCCCGAGCGCAGCCGCAAGCCGAACATGCCCGGGCGCATGGCGATCATGCTCATCGCCGTGGCGGTGCTGTTCGGGCTGGTGTTCGGTTACGGCGCGCTGCGCTCCTTCTTCATCGCTAAATTCCTGGCGGGCTTCGCCAACCAGGTGCAAACCGTGGCGACGATGACGGCGGAGACGACCGGCTGGCAGCCCAATCTGCAATCGGTGGGCTCCATCACCGCCGTGAACGGCGCCTCGCTCTCGGCTGAGGTTGGCGGGGTTGTCGATACGATTCATTTTGAATCCGGGCAGGATGTGCGCAAGGGCGATCTGCTGCTGACATTGCGGGCCAATAACGACCCCGCCGTGCTGGCGCAGCTCCAGGCCCAGGCGGCGCTGGCCGCGATTACCGAGGCGCGCGATGAGAAGCAGCTCGCGGCCGATGCCATCGCGCAATCGCAGCTCGACAGCGACCGGGCGCAACTGGCCTCGGCCCAGGCGCAGGTGGCGGCACAGCAGGCGCTGATTGATGAGAAGCAGGTGCGGGCACCGTTCTCGGGCCGGCTTGGCATCCGCCAGGTGGATCTGGGACAGTTTCTGGCGGCGGGCACGGAGATCGTCTCCTTGCAGCAGCTCAACCCGGTGTATGTGGATTTCCATCTGCCGCAGCAGGCGCTGGCGCAGGTGCAGCCGGGGCAGATTGTGGATGTGAGCGTGGATGCTTACCCCGCGCAGAAATTCAGCGGCACCATATTGGCGCTGGATTCCAATGTGGATCAGGCAACCCGCAGCATCGCCGTACGGGCCAAGCTCGATAACAGCAAATTGCTGCTCCGCCCGGGCATGTTCGCCAATATCGCGGTGAGCATCGGCACGGCGCAGCAGGCACTGACACTGCCGCAGACGGCGATCACCTATAATTCCTATGGCGATACGGTTTACGTGCTCAGCCAGGGCACCGATGCCAAGGGCCAGCCGGATCTCATCGCCAACCAATTGTTCGTCACGCTGGGCGATACGCGCGGCGACCAGGTGGCGGTGCTTTCGGGCGTGAAAGCCGGCGACCAGGTGGTGGTGGCGGGGCAGGTGAAACTGCGCAACGGCGCCGTCGTGGTCGTGAACAATACCCTGCTGCCGGCCAACAGCCCCAACCCCACACCCCCGAATGAGTGATCGGCGATGAAGCGCTTTACCGACCTCTTCATCGCCCGGCCGGTGCTGTCCATCGCGGTCAGCATTCTGGTGCTGGTGCTGGGCCTGCGCGCGGTGATGTCACTGCCCGTGCAGCAATATCCTGAGACGCAGTCGGCCACGATCACCATCACCACGACCTATCCCGGCGCCTCGCCGGATACGGTGGCGGGCTTCGTCACCACGCCGATGGAGCAGGCCGTCGCCCAGGTGAACGGCATCGATTACATGACATCGACGAGCCAGACCTCGGTGTCGACCATCACCATCAACCTGGCGCTGAATTACAATGCCGACGCGGCACTCACAGAGATAAGCGCGAAAGTGAATTCCGTGCTGAGCCAGTTGCCGCAGGGCACGCAGCAGCCGGTGCTGACATTGCAGATCGGCCAGACCTTGGCGGCGATGTATATCTCCTTCAACAGCACCGAGCTCTCCGGTAACCAGCTCACGGATTACGTGGAGCGCGTGGTGCAGCCGCAATTGCAGGCGGTGCCGGGGGTGCAACTGGCCGAGGTGATCGGGGCGCAGGATTATGCCATGCGCGTATGGCTGAAGCCGGCCAAGCTCGCCTCCTACGGGCTCACCCCCACCGATGTGTGGAATGCGCTGGCCGCCAATGACTTCATCTCGCCGCTTGGCAATACCAAGGGGCAGATGACGCAGGTGACGCTGACCGCCAATACCGGGCTGCATAGTGCCGATGAATTCCGCAACCTCATCATCAAGGAGCAGAACGGCGCGATCATACGGCTGAGCGATGTGGCGACGGTGGAGCTGGGCTCCGATACTTACGACCAGAACATCACCTTCTCCAACCAGGCCACGGTGTTTATCGGTATCGATGTGGCGCCGGCGGCCAATCTGCTCAGCGTGGTTTCCGGGGTGCGCAAAATCTACCCGGATATCCAGGCCAATGTGCCGCATGGCATGCAGACCGAGATCGGCTTCGATGCGACGCAGTTCGTGAATGCCTCGATCGTGGAGGTGCTGATCGCTTTGGGCGAGGCGCTGGTGATCGTCACCTTCGTGGTGTTCGCCTTCCTCGGCTCGCCGCGCTCGGTGCTCATTCCGGTCATCGCCATTCCGCTCTCGCTGGTCGGCGGGTTCGCGATCATGGCGGCGTTCGGCTTCTCCATCAATCTGCTCACGCTGCTGGCGCTGGTGTTGGCCATCGGGCTGGTGGTGGATGACGCCATCATCGTGGTGGAGAATGTAAACCGGCATCTGGATTTAGGTGAACCGCCGCTGGTGGCGGCGCGGGCGGCGGCGGCGGAGCTGGGCGGGCCGATCATCGCGATGACGGCGGTGCTGATCGCGGTATATGTGCCGATCGGTTTTCAGTCCGGCCTCACGGGGGCGCTGTTCACCGAGTTCGCGTTCACGCTGGCCGGGGCTGTGACGATCTCGGCGCTGATCGCGCTGACGCTGACGCCGATGTTGTCCAGGCACTTTCTGCGGCATGTTGACCGGCAGTCGTCGAACCTGGAATCGCGGCTGGTGAATTTCATCGATGCGCGGATGGATGAGGTGCACCGGCTCTATTTCTATCTGCTGCGCGGCAGCCTGAATGCCGTGCCGGTGACGCTGACCTTCGCCGCCATCATACTGGTCAGCATCGGCTTCCTTGCCACTGGCGCGTCCAAGGAGCTGGCACCGAATGAGGACCAGGGTGTCACCTTCGCCTTCTCCACCAACTCACCGAACAGCACCTTTACCCAGAGTGCCATGTGGGACCGCGAGGTGAGTGCGATGCTGCTGAAGACGCCGGACCTGCAGCTCACCTTCCATATCAGCATGCCGGGGATTGATCTGACCGGTGAGGTGCTGAAGCCCTGGGGCCAGCGCAAGCATAATGCGCAATATTACCAGACCTTGTGGCAGAGTCAGGCGAATGAGCAGATTGCCGGGCAGCAGGTGGTGTTCGCCCAGCCGCCGCCGTTGCCCGGCGCCCAGGGGCTGCCCGTGGAGTTCGTGATCAAATCGACCGATCCGGTGGCGCAGATGTATCCGGTGGCGCAGGCAATGCTGGCGGCCGGGTTGAAGAGCGGCAAGTTCATCTTTCTGCAGAGCGATCTGAAGATCGACCAGCCGCAGGCCAATATCGTAATCGACCGCGACAAGGCGGCCTCGCTCGGGCTGAACATGAGCCAGGTGGGCGCGGCTTTGGCCCAGGCGCTGGGCGGTGGCTATGTGAATTACTTCAGCCTCGATGGCCGCTCCTATAAGGTGATCCCGCAGGTGCAGCGGGCCGACCGGTTGAATGTTTCGGATCTTAATAATTACTATGTGCTGTCATCGGGCGGCATCAACGTGCCGCTCTCCGCCATCGCGACCATCGAGACCAGTGTGATTCCGGAATCGATCAATCATTTCCAGCAGCAGAACTCCGCGACCATCCAGGGCGTGCCGGCACCCGGCGTGAGCCAGGCGACGGCGCTGCTGGCGCTGCAGGATGCGGCGAAAACCATATTGGCGCCGAGCGATCACATCGATTACGGCGGACCGATCCGCCAATACATCGATACCAGCAGCGGATTCATCTTCACCTTCATCTTCGCGCTGATCATCATCTTCCTGGCTCTCTCGGCGCTGTTCAACTCATTCCGCGATCCGCTGATCATCCTCGTCTCCGTGCCGATGTCGATCGCCGGCGCGCTGATCTTCATCTATCTCGGCATCGGCGGGCTCTCGCTCAACATCTATACCGAGGTGGGGCTGGTGACGCTGATGGGGCTGATCTCCAAGCATGGCATCCTGATGACCGAGGTGGCCAATGAGGCGCGGCTGCATGGCATGGGCAAGCGCGAGGCGATCGAGCATGCCGCCTCCATCCGCCTGCGCCCGATCCTGATGACCACCGCGGCCATGGTGCTGGGGGTGCTGCCGCTGATCATCGCCACCGGCGCCGGTGCCGCGGCACGCTTCGCCATGGGCATGGTCATCGCCGGGGGCTTGTCCATCGGCACGCTGTTCACCCTGTTCGTGGTCCCAGCGGTGTATCTGACGGTCTCCGGTAATAAGGCACAGGCGGAGTAGTTCCATCACGAAGAAGTTATGCCGGAATATACGGTATAGTGGTTGTCTTATTTCCGATTAAATGAAAAATTCAGCTTGTTGATTTGAGCAAAATGCTCGTCCTGGTTGGAAGGAATTTCAGACAGGGATGCTGCCTATATTGCCGCTGTTTTGGGCGGTGATGTGCGGGCGGTGTTGGTGTGTCTGTGCGAGTCGCGTTGCGCTGAACGGTGGATTCAGGCGTGATGCCCTGGCCTGGGCGATATGTGCGAGGGACACAGATTTGTGTTACATATCGTCCAGGCTGGTACGGTTCCGTTACGGCTTGGTGCGGTGCAAAACGATTGATTCGTGGTCGTTCTAAAATAATTCATTGTTTTTCAGCAACTTTCAGGCGTAATTCGGTAACGGGACGAAACGGGACAACGATTGCACCCTGAGCGCGTTGTTACTGAGTATTGCTCAACTTAAGCTTTCCTTAATTACGAATTCGTGGCAGCCTGTGCTTGTCATGAAGCGACGGGACTCAACGACAGGTTTTGCCGATGTCTCCTTGCTGGAGACTCTCTCACCGGAGATAAGGCCGGTTAAACCCGCCATAGGGGTGGAGGGGCATCGCGCGCGGCTGCGGTCCCGCTTCCTCGCCGGCGGGGCAGATGCGGTGGCCGAGCATGAGCTGATCGAGATGATCCTGTTTCTGGCTTTACCCCGGCGGGACACCAAGCCGATTGCCCGCGATCTGCTGGCGCGTTTCGGCTCTTATGCCAATGTTATATCAGCACCACTGCCCGAATTGCTGAGCGTGGAAGGGCTGGGCGAGGCGGGGGCGGCGGCGCTGAAGCTGGTGCAGGCCGCGGCGCAGCGGCTGGCCAAGGCCGAGGTGCTGTACCGGCCGATCCTGAGCAATTGGGAGCGGCTGATGGAATATCTGCAATCGGTGCTGTCCCGCGAGAAAGTGGAGCAGTTCCGGGTGCTGTATCTGGATAACCGCAACAAATTGCTGGCGGATATCGTGCATGCCAAAGGCACGGTGAACCATACGCCGGTGTATCCGCGAGAGGTGATCAAGCGGGCGCTGGAGCTGCATGCCACCGCGATTATCCTGGTGCATAATCATCCCAGCGGCGATCCGTCGCCTTCCGATGACGATATCGTCATGACGCGGGAGATAAAGCAGGCGGCGGCGGCTTTGGGGCTGGTGCTGCACGACCATATCATCATCGGCAACGGCAACTGGCTCAGTTTCAGGAAAGCGGGGCTGTTGTGACCATGTCCGGCGCCCAGCCCGTCAGCATTGCCATCCGTAATGTCACTTTTGTCCGCCCCTGCTCCTGGGGCAAAGCGGCCAGGGCGGCGGGGAAGAGTACGCGGGACGGAATGCGGCGGCTGCGCTCGACCAGCGCGTTGGTCTCGCCGGCGGCGCGCAGCTCGTGCAGCAGGTGGAGCGGGTTGGCGTACAGAAAATTGACCTCCTCGGCATCCGCCACGGGCAGCGCGAATCCGGCGCGTTGCAGCAGCCCGGCGCAATCGCTGAGGGCGGGGAAGGGGGAGACGCGCGGGCTGACGCCGCCGCTGATGGCCTCTTCAGCATCCAGCAAGGCCACGCGGAAATCCTGCAATGTGCCCAGCACCGGTATGGAGGCGAGCAGCAGCCCGCCTGGCTTCAGCGCGCGTTTGAGCTGGATCAGCGCGCCCGGCAGATCGTCAAGAAAATGCAAGCCCAGATGCGCGACCACGAGGTCGTACGAGGCTTCAGGCAGGCCGAAATCCTCCGCACCCTGCAGCACGAGCGGCACGCCGCCGGCACGCGCCGCCATGGCGGGGGAAAAATCCGCCGAGGTCACCGCCATGCCGCGCGCCAGCAGCGCCGGTGCCACGGCGCCGCGGCCGCCAAAATCCAGCCCGGTTGCAAACCGCCGGCTGGTGTCGTCCAGCCGGTCGAGCAGGCGCTCGGCCAGATCGTTCAGCACAGGGCGTAGCTCCTCCAGGCACGGCGCCGCCCGCTCCCTGTGTTTCACCATCGCCGCGAAGTCGAAGATAGGCCGCACATGAAACCCCTGTTCCGTTGGCTCCTGGATACAGTGCTGCCCCCCACTTGTCTCGCCTGCGATGCGCCGGTGGAGAAGGAAGGGCAATTCTGCGTGGCGTGCTTCAAGGCGGCGAATTTCGTCTCTGCCCCGTTCTGCCGCTGCTGCGGCGTGCCGCTGCCGTTTGCCGAGCCCAGCGGCATACAGAAATGCGCCCCCTGCAACGAGACCGCCCCGGCCTTCACCCAGGCGCGCGCGGCTTTGCGCTATGATGAGACGGCGCGGCGGATGATATTACCGCTGAAATATGCCGACCATACCGAGGCGGTGAACGGGCTGGCCGTGCTGATGCGCCGGCCGGGCGAGCCGCTGCTGCAGGCCGCCAATATGCTGGTGCCCGTACCTTTGCATGCCAGCCGCCTGCGCGCGCGCCGCTTCAACCAGGCGGCACTTCTGGCCATTCAGCTCGCAAGGCTTACAGGCCGGCCTTTGGGGCTGGATACGCTGGTCCGCCACCGTGAGACCGCACCGCTGGAAGGGCTGGGCCTGGCCGCTCGCCGCGCCGAGCTGGAGGGGGCCATAGGGATACGCGCGGATGCCGATGTGCGCGACAAGCGGGTGCTGCTGATCGACGATGTGATGACCTCAGGCACCACGGCCAATGAATGCGCGCGCATTTTGCTGGCGGCCGGGGCCAGGCGGGTGGATGTGCTCACCGCGGCGCGGGTGACAGACCCGCGTTTCGAGGGGCTGGCTCTTGCATAGTTTTTGTCTCCCGTTAATTGCTGGGCTATGGCCAAAGTTGAGATTTATACCCAGCCCTACTGCCCCTATTGCTCACGGGCTGTAAGCCTGCTGACCACCAAGGGTGTGGCGTTTACCGAGATTAACGCGCCGCACGGCAGCCCTGAGCGCCGCGCGGCGACGGAGCGTTCCGGCGGCCGCACCACAATGCCGCAGATTTTTATCGACGGTGCTGCCATTGGCGGCTGCGACGATCTGCTGGCGCTGGACCGGGCCGGGAAACTGGACCCGCTGCTGCGCGCATGATCCATTACCAGCTCCGCTGCGCCGCCGACCATGAGTTCGACGGCTGGTTCAAAAATAGCGACGGGTTCGAGGTGCAGGCGGCCTCCGGTTTTGTGGCCTGCCCCAGTTGCGGCAATACCGATGTGGCGCGCGCGCTGATGGCGCCGGGGATACCGCGCAAGGGGCGCGAGCCGGTGCCGACCCCAGAAGCCGAGCAGGTGCCGGCGAGCGGCGCGCTGCCGGCGGCGGGCGGCCTGATGCCCGATAGCGTGCGCGTGGCGCTGCATAAACTGCGCGAAGAGGTGGAGAAGAATTGCGATTACGTGGGTGCCGATTTCGCCGAGGAGGCGCGGCGCATCCATAATGGCGAGACCAACCCGCGCGGCATTTACGGCGAGAGTACCGATGAGGAAGCCGAGGCGCTGGAGGAGGAGGGGATCACCTTTGCGCGCATTCCGTGGGCGCCGAGGAACGATAGCTGAGAGAGCTGGTTTTCTCGGCCGATGATTTCGGCCTGACCGTTTCCGTGAATGAGGCGGTGGAGCAGGGCTGCCGTTTGGGCAGGCTGACACAGGCGAGTTTGATGGTGGCGGCACCGGCGGCGGCGGACGCGGTGGCGCGGGCATCGGGGCTGCCGGGGTTGAATGTCGGGCTGCATCTGGTGCTGGTGGATGGTGCATCACTGCTGGGGCATGCGCGACTGCCGCATATAACCCAGGCGGACGGGCGGTTCTCGGTGGATCAGGCGGCGCTGGGGGTGAAGTATTTTTTCTCAGCCACGGCGCGGCGGGAGTTGTACGCGGAGATCGAGGCGCAGTTCGCGGCGTTTGCGGCGACCGGGCTGGAACTGCACCATGCCGATGCGCATAAGCATTTTCTGCTCCACCCGACGATTGCTTCGATGATGATTAAGGTGGGGCGGCGGTACGGGCTGAAACGGCTGCGGGTACCGGCGGAACCGCCAGGGATTATGAAAGCGCTAGGTGAGCGCGTAGGCTTTGCGGATTACGCGCTATATGCGTGGACGCGGCTGTTGCGCTGGCAGGCGCGCGGGATGGAAATGCCGGACCAGGTGTTTGGGATAAAATGGTCGGGGCACATGACCGGTGAGCGGATTGAACGGCTGCTGCCGTTGCTGCCCGAGGGGCGGAGCGAGATTTATTTTCATCCGGCAACGGTACGCGATGAAGTGCTGGCGGCGCTGATGCCGGATTATGAGCATGTGGCGGAGTTCGAGGCGCTACTGGTGCCGGGATGCCCGCTTTCGCGGGCATGACGGTGTGGAGGGGACGTGAGCTTTCACGTGACGAAGAGGCGCCCCATGGGTCACACCCCATGCCCCAAGGTCATAAAAGTTTTTGGTGTCGCTTTTTTCAAAAAGCGACTGCTTACTCAAACAAAAAAAGCCCCGGAAAATCCGGGGCTTTTTGTTTGAGCAAGCTTAGCGCTTGGAGAACTGGAAGCTACGGCGGGCTTTCGGCTTGCCGTATTTCTTACGCTCGACCATGCGGCTGTCGCGCGTCAGGAAGCCGGCGGCCTTGAGAATACCACGCAGTTCCGGCTCGTACAGTGTGAGCGCGCGGGAGATGCCGTGGCGCACAGCGCCGGCCTGGCCGGAGAGACCGCCACCGTTGACGGTGCAATACACGTCGAACTGGTTGTAGCGGTCTGCCACCAGGAAGGGCTGGGTGATGAGCATGCGCAGCACGGGGCGGGCGAAGTACACCGGCGCCTTGCGGCCGTTGATCAGGATCTCGCCTTTGCCGGGCTTGACCCAGACGCGGGCGATGGCGTTTTTGCGGCGGCCGGTGGCGTAGGAGCGGCCCAGCGCGTCGCGCTTGGCAACGCGCACGGGTGCGGCGTTCTCAGCGGTTACGGTGGTGGAAAGGTCTTTCAGACCGGCAAATGCATTGGTGTCGGACATGGATTAAGCCCTCCGGTTCTTGGTGTTCAGCGCGCCGACGTCGAACGCCTTGGGCTGCTGTGCGGCGTGCGGGTGTTCCGGGCCGGCATAGACGTGCAGGTTCTTCATCTGCTGGCGCTGCAGGGGGCCGCGCGTGATCATGCGCTCGATGGCCTTCTCGACCACGGATTGCGGATTCTTGCCGGTCAGGCGGTCCTTGATGGAACGGCTCTTGATGCCACCGGCGTAGCCCGTGTGGTAATAGAGCAAGGAGTCGTCCAGCTTCTTGCCGGTCAGCTTCACTTTTTCCGCGTTGACGATGACGATGTTATCGCCGCAGTCGACATGCGGGGTAAAGGTCGGCTTGTGCTTGCCGCGCAGGCGGGTCGCCACAATGGCGGCGAGGCGGCCGAGGATCAGGCCTTCGGCGTCGATAAGGATCCAGTCCTTCTTCACATCCGCCGGCTTGATGGAAATTGTCGTTTTCATGTGTTCACCTAGTTAACAGAGCCGGATCGTTCTCACCCAAGGATCACAAAGTGATCCTTGGGTGAGAACGATCCGGCTCTCACTCAAAGAGAGGTGTGCGTCCGCACACCGTGCGGCGGCTTATGGGGAGATTGCGATGCTGCGTCAAGGGGTTTTGTGTGTGGTATTACTATACCGTGCCGTGGCGATCAGGGATTCCACCAGGGATTCCGCCGGTTTCCAGCCCAACGCCAGGGCGGCGCGGGGAGATGTTTCGAAATTCCCAGAGAGGCTTTGCCACATGGCGCTGCGGCCGGTGATTGTGGCGCCCAGGGAAAGCAGGGCGGCGGGGCAGGGGAGCAGGCGGGCGGGCACACCCAGGCCCTCGGCCAGAGCGCGGATGAGGGCGGGGGTGGAAATGGTCTCGGGATGGGCCGCGAGGATCACCGGGGGCGGGTTTTCGGCCTGCGCCACGGCCAGGGCCAGGGCGGCGAGGTCGGTGGCGGGGATGAAGCCGCGTTTGTTGCCCAGTGCCGCGAAAGGCAGCGGCATGCCGCGTTTCAGCAGCTTTATAAGGAGCTGGATATTGCCGGGGCAGCCGGGGCCGATAACGGCGGTGGGGCGGATGATGCTGACACCGGGGCCAAAAGCCTGAATCACGGCGGCTTCGGCATCCAGCTTGCTCTGGGCGTAGTCATCCATGGGGGTGGGGGCGGTGTCATCACTCACCACGCCATCATGGATGCGGCCGTGCACATAAGCGGTGGAAATGAGGATGAAGCGTTTTGCACCCACCAGTCTGGCGGCGCGGGCGAGGTTTACGGCGGCATCCACGTTTTGGCGCTGCCAGGTGGCGTGGTCTACCCCGCGTTTATGGCCGAGGCCGGCGGCATGGATCACCACATCCACATCGGGCAGGCCAAAGCGGGTCTCCGAGAGGTCGCCGGTGATGACGGGTTTTATGCCGGCGCCCAGCTCAGTGCGCTGCCGTACGCCGCCATACACTACGCCATACACGACGGCATGGCGGGCAATGGCGCCGCCGATGTAACCAGTGGCGCCGGAGACAAAAACTCTCACTCAGTCCAGCCGGGGCTCGCGGCGGGGGCGGATGGAGGGGGGCAGTGGCGTCAACCGCTCATTCGCGCGCGGGGCGCTGGGAGCGGGGGTGGGAATGGGGGCGCGGCGTGGGGTTTCGGGCTCGGCGGCCGGCGCGGCGCGGCCACGTTTCAGCGCGTTGAACTGCGGCACGTCGTCATACGGGTCCAGATGCCGGGCCGCGGTGGGCAGAGCGCCCGAGGCGCGCATGGCCATGAGGCGCAGATCCTCATGCATGGCTTCCACCTGGCCCTCCAGCGATTCCAGCCGCGCCTTCAGCCCAATGGTGCTGAACGGCACCAGCAGGAAGGCCAGGCCCCAGAGCAAAGCCGGCACGGCCAGGGCCAGTATGGCCCAACCGGGCATCCAATCGGGGAGGAAGGGGACATTCATCGGCATGACTCGCTTTATACTCGGTTGGCGCCGGATCGGTCCATGTTAATGATTGACGGAGTGTTTCAGTGCCGGAAATGCCGCATGCCGGTGAACACCATGGCAATACCCGCCTTGTTGGCAGCCGCGATCACCTCATTATCGCGGATGGAACCGCCGGGCTGGATGACGGCGGTGGCCCCGGCGGCGATGGCGGCCTCAAGCCCGTCAGCGAAGGGGAAGAAGGCGTCCGAGGCGGTGACGCAGCCGGTAAAATCGAGGTTCGCGGCCTTGCCGCGCCAGGCGGCGATGCGGGCGGAGTCCACGCGGTTGGACTGCCCGGCGCCGATGCCGATGGTGGCGTGGTTTTTGGCATAGACGATGGCGTTGGACTTCACATGCTTGGCGGCACGGAAGGCAAAGATCAGATCGTCGATTTCCGCCGCTGTGGGGGCGCGTTCGGTGACGATTTTAAGCTCGGCCGGGGTGATGCGCCCGGCGTCCCGGCTTTGTAGCAAAAACCCGCCGGCCAGGGATTTGAAAGTGACCCCCGTGGCCACCGGGTCCGGCACGCCGCCTGTGGTGAGCAGGCGGAGGTTCTTTTTACGGGCGAGGATCTGCTTGGCTTCGTCCGTGGCGTCGGGGGCGATGATGACCTCGGTGAGGATCGTCACAATTTTCTCGGCCGTGGCGGCATCGAGCGTGCGGTTCAGCGCCACGATCCCGCCGAAGGCGGAGACCGGATCGCAGGCCAGAGCGGCGTCCCATGCATCGGCCACATTGGCGGCGGTGGCGATGCCGCAGGGGTTGGCATGCTTCACGATCACGATGGTCGGTTCGGAGAATTCCGCGACGCATTCGAAGGCGGCGTCGGTGTCGTTATAGTTGTTGTAGGACAGCTCCTTGCCTTGCGCTTGCGTGGCGGTTGCCACACCGAAACGGGCGGGGGAAGAGGTATAGAAGGCGGCGGTCTGATGCGGGTTCTCGCCGTAGCGCAGCTCCTGCTTCTTCGCACCGGAGAAAGAGAAAGTCTCAGGATACTCCTCGCCATTCTGCGTTGCGAACCAACCGGAGATGGCGGAATCATACGCGGCCGTGCGGGCATAGGCGGATGCCGCGAGGTGCTTGCGTGTGGCCAGGGTGGTGCCGCCATGCGCCTTCAGCTCGGCGAGAATCGTTGCGTAATGCGCAGGCTGCGTCAGCACCGCCACGCTCTCATGGTTCTTGGCCGCCGAGCGGATCATGGCCGGGCCGCCGATGTCGATATTCTCGATGCAATCCTCGAACGCCGCACCGCGCGCCACGGTGGCCTCGAACGGGTAAAGGTTCACCGCGACCAGATCGATGGGGGCAATATCATGCTCCGCCATCTGCGCCACATGTTCAGCCACGCCGCGTCGGCCCAGGATGCCGCCATGTACCTGCGGCACCAGCGTCTTTACACGGCCATCGAGGATCTCGGGGAAGCCGGTGTGCTCGGATACATCCGTAACCGCCAGCCCAGCCTCGCGTATGGCCTTGGCGGTGCCGCCGGTGGAGAGGATTTTCACGCCATGCCCGGCGAGGGCGGTGCAAAAATCGATCAGCCCGGTTTTGTCGGAAACAGAGATGAGGGCGGTGCGGATGGGGACGATATCGGACACGTGGCGGCTCCTATAACTGAGACTGCCCAGGCGCGCGGCGAAAAACTTCACGCTTCCCGATGGTGTCCCATCTCAAATCGCCAGTCACGTGAAGTGAGGGCGGTTTCGCATGGGCGCTGCGGGGACGCAAGGCTGCGGGCACGCCGTCCCCAACATTAACAGCCGTGTGACAACGGCGCCATCCAAGGCTTTTCGCCTTGAAGCAATGACTTAGCCGCCGAAATGAATGGGACCAAACCAACACTTGGAGGAACCAAAAATGCCTGCCATTCTACTCTGGCTGCTCGGCGTGCCCATTCCCATCATCATCATTTTGCTTCTCCTCTGGCATTAGGGGGCAGGAATATGAGTGACATCATTCTAACCGGATTGGAGGACGGCGAGGCGATTACGCCCGGCGGAAACGTCTCCGCCGTCTCCTGGGCCGCGGTGTTCGCCGGCGGCGTGAGTGCCGCCGCCATCGCCACGATACTGGGCATATTCGGCGCGGGCCTGGGCCTCGCCGCCGTCTCGCCCTGGCGTGGCGAGGGCGTGTCCGTCGCCGGCTTTACCGCTCTGGCCGCCGTGTGGCTCATCATCGTGCAATGGGTGGCGAGCTTCGTGGGCGGCTATATGGCCGGGCGGCTGCGCACCAAATACGTCGCGGTGCATACGGATGAAGTGTTCTTCCGCGACACAGCCCACGGCTTCCTGGCCTGGGCACTCTCGGTGCTGTTCACCGTGGCAGCCCTTGGCGCGGCCAGCACCGGCGGCGCTTCCTTGGGGACCAAGGCGGCGGCCGATGCCGCCACCGCTCTGCCAAACTCCTACTACACCGCGCTGCTGCTCCGCACCCCGCCTGGCGGCGGCACGGTTATAGGCACCTCAGCACCTGGGGTGACGGATAGGGAACTGAACGGCCAGGCCAGCGTGATTGTGGCCGAATACGCCACGCTGGGCGGCGTACCGCCCGATGACCAGGCCTATCTGGCCCAGCTCGTGACGGAACAAACCGGGCTGAACACGGCAGATGCCCAGGCGCGGGTAAGCGATGTGCTGAACCGCGAACAGGCCGATATCGTCAAAACCAAGCAGGTGGCGGATAAAGCCCGCAAGGCGGCTTCCGGCGCGTTGCTGTTCGGCTTCGTCTCGCTGCTCATAGGCGGCTTCATCGCCAGCGTGGCGGGTGCAGTTGGCGGTAGGTTGCGCGACAACTACTAAAATAGCCTATCGCGAAATGGCGTTCAATTAGACACGACATGTGTCGGGTTTGATTGAGCGCCATTCATCGTTTTGGGCGACTTTGCGGGTAATGGATTACGCTTTAGTAGCCCCCATTGAGTGTCGTTCTTTTCGTTACCCCGAGCACCCAGCATGATTAAATATTCTTTTACATCCTTATTCTCTGCGCCGATTAAACGCTTAAGTTCTGTAAATTCATGCCAGTTATTGCCGCTTTCCAGCATTGTCGTCAAAAGTAATATAACCTTTTTGTCATAGACCTTGTTAGTTTTGTCTTGAAGAAGGTAGGCGTTCAGCCACGTTGTTAGAACTGAACCAGCCGTGCCAAGTGCGGTTCCCAGAACAACCCAACCTCCGTCAGCCATGCAGACTCTCCCTTATGCGGAATTTAGTGCCACCAAAATCTGTGGACAGTTACTTGGTAAATGGTGCGAGGCTGGCGAAAAACGGGGGCCTACCCCTCAACGGCCACAAAAGCTGGAACTGTGCTCATTTGTGGCTCATGCATCGGCACCCACTGCCCCGCGCGAAGAATCTCTGAGGGACGGAACTTAGCCTTATAAGCCATCTTCCGGCTCTCTTCGACCCAATAGCCGAGGTACACGTTGGGTAGTTCCAGCTCCACGGCGCGTTGGACCAGCCACATGATGGCATAGGTGCCGAGCGAGCGGGTGGTGAGGCTGGTGTCGAAGAAAGAGTATACCGCCGAGAGCCCGTCTCCCAGGCGGTCGGTGAGGCACGCGCCGGCGAGCTGGCCGTTGGGCATACGGAATTCGATCACCGCGGTCTCGATGGGCGTGTCTTCGACCATGGCGCGGTAGTCGTAGAAGCTCATGGTGGCCATATCGCCCTCGCCATGGCGCTGGCGCTGGTAGGCCTGGAAGAGCTGGAACTGCTCGGCCGTGGCGCGGGGCGGCATTTCCTGCACCTGCATATCGGCATTGGCGCGCAATATGCGTTTTTGCGTGCGGCTGGGCTCGAAATCCGCCGCGCGGATGCGGATGGGCACACAGGCATTGCAGCTCGGGCACACAGGCGCATAGGCGATGTTATGGCTGCGCCTGAAACCGCCGCGCGAGAGCTTGTCGTGCAGGGACTCCGCCATCACCCCGGTGAGTTCCGTGACCACCTTGCGCTCGGTACGGCCCGGCACGTAGGGGCACGGCAGCGGCGCCGTGGTGTAGAAGAAATGCGGTCGGCGTGCAGGCTTGAAGCTCATGTCTGCCTAATCTTTGGGTCTTCGCGGGGCTACGTCAATAAGGAATCTGTCCTGCGCGGAGAATCACCAGCCCTGAGAGAATATCATGCGTGGCGCGGTGGCGCGGATTGAGCAAAGCGACAAGGAAGGGAATGCAGGCGAAGGCGAAGCTGAGCGAGAGCAGCAGCGACCAGACGAAAGCCTGCGGCAGGCTCGGGCGGGCAAGTGAGCCCTCCTGCCGCACGGTGAGGCCGAAGATGCGCTGCCCCGGCGTGGCGCCTGAACTGCCCACCAGTAAAGTGTAATAGGCGAAGGGCAGTGCGGGCAGCACATGGAAGGCCAGCCAGCCGATGCCCAGCGTGAAAATCCCGAAAATACCGATGAAAATCACCGCCACCCAGAAAATGATGCCGATGAGGAAGAAATCGGCGATTAAAGCGAAGAAGCGGCGGAGCAAAATGCCGGCGCTGACGTGTGGCTCAGAGGGCGATAGAAACTGGCTCATGGCGTGACTCTGCGCCTGCTTGGGACCGTAATGCAAGCCAGCACAGCAGGCCGAGCAGCAGGGCCAGCGGCGGGGCGTAAACGAAACCGCCGGCCCAGGGGGAGAGCAGCAGCAGCGGGGCCAGATACAGCACGCCGCCCAGCGCCTGGCCCCAAAGCGGGGCGCCGCGCAGGCCCAGCACCAAAGCGGCGGGCAGAGCGGCGAGGTCGTAGGCGTAGGCATGCGGCTGGGCCAGGAACATGGCGGCCAGCAGCACCGCCACCGCTTGGGCGTAGCTGCCGCGCCGGGCCGCCGCCCAGGTGAGTGCCGCCGCCGCCAGGGTGCACAGCGCCTGCACGCCCATGGCAAGTGCAGGCACCGCCCCTAGATGCACCAAATTGGCGGCCGGGGTGATCATGATGTTCAGATTGACCCCGCCGTTGAAATAATCCCGCTGGATCTGCGGCAGGGAGGTCAGCCAGAGCCGCCACAGCTCAGGCGGCAGAGCGAGGCAGGACACGCCCACCAGCAGCGCGGCGGTAAAAGCGGCAGCGATGATGGCCCGCCACTCGCCGCGCGCCAGAAGCAGCAAAGGCAGCAGCAGCCCCATCTGCGGCTTCAGCGTGAGCAGGCCGAACAGCACCCCGGCCAGTATGGGCCGCCGTGGCAGCGCCGCCAGCCCGCCCAGCAGCAACGCGCTGATAAAGAACGAGCTTTGCCCGAGCACGATGCACAGCAAAGCCGCCGGGCTGGCCAGCAGAGCCAGCACCCCCACAGGCCTGCGCAAAAGCGCCCAGCCGGCGGCGCAAAAAACCGCCAGCCCGCAGAGCAGCCAGATGGCCCGCGCCGCATTATAGGAAACCCCGCGCATCCAGCCGCAGAACAGCAGGAAATCCGGCGGGTAGGTGTAAGGGAAAAAACTCTTATAGCCGGGGTATAGATTCTGCTGGAAGCGCATCATCGCATCGGGGTTGTAGATCTGGTCAAGCGGCGAAAAACGCGGGTAGGCCCAGAAACCGATGAAATCGGCGTTGATGAAAGGGTGGCGAAGCAGGATATTGCTCAGCACCAGCAGGTTGATTGTGCCGCATATCACCAGAACAGCGGTCAAAACAACGCGGCGGGGGTTGGTTGAGGCGGCGGGCGGCATCATCTAAGCCTTAGATCAACCGAAGATTTTGGTCGATGGGGGTATTTGGATGGCGCGTTCTGGTTCGGTGACTTATCTGCTCGGCACGCGCTTCCATAAAATGGCCTTCGTCGAATTCGGCAATCCCGCCGCGCCCGCCGTGGTGTGCGTGCATGGGCTCACCCGTAATGGGCGCGATTTTGATACGTTGGCCGAGGCGCTGGAGGACCGGTTCCACGTCATCTGCCCGGACCTGCCGGGGCGCGGCAAGTCGGACTGGTTGCCAGAGGCGATGTCCTACCAGCCGCCGAGCTACGTGGCCGCACTCTCGCATCTCTTTGCCATGCTCAACAAGCCGGTGGCGCTGGTCGGCACCTCGCTGGGCGGCATCTGCGGCATGATGCTGGCGGCCGCCCCCGGCACGCCGATCACCCGCCTCGTGCTCAATGATATCGGCCCGCATATCCCCGCCGCCTCGCTGCTGCGCATCCGCGATTATATGGCAGGCTCCCCGGAGCGCTTTCCCTCCCTGGCGGCGCTGGAGGCGCATCTGCGGCTCATCCACGCGCCGTTCGGCAAGCTCTCGCCGTCCGAATGGGCGCATCTCGCCCGTTTCTCCGCCCGCCAGGTGCTGGACCAGACCGGCCAGGGCAGTTTCACCATGCATTACGACCCAAAAATCATCGAGCCGATGCGCGCCACCGTGCCGCTGGATGTGGATACATGGCCGATCTGGGGGTTCATCAACATGCCGCGGCTGGTGATTCGCGGGGCGGAGAGCGATCTGCTCCTCCCCGAAACCTACGACCGGATGCTCTCCACCGGGGCGGAAGGTTACATCGTGCCGGATGCCGGGCACGCGCCCGCACTGATGGATTATGCCAGCATGGGGCGCGTAAAGGCTTTTCTTCTCGAGGGTTAACATTACAGTTTAGTGCAAGGGTTGCCCGGCGCGCCGGGCACCGCCTAAATCTGTAGCTATGATCAGGACGCTTTTCGATCGCGGGTCTCTGCCTCTGCTCCGGCAGGCCATCATCTCCGCAGGAAGGGCCACCGCCTCGCAGCGCGTGTCGCTGGTGGCGGCGGGCTGCGCCTTCTACGCCACCCTCGCCCTCTTCCCCACCATCACCATGCTCATCTCGCTGTACGGGCTGGTGTACAACCCAGATACCGTGCAGCCGCAACTGCACTACATCCAGGGCTTCATGCCCCCCGCCGCCTTCCAACTCATCTCCGACCGGATCGACAGCATCGTCGCCCAGCCGACCAAAGGCCTTGGCGTGTCCTTCATCGTCTCGCTGGTGATCTCGCTCTGGTCATCCTCCACCGGCACCAAATCCATCCTCAACGGCCTCACCCTCGCCTATAACGAGGAAGAATCCCGCGGCATCATCCAATTCCAACTCGTCGCCTTCAGCATGACCATCATCGCCGTCATCGGCGCCGGCCTCGCCATCGGCTTCCTGGTCCTGGTACCCATCGTCCTCGCCCATCTCTACCTGCCCCCCGAGTTCAGCTTTTTCGCCGCCCTCATAGGCCCCGGCACCATGATCCTCTTCATCGCCGGCGCCCTCGCCCTCCTCTACCGCTACGGCCCCGACGGCAAAGGCCGCCTGTTCTACGCCCCCGGCGCCGCCGTAGCCACCATAGCCTGGCTAGCCGCCTCGTCCGCATTCGGCTTCTACGTAGGCCACTTCGCCGCCTACTCAGCCAGCTACGGCCCCCTCGCCACCCTCATCGGCCTGATGATGTGGTTCTACATAACCGCCTACGTCGTCCTCTTCGGCGCCGAGCTGAACGCCGCGCTGGACCGGGAATGGCAGGGGCGGGTGGTTAAGTAAAAAGGCCAGGGCTCCGCCCTGGACCCGCCGGGGCCTGAGGCCCCGGACCCCCATTAGCTTTTAAAAGGATATGAGAGAGGGGCTATGCGCCCCCACGGACCGTGAACATTGTTCACGGTCCGTGGGGGCGCATAGCCCCTCTCTCATATCCTTAAAGTCTAGGGGTCAGGGGCGGAGCCCCAGCCTTTTTACTTAACCACAGTCCCCTTGGGCCATCTCCGGTGCAGCCACAGCCAGGCGCCGGGGCGTTGGCGGATCCAGTGTTCCAGGGTTTGGTTCATGGTGGTGGTTAGGGTGGTCAGGTCGGCTTGTTTGTCGCCTGTTGCTGGCAGGGCCAGGGGGGCTTCGCAGATGACGTGGAAGCGGGCGGGGGCGATGCGGGTGACGTGGGTGGGGATGACGGGGCAGCGGAATTTTAGGGCGAAAATGGCCAGCGCATCCATGGTCATGGCGGTGTGGCCGAAGAAGGGGATGGGCAGGCCTGTGTCCAGTTTCTGGTCCACGAGCAGGCCGAGGATGCCGCCTTTGAGCAGATGGGTGTAGGCGGCGCGGCCACCGGGGGCACCTTTGGCGAACATGGTGAGTTTACGTTGGAAGTTGGATTCGCGCAGTTGCATGATCATGTTGTTGACGAGCGGGTTGCTGGCGGCGCGGTACATGAAGCCGATGTCCACGCCATGGGCGAAGCCGCTGGCGGGCAGGATTTCCCAATTGCCGATATGGCCGGTGAAGAAGAGCGTGGGGCCGCCTGCGGCTTGCGCGGCGGCGATGGCGGGGGCGGCGTGTTCGTGCCAGCCGATCACGGTGAAGCCGGGGCCGGGCGCGTCCAGCGGGATTTCATGGATTTTGCCGATGTTCACCAGCTCGGCGGCGGTGGCGCCCAGGTTCTGCCAGCATTCTTTCACGATCTGCCGGCGTTGCGCTGCATCCAGCTCGGGCATGGCCAGGCGCAGGTTTTTATCGGCGGTTTTGGAGGTGGGGATGAACGGGCCGATAAAGCCCGCCACGCCAGCGCCGATGCGCGAGGCGGTGGCGGGGGAGAGCGGGCGCAGGAGGCGGATGAGCAGCCAGACCAGCGCGGCTTCCGCGCGATGGGCGAACTTCACTTGTTCGCCGCTCATTTCAGCAGATTTTCCCAGGCGGCTTCGTCTTCCCAGGTGAGCCGGGCCTGCACCACGAGGCAGGCGGCGCGTAAGCTTGGCGGGAGTTTTACGTAATCCTTAGCCGTGGTCACGAGTTTTGCGCCGGTGGAGGAGGTCTGGCCGAGCAGCGAGGTGATATCGCGCGCGGAATAGACATGGTGGTCGGGATACGAGTGCGTATCCACCAGCTCGGCCCCCAGAGCGAGAACGGAGCGGAAAAACTTCTCCGGGCGGCCGATGCCGGCGAAGGCGATGACCGGGCGGCGGGCGAGGGATTCGGCGCAGAGCGGCTGCAGCTCGGCGCGGTACACCGGCAGGCCGGGGGGGAGCAGGGCCAGCGCCCCGGTTTCATCCGCGCCGATGAGCACGGCGGCCTGGCAGCGGGCGGCGGCGGCGCGCACCGGCTCGCGCAAGGGGCCGGCGGGCAGGAGCAGGCCGTTGCCGAAGCCGTAGCCGCCATCGATGACCAGGAGTGAAAGCGTTTTCTGCACGGAGGGGTTTTGCAGCCCGTCATCCATCACGATGGCGCTGGCCCCTTCGGCCAAAGCGAGGCGGGCACCGGCGGCGCGGTCGTGCGCCACCACGGTGGGGGCGACGGCGGCGAGCAGCATGGCTTCGTCGCCGACATCCACGGCCTCATGCTGGCCGCGGTCCACCAGCAGCGGGCCGGCCTGCGTGCCGCCATAGCCGCGGGTGAGGCCGTAAGGGTTGGGTTTCAGGCGGCGGAGGATGTCCAGCACCACCATGGTTTTGCCGGCGCCACCGACCCCGGCATTGCCGATGCAGATGGTTTTGATGCCCAGCGACACGCCGCGTTTACGCATACGCTGCGCCGTGGCGATGCGGGTGATGAGGCTGAAGGGACGCAGGGCCTGGGCGGCCAGGCCGCGTTGCGTCCAGAAACGAGGTGCTTTCATGGTGCTTTCATGGCAGTTGCGCCATGATGAGCCCGGCGACGCGAAGAGGCAATTGCGCTGTCGCGGCAAAACACGCGGTGGCTGCCATGCCGTTGGGCGGGGTGGTGAGCCAGGCGGCGGCGGCGGCGGCGAGGGTGGCGGCGTCGGTAACCTCCACCAGCATCCCGGCTGCGCGCAAAAGTGCTGCGGGTTCCTCGAAGTTTTCCAGATGCGGGCCGGAGAGCACGGGCCGGGCGAGGAGCGCGGGCTCGATGATGTTATGCCCGCCGAAGCCGACCAGGGAATTGCCGATGAAGGCAAAAGGAGCGGCGCGGAAGAACAGGCCCAGCTCGCCGAGCGTGTCCGCCACGTAGATTTTGCCGGGCACGGGCGGTTGGTGCTGTGAACGGCGCGGGGCGTTACCGCAGATGGCGGCGACGGCAGCCCCTCGCCCGGGGTGGCGCGGGACGATGATGGTGATCAGATCTGGGAATTTTGCGAGAAGCAGGTCATGCGCGGCGGCGCAGATTTCCTCCTCGCCGGGGTGGGTGCTGGCGGCGAGCCAGCAGGGGCCGGGGATTTGCGCTTGCAGTGTGGCCAGAGCGGTTTCGTCCACCGGCAAAGGGTCGGTGAAAAATTTGAGGTTGCCCCATTCCTGCACCTCCACACCCAGGGTGCGGATTTTTGCCGCATCGCCGGCGGATTGCGCCAGTACGGCGCGGAACCCGCCGAGCAGGGTGCGGGCCATGCCGGGCAGGCGGCGCCAGTTGCGGGCCGAGGTGTCGGACATGCGGGCGTTGATGAGCAGGCGCGGGATGCCGCGCGCATCGCAGGCGCGCAGAATGTTGGGCCAGATCTCGCTTTCCAGAAACACCGCCGCGTCCGGGCGCCAATGGGTGAGAAAGCGGGAGACCCAGGCGGGCACGTCGAGCGGCACGAATTGGTGGATGGCGCCGGCGGGCAGGCGGGTCTCGGCCAGTCTGGCGGAGGTGATTGTGCCGGTGGTGAGCAGGATGTTCGCCTGCCCAGCCAGAGCGTGCAGCACCGGCAGCACGCTCATGGTCTCACCGTTGCTGGCGGCATGCACCCAGATGAGTTTGCCGCCGGGGCGGGGCAGGGCGGTGATGCCCTCGCGCTCGGGCAAACGGGCGGCGATTTCCTTGCCCGTGGCCACGCGCTTGCGCAACATCCGCCGCAATACCGGTGGGGCCAGGCTGGTGGCGGCGGCGTAGAGGCGGAGCATCATGTCTCAGCCCGTTTTTGAACAATGTTCAAAGCCGCATTGATCTCCGCGAGCCCGGCCTGCCAATCGTCGCCCAGGGTGATGGGCGCGCCCACCACCAGCACGCCGCGCCCGAAGGGCAAAGGCAGGCGCATGCGGTCCCAGGAGTTAAGTGTAACGGCGCGCGAGATATGCACACCGCAGGGCAGTACGCGCGCGCCGGTTAAAGCCGCGAGCTGCGCCACGCCGGGGGCCGCGCTGCGGCGCGGGCCGCGCGGGCCGTCCGGGGTGAGGGTGACGTGTTTGCCCGCCGCCAGCGCCTGCGCCAAGCCGCGTAAGCCCGCCGGACCACCCTTGCTGGTGGAACCCGCCACCTGCTCCAGCCCGAGGTTTTGCAGAATATAGGCCACCAGCCGCCCATCGCGGTGCCGGCTGGCCAGCCCCATGGCCTGGCGTGTCATCCCCGCTGCCCGCGCGCGGCGGAGCAGAATGGGGATGCTGGGCAGCGTCTCATGCCAGTATACCGCGATGAACGGGGCGTCTCCGGCCAGGAGCCGCAGGTTTTCATCCCCCACGATCCGCCAGCGCTGGCTGACCATCACCAGCCGGACATAAAGCGCCAGCACCCAGGCGATGAAGTGCTGAACCGGTGCGGAGCGGAAAATTCTTTTCACGCCGCGCGGGTAGCACCGAAAGCGCCTTAACTCCAGTTGATGGCGATGTCCTCGCGGAAGGCGAAGCGAACCAGATGCCGGTCCACCACATCTTTCAACTGGTCGATCTCTTCCGGCGAACCGGCATTCACGATGATGGAGAGGCGGGTGTCATCGGCATCGAGCGTGCACAGGCCGGAGGAAAACGCGACCTCGCCATGCTCGTTGGTCTCGTGCCGCACGAAGGGCAGTTTATGCGCGAAATGTTTTACGAACTGCCCGAGATAGCGCTTGGCATTGGGGGTGGGGATACTGGTGGTGGCGTTCATGCGGTTGCTCCTGTTGTTGCGCGCCAGATGACGCTCAATGCGTGCCCCTGCGGCAGGCGGCGGATGTGGCGGGTGAGGAAATCGGCCAGAGCGGCGGTGTTTTCCTCAGGCGCCTGCAGCTCCAGTATCAGGCTGTCAGCCTGCGCATGCAGCAGGCAGGCGCCGTTGCCGGGCAGGGTGATCAGCCCCGCCGCCGCAGTGTCATGCTGCACATAACGCGCATGGTCCGCGGCGAAATGGGTGCAGAGCGCGTCGATAAATTCGGGCGCTTGGCGGGTGAGAATGATGGCTTGCGTCTGCATGGGATCAAAAATCCTCGATTTTGCGGGCGAGTTCGTCCAGGGCGTCGGCGATGCGGCGCATGCTCTCGGCCGAGGCGGCGCGGCCGCCCAGTTTCAGGCGCAAAGCGGTCTTCACGTTTTCCATGGCGCGTAGCACCGGCACGGCATGTTCCCGCCCCCCCGTGCTGCCGGCCAGACGGGCCAATATGGTGTCCAGCACCGGCTTGCTTTCGGCCAGAGCCGCGCGCCCGGCATCGGTGATGCTATAGAGCTTTTTGGTGCCTTCGGCGGCGGCTTCGGCCTGCCCCAGCTCTTCGAGCATGGTCAAAGTGGGGTAGATGACGCCCGGGCTCGGCGCATAGGCGCCACCGGTGAGATCTTCCACGGCCTTGATCAGCTCATAGCCATGGCGCGGGGCTTCACCAATGAGGTGCAGCACCAGCAGGCGCAGATCGCCATGTTCCAGGAAGCGGGCAACCCGCCCGCCACGGCCGAAATGGCGGTGATGATCATGCCCCTCGCCTCGCATGAAGCGGCGGTGGCCGTGCCCCTCACGATGGTGTTCGATTAAGTGTTTGAAAATACGCATTTTTACTCCTAACTGCGTTTCAGATACAGTTTAGATATATCTAAATACAATCTAAGTCAAATGTTTTCTTTTTCCGTGATTCTGGCAAAAGGGCAATGTGGCCGAAGATATAAGAACAAGCACCGCCGAATGGCCGTTTCTTGCCCGCGCCCTAGGATGGGAACGACGGCTGGGCGCGGCTGCGTTGGCACGGGGTCCGCTTGCCACCGGGGCTTATGAATTCCTCCGCTTCGGCCTCAAGCAAGGCTGGGCTTGCCTGTTCGGTGCGGCGCTGCTGGGGCTCATCATACTTACCAGCCTCATCTACCCGGTGCATGCTGCTTTGCCGCGGCTCGATTTCCTGTTCGGTGCGGCGCTGCTCATCCAGGTTGGTATGCTTTATTGGCGGCTGGAGAGTTTCACCGAAGCGCGCATCATCTTCATCTTCCATGTTACCGGCATGGCGATGGAGATTTTCAAAACCGCCATCGGCGCCTGGGTTTATCCCGAGCCCAGTTTTCTGCGCATCGGCCACGTGCCGCTCTTCACCGGCTTCATGTACGCGGCCATCGGTTCTTATCTGTTCCGTATCTGGCGGCTGCTGGATTTCCGCTTCGCTCGTCACCCGGCGTTGCCGGCACTAACCTGCGTGGCCGTGGCAATCTATTTGAATTTCTTCACCTGCCATTTTATCCCGGATTTAAGGCTGTACCTGCTGGCGGCTGTATGCGTGCTGTTCGGCCGCACGAAGATTTATTTTTGTCCCTGGCGCCGCCACCGTTCCATGCCGCTGCTGCTGGGCTTTTTCCTCACGGCACTATTCATCTGGTTCGCGGAAAATATCGGCTCTTTCGCCGATGTCTGGCGCTACCCTAATCAGGCGGCGCATTGGCATATCGTGCAGCTACAAAAATTGCTGGCGTGGCTGCTGCTGATGCTGGTGTCCTATACGATGGTCGCTTTGGCCCAGCGCCCGCTCAAACGCTGGCAGCCCAAAGCAGCCGCCAGCGCCATACCAAGCGCTACGGCGGTGGTTTAGCCCAGAAGATAGGCGGCGAGATTGTCGATATGCTCCGTGCCGCAGGGCGCGATACAGTCGACGCGGATTTCCGGGCCCAGGTCGCGGGCGAGGTTGCGGGTGAGGGCAGGCAGCGCCGCCGGCCCGCCGTGATGCACCGCCACGGCGGCACCGCGCGGCTGGCGCAGCAGCCCGGCGGCGGCGTTGATGAGCAGGCCGGTGCTGGCAAAATCCACGTCATCCGGGGCATGGCAGACGATCCCGTCCAGCCGTCCTTCCACGGCCTCCACCCCGAACATCAGGCTGGCGATCTGCGCCTCATCCGAGAGGTCGCAAATGACACTGCGTACGCCGGGCAGAGCCACGCGTTGGATATCCGCAAACAATATGGAGTTGCCCGCACCATGCAGCCGCCTGGCGATCTCGGCGCCAATACCGTGCGCGCCGCCGGTGATGAGATAGACACCCATGTTTGCTCCTTTGCCGGTATGTTGGCCCACAGCACCGCTGCTTCAAGCGGCACATGTCCTGTGTCGGGGGAGTATGTGGCAGGTTTGGGGCAGTATTATGCCCGGTTTGCGATGAACTGTGACGGTGGGCGGTTGTCACGCGGATGCCACAAATGAGCCGTTAGCACATGGGCCGTCAGCACAGGGCGCCATTAGCACATGGCGTGGGATGGTTGCCCAGCGCAAACGCTTTTGGTACCCCAAGGAACAGGGAACGATCCAAGGAGAAGGACATGAGGAAGCCGCTCTTAACCGCATTGGCAATAGCGGCCGCGATCTACCCCATCAGCATGGCCCGCGCTCAGTTGCCCCCGGGGGTATATGCCGGCCAGCCCGATGCCAGCCTTGCACCGGCGGGAGATTATGGGCTCGACCCTGACCACACCGCCGTCATCGCCAAGGTTTTGCATATTGGCTATTCCATGAGCGTTTTCCGGTTTAACCAGGTTGAAGGAAAGCTGCACTGGGATACCGACGCCACCGCCGACACGCTGGCGGCAACAGTGAACACCGCGTCGATCACGACGCCCGTAGCCGGCTTCGCGGCGGAACTGGCTGGGCCGGAATATCTGGACAGCAAAAAATTTCCGCAGGCAAAATTCATCTCGACGCGTTTTGTGAAAATCGACGCGACTCATGCTCTGGTTGAAGGGAATTTCACCCTGCTCGGGAAGACGGTGCCTTTGACTTTCAATGTTGAACTCATAGGCGCGGGAAAGGGCTTCATGGGCCATCCGCGCATCGGCGCCGAAGCCACCACAACGCTTAAAACGGCGGACTTTGGCCTGCCATCCGTTCTCGGCCCCAACGTGGAGCTGATTATCGATACGGAATTTGGCAAGCCGAACTGACGCTGGTTTGGGTCAGCCGGCTGCTCGTGTGTTGTGAGCGCAGGCAATAGCGAGGATACTCGCCGGCAATGGGCGGCGGAACGGCTTGCCGGCGGAGGGATGCGATTTATGACGGATATAGAGGGGCAGGCGGGCCGCAATAGCGATAATGCGGGAGCGCCCGTGGATGCCGTCCGTCCGTCCATTCTCGACCCGCTGCGGGAGAAGACGTTCCGGGCGATCTGGTCCGCCAGCGTGCTGTCCAATTTCGGCAGTTTGATCCAGGGCGTGGGTGCGGCCTGGGCGATGACGCGGCTGACGAGTGCGCCGGACAAGGTGGCGCTGGTACAGACCGCCAGCATGTTGCCGTTGATGCTGGTATCGCTGCCGGCCGGCGCGATTGCGGATATGTTCGACCGCCGCAAGGTGGCACTGGCGGGGCTGAGTTTTGCCTGTGCCAGTGCTGTGGGGCTTACCATCTGTGCCGCGCTGCATCTTATCACGCCCTGGCTGCTGCTGGCGTTCTGCTTCCTCATCGGCTCTGGCGTGGCGCTGTATAGCCCGGCCTGGCAATCCTCCATCGGCCAGCAGGTGAGCAAGAAAAATCTCCCGGCCGCGATTGCGCTGGGCTCGATCAGCTATAATGTGGCGCGCAGTTTTGGCCCGGCGGTAGGCGGCTTGCTGGTGGCGGCACTGGGCGCGGTGGCGGCGTTTCTCACCAATGCCCTGGCCTATATCCCGCTCATCCTGGTGTTTGCCGCCTGGCGCCTGAAAACCGTGCCGCCGCGCCTGCCGCCGGAACGCATCGCCCGGGCCATTATCTCCGGGTTGCGCTATTCCTTCCATTCCCAGCCGATCCGCATCATCCTGATCCGCACGGCGGTCAGCGCCACCGCTAGCTCCGGGGTCTCCGCTTTGATGCCCTTGATTGCCAAAACCCTGCTGGCCGGTAATGCCGAAACCTATGGGATTTTGCTCGGGGCTTATGGCGTGGGCGCGGTTACCGGGGCGCTGTTCACCTCGCAATTGCGGACCAGAATGGATGGCGAGCATGCGGTTTGGATGTGCGCGCTCATTACCGGTGCGATGATCGTGGTGATCGGCCTGAGCCGGAATGTATATCTCACCTGTGCTGCCTTGTTCCTGGCCGGGGCGTTGTGGATGCTGGTCATCGCCATGTTCAACATCGCCGTGCAGCTCTCCGCACCACGCTGGGTGACGGCGCGTGTGCTGGCGGGTTTCCAGGGGGCCATGACCGGCGGGGTGGCGCTTGGTGCCTGGGCCTGGGGGCATATGGCCACCGCCGATGGGATCGGCCCGGCGATCATCGTATCAGGTATCGCGGTGGCGCTGACGCCGGCCATCGGCCTGTGGCTGCGCATGCCGAGCGTCTCGCCCAACGATGCCGATATGGCGGAATCGCTCGACCTGCCCGAGACGAAATTGCGCCTGACATCCCGCAGCGGGCCGATCGTGATCGAACTGGACTACCGCGTGGACCCGGCGCGGGCACGGGCGTTTTATGGGGTGATGCAGAAAATCCGCAGCATCCGCCTGCGCACCGGCGGGTTTTCCTGGTCGCTGTCGCGCGACATTGGCGACCCCGCACTTTGGACGGAGCATTACCATTGCCCGACCTGGGGAGATTATTTGCACCAGCGCTCGCGCATGACCCAGGCGGACCGGGTGATCCAAGCCGATGCCAGTGCGTTTCAGATGGGAGGCAAGCCGCTCACGGTGCGGCGCCGGCTGGACCGGCCGTTCGGCTCCGTGCGCTGGCAGGAGGGGGTTGAGGATAACCATGCCGATGTGATCCGGGTAGATCTGCGGCCCGGGATTTAAGGCTGGGGATATAAGACGGAAGTGGCAAGGATGATGCATGGCACCTCGGACCGATAAACCATTATTCTCCGCGCGTGGGCTGGCAGGGCATGGTCTGACGGAGAAGGACGCGCCGGTTCTGCAGAAGCTGCTGGAGCGTTGCCATGATTATTTTGAAATCGTGGAGGGGCGGCGGCCGAAGGCAAATGCGGCGCTGCGGGAGCTGCGCAACGTGCCCCCGGGGGTGCCGCTGAAACATCTGCTGCCGATAGGGCTGTATGCGGCAAACGGCGCGCTGGGCGGTATTATCCTGGCTCTGCGGCATTACCGGCGGGAGAACCAATGGTATTTGAGCCTGCAATTGCAGGAGCTGAAATGGCGCGGCCGGGGGGTGGGCACGGATATCTATCTGGCGTTCGAGGCCTGGGTGAAGACTGAGGGGGCGGATTCGATCCTGCTCTCGGTGGTGGACGTCAACCAGCCGGCGGTGCGTTTCTGGGAGCGGGTAGGCTTCGGCTTTCCGCGCTGCTATCCGGCGCAGGCTTTTGGCCGCAAGCGGCATGTTCTCATCGAGTATGAGAAGACGCTGGAGGGGGCGGAAGGATTTACGCCGCGCCCGTCTCCATCGTACTTTTGAGCTGCCCGCAGGCCGCCAGAATATCGCGCCCCCTCGGTGTACGGATGGGCGAGGCATAGCCTGCATCCATCACGATCTTCGCAAACTTCTTCAAACCTTCCGGCGTGCTCGGCAGGTAGGTGCTGCCGGGCCAGGGGTTGAAGGGAATGAGGTTTACTTTTGCGGGTAGGCCTTTGATCAGCCGCACCAGCTCGCGGGCTTCGGCTTCGGAATCATTGATGCCCCGCAGCATCACGTATTCAAACGTAATCCGCCGTGCATTCGAGGCGCCGGGGTAGCGGGCGCAGGCGGCTAGCAGTTCGGCGATGTTGTATTTGCGGTTCAGCGGCACGATTTCGTCGCGCAGCTCGTCCGTCACAGCATGCAGCGACACGGCCAAGTTTACGCCGAGTTCTTCGCCGCAGCGGTCCATCATCGGCACCACGCCGGAGGTGGAGAGGGTGATGCGGCGGCGCGAGAGGCCGATGCCCTCGCCATCCATGATGATTTTCAGCGCTTTCGCGACGTTCTCGTAATTATATAATGGCTCGCCCATGCCCATCATTACGATGGTGGAGAGCAGCCGCGGCGTGTCGCCTTTTGGGCTGGGCCATTCGCTATAGGCATCGCGCGCGGCCATGAACTGGCCGACGATTTCGGCGGCGGAGAGGTTGCGGGCCAGGCGCTGCGTGCCGGTGTGGCAGAAGCGGCAGGAGAGGGTGCAGCCGACCTGGGAGGAGAGGCACACAGCACCGCGATCCTCCTGGCGGTCGGGGATGTACACCGTCTCCACCGCCTCGTTATCGCGGAATTTGAACAGGAATTTACGCGTCTGATCTTTCGAGAGCTGGTCGGAGGCCACATCGGGCCGCCCTACCACGAAATGCGCGGCGAGCTTCTCCTGCAACGGCCGGGCAATGCTGCTCATGGCCGAGAAATCGCGCACGCCCTGGTGATAGATCCAATGCCAGAGCTGCTTGGCGCGAAATGCTTTCTCGCCGAAGGCTTCCATCTCCGCGACCAACTCCTCGCGGTTCAGCCCCACCAGCTCGCGCCTGCCATCCGGCAGCACGTAATCGGGCGGGGAAAAATGCGCGGCCTTGGCGAGTATGCGCTCGCGCTCGGAGGGCAGCAGCAGATCGTTTGTGATCACGTTCATGGGCAGGCCTTCGCAATCGCTTTATAGGCCGCGGAAAAACCGCTCAGCGAAAACTGGTCCGTGAGCTTTTTGCCCTTCGGCCCGGTGGCGGTCACACCTGCTTGCGACTGGTTGGCGAAGCCGCTCAGCGCCTGGGTTACATCATCGGTAAAGGCCACATTATCCTGCACGTAGAAGGACAGCCGGTTGCGGCCGAGCTGCATGCTGATCGCGGCATTGCCGGGGTAGATGTAGCCGGGGGTGACGGAGACCTCGTCATGCGAGCCATGCCGCTCGGTCACCGTCAGCATCGTCAGCCCGCGCTTGTCCAGCGGCGGGGTGGTGCTTTGCGGCTTGGTGAAGGCGTAGCAGATTTTGCTGGCGCCACTGCCGTATGTGGCGGCGGTCCAATCGCCGAACACGCCCTTGTTGGGGCCGAGCGGCACCGGCGCACCGGCTGTCGCGGCCAGCGGCGAGAGGATTGCAATCGTGGCGAGCATGGCGAAAATGGCTTTCATGGCGTGCATCATAACGCATGCGCCGCCGCCCTCCAAGTAAAGGAAACTCGATCATGAACGCATATGTCACAGCCCCGCCGCCGCAAATTGCCGTGCCGGTACAAGGCGGCGGGCTGTTTCCGGTGCGCCGGGTGTATTGCGTGGGGCGCAATTACGCCGCCCATGCGCGCGAGATGGGCGGTGACCCCAGCCGCGAGCCGCCGTTTTTCTTCGCCAAACCGGCCGATGCGCTGGTAACAGGCGGGGCGGACACACCCTACCCGCCGGCCACGGAAAATCTGCATCATGAGGTGGAGCTGGTGGTGGCCATCGGCCAGGGTGGTGCGGATATCTCGGTGGAAACGGCGCTGAGCCATGTATTCGGCTATGCCGTGGGGCTGGATTTAACGCGGCGGGACCTGCAGGAACAGGCCAAAGCCGCCCGCCAGCCCTGGGATATGGGCAAGGGTTTCGACGCCTCCGGGCCGATCGGCACCATTATCCCGGCCGGGGATCACCCCGCGGCGGGGCGCATCACGCTGCAGGTCAACGGCCAGACGCGCCAATCCGGCGATCTGGCGGACATGATCTGGCCAGTTCCGGAGATTATAGCCGCCCTCTCGCGCCTGGTGCGCCTGGCCCCGGGCGATCTGATTTTTACGGGCACACCGGACGGTGTCGGCCCACTCGCCCGTGGCGATGTGCTGCGCGGCGAGATCGCCGGCGTAGGTGTGCTCGAAACGCGTATTACCTAAGAGACTGTTTCATAAGTCTACTCTGGCGGCCGTCTAGCGGCGATTTTCTGCGCGCCGGTGCTCACGTACTGAAGTACGCTCCGCGCCGGTGCTCGGAAATCACCACTAGACGACTCACCAGAGCGACTTCTGAAACAGTCTCTAACCCCATTCTACCTAAGGCGGGCCTACCTAAGGCGGGCGGGGGCTCAGGCTATAATGTAGAGCGTCGAGGTAGCAGGTTGGGCCCCCGCATATTGGCCACTCGCCGCGTTCTGCGCGGCAAGTCCGGCTGTGGCTACCGCAAGCACATCGCCGGTGGAGCCGCGAATGGTGGTGACTGTGGCGCCAGTGGCCAGTTGGACGGTCGAGCGTGTGCTTGTGGCTGGTGGGGAATAGGGAGAGTTGGCGAAATTCAAACCGCCGCCGGGGGCGGAAATGCTGATGGCACTCATGATGATCCTCCGGTGCAAACCTCCATCCATTGCGAAATACCGATGCGGGCCGGAATTTTTCCGGGATGCGATCCATACGGAGGGCCAAAACACCCGCTTCGGTAATTTCTGTTTAACCCGCCCAGGTTAACAAATGTTTGCGAAGTGCGGCGCAAAACCAAAAAAACATAGCCGCTTCAAGCGCGCTTCATCGCCCGGCAACCAGCAGCGCCAGGTTGATGGCAGCGCCCAGGAAGAACCCCACCAGCGTGCCGTTGACGCGGATGTATTGCAGATCCTTGCCCACGCGCAGCTCCAGCTTGTCGGTGATCGTCGCCGCATCCCAGGCGCCGACGACCCGGCCGATGAAGGCGGCACCCTCCGCCTGCGCGGCGGGCAAAGCCCTCAAAACAATGGATTCCACAGCGGCATTTACCCGCGCCTTGGCAATTTCGTCCTTCTCCAGAACCTCGGCCAGGCTGCCCAGCGCGCTCTCTATCACCGCCACCGAGCGGCCGTGCGGGTTGGCGGCATCCAGCTCCAAAGCACGGCGCAGCCGGGCCCACACATCCCAGGCCCAGGCTTTTACCGTGTCATGCGCCAGCACGCCCTGCATGGCGCGGCCCAGTTCGGCCGCACGGGCAGGGTCGGTTTCCATCTTGTCGATCTCGCGATGCACCCATTCGTCAAACGCATCGCGCATCTCGGAGCTGTCTGGGCTCACATGCTCCAGCTCCTGGTTCACCGCCACCAGCACACGCTTGGCCACCGTCGCCCCCAGCGCCCAGCCCACGAGTTTGCCGCCATGCTGCGACACCCGCTCCTTTATGGCGGAGGCCAAAGTTTCCTCGCGGGCGGACATGGTCTCCTTGAGCTGGGTGAGGATGAAGGAGAACACCTCCTGATGCCGCCCGCCCGCAACCAGCCCGGCCAGAGCCCTGGCCACCACAATGCCCGCCGCCTTGCCGCCGATCAGCTTGGGCAGAAACCGCGCCAGCAGCCGCCGCGCCCGACCGTCCTCTATGCTGGCCAGGAGTTTGGGCAGCATCCCAGCCAGCGCCTCGGCCAGAGGGCGGGTGGCGTTGGGGTCGGACAGGAAACGGCGCAGCAAAGCGGGGCTGTCGAGATTGCCGAGCAGCTTGCGCAAATCCGTTTCCGTAAACACATGGTTGGCCACAAACCGCCCCAGAGCATGGCCCAGCCGCTCCTTTTGCGCCGGCAGAATGGCGGTATGCGGAATGGGCAAGCCAAGCGGATGGCGGAACAGCGCCGTAACCGCAAACCAATCCGCCACCCCGCCGATAAACCCGGCCTTCGCGGCATCGCGCAGCAAAGCAGCCTCAGGCGAAGGCGGCAGCAAATAGCCCACCACAGCCAGCCCAGCCATCAGCGCTAACAAGCCACTGGCAAAAAGCTGGTGTTTTTTTAACGAGGCGCGCAGCCCCGCATCCGGGTCCGGCTGGGTTTGGCTCATGCCCGAAGACTAGGACCCACCCCCGTGGCGGCGCAAGCCGGGGGGTGACTTGTCCTTGGGGCGGGGGTGTTCCACGGAAAAAAAGGCCAGGGCTCTGCCCTGGACCCGCTGGGGCCTGAGGCCCCAGACCCCCACTACTTCGGGTCTTGGAAAGGGATGCCCTGCACGGGCTGTCCCACTACGTGATCTCGAGGGCATCCCTTTCCAAGACCCGGGTGGGATCCAAGGGCCTTTCGGCCCTTGGCGGGTCGTCACGCCGGAGGCGTGCTGCGCACGACGGCAGAGCCCTGGCCTTTTCCGTGGAACATCCCCGCCCCCAGGACAAGTCACCCCCCGGTCTTCCGGTAGTCGCGCGGGGCTAGGCCTGTGGTGCTGCGGAAGGCGCGGGCGAAGGCGGCTGGGTTTTCGTAGCCCAGGGTCGCGGCGATTTCGCCGATGGGGTTTGTTGTGCTGTCCAGTGCTTCCAGCGCCAGGCAGATGCGCAGGCGCTGCCGGTATTCCTCCCAGCTTATGCCTGCGGCTTTGTGAAAATGCCGGCGCAGGGTGCGCCCTGTCATATGCGCTTCGCGGCAGACATCGGCCAGCGTTACCGTCGCGATATTCTGTTCCGTATGTGCCATGATGGCGGCCATGCGCGCATCGGTGCTGGAGGGCAGGAGCAGGTTGACGCTCTCGGCGATCCATTCCTCGCACAGCCGGGCGAAGCAGGTGAAATAGGCTTCGCTCATCTCATCTGCCGCGCGGTCCAGCGGCCAGCGCATGGCGTGCATCACCATCTCGCGCAGCAGTGCGGGTGCGGCGATGACGCGCGGTGCCGCCATGGCGCAGGGCAGCAGTTGCGGGCTGAGAAACACTGAGCCGGAGGGGATGCGCTGGATGCTGGTGCGGTGCACGGCGCCAGCCGGGATCCACACCGCGAACTGGCGCGGCACTTTGTAATGCCCCTGCAGCCCTTCCACCTCCACCGCGCCATCGAAGGCGTAAAGCAGTTGGTGCATGTCGTGATAATGCCAGGGCGAGGTGACGGACCAGCCGTCGCTGCAATGCGCCCCGGCGGCGAGTGGCATTTCTTCCGCGCTATGCGCGCGCATGGTGACGAGCCTTGCCTGCATTTCCGCCCTATTTTTGGCCGTTGCTGCACCAAATATGGCCGATACACCCGCGCAGGACAAGTGACGTTTCGATAATGTGTGCAAATATTTAGGAGACGAACATGCGTGAAGATGAACAAAAAGCCAAGGTAATCGGCCAGTTTTCGCTCCAGGCGGAGGGGTATAGCCGCCTTACATCGTCCATGACAAATGGGCGGCAGGAGGGATTCCGGGCGCTTTTGGGGCCAAAACTGGATGATTTGCTGCTGGATGTGTGCTGTGGCCCCGGTACGCTGACGCTCGATCTGGCGCCTTATGTGGCGCATGTTACAGGGCTGGACCTGACCCCGGCCATGCTGGTGCAGGCCCGCGCCGCCCAGGAAAAACGCAATATAAACAACGCCGAATGGGTCGAGGGCGATGTCTACGCGCTGCCCTTTGCCGATGCTGCGTTCAGCCTGGTGGTCTCAGGTGCTGCCTTCCACCACATTACCACACCGCGTGCCGCTTTTGCCGAGTTGGTGCGGGTGTGCCGCCCCGGCGGGCGCATCGCCATCCGCGATGTCACGCCAGTGGACCAGAAATCCGCCGCCTATGACCGGATGGAGATTTTGCGTGACCCCTCGCATGTGCATGCGCTGACGGTGGATGAGATGGCGGGGCTGGGCGAGGGGCTGCCCGTGGGCGTGCCGGTGGTGCGGGGCAGCGTCACCGCCGATCTGCCGCTTGATGCGGTACTGGCAACCTCTTTCCCCGAAGCCATCACCATCGCGGCGCTGCGCGCGATGTTTTACGCGGATGCGCTGTCGGGCGAGGATGCGTTGGGGTTCAACGCCAGGCTGATCGAGGGGGACTTGCGTGTGTCCTACCGGCAGACCACCTGCGTTTGGATAAAATACTGATCACCACTGGATGGTCGCGAACATCCCCACCGCCGCCAGCGCCATCGCGGCGGTGGCGATCCAGCCGAAAATTTTAAGGAGCGGCCCGAGGGTAAAATCACCCATCACGGTTTGGCGTGAGGCCAGCAGCATCATCACCACCATCACCGGCACGGCGACCACGCCGTTGACCACCGCACTCCAGAACAGAGCTTTGATCGGGTCGATGGGCGAAAAATTCAACAGCGCGCCGAGCAGAAAGGCAATGGCGATGGTGCCGTAAAACGCTTTCGCGCGCTTGGCCTTCAGCCCCAACCCCACCGGCCATTTGAACGCCTCGCCCATGGCATAGGCGGCGGAGCCGGCCAGCACCGGCACCGCCAGCAGCCCGGTGCCGACGATGCCGAGGGCAAAAATGGTGAAGGCGAATTTTCCGGCAATCGGTTTTAACGCCTGCGCCGCCTGGGATGAGGTGGTGATGTTGGTGATGCCATGCGCATGCAAAGTGGCGGCGGTGGTGATGACGATGGCGAGCGCCACGATGTTGGAAAACGCCATGCCCACGTAAGTGTCCAGGCGAATCCTATGCATTTCCGCAGGCGCCTGCAAAGGTGCGTCGATCAGCGGTTGTGCCGTGTCATCCTCTTTTTCCTTCTCCACCTCCTCGCCCGCCTGCCAGAAGAACAGATACGGGCTGATGGTGGTGCCCAGCACGGCGACGACCACGGTGAGATAATCGCCGCTGAATTGCAGATGCGGGAGCAGGGTACCGGAGATGGCCTTGCCCCAGGGCACGCCGGCGATGAACACCGTGGCGACATAGGCGAAGAGCGAGAGGGATAACCATTTCAGCACGGAAACATAGCGGGCGTAGCGGACGAACACCTCCAGCAGCACGGAGATGAGGGTGAACCCGGCCACGGCCACCGGCATGGGCACCGGCACCAGCAGTTTGAGTGCCGCGGCCATGGCCCCGAGATCCGCCCCGAGGTTGATGATGTTGGCGCCAAGCAGCAAAGCGACGATGGCATAGAGCAGCCAGGCCGGGCTGTACCGGCGCATATTGCCCGCAATGCCGCGCCCCGTCACACGGCCGATTTCAGCACTGACGAGTTGGATGGCGCACATGAGCGGATAGGTGAACAGCAAGGTCCAGCCGATGGCATAGCCGAATTGCGCCCCGGCCTGGGAATAGGTGGCGATGCCGCTGGGATCGTCATCGGAGGCACCGGTGATGAGCCCGGGGCCCATGACATCCAGAAGTTTGGGGCGAGGCGGCTGCTTTATTTCAAGCTCCGTCGGTTTGATAAGCTCGTCCATCCCGGTCCTTCATGTTGGTGGCAGCATATCTGGCGGCGATGCGATGGCGTTACAAGTTTAGCGGTGGGGCTGCTGGCGGGGGGTTAAATAGCTTTCATCCCGGCTCAATGTTGTTTTGTTTGGAAAATAAATCAGCCTGTGACGCCTGCCGCCGCAAGTGCTGCTTGCAGCGGACCGCTGCCCAAAGCGCGTTCCGCATGGGCTTTGCCGGCGGCCCCCATCTGCTGGCGCAAGGTGGAATCGTCGAACAGGCGCCGCAGCCAGGCGGCGGCATCTTCCACATCCGGCTCGGCCCAATGCGCGCCACGCACATTGTACACGCCATACTCATCCACCACGGGCACGAGTTTGTACGAGATGAGCGCGCTGCTCTCGGGCGCCATGAAATCGAGATTGCCGGACCAGCCGGTGGCGATGACCGGCTTGCCGAGCAGTGCGCCGGTGGCGGGGATCAGGCCAAACCCCTCGGCGCGGTGCAGCGAGATTATGGCGTCGCTTGCGGCCAGCAGCCCGTTCAGCTCAGCCTCCGGCAGATCGCCGGTGAAGAGGCGGATATTGCCGGCATCGCCGATGGCTGCATGGATAAGTGCCAGCTCCGCCGCGTGGGTGCCCGCCCCGGTCACTTTCAGCACCAGCAGGGCGTCCCGGTTATTGCCGAACGCGGCGCGGAAGGCGGCGATGGAGGCCAGCGGGTTTTTGCGCGTAAAACTGGAGGCGAGGTTGAAGGCGCAGAGCACGACAAAACAATTCTGCTCCAGGCCGAAATGCGCGCGGTCCCCCAAAGGTGCGGCCAGAGGCACGGCGGCGATGGGATAGGGCACCACATGCACACGCCCAGGTGCCGCCGCCTCGAAGGCATCGGCACAGAACCGTGAGGGGGCCCAGACATCGTGCACGAATTTCGCTCCGATGCGCCAATCCTGCGGGATAACGGGCAGCTCCCACACCCACATGCCGATCATCCGCCGCCCTTGCAGCAGGCCGCGCGGCAGGCGGGCTCCGGCCACCGGCAGCAAGGGCGCGTTGAGCACGGCGATGACGGCCGCACCCTCGGGCAAATTCTCGCGCTGTGTGGGCACCACGCTGGGCAGGCCGAAGGGGATAGCACCACGGTCCAGCCCCAGCGTAGCCAAAGCGCGGCGGATAACGCGGCCGCTCTCGGCAATGCCGTAATGCCCGTCATTATCCCCAGCCACCACGGCACCGCGACTATGCGCCGGGGCCGGGCCGGGGCGCGGCGCGATGATGGCGGCAGCCGTCGTCATACCGGCGCGGCGCATGTCCTCCGGCAGCAGCCGCCAGGCTTTATGGGCGAGTGCCCTCATTCCACCGTCACGGATTTGGCCAGGTTGCGCGGCTGGTCCACATCCGTGCCTTTCAGCACCGCCACATGGTAGGCCAGCATCTGTACCGGTATGGCGTACAGAATGGGGGCGGCGAATGGGTCGATCTCGGGGAGCAGAATCGTCTCCGCCGCAATGCCCGCCAGCTTCTTCGCGCCAGCGGCATCGGAGAACACCACGATCTGCCCGCCCCGCGCCGCGGCTTCCTGGAGGTTGGAGGCGGTCTTCTCGAACAGCGGCCCGGAGGGGCAGATGGCGATGACCGGCACGGATTTGTCGATGAGCGCGATCGGCCCGTGCTTCATCTCCCCGGCGGCATAGCCCTCGGCATGGATGTAGCTGATTTCCTTGAGTTTTAAGGCGCCTTCAAGCGCAATGGGGAAGCAGCCGCCCCGGCCCAGATATAGCACATCCCGCGCCTCGGCGATGCGCGCGGCAAGCAAGCGGATGGGCGCGTCATTGGCGAGAATTTCAGCGGCTTTGGCGGGGATTTCCAGCAAAGCCGAGGTCAGATGCGCCTCTTTCTCAGCGGAGATTACGTTCTTGGCCCGCGCCAGAGCGAGGGCAAACACCGCCAGCACGGTGAGCTGCGCGGTAAAGGCCTTGGTGCTGGCGACACCAATCTCCGGCCCGGCGATGGTCTCCAGAATGGCGTTGGATTCCCGCGCCATGGTGGATTCCGGCACGTTCAGCACCGAGAGGATTTTCAGCCCCTCAGCCTTCATATAGCGCAGAGCCGCCAGCGTATCCGCCGTCTCGCCGCTCTGGCTCACCAGCAGGCCCAGCTCGCCTTTATCCAAAGGCGGGGCGCGATAGCGGAACTCGCTGGCCACATCGGCCTCCACCGGCACACGCGCCAGATTCTCCAACCAGAATTTGGCGGTGAGCCCGGCGTAAAAAGCCGAGCCGCAGGCGCTGATGGTGATGCGTTTTACGCTCGCCAGATCGAACGGAAGGTCAGGTAGCGACGCCACCCCGCCATCGAGCATGCGGTGCAGCACATCGCCGATGACGACGGGATGCTCATGCAGCTCCTTCTCCATGAAATGCCGGAAATTACCCTTGCCGATGGAAGCGCCGGTAAGAGCGGTCAGCTTTTTGGCCCGCGTTACGGGTTCGGAGGCGCTGTCATAGAAAGCGGCGCCGTCGCGGCTCACCACCACCCAATCGCCATCCTCAAGGTAGGCGATCTCGCGGGTCAGCGGCGCCAGGGCCAAAGCATCCGAGCCCAGATACATTTCGTCCGCGCCAAACCCGACCGCCAAGGGCGCGCCGCGCTGGGCACCGATGATCAGCTCGGGATGCCCCGCAAAGATCAGCGCCAGCGCATAGGCACCCTCAAGCCTTGCAAACGCCGCTTTAGCCGCCTCCACCGGGCTCAAACCTTGGGCCAGCAGCAAATCCAGCAACTGCGCCACGGTCTCGGTATCCGTATCGGAGGAAAATTTCTGCCCGGCTTCCTCAAGCTCTGCCCGCAGGAGCAAATGGTTCTCGATAATGCCGTTATGCACCACCGCCACCCGGGAGGTTGCATGTGGATGGGCATTGCTCTCGGTGGGCGCGCCATGCGTGGCCCAGCGCGTATGGCCGATGCCGGTCACCCCCTCCAGCGGCCGGTCCACCAGCACTGCGGCTAAGTTTTTCAGCTTACCCTCGGCCCGGCGGCGCTCGATATGCCCGTTCACCAGCGTGGCGATGCCGGCGGAATCATAGCCCCGGTATTCCAGGCGCTGTAACCCCTCCAGCAGCAGCGCCGCCGCAGGAGAGACGCCGACAACACCGACGATACCGCACATATAGCCAATCCTCTAAGAACCAGCCCAAGCGGTAGCGCCGCGTTTGGGTTTGTGTCAAAGCCGCCGTCGGTCACTTTATACAACGGAGTATGTCATGCGCGCGGTGGTGTTCGATTTGGACGGGACGCTGATCGATTCCGCCCCCGACATCGCTGCCGCCCTCAACCGCATTATCACTGCTGAGGGCCATGCCCCCCTCACTTTGGCCGAGGTCAGCAGCGCCATCGGCGACGGTGCCAAGGTCATGCTGGAACGCACATTCGCCGCCCGTGGCGCCGTGGCGGAGCCCCGCCATCTGGCCGCCTTCGATACCGAGTACCATGCCAATCCGGTGCGCGAGACAATGTGCTACCCCGGCATTGAAGAGGCTCTGGCCACGCTGAAAGGGCAGGGCCGCCAGCTCGGCCTGTGCACCAACAAGCGGCTGGACTCCACCTTGAGCATTCTCGACACACTTGGCCTGACGAAATATTTCGCCGCGATTATCGGCGGCAATTCAACACCTTACAAAAAACCAGACCCGCGCCACCTGGCCGCCGCCCTGGCGGAGATGGAGGTTTCCAGCGCCATCATGGTCGGCGACCACCATAACGACCTCGCCGCCGCCGCCGGGCTCAGGCTGGACGCGGTTTTCGTAACCTGGGGTTATGGTGTGGCCGATGCTACACATGTTGCCAGCACCGCCCAGGAGTTGCTTCTGCGCATAGCGGAAATAGGTTGACGCGGGCGGCGGATTGCCCCATCTGCCAATCAGGACTGAAACTGTCCTGTTAACTGGAGCAGCCATGCTTAAACTCTCACGTCTGACAGATTACGCCGTCGCGGCGCTGGTGCGTCTGTCAGCGGCGGAGGGGGTGGAAACCTCGCCCGGCATATCCGCCGCCATCGGCATACCTGAGCCCACCGTGGCCAAGGTGTTGAAAATGCTGGCGGGGCAGGGGCTGGTCATCTCCACCCGGGGTGCGCGCGGCGGCTACCGGCTGGGCCGGCCGCTGGCCAGCATCACCGTGGCCGAGATCATCGTCGCCATCGACGGGCCCATCGCGCTGACCTCCTGCGTCGAGGGCTCGGGGGGTACGTGCGAGAGCCTGACGCGCTGCCCGGTGGCGGGGCGCTGGGACCCGGTGAATACCGCCATCCGCAGCGCGCTGCAGAATATTTCTTTAGCCGACATGGCGCATGCGGCTTTGCCGCCCGGCCTGCGCATGTCTGAGGTAGCGTAAACATGTCCGCTTCAATGCAGGCGATTGCCGAGCAGAAATACAAATACGGTTTTACGACAGATATCGCGATGGAGGATTTTCCGCGTGGATTGTCCGAGGACATCGTGCGCCGGATTTCCGCCAAGAAGAGCGAGCCGGCGTGGATGCTGGAATGGCGGCTGAAGGCGTACCGGCTCTGGCTAACCATGGAAGAGCCCGATTGGGCGCATGTAAAACACCCGCCGATTGATTATAACGATCTGTATTACTACGCCGCCCCGGCGGCCCCGGCGCCGAAATCGCTCGATGACGTCGACCCCGAGCTGCTGAAGACATATGAGAAGCTCGGCATTCCGTTGAATGAGCGCGCCGCACTTGCGGGCGTTGCCGTGGATGCGGTGTTCGACTCCGTCTCCGTCGCCACCACCTTCCGCGACACGCTTTCCAAATCCGGTGTGATTTTCTGCCCAATCTCCGAGGCCGTGCGCGAGCACCCCGAATTGGTGAAAAAATACCTCGGCTCCGTGGTGCCGGTGCGCGATAATTATTTTTCCGCACTTAACAGCGCCGTCTTCTCCGATGGCAGCTTCGTCTTCATCCCCAAAGGCGTGCGCTGCCCCATGGAGCTGTCCACCTATTTCCGCATCAACGCCCGCAACACCGGCCAGTTCGAGCGCACGCTGATCATCGCCGATGACGATGCGTCTGTCTCCTATCTCGAAGGCTGCACAGCGCCGATGCGCGATGAGAACCAACTGCATGCGGCGGTGGTCGAGCTGGTGGCGATGGACAACGCCAAGATAAAATATTCCACCGTGCAGAACTGGTACCCCGGCGATGCCAATGGCAAGGGCGGGATCTACAATTTTGTCACCAAGCGCGGCGCCTGCCGTGGCAAGAATTCCAAAATCTCCTGGACCCAGGTGGAAACCGGCTCGGCAATCACCTGGAAATACCCCTCCTGCGTGCTGCTGGGCGATGGCTCCGTTGGCGAGTTCTACTCGGTTGCGGTGACCAACAACCACCAGCAGGCCGATACCGGCACGAAGATGATCCATATTGGCAAGAACACCACCAGCACGATCATCTCGAAAGGCATTTCCGCCGGCAAATCCGAGAATACCTATCGTGGTCTGGTGAAAATCCTGGCCAGTGCCTCTGGTGCCCGTAACCATACCCAATGTGATTCACTGCTCATAGGCAATGAATGCGGCGCGCATACCGTGCCCTATATCGAAAGCCGCAATTCCTCGGCCAAGGTGGAGCATGAGGCCACCACCTCGAAGATCGCCGAGGACCAGTTGTTCTACTGCCGCTCGCGTGGTCTGTCCGAGGAAGACGCGGTGGGCCTTATCGTCAATGGTTTTTGCAAGGATGTTCTGAAGGAACTGCCGATGGAATTCGCCGTCGAAGCGCAAAAATTGCTTGCTGTCTCTCTGGAAGGTTCTGTCGGCTAATGCTTGAAATCAAAAATCTCCACGCGCGTATCGGTGAGAAGGAAATCCTCAAAGGGGTGAGCCTCACCGTGCCCACGGGCGAAATTCACGCCATCATGGGGCCGAACGGGGCGGGTAAGTCGACCCTGTCCTACGTGCTTTCTGGGCGCGATGGCTATGAGGTGACAGAGGGCGAGGTTTTCTACAACGGCCAGGATATTCTGGCCCTGGCGCCGGAAGACCGTGCCGCAGCCGGGATATTTCTGGCGTTCCAATACCCGGTGGAGCTGCCCGGCGTCGGCAATGCCAATTTCCTGCGTACCGCTGTTAATGCCGTGCGCCGCAAGCGTGGCGAGGCGGAGCTGGATGCGGTGGCGTTCCTCAAACTCGCCCGCGCCGCGGTGAAACGCCTGCACATGAAAGAGGATTTTCTGAAGCGCAACGTCAATGTCGGCTTTTCCGGCGGCGAGAAAAAACGCAATGAGATGCTGCAGATGGCGCTGCTGCAACCCGGCCTCGCCATTCTCGATGAAACCGATTCCGGGCTGGACATCGACGCGCTGAAAATCGTGGCGGAAGGCGTGAATGCGCTGCGTTCGCCGAATTTCTCGGCCCTGGTCATCACCCATTACCAGCGTCTGCTCGACCATATCGTGCCCGACGTGGTGCATGTACTCTCGGCCGGGCGCATCATCCGCAGCGGCACGGCGGCTCTGGCGCTGGAGCTGGAAGCGCACGGCTATGCCGGGCTGGAAGCCGCGTAATATGACCGCGCTGCCAAGCAAAAAACTGGAAGCATGGCGCTATACCGATCTGGCGCCGCTAGCCGCCATCTCCTTCGGCGCCCCCCCTGCCGCCGTGGCACAGCAACTGCCGGCGCTGGATCTGCCGCGTCTGGTGTTTCTCAACGGCGTGTTGTCGCAAAACCTCTCATCCAGCCTGGCGTTCGCGCAACCCTTCGTGCCCGGCGCGGAAACCTCTGCCCAGCCGCTGGCGCAGATCAACGCCGAGCAGGCGCGCGATGGTGTCACCCTGACCATTCCCGATGGCGTGGATGCCGGCACGATCCTGGTCATCTCCCATGCTTCCGCCGGCGAACCCTTCGCCTTCCACCTGCGCCACCGCATCACCTTGGGGCAGGGGGCATCGCTCACCATCATTGATATCGCCAAAGGTGACGGCGTGTACTGGCATAATCCGGTCACTGACATCAGCCTCGCGGCCGGGGCGCAGTTGCGCCATTACCGGCTGCAGGATGAAAGCCGCGAGGCCTATAACCTCTCCACCATCCGCGCGCATATCGAGGCGGGTGCCGCCTACGAGCATTTTACCGCTACCATCGGTGCCAAACTGTCGCGCACGGAAATCCATGCGGCACTGGTTGGCGAGCAGGCCACGGCGCATCTCAATGCAGCACAGCTCCTCACCGACGAGCAGCACGGCGATTTCACCACTGTTGTTGCCCATAAAGCCCCCAACTGCCCCTCGCGCCAGACGGTAAGATCCGTCCTCGCCGGGCTTTCGCGCGGCGTGTTCCAAGGCCGTATCGAGGTCGATCGCATCGCCCAGAAAACCGATGGCTATCAGATGAGCCGCGCCCTGCTGCTCTCGCCTTATGCCGAGATGGACATCAAGCCCGAGCTGCAAATCTACGCCGATGACGTGAAATGCAGCCATGGCGCCACCATCGGCACGCTGGATGATGCGCAGTTATTCTATCTCCGCTCACGCGGCATCCCCGAAGCCGAAGCCCGCTCGCTGCTGATCCGCGCCTTCCTCGACGAAGCTTTGGAGCCGGTGCAGCATGCGGATGCGCGGGTGCTGTTCGACGCCGCGATCGACAATTGGTGGAGGGTGCAATGAGCAGCACGCTGGACTTCAATACCGCCGCCCTGCGCGAGGATTTTCCCATCCTCAAACAGAAAGTTCACGGCAAAGACCTGGTGTTTCTCGATTCCGCCGCCAGCGCGCAAAAGCCGCGCGCCGTGATCGACGCCATGGTGCATGTGATGGAGGCGCAATACGCCAACGTGCATCGCGGCCTGCATTACATGTCGGAAAAAACTTCCGATGCGTATGAGGAAGTGCGCGACAAGGTCGCAGCCTTCATCAACGCCGGCTCGCGCGACGAAATCGTGTTCACCCGCAACGCCACGGAATCCATCAACCTCGTCGCCTATACCTGGGGCCGCAGCGCGTTGCAGCCCGGCGATGTGATTGCCGTGACCGAGATGGAGCATCATGCCAATCTAGTCCCCTGGCAGATGCTGCGTGATGCCCATGGCACCGAATTGCGGATCATCAAAATCACTGATGCGGGCGAGATCGACTGGAATTCGCTCGAAGAAACCTTTGCCGATGGCCGCGTAAAACTCCTCGCTGTCACGCAAATGTCCAACGTGCTCGGCACCTACACGCCGGTGGAGCGCCTGGCCAAATTCGCCCATGCGCATGGCGCCAAAATCCTCATCGACGGCTGCCAGGCCATCGTGCACCGTAAAATCGATGTCCGCGCGACCGACGCCGATTTCTTCGTCTTCTCCGGCCACAAACTCTATGGCCCCAGCGGCATCGGCGTGCTCTACGCCAAAGCCGAAATCCTCGATGTTATGCCCCCCTTCCTGGGCGGCGGCGACATGATCGCATCGGTCTCCTATGCCAAATCCACCTGGGCCAAGCCGCCGCATCGTTTTGAGGCCGGTACGCCCGCGATCATCGAGACCATCGGCCTCGGTGCCGCCATCGACTATGTCAACGCCATCGGCCTGCCCGCCATTGCCGCGCATGAGGCAGCCCTTACCGAACATGCCTTGGCTGTGCTGGCAAATATCGAAGGCCTGCGTATTCTCGGCACCGCGCAGGATCGCGGCGGCGTCATCTCCTTCGTGATGAAGGACGCGCATGCGCATGACATCGCCACGTTGCTGGACCGCCAGGGCATCGCCGTGCGCGCCGGCCACCATTGCGCCGAGCCGCTGATGGGCCGCCTCGGCGTCACCAGCACTGCGCGCGCCTCTTTTGCCCTCTACACGACGCGTGAAGAGATCGATGCGCTGGCTAAAGGTCTAGAGCGTGTCAGGAAGATTTTCGCATGAGCCAGCTTTACGAAGCCATCGTGCTGGACCGTGTGAAGCAGCCGCGCCATGCCGGCCGCCCCGCGCAATTCGACGCGCAGGGCCAAGGTGCCAACCGGCTGTGTGGCGATAGAGTGAGCGTTTATCTCACCCGCGACGGTACAATGGTGCAGCATGAGTCCGAAGGCTGCGCCATTATGGTGGCCAGCGCGGACCTCATGGCCGATGCCACGCTTGGCAAAACCCCGGCAGAAATCAAAGATATTTTTGAATCCTTCAGCCACGCCGTCACCACCGGCACTGAAAACCCGGGCCTGGGCGAGCTCAACGCTTTAACCGCCGTTTCCCAATTCCCCTCCCGCATCGGCTGCGCCACTCTGCCCTGGCGTGCGCTTGAAGAGGCGCTACAAAATGTCTGACACTGATAAAATGATCCCCGTCACCACCTGGACTCCCGATGGTGAATCCGCACCGAAACTCTCGGAAGAGGCAGTCATCAACGCCATCTGCACCGTGTACGATCCGGAAATCCCCGTGAATATCTACGAACTCGGCTTGATCTACGCCGTCGAGATCGCCGAGAACGGCGATGTGAAGGTGGAGATGACACTGACCGCCCCCGGCTGCCCCTCCGCGCAGGAACTGCCGGAAATGGTGAAATCCGCCATTGCAGCGGTGGAAGGTGCAGCCGATATAGTGGTGGAGACCGTATGGGATCCGCCATGGGATCCGTCCCGTATGAGCGAAGAGGCCCGCCTCTCGCTGAACATGTTCTGAGGTGAATGCAATGAGCACAACCACAACGCCCGTAAAACCCCGCCGCGAACTGCCGCCGCTGATGCAGCTATCGGACGCCGCCGCCGCGCGCCTGCAAACCCTCTACGCGGACGGGCAGGAAGGCAAACTTCTCCGCATCTCCGTCAACACCCGCGGCTGCTCCGGCATGTCCTACCAGATGGATTGGGTGGACGAAGCCAGCCCGCAGGACGAGCAGGTTTCAAGCCATGGTTTGAAGGTGCTCGTGGACCGCAAGGCAACCTTGTTCCTCATCGGCACGGTGATGGATTACACGGAAGACAAGCTCACCCGTGGGTTTACGTTTGAGAACCCGAATGAGAAAGGCCGCTGCGGCTGCGGCGAGAGTTTCCACGTTTAACTCGCCGGCGCCGGGTCCATAATCCGCACCACGTTCGCGCCATTGTCGATGAATATCCGGTTGAGGCGCAGGAAATCCTCGCCGAGAACGCCGGAGATGTTGTTGTCGTCATCACTGAAACTGTTGGGAGCGCCCACTTCCAGCGGTACGTTCGCATAGGCTACGTCGCCAACCGTGACGTTTGAGAAAACCTCCCTGGTCTGCGCGCCTTTTAAATCGCCGAAGCCAACATAATGAGACGATGTTTCGACCTCGACAGGCGTGATGCCCGCGCCCTTGAGTGCGTTCTGAGATATCAGGGAAAGAGAAGCACCGGTATCCAGAAGCACTGTCAGCGGTTTGCCGTCGATCTTGATGCCGATTGGAACTTGAGCGGAATAGGGAGGGAAGCCCAGCTCCGCGTATGTGCCGTTCCAGGGTACGCTGGCGCATGTGCCGGGGGTGAGAAACATCACATGATCATCTGGAAAATCCAATACGAGATCAAGCCTGCTCAAGATGTTCCAGCCGATGACTCCATCCAAATCGGCAGGGTGACCCTTGGCCTTACCGAAGAGGTTGGTGATGCTGAAGCTCGCATTTGTCACGGTCAGCTCGCCAAATTTGAGATCGGGCGTTGAAACCGTCATGGTCGAAACACTGCCGCCGACCCCATCGAGCCCATAGATACCGGCGTTGAAGGCTTTCGCCGGAACGGTCTTCGCCGCCGCTGGCGTCAGTAGGGATGTTTGCGCCCCCGTATCCAAAAGCATGTGCAGCGTATGCCCGGCTATGGTCACGTCGATGACCGGACTGTTGCCCATAAAATGTATCGGCAGATCGGCATTCTCAACCAGCGTGCAGGATTGCGGGGCCGGTGCCGTCGCGGCGCAGCCGGCGAGGGCGAGCAAAAGAACAAGATAGCGCATGCGGCTCCGGGTATATTGCGTTTCGTTATACTAACGAGCGGCCGAGAGTCCAGCAATAGAACCGCAACAAAATTACGGCTGCAACTCCACCGTCACCGGCACATGGTCCGAGGGCTGCCCCTTCGCCCGCTCGTCCTTATGGATGGTCACCGACACCAGCCGTTCCGCCAGGCGCGGCGAGAGCAAAGCATGGTCGATGCGCAGGCCGGAATTGCGGTCCCAGGCGCCGGCCTGGTAGTCCCAGAAGGTATAGAGTTTTTCGCGCGGATGCAGCGCCCGCACGGCCTCGGTAAGGCCGGTGTAGAGCAGCGCGTTGAAGGCGGCACGGGTTTCCGGGCGCACCAGAGCATCCCCCGCCGAGAGCGCGCGCGGCGCAAAATCTTCATCCGTCGGGCACACGTTGTAATCGCCTGCCAGGATGAAATCCGTCTCGTCCTGCATCATCGCGGCGGCATGCGCGCGCAAGGCGGCCATCCAGCGCAATTTATAATCATAGCCGGCATCGCCGCCGGAATTGCCGTTGGGCAGGTACAAATTCCCAATCACCAGCCCGGCCGCACGGATCTCCACAAACCGCGCATGGGTATCGTCATCGCCCATGCCCGGCAGTTTGGTGTGCAGCACCTCCACAGGGGCGCGGTGCAGAATGGCGACACCGTTATAGCTCTTCTGCCCCACCACCACGGCCTCATAGCCGAGCGCTGAAAACGCCAGCGCCGGAAACTGATGCGCCTCGCATTTTATCTCCTGCAGGAGCAAAAAGTCAGGCGCCTCGCGCTCCAGGAAGGAGGCCACATGCGTCTCGCGCATGCGCACGGAATTCACGTTCCACGTTGTAATTCTAGTCAACGGAGAACGATGTCCCGCATCCGCAAGAGGAAGTCGCCTGCGGGTTCTTCACCGCAAAATGCGCGCCCATCAAACTGTCGATGAAATCCAGCTCGGCATCGCCCAGAAACTCCAGGCTCACAGGGTCCACCAGCACCGTGGCACCATCATGTGCCACGACCACGTCATCGGCGGCCTGGGCTTCGGTCAGGTCGAATTTATATTGCAGGCCAGAGCACCCTCCGGCCAACACCTCAACCCGCAACGCTTTCGCGCCCGGCTCGGATGCCATGATTTCGGCCACACGCCTGGCCGCGGCGACGGATACGGAAAAGCTCATGCCCCCTCTATAGCGCGCCGGTTGCTTATACGTAAGAGCGCATCCGTACCGGATGCTTGGAACTAAGGCCTGCATCGGCTAGACCCTGGCCATGGAAAAAACCCAATATGCGGTCTGGGAGTCGCGCGGGCGTTGCAACGAGCAGACGGACTCAGACGACCGCAGCCCCTGGCAGCGCGACCGCGACCGCGTGGTGCATTGCTCCGCCTTTCGCAAATTACAGTATAAAACCCAGGTGTTTGTTACCCGCGAGGGCGATTTTTACCGCACAAGGCTCACCCACAGCCTGGAGGTGGCGCAGGTGGCGCGCTCCATCGCCCGGGCTTTGGGGCTGGATGAGGACCTCACCGAGTGCCTGGCTCTGGCGCATGACCTCGGCCATCCGCCGTTCGGCCATGCGGGGGAGACAGGGCTGAATGAGGCGCTGAAGGATTTCGGCGGGTTCGACCATAACGACCAGTCTTTCCGCGTCGTCACCCAATTGGAGCAGCGCTATGCGGCGTTTGACGGGCTGAACCTCTCCTGGGAAGCGCTGGAGGGCCTGGCCAAGCACAACGGCCCCCTAAAAAACCCGCCGCCGACGATTGCCGCCTATGACGCCCGCATTTCGCTGGAGCTGCACGGCCAGACCTCGGCCGAGGCTCAGGTAGCCGCCTTTGCCGATGACATTGCCTACAACACCCACGACCTCGACGACGGCCTGCGCGCCGGGCTGTTCGAGTTTTCGGACATCGCCGAGCTGCCGGTCATCGGCGATTTGCTGCGTGCCGCCCAGGCGCTCACCAGTGCCGAAAACCGTATCCGCCATGAGCTGAGCCGCGCCGTCATCAACAATTTCATCCATGACGCGCTGGTGGAGAGCAAATCCCGCCTCGCCGCGCTCAACCCGCAAAGCGTGGATGACATACGCAACGCCCCCGGCCAGGTCATCGGCTTCTCGGAGGAGATGCGCCAGGCCAATATAAGGCTGAAGCAGTTCCTCTTCACCCGCATGTACCGGCACTGGCGCGTCAACCGGCAGTCGCACAAGGCCCAGCACGTTACCAAAACCCTGGCGGGGCTGCTGCTGCGCCACCCCGAGCTGCTGCCGGGCGACTGGCGCGAGCGCGCCGGCCGGCGCGGCGAGACGGCGCAGGCGGCGGAAGTGGTGCGCGATTATGTGGCCGGCATGACCGACCGCTACGCGCTGGATGAATTTTCCCGGTTGACGGACCCCGCCGTCCCTGCCTGAAAGCCCACCATGCTCAACGATATGTCTCAGAATCTCTTCGCCGTCCTGCGCGGCATCGTCCTCGATGAATTTTTGCCCCTCGTCCCCGGCCTGGGCGCGGAGGTGCTGGCGCGCATCGAGGTTACGCCCACCAAGGACGTCACCCATGGTGATATGGCCTGCAATGCGGCGATGATCGCGGCCAAGCCTTCGGGCAAGAACCCGCGCGAGCTGGCGGCCGCACTGGTGGAGCGCCTGTCCGCGCGTCCGGAAATAGCCCGCGCCGAGGCCGCCGGGCCGGGCTTCGTCAACCTTACCCTGGCGCCCGCGCTGCTGCTGGCGCAGATCCCGGTTATTCTCGCGGCCGGGGAGGCTTACGGTGCGGGCGCTGCCGCGCGCGGCAAGATCAACATCGAATACGTCTCCGCCAACCCCACCGGCCCGCTGCATGTCGGCCATTGCCGTGGCGCCGTGGTGGGCGATGCTTTGGCCAATTTGCTGGGTAAAGCCGGTTATGAGGTGGCCAAGGAGTTCTACGTCAACGATGCCGGGGCGCAGGTCATCGCTTTGGCCCGCTCGGCCTATGTCCGGTATCTGGAAGCGCTGAAACTCTCGCCCCAGGCCTATATCGAGACCGTACAAGGCGGCATGCAATATGGCGGGGCGTATCTCATCCCCATAGGCGAGGCGCTGGCGGCGGAATATGGCGATGCCTATGCCGAGACGCCGGAGGCACAATGGCTGCCTTTGTTCCGTGACTTCGCCGTGGCCAGAATGCTGGAGCTGATTAAACAGGATCTCGCCGCTCTGGGCGTGGTGCATGATTTGTTCTCCTCCGAGCGCGCTCTGGTGGAAAACGGCGGCGTGGCGCGTGGGCTGCAATCGCTTCGGGACAAGGGCCTCATCTATCGCGGCATTCTTGAGCCCCCCAAGGGCAAAACCCCGGATGATTGGGAGCCGCGTGAACAGGAACTGTTCCGCGCCACGGAATTCGGCGATGACGTGGACCGGCCGATTGGTAAGTCAGACGGCAGCTTCACCTATTTTGCTAATGATATCGCCTATCATGCTGATAAGATGGCGCGCGGCTTTGATGCCATGATCGACGTCTGGGGCGCCGACCATGGCGGCTACGTCAAACGCATGCAGGCGGCGGTGAAGGCGTTGGCCGGCAACGACTCGGCGCGACTCGATATCGTGCTGTGCCAGATCGTCCGTGTGATCAAAGACGGCCAGCCCTACCGCATGAGCAAGCGCGCCGGCACCTTCGTGGAATTGCGCGACCTGATCGAGGAAATAGGCGCCGATGCCGTGCGCTTCCTCATCCTCATGCGCAAATCCGACGCGCAGATGGATTTCGACCTCAACGCCGCGCTCGCCCAGACGCGCGATAACCCGGTGTTCTACGTGCAATACGCCCATGCCCGCTGCCGCTCGGTGCTGCGCGCCGCCCCGGCGGTGAATGCCCAGGCAGACCTTGCCAGCCTCACCGCCCCTGAGGAGTTGGCCATGCTGCGCCGCCTCATCACCTGGCCGCGGCTTGTGGAGCAGGCCGCCGAATCGCGGGAGCCGCATCGCGTGGCATTTTTCCTCTACGAGCTGGCCGGGGATTTCCATGCGCTATGGAATGCCGGGCGGGAAAACAGTGCTTTGCGCTTCCTGCAGGAGGACAAACCCGCTGAGTCCGCCGCCCGTATCGCCCTTGTCGCGGCCACGGCCACCGTGCTTCGCTCAGGCCTTGCCGTACTCGGCGTCACACCGGTCGAGGAGATGCGATAGGCTTGGCTCACGACGAGGATGATTTCTTCTACCAGCCGCAACGGGCGCGGGGGCAGCGGCTTGACCCCGCGATCAGCCGCATTGCGCTCGCCGCCGGCGGGTTGTCGCTCATCATCATCGCCGCCGCCTTTGCCTGGAGCGGGTTTCACGCCGGCTCCTTCGGCCCGCCGCCCATCATAAACCCGCCTGATCTGCCGCTCCGCACCGCCCCGGCCAGTCCCGGCGGTCTGGTGGTGCCGGGCGCCGATGTGCCCATCATGTCCGGCCAGGCCGATAGCAACGCCGCACCCCAGCTCGCCCCGCAGGGCCAGGTGCCGGATGTGGCGCAGCTCGACCAGGCCGCCGGGCTGAACCAGCCGCCCCCGCCTGCCGCAGTGCCGGCAGCAACCACTGCCACGCCTGCCGCTGCTGTGGTTCCCGCCGTGGCACCCGCCGCGCCAAAAACCTTCTCGGGCCAGGTCCAGCTCGCCGCCACGGCGGATGAGGGCGGTGCGGAAACCGCCTGGACGGACGCCCAGAAAAAAGCCCCGGATCTGCTGGCGGGTAAAAACCCCATCATCCTGCCCGCCGTCGTCAACGGCCAGAGCGTGTGGCGGGTGCGGCTCTCCGGCTTCGCCACGGCGGATGCCGCGCAAGCGTTCTGCGCCCAGCTCACCGCCAAGGGCGCTGCCTGCATAGTGGCTGGATCTTGAAACCCGCGATCATCGGTATTGCCGGTCCGGCGCTGACGGAAGATGAGCGGCATTTGCTGCGCGACCACACCCCGCGCGGGGTGATCCTGTTCAGCCGCAATATCGAGACCCCGACACAACTCATTGATCTTAATGCAGAGATAAAATCCCTCCTGCCGCCCGGCGCCATCCTTATGGTCGATCAGGAGGGCGGCCGCGTCGCCCGGCTGCGCCCGCCGCACTGGCAGGCTCTGCCTGCCGCCGGTACGCTGGCGACAGTGGAACAGGCCTACGCCCATGGCCGGGCGCTGGGTGCCATGGTGAAAGCGGCCGGGTTCACCATGACGGCGGCACCTGTGCTGGACCTCTCCATCGAGGGCGCCAACGGCATTATCGGCGACCGTGCCATTACCGGAGGCCCGGAACAGGTGGCGTTGCTGGGTGGCGAGATTGCGCGCGGGATTATGGATGAGGGCATTCTGCCGGTGATAAAACACATCCCCGGCCATGGGCGGGCGCTGCTGGACAGCCATCTGGCCTTGCCGCATGTGGCGATCAACGATGCGGACGACCATTTGCCGTTCATTCGGAACAAAAATCTGCCCTGGGCGATGACGGCACATATTGTTTACGAACAATGGGATAGAGAGCGCCCCTGCACCATCTCACCGATCGTCATCGAAAAGGTGATCCGGGGCATGATCGGTTTTACCGGCCATCTTATGTCAGATGACCTCGCCATGCACGCCATTTCCGGCACCCCGCGCGAGCGGGTTTTAGCCGCTATTTCAGCGGGTTGCGATGTAGCCTTGTACTGCCCTGGGGATTTTGCCGGCAACCGGCAGGTTATGGAGGCCCTATGAGCGGCGCCTTGCTGTATCTGGCACTGCTGATCCCGGCCATGGTGATGCATGAGGTGGCGCACGGGTTCGTGGCCCATCTGCTGGGCGACGATATCGCCAAAAACCAGGGAAGACTCACCCTTAACCCGCTGAAACACATAGATAGATTCGGCAGTGTTATACTCCCCCTCATGCTCGCTGCCGGGCAGCTCGCCACCATCGGCCATGTCCAGTTTCTCTACGGCTGGGCCAAGCCCGTGCCCATCAACGCATTGAATTTGCGGCTGAATGGTCACCCCAACCCGCGCCGGTTGATGGCCATCGTCGCCTTTGCCGGGCCGGGAGCAAACTTCATCCTGGCCCTGGCCGCCGGTCTTGCTTTGCATGGTGGGGTGGGTACCGATTATCTGGTGTTTTTCATTGAAATCAACCTGTTAATCGGCATCTTTAACCTGTTTCCGCTGCCGCCGATGGATGGCGGGCGCATTGCCGTCGGGGTATTGCCACTCCCGCTCGCCCAGGTGCTGGCCCGCGCCGAGCGGCTGGGGATTCTGCTGGTTCTGGGGCTGCTTTTCATCCTGCCGGTGGTGATGCAGCAATTCGGGGTCAGGTTTGATCCGTTTCAGGATGCCATGCGGGTGATTCTGCCGCATGCTCTAAACATCATACTCATTCTCACGGGGAATCAAATTGGAAACTGAGGCGCTCGTCCTGCATCTGGAAGGGTTTGAAGGTCCGCTGGATCTTCTGCTGGAACTCGCCCGCGCGCAAAAGGTCGATCTCGCCAAAATCTCCATCCTCGCATTGGTCGAGCAATTCCTCGCCGTCATCGAGGGCGCGCGCCGGGTGCGCCTGGAGCTGGCGGCGGATTGGCTGGTGATGGCGGCCTGGCTGACCTGGCTGAAATCGCGCCTGCTGGTGCCGCAGCTTGGCGAGGCCGAGGATGCCGAGACCGCCGCCGAAATCCTCCAGGCCCGGCTGATCGATCTGCAGGCCATGCGCCAGGCCTCCGCCTGGCTGGGGCAGAGGCCGCAACTGGGCTGGGATGCGTTCGCGCGCGGAATCCCTGAGGATTTCACCGAGACCGACCGCTCCAAGCTCAGGCTGGAAATGTCCGGCCTGCTCTCCGCCTACCTCATGGCGCGGCGCCGGGCCGGGGCAAAACTGCAATATAAGCCCAAGCCCATGCTGTATTTCTCGGTGCAGAACGCGCTGGAGCGCCTCGCCAAGCTGCTGGGCTCGCTGCCGGACTGGTCGAGCCTGGAGCAATTTCTGCCCGAAGGGCTGGAAGATGGTATCCCGAAGCGTGCGGCCATCTCCGCCACCTTGATTGCCGGGCTGGAAATGGCGAAAGATGGGCGTCTGAATTTACGTCAGGATGAGCGGTTCGGGCCTATTCTGATGCGCAGCAAACTACCGGAGTTTTTGCCAAGCGATGAGTGACGAGATGATCAAGGCCCTACGACTGGCCGAGGCGGTGGTGTTCGCCGCTACCCAGCCCGTCACGCCGCGCGTGCTGGTGCAGCTTCTGCCGGAAGAGGTGGAGGTGGAAGCCGTGATGGCGGCGCTCACCGAGTCGTATGCGAGCCGTGGCGTGAACCTTGTTCAAGTGGCGGGCGGCTGGCAGTTCCGCACGGCACCGGACGTGGCGCCGCAACTGCGCAAGGTGGTGGAGTTGCCGCGCCGGCTACCCCGCGTGGCCATGGAGACGCTCGCCATCGTCGCCTACCACCAGCCGGTAACGCGGCCGGAGGTGGAGGAGATCCGTGGTGCGGCGCTCTCACAGAACACGCTGGACCTGCTGCTGGAGAATGGGCTGATCACGCCCAAAGGCCGCAAGGAGAGTCCCGGGCGGCCGACGCTCTGGGGCACCACCCCGGCGTTTCTGGCGCAATTCGGGCTCAATGATTTACGGGATATGCCCAAGCGTGAGGAATTGCTGATAGACCCGACCGGCCCGGCGCTGAAGGAACAGGCCCCGGTGCTGACCCGCGCGGAAGACGAACCGGTGGACGACTCGCAGGAAGAGCTTGAATTGGCACCCGACCCGGAGGCCAACCCGGAGGCCAACGCGGTACCACCGGAGGGCGATGCCGCGGGATGAAGCTTACGCGCGAAACCCTCCTTAACGGTAGCATGCTGGCCCTGAACCGCGAGCATGCGGAAAAACACCCGGATATGCACTGGCGCAGTGAGGCCGAGCTGGCGGAGGGGTTGGCGCTGGTTCTGGCGCAGTTGGGCGACGGGCAGGACCTCTGGGTCTTCGGCTACGGCTCGCTGATCTGGAATCCGGCCATTGAGTATGAGCAAAAATGCTGTGCCCTGTTGCGCGGCTGGCACCGCCGGTTTTGCCTGAAAATGTACGACGGGCGCGGCTCGCTGGAAACACCGGGGCTGGTGCTGGCGCTGGACCGTGGCGGCGCCTGCCGGGGGGTGGCCTTCCGCATAGCCGCCGCCAACGTGGCGCAGGAGCTGGGCCTGCTGTGGCAGCGCGAGATGTATGGCGGCGCCTATAATGCCCGCTGGGTGACGCTGGAAGCCGCCGGCAATTGGCGGGGCGAGCGCTTCCGGGCACTCACCTTCGTCATCAACCATGCCCACCCGCGCTATATGGCCGAGCTTTCCGTTGAGCAGACGGCGGCGCTGATTGCCACCGGCTGCGGCGCCTTCGGTACCTGCCGGGAGTACCTGGAAAACACCGTGGCGCATCTGCTGGAGCTGGGGGTGCGGGATACGAATCTCATGCGTATTGCCGCCGCTTTGCCGAAGCCGTGAGAGCCTGCTAGCAAGCCTCCATGTTTGGTTTTTCATGGGGAGAGATCGGGATCATCATGGCCGTGGCGCTTATCGCCATCGGCCCTAAGGATCTGCCGGTTGCGATACGCACAATCACCGGGCTGATAAAAAAGGCGCGCGGCCTGGCCTCCGAGTTCCAGGGCCATGTGAATGAGATGATGCGCGAGGCCAATGTGGCCGATGTGGTGAGCGATCTGAAAAAGGCCACCAGCGTGCACAAATCCCTGCCCGCTGACATGGCCAAGGCGCTGGGCGCGGATGGGTTGTTCGGCAAATCCGCGAAAGAGCTGGACGCGATGATGGCGAAATACGAGGCGCCGGCCGAGGTGGTCGAGGATCTGCCGGATGCGCCGCGCTTCATTCCGCCGGAGGCGGCGCGCAAGGCACCCGTGCCGGCGTTTATTCCGCCCGGTACCAAGCGTTGGGGGTTTTAGGTGGTGGATACGGAGGCTGACGATCTGCCGCCTGGCGACGAGATCAACGATAAGGAAATGCCGCTGCTCGAGCATCTGGCGGAGCTGCGCAAACGGCTGATGTGGTCGGTCGGCACGTTCCTGCTCGTGTTCATCGTGTGCTACCATTTTGCCCCGGTGCTGTACGATTTTCTGGCGGCACCTTTGGCGCATGCGCTCAAAGCCCGTGGTGAGAAGCCGGAGCTGATTTATACCGCATTGTTCGAGGCATTTTTCACTTATGTGAAGATTGCTGCGTTCAGCGCCGGGTTTATCTCCTTTCCCATAGTGGCGGCGCAGATCTGGCTGTTTGTGGCGCCCGGCCTGTACAAGAAGGAGAAGCGGGCGCTGCTGCCGTTTCTCATCGTAACGCCTGTGCTGTTTTTTGCCGGTGGTGCGGTGGCCTATTACGGGTTTTTCCCGGTCATGTTCAAATTCTTCCTCTCGTTTCAGAACACCACACCGGGCTCCGATGTGCAGATCGCGCTGATGGCCAAGGTGAGCGATTATCTGAACACCACGATGAAGGTGATTTTTGCGTTCGGGCTGAGCTTTGAGCTGCCGGTGCTGCTGACGCTGCTGGGCAAGGTGGGGATCGTGACCTCCGCCAGCCTACGCAAATACCGGCGCTATGCGATTGTCGGCTGCGTGGTGGTGGCGGCGGTGCTGGCCCCGCCGGATGTGCCGAGCCAGTTGCTGATGGGCGCGCTGTTGTGGGCGCTGTTCGAGATTTCTGTGTTCACCGTGCGCATGGTGGAGCCGAAGCGGGATACGACAGATGCATGATATAAAGGCGATCCGCGATGACGCGGCGGGGTTTGATGCAGGCCTGGCACGGCGGGGGATTTTGCCGCTTTCGCCGGAATTGTTGGCGATAGATGAGGAACGCCGCGCGGCGTTGGTCAAGCAGCAGGATTTGCAGGCGCGGCGCAATGCTGTGTCCAAGGCCATTGGTGAGGCCAAGCGGGCGAAACAGGATACAGCCGCGCTGGAGGCCGAGGGTTCCGGCATTCGCGGCGAGATAGAGGCGCTGGACGCGGAGGCGCCACGGCTGGAGCTTTTGCTCCGTGATGCGCTGGCAAAAATCCCGAATCTGCTGGATGAGGTGGTGCCCGAGGGGCGCGATGAGGCCGCCAACAAGGTTGAAAAAACCTGGGGCGCGCAGCGCAATTTCGCCTTCACACCCAAACAGCATTTTGAGCTGGGCGAGGCGCTGGGGCTGATGGATTTTGCCGGTGCCGCCAAGATCGCGGGTTCGCGCTTCACCGTGCTGAAAGGCGCTCTGGCGCGGCTGGAGCGCGCTCTTGGGCAGTTCATGCTGGATGTGCACACCACCGAGCATGGTTATTCCGAAACAATGGTGCCGCTGCTGGTGAATGACGCCGCCATGTTCGGCACCGGGCAATTGCCGAAATTCGCCGAGGATCTGTTCGCCACCACCGATGGCCGCTGGCTGATCCCCACGGCCGAGGTCTCGCTGACCAATCTGGCGGCGGGCGAGATACTGCCGGCATCAGCACTGCCGTGGCGGCTGACGGCACTGACCCCCTGCTTCCGCTCCGAGGCGGGCTCCGCCGGGCGCGATGTGCGCGGCATGCTGCGCCAGCACCAGTTCACCAAGGTGGAGCTGGTGAGCATCGTGGCACCGGAAGAGTCCGAGGCCGAGCATGAGCGCATGACACGCTGCGCCGAGACGATTCTGGAACGGCTGGAACTGCCCTACCGCCGCATGCTGCTATGCGCGGGCGATACCGGGTTTGGCGCGGTGAAAACCTATGATTTAGAAGTCTGGGTGCCGGGGCAGGGCACGTACCGCGAGATTTCCTCCTGCTCCAACACCAAATCGTTCCAGGCCCGGCGGATGAATGCGCGGTTCCGGCCGGGTGAGGGCAAGCCGGAGTTTGTGCATACGCTGAATGGCTCAGGCGTTGCCGTAGGCCGGGCGCTGATCGCGGTGCTGGAAAATTACCAGCAGGAGGATGGGTCCATTACGGTGCCGGAGGTGCTGCGGGCTTATATGGGCGGGCAGGATATTGTTTCAGTATCGTAGCGTTTAAAACTAGGATGCAACGCCTTCGGCAGTGCATCCTACTTTGTCATTGCCGGATATTGGAACCGGCGGGGGGTTTAGAAGCCAAGCCGCTGCAAATCCTCAGCCAAAAACATCTGGCCGGAGCGGCCGCTTACGAATGGAAGTGCGGATACAACTTCCCGCCACGCGATGAGGTTTTTAAAAGCCTCCGGCAGGGCGAGGCCGGCCACCTCAGCAAAAGCCAATCCCGCGTAGACTGTCGCATCGGCCATTGAAAACGCAGCCCCCGCCACGAAACTCTGGTTTTGCAGAACCGTGTCAAAATATTCCATGCCGGCGATTGCCCGCGCCCCTTCGCGCTTGCCCCAGTCTTCACGGCCGGCCCAATCCGTGCTTTTGAAAGCCCTGAGGGTATCGCCAAGGCCTAGTGTGGCAAAATGGAAATAATGCCCGACCGCATCCAGCAATTCAGCCTCCGCGCGCCGCTGCATCATGTGGATGACCGCCTTCTCTTTCGGCGTTGTGCCCGTGAGAATGGGCCTGCCGTCCAGATTGTCGAGATATTCCGTGATGGCGGTGCATTCTGATATGAAGGTGCCATCATCGAGTTCGAGAACAGGCAGCACGCCGGACGGATTCAGCGCCAGAAACGGCAAATGTTTATGTTCTGCGCCGATCAGATCAACCGGCACGAATTCGACCTGAGAGTCTAAATTTTTTGCGGCCAGGACGATGCGCACGCGCGCAGGATTGGGAAAACCGGCGCGATCGTAGATCTTCATGATGTTATCCTTTTGAGAAACTTACTTATCGATAGGTCAGTTTCTAGGGCTTGCGACGCGGCACGTCAAGGAGTTACTTATCGATAGATAAGTAGCGGAGAGGTTGATGAGCGATACGCGGGACAAAATCTTGGAAATTGGCCGGCGGATGGTGCAGTCGAACGGGTATAATGCGCTGAGTTTCCGGGAGGTTGCTGCGGAAATCGGGATAAAAAGTGCCGCGGTGCATTATCATTTTCCCACCAAGGGAGACCTCGGCGGCGCATTGGCCAATAAATATGCGCAGGATGCTCAGTCATTTTGCGACGGGCTGCTACAGTCGGGCGATACCGCGGAGAAGATGTTTCGTGCCTATACCGGCGTATTCCGGGCGGCACTCGCCGACAATAATCGCATGTGTCTGTACGGGATCATGGCGGCGGAATATGACGACCTCCCGCCCGGCGTACGGGTTGAGGTCGATAAATTCACCGAGGTTAACCTGCATTTCCTTGAGGCCTTGCTGAAACGCGCTAAGCCTGAATTGACATCCGCGGATATCGGCACACGCGCGCTCGCCATCTTTTCAGCCATTGAAGGCGCGCAACTTGTGGCCCGGGGGCGCAAGGATATTACGGTGTTTGACAATGCGCTGGCCGCGCACCAGGCGGTTGGTCTGACGTTTTGATTTTGTCCAGGACCGTGCTGTCGATAAAGGATCACCTCACCCCAGCGCCACGGCGTTGAGTTTATTGCCATCGGGGTCACGGAAGTAGGCGGCATAAAAACCGTTCGGCCGCAGGCCGGGCGCACCTTCATCGCTGCCGCCATGCGCCAGGGCCAGGGCGTGGAGTTTATCTACTTGCGCGGCATTGGCGGCACCGATCGAGGCCATGGTACCGTTGCCCATCGTGGCCGGGTTGCCATCGAAGGGGAGGGTGATGGCGAGGCCGATGCCGAGAGCGGGATTGCGCCAGCCGATGGCTTTTTCGGTTTCCATATAGCGCACCAGCCCGATCTCGGCGGCGATGGCGTCGTAGAAGGCGGCACCGCGTGCCAGGTCACGCGTGCCCATGCAGACGTTGATGATCATGTTTTGGTCCCTCCAATTTGTCGCGAGCTTCGGGCGGGCGGCGTGGGCCGTCAAGTTCAGCCGAGCTGCGCGCCCACCAGCCGCCCGATGCCGGAGAATATGGGTGGCAACAGGCCTGGGGCAGGGTGGCCGCCCTGCACATAGGCGCTGATGAGTACGGGCTGGTCTGGTGCTGGCCAGGCGATGCCGATATCGCCGCGCGCATCCGCGCCGTTATTGCCGGTTTTTTGCGCGAGTTTCCACACCGAGGGCAGGCCGGCGCTGAGCAGGCCGGTGCCGGTCTGGCAGTTCAGCATCCACCCGGTGAGGCGGGCGCGCGATGCCGGTGCCAGCACATCGCCCAGCAGAAACCGGCGCAGGTTGCCCGCCATGGCGGCGGGGGTGGTGGTGTCATGCGGGTCGCCGGGCGAAGAACGGTTGAGCTGGGGCTCGTTATGGTCGAGGCGCGATATCGTATCGCCGGTGGCGCGCCAGAAACGGGTGAGGGCTGCCGGGCCGCCGATGCTGGTGAGCAGGAGATTGGCGCAGGTGTTGTCGCTGTACTGCACGGCGGCGGCGCACATCGCCTGCACATTCATGCCGCCAAGCCTGAGGTTTTGTTGCGCGATGGGGGCGTGCCCAAGAATATCCGCTGGGCCGTAGGGGATGAAGCGCGTGAGCTGGTCCTGGCCGTGGTCCACGCGCGCGAGGACGCAGGCGGCGAGAGACATTTTGAAAATGCTGCACATGACGAAGCGCTCGTCCGCCCGCCAGGCGAGGCTGCGGCCGGTGCTGAGGTTTTGCGCATACAGGCCGATACGGCCGCCGGTTTGCCGCTCATGTGCGGTGAAAAAACTGTTGGCGTCGGCGGCCCAGGCCGGGGCGGCCGGCAGGAGCAAAAGACGGCCAAGAATTTTGCGCCGGGGCAGGGGCATGGCAGCATCCAGGGGGTTGTTGCGAGCTTCAGGCGGAATGGCGTGTGGCGTCAAGCGGGCATCGCCGCTGCGCTGCTTGGGGGGCGGGGGTGGCGCGGTGGCGCGGCGCGGGTAATCTGCCTGCATGACCGATGAACCCAGCTCCCATTATTTCACCTCGCAAGGTGTCAAAATCCATTATCTGGATTGGGGCAATGCCGGCGCGCCCACGCTGCTGCTGATCCACGGCACGCGCGACCATGCACGGAGCTGGGATTGGACGGCGCGGGCATTGCGCGAGCGCTGGCATGTGGTGGCGATGGATCTGCGTGGCCATGGCGATAGCGAATGGGCGCCCGGTGGGGCTTATCTGCTGCCGTACCATTTGCTGGATATGCTGGAGATGGTGGAACGGCTCGGGCCAGAGCCGGTGACAGTTGTGGCGCATAGTTTCGGTGGCAATGTGATGGCGCGTTATGCCGGGATTTACCCCGAACGCATCGCCAAAATCGTGTTCGTGGATAGTTTGGGGCCGACGCCGGATAATTACGGCAATTGGGACAAACAGGGGGCGGTGGCGCGGAGCCGCGAATGGATCGCGCAGAGGCGCGATGCGAGGCTGATGCAGCCGCGGCATTTTGCAAGTATCGAGGAAGGGGCTGGGCGGATGCGCAAGACCAACCCCAAACTCTCGGCCGAACAGGCGCTGCATCTGGCAACCTACGGCATGCGCCGCGAGGACGCCGGGCTGGTGTGGAAATTCGATCCGCGCGTGAGCATGTTCGCGCCGGAGGATTTTGCCGTGCAGGGCTCGTTCTACTGGCGCGAGATTACGGCGCCCACGCTGATTTTATATGGCGCGAAAAGCTGGACCTCTGATCCCGTGGTGGATGGGCGGGCGGCGTTTTTCCAGAATGCGCGCTGTGTTACGTTTGAGAATGCCGGGCATTGGATTCATCACGACGAATTGGATGGGTTTTTGGCGCTGCTGGAGGAGTTTTTCAAAGGATGAAACGGCTGCGCGTCGTGCAATGGGCGACGGGAAATATCGGCACGCGGGCGATGCGGCGGGTGATCGAGCATCCTGACCTTGAGCTGGTGGGGCTTTATGTGCACAGCGTGGAAAAAGCCGGGCGTGATGCAGGGGAGATGTGCGGGGTTGGCCCGGTGGGGGTGATCGCCACCAATGCGATTGACGAGGTGATCGCGCTGCGCCCCGATTGCGTTTTATATATGCCGCGCGAGACCTCTTATGACGATGTTTGCGCGCTGCTGCGGGCAGGTGTGAATATCGTGACGACGCGCGGTGATTTCTGCCGCCCGGCCAGTATGGACGGACTGCGGCGCACCCAGGTGGAAGCGGCATGCCGCGACGGCAAGGCCTCGATCCACAGCACCGGCATAAGCCCTGGCTTCAAGACCGAAATGATACCGCTGCTGCTGAGCTCGCTGCAACGCCGGCTGGATCATCTCAGCATCGAGGAGTTTTCCGATGTATCCTCGCGCAATTCACCTGATATGCTGTTCGGCATCATGGGGTTTGGCGCGAAACCCGGGCCGGTGGAGCCGCGGCGGCTGCACATGCTGCGCGACAGTTTTGGACCCTCGCTGGAGCTGGTGGCCGATGCGATTGGCATGAAGCTGGATGATGTGACCGTGGCCGGCCGGCAGGGTGTGGCACGGCAGGATACGCGCATTGCCGCCGGGCTGGTGCCGGCGGGCTCGGTTGCGGCGACGTGCACAACCGTATCCGGTATGCGCGGCGGCAAAGAGCTGATGAGTTTCTCCGCCACCTGGTATGTCACCTCTGATGTTCTCGGCCCTGAGGGCTGGAAGTTTCGCAGCGGGGGCTGGCATGTGACGATGCTCGGCGACACGCCGCTCGATGTCAGCGTCAGCTATCCCGTGGCGCCGGCGGATTATGCGGATATGACACCGAACCTGACCGCGCACGGGCCGGTGAATGCCATAGAGTTTGTCTGCGCGGCACCACCGGGAATAAGGACCACGGCGGATCTGCCGCCGATTATCGCCCGGCTGGGGTGAGGTGTTTCTAGAGCATGATCGCTTCAAGTGCGATCATGCTCTAGCTATTTTTTAGAGGGCGATTCACGGTTTCGGCCGCTTAAGATGAGCGGACCTCAACCGATCGCGCTCTAGCCGTTCTGGGCGCGGTGGCGGAGCAGATGGTCGGCCAGCACGCAGGCGAGCATGGCCTCGCCCACCGGCACGGCACGGATGCCGACGCAGGGGTCGTGGCGGCCTTTGGTGAACACCTCCACATCGTCACCGGCGGCGCTCACGCTAAGCTTGGGCGTGAGGATGGAGCTGGTGGGTTTGACGGCGAAGCGCGCGACGATGGGCTGGCCGGTGGCGATGCCGCCGAGGATGCCGCCGGCATGGTTGGAGAGGAATGTTATCCGCCCGTTCTCCATGCGCATCTCATCGGCATTGTCCTCGCCGCGTAAGCTGGCTGCCGCGAAGCCGTCGCCGATTTCCACGGCCTTCACGGCGTTGATGCTCATGAGGGCGGCGGCGATATCGGCATCGAGCTTGCCGTACAGCGGGGCGCCGAGGCCGGGGGGCACGCCCTCGGCTTCAATTTGCAGCGTGGCGCCTATGGAGGAGCCGTCCTTGCGGATGGTATCGAGAATGCCCTCCCAGGCCGAGGCGGCCACGGCATCGGGGCAGAAGAAGGGGTTTTGCGCCACCTCCGCCCAGTCCCAGCGGGCCGGGGCGACGGTATGCGGGCCCATGGCCACCATGGCGCCACGGATGACCACGCCCGGCCCCAGCACCTTGCGGGCGATGGCACCTGCTGCCACGCGCATGGCCGTCTCGCGGGCCGAGGACCGGCCGCCGCCACGCGGGTCGCGATGGCCGTATTTCATGTCATAGGCCACATCGGCATGGCCAGGTCGATACTGCGCGGCGATGTTGGCGTAGTCCTTGGAGCGCTGGTCGGTGTTCTCGATGAACAGGGAAATCGGCGTGCCGGTGGTGCGGCCCTCATACACGCCGGAGAGGATGCGAACCTGGTCCGGCTCCTGGCGCTGGGTGGTGAAGCGCGAGGTGCCGGGGCGGCGCTGGTCGAGAAACGGCTGGATATCGGCTTCCGAGAGTTCAATGCCCGGCGGGCAGCCATCCACCACGGCGCCGATGGACGGCCCATGGCTCTCGCCCCAGGTGGTGACACGGAACAGATGGCCGAAAGTGTTGTGCGACATGGGCCGGGGATAAGCTGGTTTTCGGCCGATGGCCAGAGTTGGATGCAGCCGCCGGGCATGATTGTTTCGCAAACCGGATTGGTTTACGAGAGCCCGGAACGTTTTATCTACTGGTTCGATAGGATTGATAATGAAATATGGTTGGGTCGGCCGGGTTCTTTTGTTTGCGGGCGTGCTACTCGTTGGCGCCTGTGCCACGCCGCAACAATCCAGCAATGGCCTCATCAGGGAAGAGATCCCCGCGGGCAGCAGATGTGTGCCCCAATATCCGCCTTCTGCCCTGCAGCAGGGGCTTCAGGGGACGACGGTGACTGGTTTTCTTATCGGTGCGGATGGTTCGGTCAAGCAATCGGAGGTGATGCAATCCAGTGGCTATCCAATACTAGACCAGGCAGCAATTCAGGCTTTGAGCACGTGCGAATTCAGGCCAGCCTCGGATCCTGACGGAAAGCCGAAAGAGGCATGGACGACGATCAGATATGTGTGGACGATCCATTAGCCCGTCGGGGTTAGGCAGGAAAAAGGCCAGGGCTCTGCCCTGGACCAGCTGGGGCCTGGAGGCCCCAGACCCCCATTAGCTTTTGAGAATTGAAAAGGGCCCTGCCACCTCGCTGTTTTAACAGCATGGAGGCAGGGCCCTTTTCAATTCTTAAGTTACGGGATCCAAGGGCCTTTCGGCCCTTGGCGGGTCCAGGGCAGAGCCCTGGCCTTTTTACTCCGGTGCTAGCGTCAAATCCGGCGCATCCGGGTTTTTCATGCCGTTGATGTTGTAGCCGCAGTCCACGTGGTGGATTTCGCCGGTCACACCTCTGGAGAGGTCGGAGAGCATGTACAGCCCGGCGCCGCCGACTTCTTCCAGCTCGACGTTGCGGCGGAGCGGGGAGTTATACTTGTTCCATTTGAGGATGTAGCTGAAATCACCGATGCCGCTGGCGGCCAGGGTTTTGATAGGCCCGGCGGAGATGGCGTTGACGCGGATGTTGTCCGGCCCGAGGTCGGCGGCCATGTAGCGCACGCTGGCTTCCAGTGCGGCCTTGGCCACGCCCATCACGTTGTAATGCGGCACCCAGCGCTCGGCGCCGAGGTAGGATAGCGTCAGCAGCGAGCCGCCATCCGGCATCATCGCGGCGGCGCGGCGGCCTACGGCGGCGAAGGAGAAGCAGGAGATATCAAGGGCTTGCAGAAAGGCCTCGCGCGGGGTGTCGACGAAGCGCCCGCGCAGAAAGTTTTTGTCCGCGAAGCCGATGGCGTGCACCAGGAAGTCGATCTTGCCCCATTTTTCCTTCAGCGCGGCGAAGGCGGTGTCCATGGCGGCGTCGTCGGACACGTCGCAGGGGAGCAAAAAATCGGAGCCGATGGAGGTGGCCAGCGGGCGGACTCGCTTTTCCAGCGCCTCGCCCTGGTAGGTGAAGGCGATTTCCGCCCCTTGCGCCGCTATGGACTGGGCGATGGCCCAGGCGATGGAGCGGTTATTGGCGACACCCATGATGAGCCCGCGCTTACCGGCCATCAGCGTGCCACGCGGCAGGGTGATCTGGGCTTCTGTGTCCGGCATGGGTTCTATCTCCGTAGGTCTATCGTATCTCACCGAGGGTGGTGGCATAGAGTCTATCACGCGATCAAGAGCATGTGCACGTTGGAGGCGAACCCATGAGCGAGTCCCCCTTTAAAAAATTCGGCGAATGGTTTGCTGAGGCGCGTGATAGCGAGCCCAATGAGCCCGAGGCGGTGACGGTGGCGACGGTGGGGCCCGATGGGCGGCCGGCGGCGCGGATGGTGCTGCTGAAGCGTTGGGATGAGCATGGTTTCGTGTTTTTCAGCCATTTACCGTCTCGTAAAGGCAAAGAGATAGCGAATAACCCGCATGTGGCGCTGCTGTTCCATTGGAAGAGCCTGGTGCGGCAGATACGCATCGAGGGCCAGGTTGTGCAGGTGAGCGATGCCGAGGCGGATGAATATTTCGCCACCCGTGCGCGTGAGAGCCAGATCGGCGCCTGGGCTTCGGCGCAATCCCGCCCGCTGGCTTCGCGCGCGGTGTTCGAGGCGCGGATTGCCGAGGTAGAGGCACGATTCTCCGGCGGCCCTGTGCCGCGGCCGGATTACTGGTCCGGCTGGCGGCTGGCACCTGAGTATTTTGAGTTCTGGCAGGGGGCGGATTTCCGCTTGCATGACCGGCTGGTGTTCACCCGCACGGCTGCGGGCTGGGACACGGGCTCTCTGTACCCATAAAAAAGGGCGGATGGCACAGGCCATCCGCCCCGATCTCACGTGTGCCCAGAGCTAGGAGGCGATGCTAGGAGGCGATGCGGATGTCCTGCCGCGCCGGTGAGCCCTCGCCGAAAAACTCGGTGTGGCACTTAGCCGTCATGCTGAGGACGGCACCATCCTCCACACGGCGGATATGCAGCGCGGCCAAAGCCTCGCGCGAGAGGCGGTGCGGCGGGGTGAAGGCGAAGCCGCAGCGCCCGGCGCCTTTGCCGGCGGCGGCGAGGTCCGCGCGCGGGTCGCAGGCAAGCACGGTGCCGAGCTGCTCCTCGCCGGAGAGAACCTCCAGCAGCACCGGCAGGCCGGGCTGCGCCTGGTCTATCGCCCAGCCGAAAATCTTCCAGCTTTCGACAAGGTCGATATACCCCTCCAGCGGGCCCGCGCTGATGCCGGCGGCGGCGATGGCGGTGACCGGGCGCAGCGCTTCCTCCAGCGCCGGGCCGCCTTCCGGGCGCGGCATGCAGAGCTGCTGCTGCTGCACCGGCGGACGCTCCGGATAGAGCAGGTCATATTCCACGGCATTATGGAATTGCGCGCGCATGCCCGGTGCGTCGGCGTAGGTTTCCGCCCAGGTGCCTTCCGCGATCACGCAATCATGGGTGCCGAGATCGAGCTGGTAATACTCGACCGGTCCGGCGTCGGCCTGCAACGCCTGGGTGATGGTGAGGCCGTTGACCAGCGTGCTGGCAAGCACCAGCACATCGCCCAGCAGCAGGGAATGGCCGGGGGAGACGCTGAGAGCCCGCACCGGCAGGTTGGGGCCGAGCGCGCCGGGCGCGATGCGCACCGGCATTTTGCCCGGGTTGTTACGTAGGAAGCGCGGGTCGTAGCTCTGCCGGCCGATCCATTCGATGGGCCGGATGCCGCCGAACCTTGTGACCACGCGGTCGCCGATGGTCAGTGTCTCGACCGGTTTTTCCCCTGTCGGCGTAAGGATGCTGGTGCCCTGCAGGAAGCAGAGGGTGAGCGCGAGCCCGTTGGTGGAATCGCTGAGATGCAGCGGGCCGGCACCGACGGCAAAGCTGCCGGAGGTCAGGCTGCCGCCCGCCACCGCGAAGGTGAGGTTTGTATCATCGCTGGTCAGCACTGTAATCGTCTGCGCGCCGCCGCTTTCCGTGGTGATGGAATAGCCGGTGATATCGGCGAAATCCAAAGCCTGGTCGTTGATGATGTCGTTAGGCCCGGTAAAGCCGGTGATCGCCCCTTCCGAATTGAGCAGATTGATGGGCAGGAAGGTGCTGTCCTTGGTGATGAGATCCGTGCCGCCGGCGGTGCCGAAGCTCAAAGTGGTGCTGTTGAGCAGCGAGGCGGTGATCAGCCCTGAGCCGGTCTGGAACGTGCCGCCGTCGATATCGATGGTGGTGCCGCTGAGTGCGCCGACCGTGGCCAGCGCGCCTTCGGCGAGGGTGACGTCGGCACCGTTGGTGTTCACGAACAGGCTGGAAAGAACGCTGATGGGCAGTACGGATTCGTCGGATGGGTCGATGGTGACATCAGAATCGGGCGAGCCGATGATGGTAAAGGCCGTGGCGATGCCGAGATCGACATCGACCGTGACGCCTGTGAGGCCGTCCGCCGTGAGGATGGCCTCCGTGGGCCCGAGACCTAGAAGGCCGTCGAGATTTGCAATGGTATTTGAGGTGCTGATGGAAATGGTTGACATCGTTTGCTCCGGGAATTTTAGGTCGCCGATTTACTTTCCGGATTTTCATGTGAAAATCGTGGATAATTTAGCCTTGGACCGGGCCGGTCCGTCTATCTTACGTTGTTCGATATACTGAGAACACTGATAGGCAATATTTTGCACAAGCGTTAATTAAGCTTGGTTAACAACCTAATCTGCTACAATATATGCAGTATTTTTCATAATCGTCGTTAGGCGTCGGTCTTCTCTGGCCGGAATGTTCAAGCTGACGGCATTTTTATTTATTCCGAGACGCAACTACCGGTTTATTCGCGGAGCATCTCAAAAAAGATTAACATTACGGTACCGGGGTGTTTTTTGATTTGGTTATAACGTAAAGGCAAGGTTTATTTATTGCAAAAAAGCAATTCAATCTTCAAAGGCAATGATACCGCTTTGCCGGTGCCTTCATTCATTCCAGGATGATAAGGTTCAATTCCGGCAAATTACCTGCCGCTATTTCATTCCCGGCCAAGCGCCAACGCGCGCTGATACACGGATTTACGCGGCAGGCCGGTGGCGGTGGCGACGGCTGCGGCGGCGTCTTTGACGCTCATGCTGGCCAGCGCCGTCCGCAAAGCCGTGTCGAGGTCTTCGGCCGTGGTGGCCTCGGCCGCAGCGGGAGCGATGACGATGCATATCTCGCCGCGCGCCTGGTTGGTGGCGTAATGCGCCGCCAGTTCATCCAGCGGGGCGCGGCGGACTTCCTCAAAATGCTTGGTCAGCTCACGGCACACGGCGGCGGGGCGGGGGCCGAGCACGGCGGCGGCATCGGCCAGAAACTCAGCCAGGCGGTGCGGGGCTTCGTAGAATATATGTGTGGTGGAGAGCCCGGCCATTTCCGCTGCGCGCAGGATTTGCAGTGCTGCCTGGCGGGCGCCGGATTTGGGCGGCAAAAACCCGGTGAACATGAAAGGGTGCGGCGGCAGGCCGGAGAGGGTGAGGGCGAGCAGTGCGGCATTGGGGCCGGGGATGCCGGAGATGTTCAACCCGGCCTCTATGGCGGCGCGCACCAGCCGGTAGCCGGGGTCGGACACCAGCGGCGTGCCGGCATCCGAGATCAGGGCGTAACGCGCGCCCTTCAGCATCGAGTCGATAAGCCCGGCGATGCGCGATTGCTCGTTATGCTCGTGCAGCGCCTGGGTGCGAGTCGCTATGCCATGGGCGCGCAGCAACGTGGCACTCGTCCGCGTATCTTCACACAAAACCACGTCCGCCCCGGATAGAGCTTGGACGGCGCGGGGGGAAAAATCTTGAAGGTTGCCGATTGGGGTGGAAACCAGCACAAGAGCGGGCAATGCCGGCGAATTTGCGGCAGGGGAGGGCTGTTGTGATGGTTGCTGCGTGCCGGCCGGGTCTTCGTTCATATCTGCGTTCATACCTGATTCTAAGCAGCACGCTGGCGCTTGCCGGCTGCTCAGGTCAAGTGCTGTCGCCATCGTTGAACCCAGGCTTGCCGGAAGGGCTGACCCCGACAGCCCCCATCCACCCGGTGCCTTACAGCCCTGGCGGCTACGGCAAAACCAGCGGCAATATTTTGGTCCTCTTGCCGCTTACCGGGCCGCTGGCGCCGGTGGGCGCTGCGCTGCAGAATGCGGTGAAGCTGGCTGCACCCGCCGGTATTTCACAGAGTATCGATATTCGTGACACCGGCGGTAATCCAGGCGGTGCCGCCGCGGCGGCACAGGCGGGCATTGCGGCGGGGGATGGTATCATCATCGGCCCGCTCACCTCGGCGGAGACGCAGGCCGTGGTGCCGCTGGCCAAGGCGGCCGGGGTGAACATGCTGCCGTTCACCAACGACGCCACGCTGGCGCAGCCGGGCGTATGGCCGCTCGGCATCACGCCCACGCAATCCGTGCAGCGCGTGTTGCAGGTGGCGTCCGACGCCGGGCGCACGCAATTGGCGGCGCTGTTGCCGGATAATCAGTTCGGGCATCATTTGAGCGATGCCATTACCGCCGAGACGCAAAGCCTAAGCGAGCCGGCGCCGCAGATCGCCTTCTATTCGCCGGGGTTTGATAGCGTGAACCAGGCGGTGAACCAGATCTCCGGCTTCGCCGATCGCGGCCAGGGGCTGATGGACCAGATAAAGGCGGCCAAGGCTCAGGGCACGCCGGCCGGGCGGGCCAAGGCGCGCGATTTGCAGCACCAGCAGGTGCCGCCGCCCAGCTTCAACGCGCTGTTCATCGGCGAGACCGATGAGAACACTTTGGCCGAGATTGCGAATTTCCTGCCCTATTACGATGTCTCAGCGCCGCAGGTGCAGTTTCTGGGCCCGGCCCCCTGGGCCAATATCGCGGTGGATATGGCGCATCAGCCGGTGTTTCTGGGGGCGCTGTATGCGGCACCTGACCCTGCGGCGGCGCAGGCCTTCCAGGCCAAATACCAGGCGGCTTATGGTGCCGCCGCCCCTGCCATTGCCGATGTCGCGTTCGATGCCACGGCACTGGCGCGGGTGGCTGGCGCATCCGGTGGCTATACCAGCAACGTGCTCACCGCACCTTCGGGCTTTACCGGTACGGATGGGCTGGTGGTGCTGAACCCGGATGGCAGCGTGAAGCGCGGGCTGGCGGTGTTCTCCATCGCCGCCGGGGCGCCGGTGATCTCCGCGCCCGCCCCCGCCAGTTTTAACCAGCCGTAGGTAGCATGCCCGAAACCCTGCCCGAGAAAGCCGTGCCCGCGGCCATCGCGTTTTTTCTGGCGCTGGCGTTGCTGCCGGCGGTTATGTTCGGCGCGCTTACCGGGCTGGGGGTGCTGGGCCCGGGCCATGCGCTGCTGGCCTGGGGCATATACGGCGTGGTGGCGGCGGGGTTCGGCCTGGCTTTGGGGCGCGACCTGGTGGTGATGACGCAGTTGCTGCGCGCACTGCGCACCAACCCGGAAGCGCTCCCCAGCGTGTCCGGCCTGTTCGTGCCGGGCATGCGGGCCTTGGGCGAGGAGGCGGTGCGGCTGGTGCAGGCCGAGCGCCTGGCCCGCACACGCGGCCAGGCGCTGGCGGCGGAGGACAGGGCACTTGTGGAGCGCCTGCCGGACCCGCTGCTGAAGCTGGATGGCGAAGGCAAGATCATGTGGCGCAACGATAGTGCCGTGAGCGCCTTCGGCGGTGAGACGGCGGCATTGCTGCGCCACCCGGATGTGCGCGCGGCCTTTGCCGAGGCCATAGCCCACGGCCTGCCGGTACGCCGTGAGATGGTGCTTACCGCCCCGATGGCGCGCGACCTGGAGGTGACGATCATCCCTGTGGGCGGGCCGGTGTATCTGCTGGTGAACGACCGCACCCGCGAGCGCGCATTGGAGAAGACGCGCGCCGATTTCGTCGCCAATTCCAGCCATGAATTGCGCACGCCGCTGGCCAGCCTGATCGGCTTCATCGAGACTTTGCGCGGGCCCGCCGCGGATGATCCGGAGGCGCAACAGCGCTTCCTCGGCATCATGGCCGAGCAGGCGGCAAGGATGCAGCGGGTGATCGCGGATCTGTTGTCCCTGTCGCGCATCGAGATTTCCGAGCATTCGCCGCCGAAGGAGATTTTGCTCCTGCCGCCGGTGTTCGAGCGCATCGCCGCCGGCATGGAGCCGATGCTGAAAGAGGCGCAGGTGCATCTGCGCATGGACGTGCCGCTAACCCTGCCGCGCATCCCGGCCGATGCCGACCAGCTCGCCCAGGTGTTTACGAATTTGCTCGATAACGCCTTGAAATACGGCAAGCGCGGCGGCGAGATCAAACTCACCGCCTCCGCCGGACCCGATCCGCGCTTCGAGCCCGGCGGGGTGGTGGTGTCCGTGGCCGATGACGGGGCGGGGATCGCGCGCGAGCATCTGCCGCGCCTCACCGAGAGGTTTTACCGCGTGGACAAGGGGCGTTCGCGCAGCGTCGGCGGCACCGGGTTGGGGCTGGCGATCGTGAAGCATGTGGTCAACCGGCATCGCGGCCGGCTGGTGGTGGATAGCGAGATCGGCAAGGGTACGGTGTTCACCATCTGGCTGCCGGGGGTGGCGAAATGAGCCTCGGCCGGCGTCTGGTGCTGGGCTTTGTTTTCCTCTGGTTTTTCATCGGCGGCATCGCGCATTTTTTTCTAACCTCGATGTTCGCGGGCATCATCCCGCCAATATTTCCGGCGCACCGGCTGCTGGTGCTGGTCTCGGGCGTGTTCGAGCTGCTGGGGGCGGCCGGGATTTTGTGGCCTGGCACGCGCAGTGCCGCCGGCTGGGGGCTGGTGGCCCTCACCATCGCGGTCACACCCGCCAATGTGTTCATGTGGCAGCACGCGGCGGATTATCCCGCGACGCCATATTGGGCGCTGATTTTGCGTTTGCCGTTCCAGGCGGTTCTGCTCCTCGGCATATGGTGGTCCACCCGGCCGCTGCGCAATCGCAACGGTTGATCCGGGGATAGACATGAGATTCCTGGTCCTGCTTGCCGCCGCACTGCTGCTGGGCCGCCCGGCGCTGGCGCAGAATGCGAACCATGTCGTGCCCTGCGCGACCATCTCGCCCGGCGCCGTCACCTCCGTGCCGGCACCGTTTGACACCTACATGCAACTGGTCTGCTACAACGGCTCCGGCCAGGCGCTGATGCCGCCCGATGGTACGCAGTGGCTGGACGGCAACAACGCTTTGGGACTGACATCGATGGATGATCGCCCCGGCCCCGATGGACAGCCGCACCTCTCACGCGGCTGGTATCTCTCGCTCACCCCCCGCGAAATCGCCCCCGCAGATGATGCGGCATTGCACCAGGTGTTGTTGGCGCAAGGGGTGCGGCCCGATTATGTCAAAGGCGCTGGGATTATTGAGCTGGATGCCGCGACTGTGGCAGGCCAGGTGAAGCAAGAATTCATCGTCTCGCCCGCCGACCCCGTGGCCACCCAGGGTGTTAAGCTACTGCTGGAATGCCATGAATTCTGCCGGGGCGATGACAAGCCCTGGATTCTAGGAATTGTGCCGGAAAACGCGCACTAGCCGGGCTGGGCTGCGCTTTATTGGTTTGATCTACAGTGTATCATTGGGCTATGGAGCATTCAGCGTCCTGCGGCGGCATTGGCCGGCGGGTTGAAGTTGAAGGGCTTGAAGATGAACACTCCGTTTCTGGCGTCGGTTCTGGCGCAGTATCACTGGCTGCTGTCGATCTATACCGGTGCCGGCATTGTCGCGGTCACGCTGCTGGGCGGGCAGGTGGCCAGACTGGTGCCGGGGTTCCGCGCCGCCGGGCAGCTCAACAAGCAGACCTACCAGAAGAAGATGGAGCGGCCGGCCTATAAGGCCAACCAGATGTGGAACCGCAAATGGAGCCTGTTGTTTCTGGTGGTCATCTTCGGGCTCATCCTGCCCTTTTGCCTCACCCGCGCGGCGCAGCCCTGGTGGCGGATCCCGGTGGATATCGTGGTCATCCTCATGGTCTATGATTTCTTCTATTATTTCACGCATCGCTTTTTGTTTCACGACAATGGCGTGTTCGGCGCGCCGCTGCTGTGGATGCATGCGGTGCACCACCGCCAGCACAACCCCTGCCGCTGGGATGCGAGCTATATCCACCCGCTGGAAATCGCCATCGGGCTCGGGCTGTACGTGGCGACGATTCTGCTCCTCTCGCGCATTCTGGGCGGGTTTTCCGTGCCGACCATCATCATCACCTGGTGCGCCTTCACCGAGATCAATCTGCATAATCACGATCTATGGGATGCCCAGCGTTTTCCGGGCAAATATCTGAACACCATGTCGGTGATGCATCACCACCACCATGCCACATTCACGGGCGGCAATTACGCCACGATTTCGCTGCTGTACGACTGGATGTTCGGCACGCTGGATGACGGCACGCGTAAGGCCAAGGTGAAAGCGGGCAAAGCGGAAGCGTGATGCATGTTGAAAATCCTCCAGCCACGCCAAAGGTGATTTCTTCTTTTCGCGGCATGATCTATAGCGGCCCTGTACACTGAGTGAAGGATTGTTCCATGGCCAAGGCCGCTGCGAAAAAGATTGTGAAGAAGACTGCGCCGAAGACGAAAACCCCCGCGCGTAAACCCGTGAAGGCCGTGGCTGCCAAAACGGTGAAGGCCACCAAGGCGCCTGCGCCCAAGAAGACTGTTGCCAAGAAGACTGTTGCCAAAATTGCCGCCAAGGCGCCGGCTGTTGTTAAGAAGCCCGTCACCAAGGCGGTTGCCCCCGCCCGCGCGCCGGTTGTCAGCAAGGACGAGCTGCGCACGCAGATCGAGAAACTGAACAACACCATCGCCGGTTTGCGGGTGAAGAACCGCGAGGCTGTGAAGGCGTTGAAGACGGCGGAAAACAAAATCGCCGAACTCGAGCACGAGATCAGCCAAATCGATGTGAAGCCGGTGGTCGAAGCCCCGGCAGCGCCGCGCAAGCCGCGCGCCGTGAAGCCGAAGGCGGAGCCGGTTGAGGTTGAAGTTGCGGAAGAGGTGGTCGCGCCGGAGCCGCAGGATGACGCCGGCGACGAGTTTATCGCCGAAGACGAATAAGCAGACCCATGGCAAGTGTCACGCCGGTGCGTGACACTTGCTTTTCAGGCGCTTCTCAGGAAAAATATCATGCCGGCAACAGGTGCCTGCCGCTGCGGTGGTGTAACATATAAACTGGCCTGCGCGGCTCTGCCCGCAACCTATGTATGCCATTGCCGTGCTCGCAAAGACGGCGTCACGAATACGCCAGATTGATCTCCCGCCCACGCCCCTCGGCGCGCATTTCCGCCACCCAGTTCGGCTCTTGTTCGATGCGGAGGCGGTAGAGATCGCGCAGTGCTGCGACCATGGTACCATTGCGGCCGAGCTTTTTGTCACCCATCTCGATGATGCGCAAATTGGGCCAGATCTGCGGGCGGATTTTCAGCAGTTCGGCAAAGATCTCAGCCGGTGCCATGTCAGGTGCGGCCTGGGCCACCAGAAGTGCCGTGGAGGAGGTACTGCGCGAGATGCCCATGTGGCAATGCACCAGCAGATGTGCATCGGGCTCGCGCTCCAGCCCGGCGCCGAATTTCAGCAGCGCGTCCACATGCTCAGGCTGCGGCGCTTGCAGTTTTTCCTGTTCGTTGACGATGTCATCGAAGCGCAATTCGAGTTTTGCGTGCGCGCCGTAATCGGCGAACGCCGTGGGGGCGGGGAATTCCGGGTCTAGTATGGAGAGCACATGGGTTACATGCGCGTCGCGGTGCTGGCGCAGTTCGGAGAGGCCGCAGATGGTGATCTTGAAGGGCAGGGGAGTCTTGATGGGAAGGGTCATGGGAGCAGCCTAACCTTCCTGGCCGGGTGATTCAAATCCGCCCCCCACTGGCTGTCCCCCACTGGCCGTAATGCACCGGGCAGGCTAGAAACCCGGAAACGGGAGGGTTCGCCATGCTGGTATTCGCCGTCATCGTCATTATCGCGCTGGGCCTGGTCTATCTGCACGACGTGCGGCAGACCAAGCACACCATTTTACGCAACTTCCCCGTCCTCGGCCATGTGCGCTATTTTGCCGAGACCTGGGGCGAGTATATGCGCCAGTATCAATATCTGCCGGATTGGGCGGAGCGGCCGTTCAACCGGCTGGAGCGGAGCTGGGTGTACCGCTCGGCCAAGGGCGTCTCCAACCTCATCTCCTTCGGCTCCGAGGCCGTGCCCAGCTTCGTGTTCCGCAATGCCACCTTCCCCGTGCTGGACGAAGAGAAGAAGCATTACCCCGGCAAGCTGATCGGCATTGCGCAAGGGCCTGGCGCCAGCCGCGCGCCGTATCTGGCGCAGAGCTTCTTCAACATCTCCGGCATGTCCTACGGCGCGCTGAGCCATGCGGCGGTGAGCGCGCTCTCGGGCGGTGCCAAATTGGCCGGGGTGTATATGAGCACGGGCGAGGGCGGGTTGAGCCGTTTTCACCTCGAAGGCGGGGCCGATATCGTGATGCAGATCGGCACGGCGAAATACGGCGTGCGCGATGCCGAGGGCAATCTCTCCGATGACCGGTTGCGCGAGATTGCTGCTTTGCCGCAGGTAAAAATGTTCGAGGTGAAGCTGGCGCAGGGTGCCAAACCCGGCAAGGGCGGGATATTGCCGGCGAACAAGGTGACGCAGGAGATCGCGGACATCCGCGGCATCCCGGTGGGGCAAGATTCCATCTCGCCCAACCGGCATAAGGATATCGGCAACATCCAGGAGCTGGGGCGGTTCATCGCCCATGTGCGCGATCTCACCGGCAAGCCGGTGGGGGTCAAATTCGTGCTGGGCGATCCGGCGTTTCTGGATGAATGGTTCCATGACTGCACGGAGAACCCGGCGCATTGCCCGGATTACATCCAGGTGGATGGCGGCGAGGGCGGCACCGGCGCGGCACCGGAATCGCTGGCCGATTACGTCGGCCTGCCGATCACCCAGGCGCTGCCCTATGTGGCGGCGATGCGCTATGAGCATGGGTTGCGCGAGCGCATCCGCATCGTCGCCTCGGGCAAACTGGTCACACCGGATAAGGTGGCATGGGCGCTCTGCATGGGGGCGGATTTCGTCTCCTCGGCGCGTGGATTCATGTTCTCGCTCGGCTGCATCCAGGCCATGAAATGCGGCACCGGGCGCTGCCCCACGGGTGTTACCTCGGTGGACCCACGGCTGATAAAAGGGCTGGACCCGGCGGATAAAGCCGTGCGCGCGGCGCGCTATGCGCAGAAGATGCGCGAAGAGGTCGAGATCATCGCGCATAGCTGCGGCCTGACCGATCCAGGTTTCTTCGCGCCGAAGCATGTCACCGAGATCGAACGCGGCGTGGGCGGCTTCAGGGCGCAGACCAATTGAATTATCTGCTGCTGTTCCTGCTGGCGGCAGGCTTGAACATTGTTCAGGGCGCGCATGAATGGCCATCGGTGCTGGCGGGCAGCCTCAACGACCCGGATAGCTATATGCGGCTGCTGCGCATCGAGCAGGGGATTCATGCCGGGCATCTGGTGGTGCGGGTGGCGCGCGATGATTCCGGGGCGGGCGTGTATGTGGAATGGTCGCGTCTGCTGGATATTCTGCTGTGGCTGATGGCGGCACCGCTGGCGCTGTTCATCGGCTGGCATAAGGCGCTGTACGTGGCCGGGGTGGTGCTGGGGCCGCTTAGCATCGGGTCTCTGGGCGTGGTGCTGGCCTGGGGCGCGGAACCATTCGCGGCCAGGCGGTATCTATGGGCCGCCGCCGCCGCCGCCGCCGTGCTGCCGGGTTTTTGCACCGTCGCCGTGCCGGGGGTGGTGGGTTACCATATCCTGCTCCTGGCCATGATCGCGCTCACCACTGGATGCGTGGCGCGGGCCTGGCGCGATGACCGCTGGATGGGGTTTCTGGCCGGGGTTTCCGGCGGGTTTGCGATATGGCTGACACCGGAGACCATGCCCTTCGTGCTGGCCTCCTACATGGTACTGCTGCTGCGCTGGTGGCAGCGGCCCAACGGCATCGTGCTGCTCTCCACGGCGGCGGGTTTTTTCGATGTGCTGGTGTTCGGCTTCTTTGTGGACCCGCCGGACGGCGGCTACCTCGTGCCGGAGGTGGACCGGCTCTCCTACGTGTATCTGACACTTGGGTTTCTGCTGCTGGGCGGCACGGCGGCGCTGCCGCGGCTGAAGGGCCGGTGGCGCGGGCCGGCGGGGCTGGGGCTGCTGGGGGTGCTGCTGCTGGGCTGGGTCGCGGTGTTCCCGCGCGTGGCCATGGGGCCGTATGGTGTTTTGCCACCGGACCAGGCGGCGGCATTTTTCGGGGTGATGACCGAACTGCGTCCGGTGCGGGGCCTGGCGCTGGTGGTGTTTCTTCTCCCCGGCCTGTGTGCCGTGGCCTATGCTTTGTGGCGCGGGCTGGCGCCGCAAAAACTGGATTTCCAGGTGATGGTCTCGGCCGCCATGCTGGGCGCGCCGCGGCGGCACCGGCTGTTGTGGCTTTATGTGGCTATTTGTGGGTTTGTTTGTCTGGGGCTGGGGGCGAAGTTCGTCCTGTTCGTCGGCTTCCCCACGTTGCTGGGGGCAGCCCTGCTGCCGGTGGCGCTGAGCGAGATGAGTGCGGCGCTGGCGGCCAAGCCGGCGCTGGCCGGTGCGGCGCGCAGTTTTACCCTGCTGCTGGTGCTGCTGGTGCCGGTGCTGGCCTCCATGGTGGGGCCATCCCCCGCCGCCGCCTCGGCGCCCGGCCCGGCGCGGAGCTACCCAGGCTGCAACCTGCGGCGGATCGCGCCGCTGCTGGGCCAGGCTTCGGGGCAGGTGGTGCTGGCCCAGGTGGAGGACACGCCGGAGCTGCTCTACCGTAGCCAAGTGCTGACGGTGGGCTCGCTATACCAGCATGGCGTGCCGGGGTTTTTGCGTAATCGAGCCGCCTGGCGCGTTACGCCCGGGGCAGCGGTGCCACCGGAATTCCAGGCAGCGGGCGTAGACTACGTGCTGTTCTGCCCGGCGCCGGGGCGTTACGTGCTGGTGCAGGGCCTGCCGCAGACCACATTATGGGATGCGCTGGAGGCCGGCACGCCGCCGGCGTGGCTAAGCCCGGCGGGCAGCAATGCGGATGGCTGGGTGCTGTATAAGGTCGCGCGGTGAGAGGTTTGGTGCTGTGGCTGCAGGCGGCGGTGTTTGCCGGGCTTGTGGGGCTGCTGAGCACGGCGCGATGGCGGGAGCAGACCCGCTTGTGGCGGTGTTCAGGGCGTGGCCAGAACGCCGCCTGGCATAGGGGTGGGTACGCCGGTGGTGCCGGGCAGGGAGAGTGGCAGGCCGCGTAAGGACCGTACTGCGAGGAAGGCGAAGCATTGGGCTTCCAGTGCGTCGCCGTTCCAGCCGGCGGCTTCCACGGGTTCGACCGGGGCTGCGAATTTCTGGGCGAGATGGCGCATCAGTGTAATATTATGCCGCCCGCCGCCGGCCACCAGCACGCGGGTGGGCGGGGCCGGTAGTTTTACCGCGGCGATGGCGGTGGCTGAGAAGGCGGCCAGCGTGGCGGCGGCATCCGCTGGGGCGAGGTTGGCGGTGGCCTGGGCGATGAGGGACGAGAACGTCAGCCGGTCCAGCGATTTGGGGGCTGGCAACGCAAAATACGGGTGGGACATCAGCTCTTCCAGCCGGGCCGGGTAGACGCGGCCGGAGGCGGCGAAGGCGCCGTCCTTGTCGTAAGGCGTGCCTAAGTATTTCTGCGCCAGATCATCGAGCGGGCCGTTGCCGGGGCCGGTGTCGCAGGCTTCTATCTCGCCGTTCTCGCCGAGCCAGGTGATGTTGGCGACCCCGCCGATGTTCACGATGAGCAGCGGTTTGGGCATGCATTCCGCCATGGCGGCGTGGAATAGCGGGGCGAAGGGCGCGCCCTGGCCGCCGGCGGCGACGTCTGCCGCGCGAAAATCATGCACCACCGGGATCCGGGCGATGCGGGCGAGTAGTGCGGCGTCGCCTATCTGCCAGGTACGGTGGTTTTCGGGTTGGTGCAGAATGGTCTGGCCGTGGAAACCAACCACATCAGCACCTTGCCCCAGCAGGCCGATGGCCAGCGCATGGTCGCGGGTCAGGCGCTCCTCCGTGGCCAGCAGGAACGGGTCATCCGGGGCGATGGTGGGGGCGAGGTCCAGCAACCGGCGCAGATCGGCGCGAAAATCATCCTCGAACCGCAAGGTGGCGCTGGGGCCGAACTGGGTGATGCGCTCGCCATCGGTTTGCAGCCACGCTGCGTCGATCCCATCGAGCGAGGTGCCGGACATCAATCCTATGGCGCGTGTTTGTATGGTCATTAAACTCCTGCTACCCCGCCCGCGAGGGGATTTGAATATGGCAGACAGCGCATTTCTCGCCGAGGCGAAAGCCCGCGGCTTTTTGTTTCAATGCACCGATGAGGCGGCGTTGGACGAGGCCTGCGCGAACGGCGGCATTGCGGGGTATGCCGGGTTCGATCTGACGGCTGATAGCCTGCATGTGGGGCATATGATCCCGATTATGCTGCTGCGGCTTTTCCAGCGCCATGGGCATAGGCCGGTGGCGCTGATGGGCGGGGGGACGACGCGGATCGGGGATCCCAGTTTCCGGGAAGAGGCGCGGCAATTGCTGTCGGATGAGCAGATTGGCGCCAATCTGGTGGGGATCCGCCGGAATCTGGAGGCGTTTCTCGCCTTTGGCACCGGGCCGAATGATGCGGTGCTGGTGAATAATGCGGCGTGGCTCGACAAGCTCTCCTACATCGGCCTGCTGCGCGAGGTGGGGGTGCATTTCTCCATCAACCGCATGCTGTCCTTTGATTCCGTGAAGCAGAGGCTGGACCGCGAGCAGGGGCTGACCTTTCTGGAGTTCAACTACTCTATTTTGCAGTCCTACGATTTCCGCGAGCTGCTGCGGCGGGAAAATGTGGTGGTGCAGTTCGGTGGTTCGGACCAGTGGGGCAATATCGTCTCCGGCATCGATCTGGTGCGCCGGACGGACCAGAAAACCGTGTTTGGGTTCACCACCCCGCTGATTACCACCGCCTCGGGCGCCAAGATGGGCAAGAGTGCGGCGGGGGCGGTGTGGCTGAGTGCCGAGAAATTGAGCCCGTATCATTACTGGCAGTTCTGGCGGAATACCGAGGATGCCGATGTCGGCCGGTTCCTGCGGCTGTTCACGGATTTGCCGCTGGATGAGATTGCCCGGCTGGAGGCGCTTGGCGGCGCGGACATCAATGCCGCGAAAATCGTGCTGGCCACCGAGGCGACGGCGCTGGCGCACGGGCGTGCTGCGGCTGACGCGGCGGCTGAGGCGGCGCGTAAACTGTTCGAGCAGGGTGTTGCCAGTGAGGGGCTGCCGGTTGTTGAAATTCCGGGCGCTGAGTTTGGCGGCGGGATACCGGCCTTCGCCCTGCTGGTGCGCGCGGGGCTTGCCGCCAGCAATGGCGAGGCACGGCGGTTGATCCGCGGCGGCGGCGCCAGGCTGGATGATGTGGTGATCACCGATGAGGGGTTGCTTATTACGCCGAAGCCGGAGCAAAAATTATCGGCCGGCAAGAAGCAGCACGTGCTGGTGCGGCTGGGTGCATAAAGGATAAGAGGAGACAGCGGTGAAAGACCTCGCACATTTGCTGGCTAACCCGCTGCCGACCGATAGGGCGCATTTCGACATCGCGCATTACATCAAGCACACGCCGAAGGTTGAGGAGTACAACCTGCGCCAGAAATTCGAGGAATGGCGCGAGACCGGGGTGGTGATTTTCGAGAATGCCGTGCCGGACGGGCTGATCGATGCGTTTCTTGGCGATATCGAATATCTCTGCAGGAATCGCGCGAATTTCGGGCTTGAGGTGGAACACCAGGGCGGGCGCTACCCGATCCGGGATCTGCCGGTGGACCCGCTCTCGCATACGGGGATAAAGCTCAACTGCGTGGAACGCCTGTCGCTCGCCGCGCGGCGGCTGAGCATGAACAAATTCGTCTGCGGTTTCCTGGAGCATATTTTTCAGGAACCGCCTGCCATGCTGCAGTCGCTCACCTTCTGGCGCGGCAGCCAGCAGCCGGCGCATCTCGACTACCCTTATGTCAGCGTGCAGACCCGCATCCCGCATCTGGCGGCGAGCTGGACCGCGCTGGAGGATGTGCATGAGGATGCCGGGCCGCTCGCCTATTATCCGGGATCGCACAAGATCGGCCTTATTCCGCCTTATGACTGGGGCGATGGCAGCATCATTCTCACGCCGGAGAGCCCGCGCCATGTGCTGGAGTTCACCGCCTATCTGGCAGAGCAGGTGGAAAGATTATCATTGCGGCAGCAGGTGTTTCTGCCCAAACGTGGCGATGTGCTGATCTGGCACGGCAATCTGCTGCATGAGGGCATTCCGGTGAAGGATTTCAGCCTGACCAGGCGCTCCTATGTGACGCATTTCACCGCCCGTGGCTCCTACCCGCCGAGCCATGGTGCCGCGGATGTGTTCGCACGCCCGGTTATGCAGGAAAGCCCGCGGTTGCCCAGTTGGCGCTGAAGCCTATTACGGCCCGATCGTAGGGCAGCCATAGGCGGCGATATAGGATTGCAGCGCGTAGATATGCAGGTGCTGCGGGTCGAACACGTTGGAGCAGTAGCTATAGCCGTGCTGGCTGGCGAAGCTGTTGTCCGTATGCCGGATGACGGCAACGGGCAGCCGCACCAGTTGCACCAGCAGCACGCCGATGATGAGGGTGGCGGCAATCCCCTTGGGGCTGGTGAAGGGCGGGATGCCTGTTCGGGCGCCGAGATAATCCATGAGGAAGTAGAACGGGCCGAAGAAGGCCGGGATGATGACGAACGCCACCGCGAAGCTCGGATAGGGGCCGAGGACGGAGGTCTGGTTGCTGACCATCGCGTTTTTGAAGGCCAGCATGGTGCTGATGAAATACACCGCCCCCAGCAGGATGCCGATGATGGTGACGATGAAGACGGGGACCATCCCGCGCGGGGCCTGGATGGTGCTTCGCGCGCTGCTGTGGCCGCCGCCGCGCAGGGCGTTGAAATCGAGCTCGTCAGGGTTGGCCGGCGTGCTTGCGTGGTGGCCGCGGCCGAAGCTGGCGCGGGCGGGTTTGTCCTCCGGTGCGGCGGCTTCACTGCGCGCGAGGTCGGCTGGGGTTGTCAGCGGCCTGATGGTGGTTTTTTTCAACTTGGTTCCAATCCCTGCCGACTTTCATAATAGCATAGCGCCGCTATGATGAGTTCGAAAATAGCGTTGGAGGCGGCGAAGCTGAAATCATGGTCGAGCAGCAGGCTGACCAGCCGGCCCAGCACGATGCCGCCCATGATGATGCTTATGGCCAGCAGCAGGCCGCGCCCAGCCGGGCAGCGCAACCCGGCCAATATGACCAGACCGATCCCGGCGAAGCCGCCGCCATAGAGGCTGCGCAGCTCGCCCAGGCCGGCACTGGTCACGGGGCGCAGGTGCAGTGCGTTCAGCAGCATGACCGGCGCGAACAGCCCGACCAGCCCGAAGACGATGAAGAAGGCGCTGAAAAAATACAGCAGGCAGCGCCTGCCGTGGTGGATGAGCATTTTACCGGGCCGTCCCTATGGAGCTGCGTAATTGGTTGCGACATGGAGCTGCGCAACTGGTTGCGACTCTATAATAGGACGGCTTGCGGCTCCGTATCAAATCAGGGCTAAAACTCGTCCCAACCTTCGTTATGCGCGGCGGCCGGGGCCGGGCGTTTGGCGGTGGGGGCGTGCGCTGGCGCGTGTACCGGTATGCGCGAGGGCCTGGCGGCTTTGGGGGCGGGGCGCGGCGGGGCGGCAATGCTTTGCCCGGCCTGGAACTGCCCGACCAGCCGGGCCAGCTCGCCTGCCTCGGCCGCCAGGGAATGGCTGGCGGCGGTGGATTGCTCGACCATGGCGGCGTTCTGCTGCGTCACCTGGTCCATCTGGTTGACCGCCGCATTCACCTCGTTCAGCGCCGTGGCCTGCTCCTGTGCCGAGGCGGAGATATTGGCGATCAGCTCGTTCAACTGGCTGATCTGCCCGGCGATGCGGCCGAGCGATGTGCCGGTCTCCCCCACCAGTTGTACGCCGTTTTCCACCTGCTGGCGTGAGGCGGAGATGAGGGTTTTGATCTCCTTGGCGGCATCGGCCGAGCGCTGCGCCAGTGCCCGCACTTCCGTGGCCACCACCGCGAAGCCGCGCCCGGCGTCACCCGCGCGGGCGGCTTCCACCCCGGCATTGAGGGCGAGGAGATTGGTCTGGAAGGCAATCTCGTCGATCACGCCGATGATGTTGCTGATCTCGCGTGATGAACTGTCGATGCTCGACATCGCCTCAACCGTGTTGCGCACCACGGCACCGGAATGCTCGGCATCTGTCTTGCTCGCGGTGGCGACCTGACGGGCCTCCGCCGTGCCCTCGGCGGTTTTGCGTACGGTGGCGGTTATCTCATCCAGTGCGGCGGCGGTTTGCTCCAGTGCTGCCGCCTGTTGCTCGGTGCGGCGGGAGAGGTCGTCCGAGGCGGCAGTGATCTCGCCGGCGCCGGAGCGCACGCTCGCAGCACTGGCGGCGATGGCCTGCATCGTGCTTTGCAGCGTGTCCATGGCGGCGTTGAAGTCGGATTTCAGCGCGGCATAGGCGGCGGCCACCTGCTGGGTGAGGCGGGCGGTGAGATCGCCTTTGGCCACGGCCGAGAGTGCGACGGCGAGGTTGTCCACCACGATTTTCTGCTCGGAGGCAGCGGCTTCGAAAGTGGTTTCCATGTCGCGCAATTTCTGGTCCAGCTCTTTTTGGAATTGCGCGGCCTCGGCTTCCAGTTTCAGCCGCTCCTGGCCGTTTTCCTTGAACACCTGCACCGCCGCGGCCATGGCGCCAACCTCGTCGCGCCGGCCGATGCCGGGGATGTGCACGCCCATGTCCTGCTGTGCGAGGCGGCGCATGGCATCTGTCATCTGGCCGATGGGGGCGGCGATGCCGCGCACGATGAGCCAGCCGACCAGCAGCGTGCCCATGGCGATGAGGGCAAGGATGATGCTGATCCATAATATGCTCTGCCGGCTCGCATCGCTGGCGGCCTGCACCAGATCCCCGCTCTGGGCGGTCTGATAGGTGAAATCGTCGGTGCGCGCCTGTTTATAGGCCGCGCGCTGTGCCGCAATGTCGCCCATGAGCATGGCGAACGCGCCGGCATGGTTGCCGCTTTGGTCGTCGCTGGCCATCTGGCCGGCATCCGTAGCGAGTTGGCCGAAGGCGGTGTTCATCGTATTGCCGTCGGTGGTTTCGCGCCCTGGGTCCATGGTCGGCTGGTAGATGCTCCACGCATCATTGAAGTCCTTGACGGTAACCGTTTCCGCATCGAGCACGGATTGCACCGTGCCGGGCGGCAACGCGGCGGCATCCGCCGGGCTCAGCATGGTGAGGATATGCAGCTCCTCGGCCTGCGCGGCGAGCTGTTGCGCCGCCCTGGACATGGTGCCCAGAGGCCCTATCAGCTCGGCATTGGCGGCGAGATCCGTGGCGCTGGCGTTGAGAAACGCGACGCGTGTGATGGAGAACAGGCCGAGCACCGCTGTGAGCAGCAGAATGGTGGAAAACGCCGTGAGAACCTTGTTCCGGATGGACAGATTCGTGAAAAAACCCATGGTGGTGCCCCGTCTGTGTGATCGAGTCTGTGTGATCGAGTGGGCGGGAGATCGCATGGCGAGATTAAGGAAGGCTGAAGTCTGGTTTGGGCTGGAGCGCGATCGGTTGAGGTCCGCTCATCTTGAGCGGCCGAAACCGTGAATCGCCCTCTAAAAAATAGCTGGAGCATGATCGCACTTGAAGCGATCAGGCCCTAGGTCAATACCGCAAGTATGGCCTGGGCGGCGGCGTCCGAGGGGGCGCCTGCGGGAGCACGTAAGGAGGCCAGGGCGGCGGCGAAACCGGCGCGCTGGGCGGTGGCTTTTGCGGGCTCGCGGAGCAGGGAGAGCAGCGTGGCGGCGAGGATCTCGGGGCGGCATTGCTCCTGCAACAACTCTGGTACCAGAGCGCGCCCGGCGAGCAGGTTGATCATCGCCACATAAGGCACTTTGATCTGGCGGCGGACGAGGAAGGCGGAGATGGGGTTGACCCGGTAGGTGACGGCCATGGGCACGCCGGCCATGGCCAGCTCCAGCGTGGAGGTGCCGGATTTGGTGAGGGCGGCGAGGGCGGCGGCAAAAGCGTCGTAACGCTCGGCCACGCCGCGCACGATGATGGGGCGCACGGCCCAGTCGGCGGTCTGTGCGGCCACGGCATCGGCTATGCCGGGGGCGGCGGCCAGAACGGGCACGATTTTGCGGTCCTCCGCATTCAGTAATGCCAAGGTCTGGCGGAACACGGGGAGCAGGCGTTTTGTTTCGGTCACGCGCGAGCCTGGCATGAGCACGATGGGCACGGCGTCGGGCGGCAGGTTGTGGCGGGCCAGGAAGGCGCTCGCATCGCCCTTGTCGGCGCCGGATTCCAGCACGGGGTGGCCGGTGAAGACCGGGTGCAGCCCGTAGGGTGCAAAAAAATCGGGCTCGAAGGGGAGCAGGCAGAGCAGCTCCTCCCACAGGCCGGGGAAATGTTTTACCCGCTCCTGGCGCCAAGCCCAGACCTGCGGGGCAACGTAGTGTACGCGCTTGGGGCCCCCGCTGGAGCCCCCGCTGGAGCCCCCGCTGGAGCCAATGGCCTTGAGCACGCGCAGGGTGAAGCCGGGGCTGTCTATGGTGAGCAGAATGTCCGGTTTCTGCTCGCGGATGGCGGCGATGGTCTGTTTGATGCGGCGCATCAGATTGAAAATCCTGGGCAGGATCTCGACCAGGCCCATGTGGGACAGCTCCTGCATGGGGAAGAGCGAGCGCAAACCCGCCTCCGCCATGCGCGCGCCGCCGATGCCGGAGAAGGCAATGCTCGGGTCGAGCCGGTGCAGGGCGGTCATCAGCCGGTGGCCGAGGACGTCGCCGCTTGCCTCGCCGGCGATGACGAAGATTTTGGTCACTGCAACTCCACGACGGGACAGGCGGGGATGTCCGCCCAGTCGCGGTGATTCAGCACGTTTCCACTGGCGCGCACAATATCGATGGCGGCGAAATCTACCGTGGCCATGGTGAGGCCGGGTTCGTTGAGCGGGCCTGCGGCGGCGACGCCGTCATCGGGGAAACCCTCGTCGCAGGGGGTGAATAAAGCGCTATGGCCGATGTTGGTGTCGATGGAGCCGGACCAGGCGGCGGTGCCGACGAGGGGGACGACGGCGGTGTAGCATTGGTTTTCTATGGCACGGGCGCGCGCGGAGAAGCGCACGCGGTTGAAGCCGGCGGGGGTGGAGGTGCAGCTTGGGATGAGGATGAGTTTTGCGCCGGCCGCCACCTGGGCGCGGACATGCAGCGGGAATTCGGAATCGTAGCAGATGGAGACGCCGATGCGGCCTAGAGCGGTATCGAACACGCGCGGGCCTTCACCGCCGCTGATGCCCCATTCTTCGGCTTCGAAGCGGGTCATGTTCTGCTTGTCCTGGTAGGCGATATTGCCGGACGGGGCGATGAAGGGGGCGCGGTTGATGACCCTAGCGCCATCGCGCATCGGCACGGAGCCGGCGAGGATGTGGAGTCTGTGGCGGCTGGCGATGGTGGAGAGATTTTCCAGCAGTTTTGCGCCTTGGTCGAGCACGGAAAAAAGTTCCGCCTGTAGGTCCGGTGCCTTCACCGTGGTGCCGGCCAGGACCATGGAAAAATATTCCGGCAGAACCAGCAGCTCGGCACCTTGCAGCGCGGCCTCGGCGGCGAGGCGGTCTATGCGGGCAATGAAGAATTTGAAGTTCGAAGCTGCGTTCACGCCGAAGGCGGCCAAGGCGAGCTTCATAAATCCTTGGTCCAGAATTTAAGCTGCTTGGTGGTCTCCGCCGCTTCGCCGACATCGCGCCAGGTCATGCTGCAGACCAGCTCCGGGCTGGGATGGTAGCCGCGATGGCGCCAGAAATCATGCAGATTCATGTAGTTTTTGGGGCGCAGCGGATGGTCGTCTGGGCGCTGCACGGCGCAGAAGGCGGTCATCTCATAGCCTTCCGCCTGCGCCTCGCGCGCTTCGAAGAAGGAGACGCCGATGCCGCGGCCGCGATAAGGGGCCTCCAGTACGGATTCACCGAAATAGAACACGGTGGCGATGTCGATGCCGGCTTCGCGGAATGGTTTTTGAACGCTGTTCATCTCGGCGGCCAGAGGCAGGCAGGTGGAGGCGCCGATGATGCGTTTTTCATCCCGTGCGATGATCACCGCCGCACCTTGGGTTTCGGCATAGATGCGCAGGTATTTTTCTTCGTAGGCGGTATCGCCGTCGTAGAGATAGGGGAATTCGCGGAATACCTCGACCCGCAGCCGGGCGAGGTCGGGCAGGAGCGGCGCGATGGCCGCTCCTGTGTAGGTATCGACCCTAATGGGCAGCCACCAGCGGGGCGGCGCCCGCGATGAAGTCACGCAGCGCCTCGCGCTTGCCGGCCAGGCTGAGGCCGGTGGTGTGCGCCACCACCGGGCAATAGGCGGCCACCAGCGTGTTGGTGAGGTCGGCATTGCTGATGGTTGCATTACCGGCGCGCACGGCATCGATAAGGCTGCGGGTGAGGTTGGGCAGGGTGGCCGCGGTGGAACCCGCGTAGATGTTCAGCAGGCCGTTGCCGGGGTCGGCGACGCTGTCCGCGCCGCCGGCGGCGGAGATGTGCGGGCAGCCTAGGGCGTCGGACGCGGCATCGGCGCTGGCGGGGACGATGGCGACGCCGCGCAGGGCTTTGACATCGGCCGGGGTGGTGTCGGCAACGCTCTGGTTGCCCCAGGCGGTGCGGACGTAGTTGGATACGTCAGCAATTTGCTGGTCCGAGAGCTGGGTGGCGAAGCTGGGCATGGCCGGGCCGCCGTTCCAGGGGGCGAGGCCGCTCAGCACAGCGCCGATGACGTTATACGGCTGGGTGGCGGTGACGGAGCCGTTGCCGGCGAGGTTCGGCACCTTGTTGGGGGCGAGGCCGCCGCCGGTCTGGCCGTGGCAACTGGCGCAATTGGCGCTGTACACGGTCTGGCCTGCGGCTACGGAGTCCTTGGCGCCGGAGATGGGCGCGTTTTGGGTGTTTTTCTGCGGCTTGGTCTGGTTCAGCAGGTAGTTGGCGATGTCCACATTATCCGAGACCGGGATCAGGCTGGTGGAATGGGTGGTCATGTCGCCCATCGGGCCGAAGGGCGAGCCTTTGGAGAGGTTGCCGCCGTCATGCAGGTAGGCCACCAGATCGGCCTGGCTCCAGGCGCCGATGCCGTCGGTTTTATCCGAGGAAATGTTGGGGGCGTAATAGGCATCGATGGGCGAGCCGGCCAGCCAGGCGCCGCTCTCCATGGCGGAGAGGATGTTGCGCGGGGTGTGGCACTCGGCGCAATGGCCGAGGGCTTCCGTGAGGTAGGCGCCGTTGCGGGTGTGGTCGTCCCAGTTGGCGTCCATCTTCAGCGGGCCGGAGCGGAAGAACAGGATGCGCCAGCCGAGCAGGACCGGGCGCTGGTTGAAGGGGAAATTCAACGTGGATGGGGTAGGCTGCACGGGCTGCGGCGCCAGCGAGAAGAGATAGGCCTTGATGGCCAGCACGTCCGGGCGGGAGAGCTTGGTGTAGGAGGTGAAGGGCATGCCGGGGTAGAGGAATTTGGGGAAAATCAGCCAGCTACGGCCGGGTGCGGTGCCATAATGTAAGGCATTGTAGAATTGCTCGTCGGTCCAGTTGCCGATGCCCGTGGCGGTGTCCGGCGTGATGTTGGGGGTGGCGAGGCCGCCGAAGGGGGTGTTCATGATCAGCCCGCCGGTGAAGGGGGCATGGCCGGGGCCGGTGTGGCAGGGGGCGCAATCCGCCGCGGTGACGAGATATTTGCCGCGCGCGATGAGGGCGGCCGGGTCGGACGGGGCGGTGAGCGAGGCGGCAGGGAAATTGTCGCTGTCATCGGCCGTGGCGAAGCGGGTGGCGGCGACGCTGCACAGGCCCAAGAGCAGAGCGGTGGTGGCCAGGATTGCCCTGTGGTGGCGGAAATTCTTCAGTGCGAGCGACATCGACAACCCCTGACGTATTATTCTCGCCCCCCTTTTCGCCAAAAAGGGAGTCCGTATCAAGTGCGCCCTGTTAGCGGTGGTACAGGCGCTCGGGATCGACCAAAGGTTTGGCGATTTCAGCCCATTCGCCGTCGCGTGCGGCGAGGTAGAAGCAGTTGCGGCGGCCGGTGTGGCAGGCGACGCCCTGCTGGTCGACGAGGAGGAGCAGGGTGTCGCCGTCGCAGTCCAGGCGCATGTCGATGAGTTTTTGCTGCTGGCCGGAGGTTTCGCCCTTGCGCCAGAGTTTTTGCCGGGAGCGGGACCAGTAGCAGACCTGGCCGGTGGCGAGGGATTCGGTGAGCGACTCGGCGTTCATCCAGGCCAGCATCAGGACTTCGCCCGTGTCGTGCTGCTGGGCGATGGCGGCGATGAGGCCGTCGGGGTTGAAGTTTATGGAAGAGAGGAGGTCAGTCATAGGAAGATAAGTAGTTCTTTTTTGAAAAAAAGAACCAAAAAACTTTTGCTCCTGGGGGCATGAGCCCCCAGGAGCAAAAGTTTTTGCGCAGCTTTTTTCAAAAAGCTGCTGCTTCCTCACTCAGCCAATAACCCATTGGTAAAACATGCTTCATCGAAGCGGCTGACGATCTGCTCATGGGTCTCGTGCTTGGTGGCGTCGTGGTATTCCACACGGGTGATGAGGTCGGCGATGAGGGCGAGACGGGCGGCTTTTTTGTCTTCGGCGCGGACGACCATCCAGGGGGCGGCGGCGCTGTCGGTCTGGCGCAGCATGTTGTTGCGGGCTTTGGTGTAGTCGTCGAAATGGTGCAGCGCTTTTTCGTCTATGGGGCTGATTTTCCACTGTTTTAGTGGGTCGTCGCGGCGGTCGTCGAGGCGTTTTTTCTGCTCTTTTTTGTTGATGTCGAGGTAGTATTTGAGGATGGTGATGCCGCCTTGGGCGAGCATAACTTCGAATGCGGGCACGTCGCGCAGGAATTCCTGGTATTCGCCTTCGGTGCAGAAGCCCATGACGTGCTCGACGCCGGCGCGGTTGTACCATGAGCGGTTGAACAGCACGATTTCGCCGGCGGCGGGCAGGTGGGCCACGTAGCGCTGGAAATACCATTGGGTGGATTCGACGTCCGATGGTTTGGAGAGGGCGATGACGCGCAGGTCGCGGGGCGAGAGGTGCTCGGTGATGCGCTTGATGGTGCCGTCCTTGCCGGCGGTGTCCCGCCCTTCCAGGATGATGAGCAGTTTTGTGCCGTGCGCGATGACATGGCGCTGGAGTTTTACCAGCTCAACCTGCAGATGATGCAGCTTTTTATCGTATTCTTTGGACATCAATCACATATAGGGCTGGTGGTGGGGTTATTCCAAGAGCAGCGCATGCAGGTCTACTCGGATTTTTGGGGTGATACCGAGGTGTTGGTGCAGATAGGTGTCTATATCGCCGTACTGGCGCTCAATTTCGGTGAAGGCGGCCTGTAGATACGAGGTGTCGGCCATCAGAACGGGGAGCATGGCGTCCGGCTCACCGCCGGAGATGGCGCCGAAGCTGGAGTCGCGCTCCAGCATCATGATCCTGAGGCCTTCTATGGCCTCGTTGCTCAGCAAATAATCCTCGATGATGGTTTCGCGCCCCACGCCTAGGGCTGAGAGGAGCAAGGCCGCGGCGACGCCGGTGCGGTCCTTGCCGGCGCTGCAGTTGAAAAGCAGAGGGACGTTGCCTGCGTTGAGCCGGTTGAAGAGGTGCCGATAGCTATCGGCTTGCTCGAAGGGGAGGCGGCGGTAGATATTCAGCATGCGCTCACGCATCTGCACCTTGAGCGCGTCGCCACTGATGAGCAGGCGCTCCAGCCTGGCGCCGCTCTCCAGCGGTACGCCGCCATAATAATGAACGTTGTTCAAACCCTCGTGCCAGTCCATTGGGCGATGGGCGCATTCCTGCGGGGTGCGTAGGTCGCAAATGGCGGTGATGCCGAGCTGGCGCATGTAGGCGCGGTCGTCGGGCGAGAGGTTGTAGATGGTGCCGGAGCGGTAGAGCGTGTGCCATTTCACGCGGCGGCCACCGGCGGCGTGGTAGCCGCCGAGGTCGCGTAGGTTATGCCCGCCGGTGACGGGCAGATTGCGCAGACTCACGGCTGTTTGAGCGAGACAATGGTGCCGCGAGCCTGGTTGGGCGGGACCATGCCGGAGACCGGATGCGGGACGTAGGGGGCTTCCAGTGCCGCGATTTCTTCCGGGGTGAGGCGGACATCGAGGGCGGCTATGGCATCGGTGAGATGGACGGGCTTGGTGGTGCCGATGATGGGGGCGGTTATGACGGGCTTGCTCAGGACCCAGGCCAGAGCGATCTGCGCGCGGGGCAGGACGCGGGCGGCGGCGATGGTGGCGACGGCCTCGACCACCTTGCGGTCGGGCTCTTCCGTGCGGGCGAACATGGCTTTGGCGACGGTATCACTCTCCGAGCGTCTGGTCTGTTCGCTCCAATCGCGGGTGAGCAGGCCACGGGCGAGCGGGCTCCAGGGGATGACGCCGACGCCCATATCCTCGCAGAGGGGCAGCATTTCGCGCTCCTCCTCGCGGTAGAGCAGGCTGACCTGGTTTTGCATGGAGACGAATTCCGTCCAGCCGTGCAAGCGCGCCGTGTATTGCGCCTTGGAGAATTGCCAGCTCGCCATGGAGGAGGCGCCGATGTAGCGGACGCGGCCGGATTTAACGATGTCGTGCAGCGCCTCCATGGTTTCCTCGATGGGGGTAAAACGGTCCCAGCGGTGGATCTGGTAGAGGTCGATGTAATCGGTGCCGAGGCGCTTGAGGCTGGCATCCACGGCGGTGAAGAGGGATTTGCGCGAGAGCCCGCCGGTGTTGGGGGCGCCGCGCCAGGGGAAGTAGGCCTTGGTGGCGATGACCACCTCTTCGCGCAGCGCGAAGTCTTTTAAGGCGCGGCCGGTGATCTCTTCCGAGGTGCCGGCGGAATAGGCGTTGGCGGTGTCGAAGAAATTGATGCCGGCCTCAAGTGCGGTGCGGAAGTAGGGGCGGCTGGACTCTTCATCGAGCGCCCATTGCTGCTGGTTACCGGTGCCGGCGCCAAAACTCATGCAGCCGAGGCTGAGGCGCGAGACGGTGAGGCCGGTGCGGCCGAGCCTGGTGTATTCCATGTGCTAAATCCCTCAATTTTGTAGAGAAGTAACCTGTTGGGCTGTGGCGTCAAGCCGTTGGAAACGGGGTAGGTTTTTAGCCAAATCTCTTTTTCTGGCGCGATGTGGGGGGAAATTAAGTTGTCACTCACGAAAGGGCCGTGCAAACGTGACGGTGCAGCACAGAGGGGATTGAGGCGATGGAGCAGGTAACGCAAGCAGGCAAGGCCGCCAAGGCGGGTGCCATTGGGTTTTCCGTGACACCGGTGATTCTGTCCGGTGGTTCGGGCTCGCGGCTGTGGCCGGTGTCGCGCGCGAGTTTTCCGAAACAATTCTGGCCGCTGCTGAGCGAGAAATCGTTGATCCAGGATACGGCGCTGCGGGCGGAGAATGCGGGGCTGGCGGCGCCGATCGTGGTTTGCAACGAGGAACATCGCTTTCTGGTGGCGGAACATTTGCGCGGCATCGGGATTGTGGGGAGCAAAATTGTGCTGGAGCCGGTGGGGCGCAATTCCGCACCTGCGGTGGCTGCGGCGGCGTTGATGGCGGCGGAGGAAGACCCTAACGCGCTGTTATGGATTATGGCGGCGGATGCGGCCATTGCCGATGAGCCGGCGTTGCGGGCGGCGCTGGAGAAGGCGTGTGCGGCGGCGCAGGCGGGGCATTTTGTTACGTTTGGGATTACCCCCGACAAGGCCGAGACGGGCTATGGATATATCGAGGTTGGGCCGGTGCTGGATGACCAGGCCGGTGTGTATGTGGTGAGCCGCTTTTTGGAGAAGCCGGAACGCGCAGGCGCCGAGGCGATGCTGGCGGCGGGCGGGTATTTGTGGAACTCCGGCATGTTCGTGTTTACCGCGAAGACGCTGCTGGAGGAGATGCAGATCCACGCGCCGGAGGTGCTTGTGGCGGTGCGCAAGGCGCTGGCCGGGCGTAAGGCGGATTTGGATTTTATCCGGCTGGAGCGGGTGGCGTTTACGGCGTGCCCGGATATCAGCCTGGATTATGCCGTGGCGGAGCGGACCGAGCGTGCGGCCGTGGTGCCGGCGAATATCGGTTGGTCCGATATTGGGAGCTGGGGTGCTTTGTGGGAGCTGGGCGAAAAGGATGCTGCCGGCAATGTGGCGCAGGGCGATGTGCTGCTGGAAAAGGCGGTGAATTGCTACGTGCGCTCCGATGGCATGCTGACCGCCGTGGTGGGGTTGAGCGATGCCATAGTGGTGACAACCGAGGATGCGGTGCTGGCGCTGCACCGCGACCATGCGCAGGATGTTAAGAAGATCGTGGACCGGCTGAAGACGCTGAAGCGGCATGAGGGGATTGCGCATAACCGCATGTACCGGCCTTGGGGTTTTTATGAATCGCTGATCTCGGGCGATCGCTTTCAGGTGAAGCGGATCGTGGTGAAGCCCGGCAGCAAACTTTCGCTCCAGAAACATTTTCACCGGGCCGAGCATTGGGTGGTGGTGGCCGGCACGGCGCTGGTGACGCGCGAGGATGAGAAGATCATGCTGCGCGAGAATGAAAGCGTGTATCTGCCGTTGGGAGCGATCCACCGTCTGGAAAACCCAGGCAAGATCGACCTGGAACTGATCGAAGTACAATCCGGCTCCTACCTGGGCGAAGACGACATCGTTCGTCTGGAGGACACCTACGGCCGCTCGGACTGAGTCCGGGGGCGTTGCACGAAAAAGGCCGGGGCTTTGCCGTCGTGCGCAGCACGCCTCTGGCGTGACGACCCGCTAAGGGCCGAAAGGCCCCTGGACCCCACCCGGGTTATAAAAGAAGGGGCCATCCAGTCTCGTGTGTTTCACGAGGCTGGATGGCCCCTTCTTTTATAACCCGAAGTAGTGGGGGTCTGGGGCCTCAGGCCCCAGCGGGGTCCAGGGGCGGAGCCCCTGGCCTTTTCCGTGCAACGCCCCGGGCCCGGCCGAGGGCCAGGAGCGGAAAATAGTGGCGGTAGAGGTTGTAGCCGATCATGAAGCCGCGGGAGAGTTCTTCGCCTTGTTGCATTGTGGTGGCGAAGTTGGGGTCGTTGAGGTTTTGGCGGGTGCCGGCGCCGTAGCCGGGGAAGCCGGTGCCGGTGAAATAGGGCTCGTTCCAGGTGCCGTTTTGGAGCTGGGTTGAGGTTAGGTGGGCGAGGCCGCGCTGGAGGGATTCGGTGCTGGTTTCGTCTTGGGCCGTTTCATCTTGGGCCGTTTCATCTTGGGCCATCAGGCCGATGAGGGCCCAGGCGGTTTGGGAGGGGGTGGAATCGCCTTTGCCGCGCCAGGCGGGGCTCATGTAGGAGGCGCAGCTTTCGCCCCAGCCGCCATCGGGGTTTTGGTGGGTTTTCAGCCAGGCGGCGGCGGCGATGATCCAGGGTTGGGTCATGTCTTCGCCGGCGGCGCGTAGGGCGGGCAGGACGGCGCCGGTGCCGTAGATGTAGTTGACGCCCCAGCGGCCGAACCAGCTTCCGTCTGGTTCCTGCTCGGCGCGCAGGAAGGCCAGGGCGCGGGCGATGGCGGGGTGGGATTTGTCCATGCCGAGGGCGCCGAGGGCTTCGATGGCGTGGGCGGTGACGTCGGCGCTGGGGGGGTCCAGGGCTTCGCCGAAATTGCAGAAGGGGATTTTGGAGATGATCTCTTTGTCGTTGTTACGGTCGAAGGCGCCCCAGCCGCCGTTGGTGCATTGCATGCCGAGGAGCCATTGCACGGCGCGGTCTATGGCGGTGTCTATGCGGGGGCGGAGGTCGCCGGAATCGGCACGGATATGGGCGAGGAGGGCGAGGCAGACGGCGGTGTCGTCCACGTCCGGGTAGCGGAGGTTGGCGCGCTCGAAGGCCCAGCCGCCGGGGGCGGTGTTCTGGGTGTGTTTGGACCAGTCGCCATCCACCAGGACTTGCGCGTCCAGGAGCCATTCCAGGGCTTTGCGGGTGCTGGGGGTGGCGGTGATGTCGCGCCCGGCTTCGGCCTGGGCGAGGAGGGTGATCATGGTGTCCCAGACGACGGAATCGGTGGCCTGGATGAAGCGGCCGCCGTTGCGCTCGTAGGCCCAGTGGGAGTCCAGGGCGTCCCAGGCTTTTTTGAGCGCCGGGTGGTTTAGGGCGTAGCCTTCGTTGAAGAGGGCGATGACGCCGTAGATCCAGGGGGGTTGGATGCCGCCCCAGGCACCGTCCCAATCCTGGTGTTTCAGCACCCATTCCAGGCAGAGTTTTATGGCGTTCTCGCGGCCGGGCATGAGGTTTTTTTGCTGGACCCAGTGTAGGGCGCGGTCGAGATATTCGAAGGCCCATTCCAGGGAAAAGCGTTTGGCGATTTTGTTGGGGGTGTAGAAGTCGAAGTTCTGGCGGCCCTCGGGGAAGAGTTCTTCGAGTAGATCGTTACCGGGGAGCGGCCAGACGGGTTGGCGGGCGGAGACGATGCAGAGGGGGACGATGGTGGCCCGCGCCCATTGCGCGAAATGGTAGATGTTGAAGGGGATGGCGAAGGGCAGGCGGATGACTTCCGGCGGCAGATTAGGGGCGGCGGCCCAGGGCCAGACGCCGATCATGGCCAGCCAGTAGCGGGTGAAGACGCGGATGTTGCGTATCCCACCTTCGGCGAGGATCCAGTCGCGGGCTTTTAGCAGAGCGGGGTGGTCTTTGGCGAAACCCTTGGCGCGGAGGGCGGCGTAGGCTTCGACGGTACCGTTGAGGTCGCCTTTGGGGGCGCCGGGGTACACTTCCCAGGCGCCGTCCGGGCGTTGGCGGTTGAGGATGCCCTGGATGACGAGGGCTTCGCCGGGGAGGGGCTGGCCGAGGAAGAAGCTGGTGAGGAGCCATTCGGCTTCCATGGCGACGTTGGTTTCAGCGGCACCGGCCCAATAGCCGTCCGGGGCCTGCTCGCGGTCCAGCCAGGCGATGGCGGCGGCGATGCTCTGGCCGATGTTGTTTGTGTCTGCGCCGTCCATGAAGCCTCCCCCGATCAGGGGAGGGCATGTCATAGGGCGGTTATGAAGACAAGCCGCGAGACGCCGCTCTGGCGGCCGTATAGCGGCGCTTTTCTGCGCGCCGGTGCTCACGTACGAAGAGTACGCTCCGCTCCGGTGCTCGAAAACCACCACTATACGACTCACCAGAGCGACGTCTCGACGAGAGTTTAATTGCCGGGGAGCGGCATGTAGAGTTTGGCGCCGGTCTCGGCGAACAGGGTTTTCTGTGCCTGTAGGCCGGCCTGGCGGTCGGCTTCGTCGCGGATGTCGTGGCTGATTTTCATGGAGCAGAATTTGGGGCCGCACATGGAGCAGAAATGCGCGGTTTTATGGGCTTCCTTGGGCAGGGTTTCATCGTGGAAATTGCGGGCGGTGTCGGGGTCCAGGCCGAGGTTGAACTGGTCCTCCCAGCGGAATTCGAAACGGGCGCGGGAGATGGCGTCATCACGTAAACGCGCCGAGGGGTGGCCTTTGGCGAGGTCGGCGGCGTGGGCGGCGAGTTTGTAAGTGATGACGCCGGTTTTTACATCCTCGCGGTTGGGTAGGCCTAGGTGTTCCTTGGGCGTGACGTAGCAGAGCATGGCGGTGCCGAACCAGCCGATCATGGCGGCACCTATGGCGGAGGTGATGTGGTCGTAGCCGGGGGCGATGTCTGTGGTTAGGGGGCCGAGGGTGTAGAAGGGGGCTTCGCCGCAGACTGCCAGTTGCTTGTCCATATTGGCTTTGATCTTGTGCATGGGGACGTGGCCGGGGCCTTCGATCATCACCTGGCAGCCTTTGGCCCAGGCGATTTTGGTCAACTCGCCGAGGGTTTCGAGTTCGGCGAATTGGGCGGCGTCGTTGGCATCGGCGTTGGAGCCGGGGCGCAGGCCGTCGCCTAGGGAGAATGAGACGTCGTATTTGCGCATGATGTCGCAGATGTCGGCGAAATGGTCGTAGATGAAACTCTCGCGGTGATGCGAAAGGCACCATTGCGCCATGATGGAGCCGCCGCGGCTGACGATGCCGGTGACCCGCTTTGCGGTGAGGGGGATGTGGGCGAGGCGGACGCCGGCGTGGATGGTGAAGTAGTCGACGCCTTGTTCGGCTTGCTCGATGAGCGTGTCGCGGAAGATTTCCCAGGTGAGTTTGCTGGCGTCGCCTTGGACTTTTTCCAGCGCCTGGTAGAGCGGCACGGTGCCGATGGGGACGGGGGCGTTGCGCAGGATCCAACTGCGGATGTTGTGGATGTTGCGGCCCGTGGAGAGATCCATGACCGTGTCAGCACCCCAGCGTATGGCCCAGACCAGTTTTTCAACCTCTTCCGCAGCACCCGAGGTGACGGCGGAATTGCCGATGTTGGCGTTGATTTTGACCAGGAAATTGCGGCCGATGATGACCGGTTCCAGCTCGGGGTGGTTGATGTTGGCGGGGATGATGGCGCGGCCGGCGGCGATTTCCGCACGGACGAATTCCGGGGTGACGAAGACGGGGATGTTGGCGCCGAAATCCTCGCCATCCGCGCGTAAGGCGGCGGCCTGGGCATGGGCTTCGCAGCGGCCGAGGTTTTCGCGGTGGGCGACGTAGATCATCTCCTCGGTGACGATGCCGGCGCGGGCGAATTCATATTGGGTGACGAGCTGGTGGTCCTCCGCGACGCGGATGGTTTGCGGGGCGGGGCAGAGGGGGACGAGTTTTTCGTCTGGTGTGAAACCGTTGTCTTCGGGTTTTATGGTGCGGCCGGGGGCGGTGGTGTAGGCGCGCGACGCGATCCAGGGGGCGCGGGGCTGGGGCAGGCCGGTTGAGAGGTCGATCTGGGCGTTTTGCTCGGTGTAGGGGCCGGAGGTGTCGTAGAGCGGCAAAGGTGGCTCGTTGGCGGTGGGGTGGAGGGCGATTTCACGGAAGGGGACCAGGATGTGCGGGTGGGCTTGGGGCGCGGAGTAGATTTTGCGCGAGCCGATGATGGGGCCGGTGGTGACCTGGGTGGGTTTGGCTTGGATCGTCATGACGCGCTCTCCTATGAAAATACGGAGAGCGGGGGCTCGGTTAAGCTTGGAAATCCCCGTCCCTCCGCCGGTATGATCCGGATCAGGTTCAAAGGGTTTATCGCGGCGGGGTTGCCCCCAAAGCGACGTCTCAGCTCCTTCACGGAACACCCCTCGGTAGTGCCAGGACACGACGAACCACGCCGCCTGTCAAGCTGATGGGGGATAACGGGTGCGATGTAGGTTTTTGTGCTGTTTTGCGATTGACAGGATAGCGGGTGCCGCTTATGTCAAATGTATCAAGTGAGAATGGTTCTCAATAGCATTTGGAATGGAGTTTTTCTCTCCCCATGAAATACGCTTCTGCATTATCTCTGGCCAGTCTTGGTCTTGCTTTGGGACTTTCCGCTGCGCACGCGCAGACGGCCTCGCTGACATTGTACAGCGCGCAGCATCCGCAGGTGGATAAAATGCTGGCGGATGAGTTTACCAAGGAAACCGGAATAAAGGTTTTGCTGCATGAGGGCGAAGGGCCGGATGTGGCGAACCAGTTGATTCAGGAAGGGACGGATAGCCCGGCGGATGTGTTTTTCACGGAGAATTCACCGGAGTTGAATTTGCTGGATGAGAAGGGGCTGTTGGCCCCGGTGGACCCCGCCACGCTGAAACTGGTGCCGGCGAAGTATAGCGCGGAATCGGGTAACTGGGTGGGCGTGCTCGCGCGGGAAAATGTGCTGGCTTATAATCCTTCCAAGATAGATGCTGCGGCTTTGCCGGTGCATCTGCTCGATCTGGCCAAGCCAGAGTGGAAGGGCAAGATCGGGATCGCGCCTTCGGATTCGGATTTTCTGCCGCTGGTGTCTGCTGTGATTAAGGAAGAGGGCACGGCGGGGGCTTTGGCCTGGTTGAAGGGGCTGAAGGCCAATGCGCTGATTTATGATGATGATGAAGGTGCGGTGGCGGCCGTGGCGCGCGGCGATGTGGCGACGGCGATCATCAATAATTATTATTGGGACCGGCTGGATACGGAACTGGGGCCTGAGAAAATTGATAGCAAGATTTATCATTTCAAAAATGGTGATACCGGTGGGTTGATCAATATCTCTGGTGCGGCGGTGCTGAAGTCTTCGAAGAACCAGGCGGAGGCGCAGAAATTTGTGGCCTTCCTCGATAGCGAGACGGCGCAGACATTGCTGGGTGCCAGCGAGATCGATTATGAATATCCGTTGCGGCCGGGTGTGGCGCCGAATGCGAAGCTGACGCCGTTCAAGGATTTGACGCCGCCGGCGATCGACGTGTCGAAGCTGGGCGATGATCAGGAAGCGGGGCAATTGCTGCAGCAGGCTGGGTTGATCTGATCATGCAGGCTGCTGGACACAGCATGGTTGCAGCGCCTAGGCGCCCCAACAAGGGGTTGCTGGCGGCGGGGGTGGTGATTGCCACCCTCGTGCTGCTGCCGATCGGGGTGACGGCGGTGAATGCTGCTGCTTCCGGCTGGGATCTGGCGGTGGCATTGCTGTGGCGGCCGCTGACCGGCGAGCTGCTGGAAAATACGTTGCTGTTGATTGGTTGCGTGACTGTGGCCTGTGCCGTGATCGGCACGGGGACGGCCTGGCTGGTGGAGCGCACGGATTTGCCGGGGCGGAAGTTGTGGGGCGTGCTGGCGGTGGTGCCGCTGGCGATACCGGCGTTTATTTCGAGCTATGCCTGGTTGTCGCTGGATTCTTCGCTGTTTGCTAATTTCTGGGGCGCGTTTCTGGTGGTGACGATGTCTTATTATCCGCTGGTGTATCTGCCGGTGGCGGCTGCACTGCGTGAAATGGACCCGGCTTTGGAAGAGACGGCGCGGGCGCTGGGGAATGGAACGCGCAGTGTGTTTTTGCGGGTGGTGCTGCCGCAGCTTCGGCCGGCGTTGCTGGGGGGGATGCTGCTGGTGGCGTTGAATTCGCTGGTGGAGTTTGGTGCGTTTGCGCTGTTGCGGTTCCGGACCTTTACCACGGCGATTTATGCGGCCTACAGGGCTGGGTTTTCCGGGGCGGAGCCGGCGCTGCTGGCGATGGTGCTTATTGTGTTGTGCATTGCCTGTTTGGTGGCGGAGCAACTGGTGCGGGGCTCGGCGCGTTATGGGCGGCTGGCGCGGGGCACGCGGGGTAAAGCGGCGCGTTATGCTCTTGGGAAATGGGCGCTTGTGGCGCCGGTGGTTTTGGCTGGGCTGGGGGTTGCGGCGCTGGTGGTGCCTTTGGGCATGATTGGATATTGGCTGACGCAGTCAGGCAGTGCGGCGACGACGGTGGCGGCGTCCGATTGGGCGGCGGTGCTGCGGGCCTCGTGGTCCTCGGTGCAGCTCGGGGCGGGCGGGGCGGCGTTGACCATGCTGCTGGCGCTGCCGCTGGGGCTGCTGGCGACGCGTTATGACGGCTGGCTGGTGGCGGTGCTGGAGCGCGCGGCGTATCTGGCGCAGGGTGTGCCGGGGATTGCCGTGGCGCTGGCGCTGATTTCGCTGACGGTGCATGATTTGCACCCGCTGTATCAGAGTCATTTTTTACTCCTGTTCGCTTATGCGGTTTTGTTTTTGCCGCTTGCGTTGGTGAGTGTGCGTTCGGCGCTGCTGCAGGCGCAATTGCGCCTGGAGGAGGCGGGGCGGTCGCTGGGGCTGCATTCTCTGGCTGTGCTGCTGCGGATTACTTTGCCTCTGGCGGCGCCAGGGTTGGGGGCGGCGGCGGCGATGGTGTTTATTTCCGTGACCACGGAGCTGACGGCAACCTTGCTGCTGGCGCCTATAGGGACGCAGACTTTGGCGACGCAGATCTGGGCTGATACATCTACCGTGGCGTTTGCGGCGGCGGCACCTTTTGCGGCAGCACTTGCGGCGATGTCGATGTTTGCTTCCTGGCTGCTGGCGCGGCGGTTTGGCGCGGGATCTGTGCTCTCTCTGTCGCATGGGGCGGTGTAATGGCGCAGCTTGATATTGACCGGCTCTCGAAATTCATCGGCGGCGTTGAGGTGCTGAAGGGGATCGGGTTTCAGGTGGAGGCCGGTGAGCTGGTGGCCATACTCGGCGCCTCGGGCAGCGGCAAGACGACGCTGCTGCGGCTGATCGCGGGGTTTGAGAAGCTCGATGGCGGCGAGATACGGCTGGGGCATGAGCTGCTGGCCTCGCCCAATGTGAGCAAGCCGGCGGCGCGGCGCGGCATTGGGTATGTGGCGCAGGAGGGGGCGTTGTTTCCGCATCTCTGCGTGGCGGATAATATTACGTTTGGGCTGCGCCGGGTGGAGCGTAAGGCGCGGTTCCGCGTGGCCGAGCTGCTGGCGCTGGTGGGGCTGCAGGGGCATTACGCGGATAGGGCGCCGCAGAATCTTTCGGGTGGCGAGCAGCAGCGTGTGGCGCTGGCCCGGGCGCTGGCACCTGCACCGAGATTGCTGCTGCTGGATGAGCCGTTCTCGGCGCTGGATGCGGGGTTGCGGGTGGAGACGCGCGAGGCGGTGGCGCGGGCCATAAGTGCTGCCGGGGCGACGGCGATTCTGGTGACGCATGACCAGGAGGAGGCGCTCTCCATGGGCAGCCGCGTGGGCGTGCTGCAGCATGGGCGGCTGGCGCAGATGAGCACGCCGCAGGTGCTGTATCACCGGCCGGTGAGCCCTTATGTGGCGGATTTTGTGGGCGATGCCGTGTTCATGCCCGGTATTGCCGAGAACGGGCTGGTGCATTGCGCTTTGGGGGCGCTGCGGCTGGTGACATCCGTGAGCGGGGCGGTGAATGTGATGATCCGCCCGGAGCAGATAAAGCTTGGGCTGGAGGCGCAGAACGGCATGCCGGCGGTGGTGAAACGCGTGGCGTTTTACGGGCGTGATGCGGTGCTGACACTGGGGCTGAAGAATGCGCTGGCCGCGGATGTGACGGCGCGCGTGTTCAGCCAGGCGGTGCCGCCGCAGGGCGCGGAAGTGTGGCTGACGGTGGAGGGGGCGGTGCTGGCCTATCCGGCTGCCGTGAGCATCGCCGGGGCGGAGACGGCCATGGTCTGACGGGTTTTTTTGGTTGTTGTATTGCGAATAAGTTTCATTGCCATAAATTGGCTGCTGGGAGACGTTATAATGACGACGCGTAAGACAAGTTCGACTCTGCTGGCCGCATCCTGCGTTGCCTTGGTTGCGGCGCTGCCGGCGCAGGCGCAGAATGCTTATCTGGCCGGGGTGCATAAGCATCACATCATCACCTCCACCGTGCCGGATAATGGCGATTTGAACCCTTATGCCATGGTGGTGGCCCCGGCGAGCTTCGGCGCGGTGCAGGCGAATGACCTGCTGGTCGATAACTTCAACAACAAGGGCAATCTGCAGGGCATGGGCACCACCATTGTCGATTACCATCCTGCGACCGGAAATCTGACGACCTTCGCCACCATCCCGGGCAATCTGCCGGGCTGCCCCGGCGGTGTGGGGCTGACCACGGCGATGGCGGTGCTGAAATCCGGCTATGTGATCGTCGGCAGCGCGCCGAGTACCGATGGCACGACCGGCACGCTGGGCCGGGGCTGCCTGATCGTGCTGGATTCGGCTGGCAAGGTGGTGAGCACCATCGCCGGGCCGGATATTGCGGACCCGTGGGGCAATATGGCCTGGATCGATAATGGCGATACCGCCACGCTGTTCGTGAGCAATGCCGGGTTTGGCATCGGTGCTGCCGGCCAGCCGGTGCAGAATACCGCGACGGTGCTGCGCATTGGCCTGTCCATTCCCGCCGGCGGGGCGCCGGTGGTGACGAGCAAGACGGTGATTGCCTCCGGCCTCTCCGCTCAGGCGGATGCCAGCGTGTTCCTGATCGGGCCGACCGGGCTGGCTCTGGGCAAGGACGGCACGCTTTATGTTTCGGATGCGATCAATAATCAGGTGGTTTCCATCGCCGATGCCGCGACGCGCACCGACAGCGCCGGGACCGGTACTGTGGTGACCAAGGACGGGCTGTTGAATCGTCCGCTGGCGATGACCTTTGCGCCGAATGGCAATCTGCTGGTGGTGAACGGGCTGAATGGCCAGGTGGTCGAGATAGACCCCGCCGCCGGCAAGCAGCTTGGGGCGCAATGGATTGATACCGATGAGGCGCAGACGCCGGCGGGTAGCGGCGATCTGTTCGGGATTGTGGCCAATCCTGCTGGTGCGGGCTTCTACTATGTGGAGGATGACATGAACACTGTCGTACTGGCGCAGTGACAGGACCATCACGGCGCGGCTTTTTTGGTGTTGCCGGTGGGCTGGCGGGCGGTATTGCCGCTGCCGCTGCCACGCGGCCGGCGGAGGCGCATTTCGCTGGAGAGCATGCACTGGGCGGGGAGGTGGAGCCGTTCTTTGGTGCGAACCAGGCGGGCATCACCACACCGATGCAGAGCAATCTGTATTTCGCGGCATTCGACCTGGCGACGGATAATCGCCAGGAGGTGATTGCCATGCTGCAAAGCTGGACCATTGCGGCGGCGCGCATGACGGCCGGGCTGCCGGCGGTGGCGGGCGTGCAGGAGGGTGAGAATCCGCCGCTGGATTCCGGCGAGGCGGTGGGGATGAACCCGCAGCGCCTGACCATAACTTTTGGTTTTGGGCCGGATATGTTCAGCCTCGCAGGCAAGGACCGTTACGGCATTGCGGAAAAGCGGCCGGCGGCACTGGTGGGTCTGCCGGCGTTCAATGGTGACCAACTCGTCGAGGCGCAAAGCGGGGGGGCGATTTGCATCCAGGCCTGTGCCGATGATGCGCAGGTGGCCTTCCATGCGGTGCGGCAACTGGCGCGGCTCTCTTACGGCACCGCCAATCTGAAATGGGTGCAGAGCGGGTTTTCCAGCGGTGCCAAAACGAAAGGCACGGCGCGTAACCTCATGGGCTTTAAGGATGGTACCATGAACCCGGTGGGCGCACCGCTGAACCAGACGGTATGGGTTGATGAATCCGGCTGGATGCAGGGTGGTAGCTATATGGTCGCGCGGCGCATCCGTATTGCGCTGGAGCATTGGGACCGCACGCATGTGGCGTTCCAGGAGCAGACCTTTGGCCGTGCCAAGGCCTCGGGCGCGCCGCTGGGGAGCAAGGCCGAGACCGATACGCCGGATTTTGGCGCCACCGACAAGGATGGCAATTATGTGATTGCCGAGAACGCGCATGTGCGGCTGGCGGCACCTGTGAATAATGACGGGGCGCAGATGCTGCGGCGGTCTTATTCCTACAATGACGGTGCCAATTTTGTGGCCGAGCGCTGGCCGCCCTGGCGCCAGGGGATTGAGTATGATTCCGGATTGTTCTTCCAATCCTATCAGAAAGATCCGCGCAGCAGTTTTGTGAAAGTCTTCGGCAGAATGGCCAAGATCGATGCGCTCAACCAGTTCACCACCCATGTCGGCAGTGCGATTTTCGCCTGCCCGCCGGGGGTGGAGCAGGGTGGGTATATCGGCCAGGGGCTGTTCGAGACGGCTTGATTGAATTGATATAGTATAACATAACGCTGCCGACGGCGCCGGCGGCGAATCAACAGGAGAGTGTAATGGGAAAATCCAATGTTTTTTGGATGCGGGGACGCTTGTCCACACTGGCACTGACAGCGGGGGCACTGACGGCGGGGCTTGGGCTTCTGACCGCGGCACCGGCAGCGGCGCAGAGCGCAGGCAGCGATATTTTGCAGCGGCCTAATCTGCTTGGCACAATCGGCGGATTGCGGACCGCTCTGGGCAGTGTGGGCGTTACCTTCGGCCTCACGGATAGCGAGAACCTGCTGGATAATACCACGGGCGGGCTGAAGACCGGGGCGACGATGCAGGGGGTGACCACGGGCACCATCGATGTAGACACACAGGCGGCTTTTGGCCTGCCGGGCGGGACATTCCATATCAGCGCCCTGCAACTGCATGGCCAGCCGATCTCTGGCCCGTATCTGGGCTCCTTGCAGGCGGCTAACGGCAATGAAGGCGAGAACGGCACCAGGCTGTGGGAGCTGTGGTACGACCAGAGCTTCCATTACGGGTTGTTCGACATCAAGATCGGCCAGCAGAGCATCGATAACGAGTTCATCGGCAGTGCGGGTTCCGCGCTGTTCGTCAACACCATGGCCGGCTGGCCGCTGGTGCCCTCCGATGATCTTTACGGTGGCGGTCCGGCCTATCCGCTCTCCTCGCTCGGTGTGCGGCTGCAAGTGAAGCCGGCGGCGAACCAGGCCATTCTCGCCGGTGTGTTTGAAGATAATCCCGGAGGCGGGGCGTTTAACGATGATGCCCAGGTGCTCGACCGCAACGGTGCCAAGTTCAACCTCAACACCGGTGCGCTGTTCATCACGGAATACCAATATTCGATCAATCAGCCGGCGATCGGCCAGATGGTCTCCGTGGGTAATCAATCCACGGGGCTGCCTGGCACCTATAAGATCGGCGGTTGGTACGATACGGGGGCTTTCCCCGACCAGCGTTTCGGCACCGATGGGCTGTCGCTGGCTGATCCGGGGAGCAATGGCAACCCGATTCAGCATCACGGCAATTACGGCATCTACGCCGTGGCGGACCAGACGGTGTGGCAATCTTCCAGCGACAGCGCGCAGGCCGTCCACGTGTTTGGGCGGATCATGGGCGCGCCGGATACGCAGAATTTCATCGACTTCTTCGTAAACGGCGGCGTAACGGTGGCGGCGCCGATTCCGGGGCGGGATAACGACACGGCCGGGCTTGATTTTGGCCTGGGCAAGGTGAGCAGCCGCACCGGCGGGCTGGACCTGGATTCCGGCGCGCCCCGGCAGACCACGGAAGAATTGTTCGAACTCACCTACGCGGCGCAGGTGGTGCCCTGGCTGGTGGTGCAGCCGGATATTCAGTACACCGTCAACCCCGGCGGCGGCGTGCCCGACCCGAATGACCCGAGCCACAACATCCGCAACGAACTCGTCATCGGGGCGCGGGTGGTGACGACGTTTTAAAGGAAAAAGGCCAGGGCAGAGCCCTGGCCTTTTTCCTTTTAATGCTCGTTCACCGGCTGCGCCGGCGGGGCGACTTGCCGGAGGAGTGGGGCGAGGCAGACGGCGGCTACGAAGGCCAGTGTGATGGCGCGGAAGGCGTCGGCGTAGGCGAGGGTGGAGGCTTGGGCGTAGGTTATTTGCCAGAGTTGTTGGAGGGCGGCGCGGGTGGGGATTAGGGTGCTGCTCATTTGTTGTTGCAGGGTGGTGAGGGTTTGCAGGGTTTGGGGACGGGTGGCGGTTAGGTTGGAGCTGAGGATTAGGAAGTGGAAGTTGGTGCGGTCGTTGATTATGGCGCCGGAGACGGCGATGCCGACGGCGCCGCCGAGGTTGCGCATCATGTTGAAGAGGCCGCTGGCGTATTTTAGGCGGGCGGGGGGCAGGCTGCCGAGGCCGAGGGTTACGGCGGGGGCGACGCAGAAGACTTGCGGGAAGCCGCGCAGAATCTGTGGGACGAGGAGTTGCTGCCAGCCCCAGTCTGAGGTGATGAGGGAGAAGCTCCACATGCCGAGGCCGAAGCAGGCCATGCCGCCGAGCATGAGCCAGCGCAGGTCGATGCGTTTGGCGAGATAGATGTAGACGGGCACGCCGGCGAGGGAGGCAATGCCGGTGGAGAAGACGGCGATGCCGGTTTGCCAGGCGGAGAAGCCGCGAACGTAACCTAGGAAGAGGGGTTCCAGATAGATGGTGGCGAACATGCCAATGCCGACCACGAAGGATAGGAAGCAGCCGACGGCGAAATTGCGGTTGGTGAGGGCACGGAAATCGACCACGGGGCTGGTGATGGTGAGGCAGCGGGCGATGAAGGTGAGGAGGGAGAAGCCTGCGATCCAGGCGCAGGTGGTGATGGTGGAATCGGTGAACCAGTTCCAGCGGGAGCCTTCCTCCAGCACGTATTCCAGCGTGCCTAGGCCCAGGGCCATGAGGATGATGCCGAGGTAATCGGCATCGCGCAGGAGTTTGTGGTCGGGCTTGTCGATATCGACCAGAATGGCGGAGAGGATGGTGACCGCGAGGCCGGGGAGGAGATTGACGTAGAACAGCCAGTGCCAGTTCAGCGCATCGGTGATGTAGCCGCCGATGACCGGGCCGAGGGTGGGGGCGATGGAGGCCATGGTGCCGATGACGGCGGCGGCATAGACGCGCTTGGTGCCTGAGAAATAATGAAATGAGGAGGTGAAGACGGTGGGGATCATGGAGGCGCCGAGCAGGCCTTGCAGGGCGCGGAAGATGATCATGGAATCGATATTCCAGGCCAGGCCGCAGAGCATGGAGGTGAGGGTGAAGCCGGCGGCCGATGCCGCGAAGAGCCAGCGGGTGGAGAAGACGCGGGTGAGCCAGCCGGAGAGGGGGATGACGATGATTTCCGCGATGAGATAGGCGGTTTGGACCCAGCCGATTTCATCTTGTGCGGCGGAGAGGCCGCCGCCGATGTCCTGTAGGGATGAGGCAACGATTTGGATGTCCAGCAGGGCTGCGAACATGCCGATGCACATCACCGCGAAGGGGAGGATCTCCCTCATTTGGTGTTGATTGTGGCGGTGACGGAGAGGCCGGGGCGGAGCAGGCCGAGGGTGGCTGCGTTGCCATCGAGCAGGATGCGGACGGGGACGCGCTGGACGATTTTGGTGAAATTGCCGGTGGCGTTCTGGGCGGGGAGCAGGCTGAACACGGCGCCGGAGGCTGGGGCGAGGCTGCCGACATGGCCGGTTATTTTGGCCCCTGGTGCGATGTCGGCGACGATTTGTACGCTCTGGCCTGGGTGCATCTGGGCGAGCTGATCTTCTTTGAAGTTCGCGTCGATCCAGAGGCCGCTTGTGGGGACGAGGGAGAGAAGTTGCGAGCCCGCCGAGGCGTAGTCGCCGACATGCGCGGCGCGGTCGCCAACCACACCGTCGAAGGGGGCGCGGATTTTTGTGTATTGCTCGTTGAGGGCGGCGACGTCGCGGTTGGCCTGGGCGCCGGCGAGGCTGGCTGAGGCTTGCGTTTTCTGGGTTTCGATCACGCCGAGGCGGGCGGTTTCGGCGGCCAGAGCGGCGCGGGATTTCTGGGCGGCGGCGATGTCCTGCGCCAGAGTGGCGCTGGCGGTTTGGGAGTCCTGCTCGGTGCCGGCGTTTTCGGTGGCGAGGCGGGCGTAGCGGGATTGGTTGGCGCGGGCCAGGCCGACGGCGGCGTCGGCGGCGGCGATGTCGGCTACAGCTTCGGCAATGACGGAACGCTGGAGGGTTTCGGTAGCGTTGAGATTGGCCAGCGCGGCCTGCGCGCCAGAAACATTCGCGTCGGCCTGGGCGAGGGCGGCGCGGTAGGGGCGGTCGTCGAGTTGCACCAGGAGCTGGCCGGCGTGGACAATCTCGTTGTCGGTTACTGCGACGTTGGCGATGAGCCCGCTGACCTGCGGGGCGAGGGAGGAGACATCGCCGCCGACATAGGCGTCATCTGTGCTTTGTAGATATTGGCCGGTGGCGATGTAGTCCGCGCCGTAGGCTAAGGCGGCGAGGGTGAGCAGCCCAGCGCCGGTTAGGAGCAAAAATTTACGGGTGGGGCGCGGCCAGGCCGGGGCCTGGGCGCCGGGCAGGGCCGCGCCGCTCATGCCGGCACGCCGGCGTGGTAGCGGTCCGCCGCATGGTCGCGGGAGAGGTTGGGGCCGAGGGCGAGGCGGGCTTGGGTAAATGTTTCGAAATCGGCGGCGTTGGGGAGGGAGGGGATGGTGACGATTTCGCCCTGGTCCAGCCCGGCGAGAGCGGCATCGACCAGCTCATGCACTTCCATCACCATTGCAGGCGGGTAGGCGGCAATATCGCTGCCGGCGCGCTCGAAAATTTCCGTGCGGGTAATGCCGGGCAGTACGGCCTGCACGCGGATGCCGTTAGGCGAAAGCTCGCGGTGCATGTTCTGCGACAGGCTCAGCACGAAGGCCTTGCTGGCGTTGTAAACGGGGTTGGCCAGTTCCGCGACCAGAGCGAGCACCGAGGCGATGTTGACGATGGTGCCGTGGCCGCGCGGGGCAAAAGCGCGGGCGGCGGTGGCGGCGAGGCGGGCTGCGGCCAGTACGTTGATCTGGATGAGGCTGGTGATCGTCTCGGGGCTTGTTTCAAGGAGGGACGACATGCCGCCGATGCCGGCATTGTTCACCAGGAGGGCAATGGAGGGGTCGCTCTGCAGACGGCGTTCGACTGTGGCGATGCCGGATTCGGTGCTGAGATCGGCCGGCAGGACCAGGACCGAGATGCCATGGGCGGCGCGGAGCTTGCCGGCGGCGGCGTTCAACCGGGCTTCGTCGCGGGCGACGAGGATGAGGTCGTGGCCGCGTTGGGCCAGGCGTTCGGCATAGACGGCGCCGATGCCGCTGGATGCGCCGGTGATGAGCGCGGTGCCGAGGGGAGCTTGCGACATGAGGGAAATCCTTGCGTTTGGTGGGGTGATGGGCTATAGAATGACGATCGACATATAATATGTCAACCATCATTTTATTCCGACGGGGATAGCAGCCATGCGTTACGAAAATGCGTTTTGATAAAGGCCATAAGGAGCAGACCCGCCGCCGCATTGTGGAGACGGCGGCCAGGCGTTTCCGCAAGGAAGGGGTGGAGGCGGTGGGGATTGCCGGGCTGATGGCCGATGCGGGGTTAACCCATGGCGGGTTCTACGCGCATTTTGCTTCCAAGGAGGAGCTGGTGCGGGCCGCACTTGAGGAGGCATCGGACCAGAGCAGGGAGCGCCGCTGCCGGCTGCTGGAGGAGGGCGAGAGCCTGGAGGGGCTGGTGCGCTCTTACTTGCGGCCTGTGCACAGGGACACGCCGGAGCTGGGCTGTGCGGCCGCGGCACTGATTGCCGAGATTGCCCGGCATGAGCCGGAAACCCGTGCGGCGTTCACGGCGCGGCTGGGGGAGCTGCTGGCGCAGTTTGAGGCGGTGATGCCGGCGGAGATGGAGGCTGAGCGGCGGCAGAGCCGGACCATCGGGGTTTTTGCCGCCATGATGGGGGCGTTGCAGATGGCGCGTGCTGTGACTGACCCGGTGTTATCTGACACAATACTGGAAAGTGGTGTGGAGGCGGCGTTGGCCTTGGCCCGGATAGGATAATTGCAGGCTGATGCTTGGAATCTTCTGCCATCACCTGTAAAGAGTTAGGCGGATGGTTAAGGATTTCAGCTTGGTGAGGGACGACATTCCTAGAGACGAAGTTTTAGGGCAGGGCGACGCGCGGACGCTGCGCACACGCGGGGCATTGCGCGAAACGCTGGTGAGCCTGCTGGAGCAGAAACCATTTGAGCAGGTGACGATCCGTGAGATCGCGGCGCAGGCCAAGATCGGCTATGCGACGTTTTTCCGGCATTATCCCAGCAAGGATGCGTTGTTGAACGATCTGGCGGCGGATCAGATAAGCGGGCTGATGGCAGTGTCGCTGCCGATGTTGATGAGTGCTGATACGCGGAGCACCTCGCGGGCGCTTTTTGCCTATATTTTGGAGCATCGGACCATCTGGTCGGCGTTGCTGACAGGCGGTGCGGCGGGCACGGTGAAAGCGGAATTCCTGAGGCAGATGCGCCAGCTCGCGGCTGAGCAGGGGCAATTTGAGTCCTGGCTGCCGGGCGATCTGCGCGTGACCTTCGCGGTGGCCTCGGCGCTGGAAATTCTGGCCTGGTGGCTGGAGCAGGAACAGGTTGTCGATATCGACCTGATGGCGGAGATACTCGACCGGTTGGTGGTGACGCCGAGCCTGACCGACACGCCGCTGCTGACGGAGGTGGAGGCGAAGAAGATGCGAAATCAGAACAAGAGTTAGGGGCTACTGACTCTCCGGCAGGTTTACGATGAGGCCGTCGAGATCTTCGGTGATCTTGATCTGACAGGCGAGGCGGCTGTGCGGTTGCACGTCGCTGGCGAATTCAATCGTTGCGGTTTCGATCTCCGTGCGCGTGGCGAGGCGGGCGCGCCAGGCGGGGGCCACATAGACATGGCAGGTACCGCAGATGCAGGCGCCGCCGCAATCCGCCGCGATGCCGGGGATGTTGTTGTCACGGGCGCCCTGCATGAGGGTTTGGCCGGGTTCGACTTCGACGGCATGTTCAGTGCCGCCGAATTCGATATAGGTGATTTTAGCCATCAGCCGTTCAAATACGTTGGCCGGTGAGGCTGGATTTGCCGAACATGCCGAGCTTGGCATGGCCGGTCATGGTGTCGCCATCCAGTTTCACCTCGAAGCTCAGCTTGATCTTGGCGGGCTTGGTTACCTCCATCGTCCAGCTCAGCGTTTCGCCGTCGATTTTGCCGGCGTTGACGTTTTCGGAGCCCATCGGGCTTTCGATGCGGCCGGTGAAACCATCGCCGTCGCGGGTGATGCTCATCACCATTTCCTGAGGTCCCATCGGGGTTTTTAGCACGATCTTCCATTTTTCGGCACCGGCGGCGGCTGCTTCTTCCGCCGTTGCGGTGGCGGTTACGGATGTGGCTTTGCCGGCTTTGGGTGTGTAGGCCGGCAAAGTTTCCCAGCCGCGCACGGTGGAGGTGGAGGAGAGATGGGCATTGTCCAGATCGACATCCCATTCCGGGAAACGATTGAGCAGCTCATCGAGTGCGATACGGCCCTCGATACGTGCCAGCGCATTGCCGAGGCAGGAGTGGAAGCCGTAGCCGAAGGTGAGGTGGGGAACGCGGCGGCGGTGGATGTCGAATGTTTCGCTATCGGTGAATTTGCGCGGGTCGCGATTGGCGGCGCCGACGAGGAAGAGGATGGCGCTGCCGGCGGGGATTTTCTGGCCGTGGAACTCAGTGTCCTTGGCGACGTAGCGGCCGACCACCGGGCCCGGTGGCTCGACGCGCAGCAGTTCCTCGATGGCCTGCGGGATGAGGCCGCGGTTCTCGTAAATCTGGCGGCGCTGTGCGGGGTGCTCGGCCAGGACCTTGCCGGTCCAGCCGATGAGGCGGTTGGTGGTCTCATTGCCGGCGCCGGCGATGATGTTGATGAAGATCAGAATTTCCTCGCGCGTGAGTTTGCGATTTGTGCCGGTCTCATCAACGAATTCGGCTTTGAGAAGCTCGGTCATGAGGTCGTCCGAGGGGTTCTTCGCGCGCCAGTCGATATATTCCTCATAGCCTTCGTCAATGAAACTATGGTCGGTATAGTCACTGGCCTGGCCGGCTTCGGTGCGCAAATTCTCGTTCACACGCGCCTGTGCGTTCTTGAGGTCTTCATCCGGTATGCCGAGCAGCATGCCGATGACGCGCAAGGGCATTTCGGCACCGAGGTCATCGATGAAGTTGAAGCGCCCGCCTGCAACCAACGGGTCCAGAGCTTTGGCGCAGAAGGCGCGAATTTGCGGCTCCAGCGCGTTCATCTTTTTGGGCGTGAACACGCGGGTGAGCAGGCTGCGGTGCATGGTGTGCAGCGGCGGGTCTTCGAATATGAACACGCCGGGGGGGATGGGGACGTTCTGCTTGATCATCTCCAGAATGCCGCCTTTGCCGGAGATGAAAGTGTCACGGTCCAACAGGCCGCGCTCGACATCCTCGTAGCGGCTTACAGCGTAGAAATCATATTGCTCGTTGTAATACAGAGGGGCCTGCTCGCGCAGCCGGGCGAAGGCCGGGTACGGGTTGGCGAAATATTTCTGGTCATACGGGTCCCAATGGACACCAGGCGGGCTAAGGGCGTTCATGGCGGCTTCTCCAGTGCAATGCGGTCGCGTCTGTGGCGTGGTTATTTATGATACACTATAGATCAAATAGGCGGGCGCCGCCGTGCCGTCAAGCTTAGCCTGCCAGTAAGTGCGTGTGTTCATCCGGCCCTGCCACCATAGTACCGCGCCCGGCTTCGCGCAGGGCGAGGCCAATTTCGTGCAGGCGGGTGGGGGTTATGCGCTCGTTGGGGCCGGTGAGGACGATGGCGCCGACGGGCTGTTGCGGGCCGGTGAGGACGGGGGCGGCGATGGCGACGGAGCCGGGGAGCATGTCGCCGTCGTTGAGGGCGTAGCCGCGCTCGCGGGTTTGGGCGAATTCGGCGAGCATGGCGGGGGACGGTGCGTAACCCAGCAGGGCCTCGGCGGCGGCGGGGGTAAGGAAGGCGAGATAGGCTTTGGCGGTGGCGCTGCCTTGCATGGGCACGCTCATGCCGATGGAGGGGACGACGCGGAGCATGTGCTGGCTTTCCAGTGCGTCTACGACGATGAACTGGTTTTGGTAGGGGAGGGTGAGATAGACGGTCTCGCCTGTGGATTCGTGGAGGCGCTCCAGCATGGGGCGCAGGCGGTGGCGCAGGCTGTGGCTGCTGTGCGGGGGGCGGGCTAAAGAGAGGGCGTGTAGGGTGAGCTCCCATTGGCCGCGCAGGCCGGGCACGGGGCGAATCCAGCCGGCATCGGCGAGGGTCATGATGTCGCGCTGCACGGCGGATTTATCGGCGCCCAGCTCGCGCGCCAGGGCGCTGACGCCGACGGGCTGCTGGCGGGCGACCAGCTCGAAAACCGATAGCATGCGACCTGCGCTGAGACTTCGTTTGACCGCCATGGCGCCTCCGGTGTTACTATACGATTTAGGATGTTACTATGTGACGAGCAATAGTCACGTTGGGGGAAGCAAAAAATGGCACGGCAGGATGTCGGCGGAATTGGGATTGATTACGAATTTTGGGGCGAGGCGGATGCGCCGCTGGTGATTTTGACGCCTGGCGGGCGCTATCCGCGTGATACGGCTGGGTTGCCGCAACTGGGGGCGGCGCTGGTGAAGGGCGGGTACCGCGTGCTGTCCTGGGACCGGCCGAGCTGCGGGGCGTCGGATGTCAGTTTCGAGGGTGTTAGTGAGTCCGTGCTGCATGCGGATACGCTGGTGGGGCTGGCGGACGCGCTGGGGCTGGAGCGGTTTGCGCTGGTGGGCGGTTCGGCGGGGTCGCGGATATCGCTGATGGCGGCGGCGCGGATGCCAGAGCGGGTGAGTAAGTTGTTCATCTGGTGGGTGAGCGGCGGGGCGATATCGCTGGCGCAATTGGCCAATTATTATTGCGCTGATGCGGCGGCCGCGGCGACGCGTGGTGGCATGGAGGCGGTGCTGGCTGGTTTTGCCGACCAGATTGCGCGCAACCCGCGCAACCGTGAGCTGATTCTGAAATGGAATGTGGATGATTTCATTGCGCGGATGCAGCTTTGGGCGGAGGGTTATGCATATTCGCGGAGCTCGCCTGTGCCGGGGATTTCCGCTGATCAATTCGCGCGCATGACCATGCCGGCGGTTGTGTTGCGTAGTGGCAAGAGCGATCTTTCGCACACACGCGAGGCGAGTGAGCAGACGGCGGCGTTGCTGCCGAATGCGCAATTGGTGGAGCCGCCGTGGCCGGACCAGGAGTGGAATAATTGTGGGCGGATTCCCAGTGAGCCGGGGCGGGGGCGGTTTGAGCGCTGGCCGCTGCTGGCGCCAATGATTTTGGCGTTTTTGGATAAGAGGTAGGTTGTATGAGAATTTACACACAATGGCGGTGCAAATTTCCACTATAGCGGTGCGTGGATGGTGATGCCTATCCTGCCGGTTTGATGGGGAGCAAAAATGAGCGGTCTGTGCTTTGAACTTGGCGAGGAGCAGGCCGCTATACGTGATATGGCGCGTGAATTCGCCGCTGAGCATCTGGCACCTTTTGCTGTGGTGTGGGACCGGGAGAAGAAGTTTCCGGTGGAGACGATGCGGGCTGCGGCAGCGCTTGGCATGGGCGGGATTTATGTGGATGAGGCGCTGGGCGGCTCGGGATTGTCGCGGCTTGATGCGGCGCTGATCATCGAGGCGCTGGCGACGGGGTGCCCGACGATTGCGGCGTATATTTCGATCCATAACATGGTTGCCGGGATGATCGATCGTTATGGCGACGATGCGCAAAGGCGACGGTATTTGCCGAAGCTATGCAGCATGGAACATTTTGCCAGCTATTGTTTGACGGAGCCGGCGGCGGGGTCTGACGCGGCGGCGCTGCGGACGAAAGCGGTGCTGGATGGTGAGCATTATATTGTTAATGGCGTGAAACAATTCATCTCTGGCGCCGGTGTGGCGGAGGTTTATGCGGTGATGGTGCGGACGGGTGATGCCGGCGCAAAAGGGATTTCCACGCTGATTATCGAGAAGGATATGCCGGGCGTCTCCTTTGGTGCCAATGAATATAAAATGGGCTGGAATGCGCAGCCGACGCGCCAGGTGATTCTGGAAGACGTGCGTGTGCCGGTGGCGAATAGGCTGGGGCCCGAGGGGATTGGGTTTAAAATCGCCATGGCGGGGCTGGATGGCGGGCGTATTAATATTGCAGCGGCCTCGCTGGGTGGGGCGCAGGCGGCACTGGATAAGGCAGTGGCTTATCTGGGTGAGCGCAAGGCATTTGGGAAGAATATCGGGCAGTTTCAGGCGTTGCAGTTCCGCGTGGCGGATATGGCGACGGAGCTGGAGGCAGCGCGGCTGCTGCTGTGGCGTGCGGCCTGTGCGCTGGATGAGAAAGCGCCGGAGGCGACGAAACTCTGTGCCATGGCCAAGAGGCTTGTGACGGATGCCGGGTTTGAGGTGGCCAACCAGGCGCTGCAATTGCTGGGTGGGTATGGGTATCTGGCTGATTACGGGATCGAGAAGATTGTGCGGGATTTGCGGGTGCATCAGATTCTTGAGGGAACGAACGAGATCATGCGCGTGATTATTGCGCGTAGCCTGCTGGGGGGTTGAGTTATGGCGGATGTGATTGGGTTTATTGGGCTCGGCAATATGGGGCTGCCGATGGCGGCGAATTTGGTGAAAGCCGGGTACCGGGTGCAGGGGTTTGATGTGGTAGCGGCGGCGAATGAGGCCGCGGCGAAGGCCGGGATTTTTGTGGCGGCGAGTGCTGTTGAGGCGGTGCGGGGGGCATCGGTTGTGGTTTCGATGCTACCGAATGGCAGGCTGGTGCTGGAGCTTTATGGTAGCGGAATTTTGCAGGCGGCCACTGCGGGTACGCTGTTTATCGATAGCTCGACCATTGATATCGATAGTGCGCGGGCGGTGAATGCGCTGGCGCGTGAGGCGGGGATGAGCAATCTCGATGCGCCGGTTTCGGGCGGGGTTGGTGGTGCGGCGGCGGGGACGTTGACCTTTATGGTGGGTGGTGCCGAGGGCGACTTTGCGCGTGCCAAGCCGGTGCTGGAGTTGATGGGCAAGAAGGTTGTGCATTGCGGGGATACGGGGGCCGGCCAGGCAGCCAAGATATGCAATAATATGATCCTCGGGATTTCGATGATCGCGGTGGGCGAGGCGTTTGTGCTGGCTGAGAAAGTTGGGTTGTCACATCAGGCTTTGTATGATGTGGCCTCTACTGCCTCGGGCCAATGCTGGTCTCTGACCAGCTATTGCCCGGTGCCGGGGCCGGTGCCGACGAGCCCGGCGAATAATGATTACAAACCCGGTTTTGCGGCGGCGCTGATGCTGAAGGATATGCTGCTGAGCCAGGAGGCGGCAGCCTCGGCCGGGGCGAACACCGCACTTGGGAAGCATGCTGCGGAAATCTATCAAAGTTTCGTGGCGGCGGGGCAGGGCGGGGTGGATTTCTCGGGGATTATTAACGCGATAAGAGAAGGGTAAAAAGTAGCTGCTCAAAATGCTTCTTTAACGAGTTCCTCACTCTTCTGCCAAAGTGCTGCGGCCCGCGTGGGGTCGAGCGCATAAGCGGCAACACCAGGCCCCATGAGGCTCGCTGCCGGGCCGGATAATGTTTCGGCAACGTGGCAATCCTCGCAATAATGTCCGCCTACTGCATCGGCCGGCGCGTATACGCCGGCCCAGACCGAGGTGGATGCACCTTGGGCTGCGTTTTTGCGCACGAAGTTCCAGTTGCCGGTGTTGCCTATGGCCTTACGTTGGGCTTCGCGTGTCGCAGGGTCCATGTAGCGGCCCAATTCGGTTTCCACGCCGCCGGGGTGCACTGCCGTGGCGCGAATGCCGCGGGCGCGATGGCGGCGGTCGAACTCCACGGCAAACAGAATGTTAGCGGTTTTGGAGCGGCCGTAGCCGAGATAGGGGGTGTATTCCGTATGTTCGAAATTTGGGTCGATCAGATCCACATCGGCAATGTGATGCGCGGATGAGGCGAGTACGACGACGCGGCCGCCGGGGCGGATGTGTGGGGCGAGGCGGTTGACGAAGACAAAATGGCTGAGGTGGTTGACGCCGAACTGGGTCTCAAAACCTTCCGCGGTGCGGCCCAGAGGTGGGCCCATAAGCCCTGCATTGGCCACGATCAAATCAAACGGGCCTTGCGCGGCGAGATGATCGGCGCAGGCACGCACGCTGGCGAGTGAGGCAAGGTCGAGCTCTACCAGAGTGACGTTGGTTTTGGTGTCTCCCTGCACGCGGGCTATGGCGGCTTCGGCTTTGGTGAGGTCACGCGCCGCGCCGAAAACGGTGGCGCCGCGCGCTGCCAGTGCGTGCGCGGTTTCGACACCGATGCCGGCTGATACGCCGGTGACGATGGCGCGCTTGCCGTGTAGGTCAATGCCGGCCAGCACCTCTTCGGCTGTGGAGAGGGCATCGAATTTTTCGGTCATCATTACGTCCTTGGTTGGTTGCTGGCGCGCGCGGCGATTTCATTGGCGGCGATATAGGCGAACACCATGGCCGGGCCGATGGTGCCGCCCGCACCAGGGTAGTTGAGGCCGAATGGGCTGCCGGCGGCATTGCCGGCAGCGAACAGGCCGGGGATGGGCTGGTTGTTGCCGTCCAGCACGCGGGCTTTGGCGTCGGCTTTCAAACCGCCTTTGGTGCCGAGATCGCCGAGGTGAATCGGGATGGCGTAGAACGGGGGTTTGATGATCGGGCCCAGGGCTGGGTTGGGTTTGCAGGTGGGGTCGCCGAAGGCCTGGTCGTAGATGGTGCTGCCGCGGCCGAATTCGGGGTCTTCACCTTTTGCGGCGTAGTCGTTCATGCGCATTACGACATCGGTGAGTTTGGCTGGGTCGAGCTGCAATTTTTTGGCGAGGCTCACGATGTTGTCCGATTTGAAAATGTAATGGTCCCACCAATCAACGGGGATTGATTTATCGGACATGATGGCGGTGGGCAGGATGCCGCCAGCGGTGAATTTGGCGCGGAAGACAGCATCGAACACCAGCCAGCAGGGCAGGTTCGCACCGGTTTTCTGCTGATCCGCCACCATGCCGACACCAAAACGGTCGTAGCTGCAGCTTTCGTTCACGAAGCGGTCGCCATTGCGGTTGACGCAGACGCTGGAGGGGCGACCGACGTCGAACACGGCCTGGTGCACCTCTTCGAAATTCGAGGCGCTGGCGCTGGGCAGGATCATGGTCGGCGCCCACCAGCCTTCTTCGGTGTGTTCGGTGGTGGCACCTATGGCTTCGGCGGCGAGCAAAGCGTCGCCGGTGTTGGCATCTTGCGGCGTGCTGGTCCACCAGATGGAGGTTTTTACGGGGTAGAAACGGTCTCGCAACTGCTGGTTCCATTCGAACCCGCCGGCGCAGATGACGACGCCGTGGCGCGCGGAAATATCGTAGGCTGTGCCGAAGCGGCTGACGCGGGCGCCGGTGACTTTGCCGTCGGTGACGATGAGTTCTTCGAGTTTTGTCTCTAATCGGATCTCGACATTTTTGGTCGTGAGCTGTTCCAGTAGCGGGCCGATGACGGCGTTGCCGGAGGTAAACCAGCGGTCGCGCTTGGTGATGCGGCGGGTGGCCTGGTCCGTCCAGTAGCGCGAGATGACGCCGGCCAGCATGCGTTTCCAGCCCTTGGCGCGCGCGGCGATGGTGAAGGTCTCCACCAGATTCATGGCGTAGCGGTTGAAGAGTTTGAAACGTGGGAATTGTTCGCGTACTAATGGAAATTTATCGCCGAGTTTGCGGCCGTCCCACATGGGCAGCACCAATGAGCGGTCGGTACGCGAGCCGGGGAGCTCGGCGAAATAATCGGGCCATGGCATGGGGATGAAGTTTATGCCGAGCTTGCCCATGAAGCTCAGCATGTCGCGGCCGGTGTCGACATAGGCTTCCAGCCGCTCGCGGTTGACCGGGCCCTGGATGACGGCGTCGAGATAGGTGAGGGCTTCCTCGCGTGTGTCGGTGGTGCCGCCGAGGCCGTGATTGGCGATCCAGGCGACGCCGCCGGAGGTGGCCGAGGTGCCGCCGTATTTATGCGCTTTTTCGACGATGAGGACGTGCAGCCCGAGGTCGGCCGCGCGTAAGGCGGCGGTCATGCCCGCAGCACCCGTGCCTATGACGATGACGTCGAATGTTTCCGCCATGTTTGCTCCGTTATTATTATTCGGCTGCTGCTGCCATGTTGTGCGGGAGTGTACCTTGGTTGTACGCCGTCAGCAATGTTTGGGTTCGTGCCTGATAGGTTTTTGCGCCCTCATCCTTCACCGGGCCGTAGCCTGCGACGAGATGTGCGGCGCCGGCAATCTCTGTGGCTTGGCCGATTGTGTCATCCGTGACGGTGGTGGTGAGGTGCAATATCATGTCGCGGTATTCGGTGATGAGGCGGCGCTCCATGCGGCGTTCGGCGGTGTGGCCGAAGGGATCTAGGAATGTGCCGCGCAGGGGTTTCATCTTGGCGAGAAATTTTAGGATTGGGAAAATCCATGGGCCGAACTCGATTTTTTTCGGATTTCCGGTTTTAGCGTCGCGCCGGCGTGCGAGCATAGGTGGGGCGAGGTTGAGGGCGATTTTGAAATTACCGTCGAACTGGCGGGCGAGGTCCGCGCGGAAACTGGGCAGGCTGTAGAGGCGGGCGATTTCGTATTCGTCTTTATAGGCCATCAGCCGGGCGAGTTGGTTGGCGACAGCGATGAGGAATGGTTCGGGAGTGGAGACGCGGCTGTGCAGGCGGGCGGTGATGTCACCCATGAATGCGGTGTATTGCGCCGCATAGGCAGGGCTTTGGTAGGCGGTGAGATGTTTGCTCCGGCTGGCGATCATCTCCGCCAGGTTTTGTGGCTGGCCTGTGCCGGTGAGTTTGGCAAAATCCAATAATTTCTCTGGGGATTCTGCGGCGAGGCGACCCAAGGAGAGGGCGATGAGGTTTTGCTTTACCGCCGTGCCATTGAGTTTTATCGCAGCCTCGATGGCGTCCAGCCCGACCGGTAGCAGGCCCTTTTGCGCGACGTAGCCGACCATCATGAGGTTGGTGAAAATGGTGTCGCCGAGCAGTTTGGCGGCGAGCTCATTGGCGCGGAGTAGGTTGATTTTGCCGTGGCCGATGCGCTGTTCAATAGCATGCATGAAATTGGTGGCGGTGAGGTCGATATCAGGGCGGCTCTGGAATTCGCCGGTGGGGACCACGTCCTCATTGGCGGCAACGATTGTGTTGGGGCGGATGGTTTTTACGACATCGGGGCCGGAGGCGACGATGAGGTCGCAGGCGATGAGCAGGTCGGTCTGGCCGAGGCCGAGGCGGGCGGAGGGGATGTGTTCGGCATTGGTGCTGAAGCGGATGTGGCTCATCACGCCGCCGCCTTTTTGCGCCATGCCTGTCATGTCCAGCACTTTTGCGGATTTGCCCTCCATATGGGCGGCCATGCCGAGTATGGCGCCGACGGTGAGGACGCCGGTGCCGCCGATGCCTGTTACGAGTATGGAATATGAATCGCTGACATCGATTGTGGCGGGGATGGGAAGTTTTTTAATCAGCGCGTCTAGGTCGCTGGTGTCGGCGGCGCGTTTGGCTGGTTTGGCGCCGCGTAGGGAGACGAAGGAGGGGCAGAAGCCTTTTATACAGCTATAGTCTTTGTTGCAGTTGGATTGGTCTATGGCGCGTTTGCGGCCGAACTCGGTTTCCAGTGGGGTGATGCTGACGCAGTTGGATTGGCGCGAGCAATCGCCACAGCCTTCGCAGACGGCGGGGTTGATGTAGAGGCGCAGATCCGGGTCCGGGTAGTCGCCACGTTTGCGGCGGCGGCGTTTCTCATTGGCGCAGGTTTGTTCGTAGACGATGGCGGTGACGCCGGTTATGTCGCGCAATTCGCGTTGGATTTCGTCGAGATGGTCACGGTGCAGGACGCGGATTGTCTGGGCTGCGTGGTTCTCTGGTTCATCGCTGACCAGCACTACGGTTTTGACGCCTTCAGCTTGCAGCTCGCGGATGATCATGTCGACGGAGGTGTTACCTTCGAGCGGTTGGCCGCCGGTCATTGCTACGGCATCGTTATATAATATTTTGAAGGTGATGTTGGCTTTGGCGGAGAGGGCGGCGCGGATCGCTAAAATGCCGGAATGGGTGTAGGTGCCGTCTCCCATATTGGCGAATACGTGCTGGGTTTCGACGAAATGCTGAGCGCCGACCCAGGCCAGGCCTTCAGCGCCCATGCCGACGACATTCATGGTGCGGCGTTCGGGCATGAAGGCGGCGAGGCCGTGGCAGCCGGTGGCGCCGAGGGCAAAACTGCCGTCGGGGATGTTGGTGCTGGTGTTATGCGGGCAGCCGGAACAGAAAAACGCAGGGCGGATGGCGGTGGCGGGGGTGAGGGTGGCGGCTTCGATGGTATCGAAGGCATGGGCGCGGCGGGTGATTTCTTCGTCGCTCAGCCCAAGGGATTCGAGGCGGTGCAGGATGGCGTGGCGGATCATGTCGGCGTCGAGTACGCCGTCCAGGGGGAAGATGACGCGGCCTTGCTCGTCGCGCTTGCCGAGGATTTGCGGGCGGGAGGGTAGGCTGTAAAGGGCGGTGGCGAGCTGCTCTTCGATGACGGGACGTTTTTCTTCGACCACCAGCAATGTGTGTGCGTTGGCGCAATGGGTGCGGATAAAGTCTTGGTCAAGCGGCCAGGTGAGGCCGAGTTTTATCAGCCCGATCCCGAGGGCGGCGCAGCGGGATTCGTCGAGGCCGAGGTCGCGTAGGGCCTGACGCATGTCGAGATAGGATTTGCCTGATGTGACGATGATGAGTTGCGGGCGCGGTGGTGCGATGATGACGCGGTTGAGGTTGTTGGCGCGGGCGAATTCCAGAGCGGCGGGCAGGCGTTCGTTTACCACAAGGGATTCCTGTACCAGAGCGGGCAGGCTGCGGCGCAGGTTGAGGTTGCGGCCGGCGAGATCCGGGTGGGTGATGGAGATCTCTGGTAAAATCACGGAGGATGTTAGATCAAGCGTATCCGTAACGGTTTTCAGGCCGATGTAGAGGCCGGAGAAACGCGACATTTCCCAGCCTATTTGCCCGTATTCGAGAATCTCGGCTGTGGTGGAGGGCGCCAGAATGGGGATGAAGCCGGTGATGAGCGTGTGCTCGGATTGATGTGCGGAGGCGGAGGATTTGGCGGCGTGGTCATCGCCCGCCACTATAAGAACGCCGCCTTTGGCGTGGGTGCCTTCGAAGTTGGCGAGTTTCAGGGCTTCGCAGGCGCGGTCCACGCCGAGGCCTTTGGCGTACCACATGGCGAACACGCCATCGAAACTTGTTTTGCCGAACCAGCCGAGTTGCTGCGTGCCGCGCAGGGAGGTCGCGGCCAGCTCTTCATTCAATCCTGGTTCAAAATGAATGTCATGCGCGTCCAGCAGTTTTTGCGCGGCCCAGAGCTGGGCATCGAGCGTGGTGATGGGCGAGCCGCGATAGCCTGTGATGTAGCCGCCGGTGTTCAGCCCCGCTGCGGCGTCGCGGCGTTTCTGGTCGAGCGGCAGGCGCACCAGCGCCTGCATGGAAGAGCAAAAGATTTGACCGGAGCGTTGCTCATAGCGGTCATCGAGCGTCACGACGGTTTTGGTCACGATTCAGGGCTTCTTCGCAGGCATCGCCATGTATTTATCGACCGCCTTTTCGAAATGGCGGATGCGGATTTCCTGGTAATTGCCGAGGGTGAGGCCGTGCTTGGCGCTGGCCTCAAGCCCTTCCTGCTGCAGGAAGAGATTGTCCGTGTCCTGGTCTAGAATCGCGCCGAAGCCGGGGTCCATGCCTTCGGCTTCCTTGAAGCTTTGTTCCTGTTCGAGAACAATTGGCTCGGCCGGGGTCGGGCGCTCGCCATCTTTCGGTACGGGGCGCAGGAACATCACCTCGTAAATGCAGCCGCGATGGTCCTTCGGGTCTGGCCGAAAACGATAGACCATGGGGAGTGAGATGCCGGGGAAGAGGAAGGTGTTGGGGAAGATGGTGTAGGAGAAGCAATCGAGGATTTCGGAATCCGAGACGGTGCTGAGGTCGGAATTTGTTGCTTTCTCAAAACCGCCACGGAACATATCGGCCATAACCTGGCGCGCGGTGCTGTTGCCGACTGAGAGCTTGTTGCCGTCCAGCACGCCGGCATCGCCGACGGTGAACTGGTCGAGAATATCCTGCTCGTTATATTTGCCTTCGAGATGCGGGCTCAGTACGCCCAGCGGCGAGATGAAGCGGTCCACATGTTCGCCGTAGATATCATATTGCGAATTGGCATCGGCATTGGAGACGGCGACCTGCGGGTGGGTGATGATGACGTGATAGGCTTCCTGGAAGGCCTCGATTGTGAGTTTCCAGTTGGAGGGGATGCGTTTTTGCACATGCAGCGCGATGTAGCGGTTTTCCAGCTTCCAGGCTGTGATATGTGCCAGTGCCTCGGGGCCGAGATATTCGGCGAGGCTGGGGGTGTCCTTGTCCATGTTGATCCAGACGAAGCCGCCTAGAAGCTCCACGCGGGCTTCCGGCAGGTTCAGCTTGGTGGTGTCCACATGCGGGAAATCCCAGGGGCAGGTGATGGATTTATTGGTGCCGTCGATGTTCCAGCTCCAGCCGTGGAAGCTGCATTGGAATTCGCTGGCACGGCCTTCGGTGTTTGAGGCGCGGAGTTTTGTGCCGCGGTGCAGGCAGGCGTTGAAATAGGCGCGGATGTCGTTCTCGGCGACACGGGTGATGATGAAGGAGTAAGGCCCGAGGTCGTAGACATGGTAATCGCCCACTTCGGGAATATGCTCTTCGCGGCAGGCGAATTGCCAGGTACGGGTCCAGAGCCGCTCATACTCTGCTTTCGCATAGGCGGGGTCGATATAGCGGTCCGTGGATATGTCCTCGCTGCCCAGATATTCGTATGATTCCGAACGGACCCAGCCGGGGGCTGCAACCTTGTCACGGGCGATGATATCCTGCGTGCTCTGTGCCGGGCAGCGGGCCTCTCCGGGGTTGGCTGTGGGGGTAATTTTGTTCATGTCCAGTCCTCTCAGGCGGCGGCGCGGCGTTGCGCGATGCCGGTCGTGTTCTTGTAAATCTCGCCGTCTTTCATGATCATGACGAGGCGGGCGGCGTCGGTCATGATGGACACGTCTTCCAAAGGGTTACCGGCGACGAGCAGGAGGTCGGCAAGCGCGCCATCGGTGATGGTGCCGAGATCGGCTTCGCTGCGCATGGCGAGACCGCCGTTGCGTGTGGCGCAGGTGAGGGCGCCTTCGGGCGTGTAGCCATAGTAATCCACGAAGAATTGCAAATCGCGCGCGTTGGTGCCCTGGCGGCTCCAGGCGAAACCGTAATCGCCGCCGATGAGATGGCGGATGCCGCGCTTGCGCAATGCGGTATGGGTCTTGGCGGATTCTTCCAGTAGCGCTGTGATGCCCATGTAGCCGCCGATTTCCGGTGTGAGGCCACTGCCCGAGGCTTCGCCTTTAACGATGGTGTGGAACAGGCTGACGGTGGGGACGACGAAGATGCGGTCGCGCGCCTCTTCCATCATGTCAAACAATTCTTCATCGGCATATTCGCAATGGAACAGGCCATCCACCCCGGCGCGGATGCAGTTTTTGGAGCCTTCCACCGAGCGTGTGTGCGCGTTCACCTTGCGGCCGAAGGCATGGGCGGTTTCCACGGCCATGCGGATTTCATCCAGAGCCATCGGCGTGGTGTGGCCGGGGGTGTTGGGGTAGAACGGGTCGCCGGAGACGTCTAGCTTGATGTTGTCGCAGCCCTCGCGGCAAAACAGGCGGACGGCTTTGCGGATTTCTTCCGGCCCGTTCACGATCATCGCCGGGCCGCCGGGTCGCTCGTTGTGCAGCCGCCCCTCATCACCCATGGCGCCGGTAACGGAAATTTCCAGCGAGCCGGCGCGGATGCGGGGGCCCGGGAGGCGGCCGGCATTCACCTCGTTACGCACGGCGACGGCGAGGCGGAGTTTTGCTTCCGAGGCGCCGTAAGCGCTGGTGAAGCCGGCATCCAACAGCGCCTTGGCGCCGCGGGCGGTGGTGAATACCTGCTCTTCCGGCGTGGGGGTGATGAGGTCCTCGGTGGCGGCCACGCTCTCAAAGGAGAGATGGGCATGGCCTTCGACCATGCCGGGCATCAGGGTCAGGCCGGTGCCGTCGATCACCTCGGCACCTTCCTGGGCCAACTGGCCGGGGGTGTGGGAGATGGCGCGGATGCGGTTGCCCTCGATGAGGACATCGCCCGGAAATGCCGGTGTGCCGGCGGCATCCCAGATGCGGGCGCCGGTGATCAGTCTGCTGCCCATTGGCTCTCTTTCCTCAAACCCGGTAGTTTATACAACAGATTACCCCCGCGCCGCGCGGTCCCCGAATGACCCATCATGCAGCGCGATTTGTCTGCCTCTGCCAGAGGCGGGTTGGGCGTTGTGCCTTGGCTGGGCCTGGCTTAACGGGGGGTGAAAGGGAGGGCGCAAAATGATCAGAGGAATTCACCATGTCGGGGTGCATGTTCGCGACCTGGATAAAATGATCGTGTTTTACAAAGCGGCCTTCGGGTTTGAGCTGGTGGGCGAGAGTTTTGCCTGGAAGGATGAGCCGGTGCTGGATCGGTTGATCGATGTGCCGGGCTCGGCCGCGCGTGGGGCGATGCTGCGGGCCGGGACGTGCTATTTGGAAATGTTTCAGTTCGAGGCGCCTGAGCCCCGGCCTGGCGCGCCGCTGAACCCGCAGGATAAGGGGTATACGCATTTCTGCGTGGATGTGACGGATATTGAGAATGAATATGAACGGCTAAAGGGGCTGGGGATGAGTTTTGGGGCCCCGGCGCCGATTGATATGGGGCATGTGAAGTCGGTTTATGGGCGCGACCCGGAGGGGAATGTGATCGAGCTGCAGGAGACGGCGGCGCATTGTGAGTTCAGATTGGATGCGTTGCCGAAAAGTGAGTGACTCCATTGGTGGGCTTCTCATGGAGTCAAATCCCGTGGCCCGAGTTACAAAGTTTTTTTGGGTATCTTTTTGTTCACAAAAAAATACTGCTTACCCCAGCGGAGCGACGGTAACTTTCAACCCGTTCAGGGCTTCGGTCAGCTTGATCTGACAGGACAAACGGCTGTTGGGTTTGCGCACATCATCCACCATGTCGAGCATTTCGGCTTCCACCGCGTCCGGCGCACCGACTTTTGCGTACCATTCGTCATCCACATACACATGGCAGGTGGCGCAGGCGCAGGAGCCGGCGCAATCGGCGAGAATGCCTTCAACACCTGCGTCGCGGCCGACCTGCATCAGCGACTGGCCGGTTTCGCCGGAGAGTTCCTTGACCGTGCCGTTGTCCTCGGTGAATGTGACCGTCAACGCGCTCATGAATTCGTTCCTTCATTGGCCAGGAACTCTTCCTGGGCCGAGAGTATCTTCTCCAGATGGTTTACCGAATCTCCGGCGGAGATACCACCATCCACCGGCAAAATCGCGCCGGTGATCTGGGCCGCGCGGTCGCTGGCGAGGAAGAGGGCGGCGTAGGCGGCGTCTTCCGGCACGCCGTCGCGTTTAAGGGGTTTGTTTTCGTCCCAGAGCGGGGCTAAATGCTTTTCAAGCTGTGCGGCCTTGTCGCCCGCGATTTCCGTCATCACGCGGATGGGGGTGCGGATGTGGCCGGGGGCGAGGCAGTTGACGCGGATGTTGTGCCGGGCGAGGTCGATGGCCAGCGACTTGGTGAGGTGGATGACGGCTGCCTTCGAGGCGCGATAGCTCATCAGCGCTTGGCCGGCCATGATGCCGGCGATGGAGGCGTTGTTGAGGATGACCCCGCCGCCGTGTTTGGCCATGTGGCGGCCGGCGCGCTGGGAGCCGATCATCACGCCGTACAGGTTGACGCCGATAACGGAATGAAAATTTTCCAGATCGTCGTCGAGGAAGAACGGATGCCGGCCACCTGAGATGCCGGCGTTGTTGAACATTATATTCAGCCCGCCGAATTTTGCCACGGCGGCGTCCACCACGGCCTGCACCTGGTCGGCCTTGGAGACATCCGTATGCTGATAGATGGCATTGGTGCCGATCTGTTTGGCCAGCTCCTGCCCGGCATCATCATTCACATCGGCAATGACGATTCGCGCGCCGGCTGCGGCGAAGACCTCGACGGTGGCCCGGCCGATGCCGCTGGCACCGCCGGTGATGATGGCGATTTTCCCCGTTAATTCCTGCCCCAATTTGATCCCCTTAGATTTTTGTGTAGCTGATCGGCAGGCGTTCTATCGAATGCGTCGCCACGGATTTCAAGTAGGGGATGTCGTGCACCGGAATTTCCAGCTTGATGCCGCGCAGCCGCTTGGCTACCTCACGCGCCGCGATACGAATTTCCAGCCGCGCCAGTGACAGGCCGATGCACTTATGCACGCCACCACCGAAGGAGACATGCCGGCCGAGATTGCTGCGCTCCATGTCGAAATCGCGCGGGCAGGCGAACACCTCTTGCTGGTCGTTGGCGGAGGCGTACATGAGCAACAGATGCGCATGTGCGGGCAGGGTTTTGCCGCCAAGCTCGACCTGCTTGGTGGTCATGCGCGAGAGACCGCGTACAGGAGGCTCGATGCGCAGCAGCTCTTCGGTAAAACGCGACATCAGCCGGTCGTCATCGGCGGCGTTGGCGAGAAGCTCGGCCACTTTCGGCTGGGTGCCCAGGATGTAGAACAAATTGGTCATGGCCGTGGCGGTGGTGTCGTTGCCGGCGATCATCAGGGCGCGCACCAGCGAGACGACCTCCTTAAATGTCAGTTTCGGTTCGTCTGACCCATCGATCTTGGCATGCACCAGATCGGAGATCATGTCTTCTTTCGGATTCGCCTCGCGGTCGCGGATATGGCCGATGAGGAAATGCTGCAGATCGCAGAGTTCTTTCGCATTCGCGATCATCTGCTCGCGGTTTTGCATGCGGCCGATTTGCGCTGTGACGGCCTGCGACCAGCGCGAGAGTTTATCCGCGTTATATTGGTCCACGCCGAGCTGCTCGCAGATGACGCGAATGGTAATGGGTACGGAGAAGGCCTGCACGATATCGACCGGGCCGGTGGCGGGCAGTTTGTCGATGACATCGGTGATGACCGAGGTAATCAACGGCTCCAGCTCACGCACGCGGTGGGCGGTGAAGGCGCGGTCCATCAGCCCGCGGATGCGGGTGTGGTACGGCGGGTCGGACATGATGGCATCGGGGAAATAGCCGCCACCGTCGCGCTCCAAAATCTCCTTGAACTCATCGAAGAAGCCGGCGGAATACTGCGCCTCGTAGCCGTGCTTGACCGAGAAGGTGACTGGATCGCGCTGGATGGTTTGAATATCCTCGTAACGCGATATGAGATACATGTGCAGTTTCTCGTCGTAATGCACGGGGTCGGACTCGCGCATCGCGTCGTAATAGGCCTGCGGCCGGGCTGAGATTTCCGGGTCGATGAGCGACATCTGCTCGAGCGCGGCACCCTGGCCGGTGACGGGGCAGACGCCCGCATTATTGGTGGTGTTCATCGCTTACTCTCCCTCAGCTTGCGGCGCGGTGCGGTACGCGCGCGGCGAGCATGGCGTCCTTGCACAGATATTTTGTCGTGGACCAGCCGCCATCCAGCGCGATGGTCTGGCCGTTGATGTAGCTGCCCTGATCCGAGGCCAGGAAATAGATGCAGTTGGCGACATCCTCGGCGGTGCCGTCGCGGTCGAACGGTGTCATCTCCTGGTTGATGCGGGTGAAGAAATCCGCATTCCAGTAATCCTTGGTCATATCGGTTTTTATCACGCCGGGTGCGACGAGATTCGAGCGTATGCCTTGCGCACCGTATTGCGCGGCGAGGGTTTGCGTGAGGCCGATGAGCCCGGCTTTCACGGCGCAGTAGATGCCGCCATCCAGCCCGCCGACGATGCCGAAGGTGGAGCCAACGGTGACGATGGCGGAGCCCGGTTGCATTGCACCCAGTGCCGCGCGGCAGAAGCGGAAGGGGGCTTTCAGGCTGATGTCCACGACCTCGTCCAGCATGGAGTCATCGGTGGCGTGCACAGGTGCCCAGCGGCCGGCGCCGGCATTGTTCACCAGGCAGTCCAGCCGGCCGAATGTTTGCACCGCGAGGTCCACCGCCTGTTGCGGCACGCCGGGGGCGGCGACGTCGGCTGCCAGGGTCACGATTTCGGTGAGCGGCGAGAGGGTGGCGGCCAGATCGTCCAGCCGTTCCCGCCCGCGCGCCACGGCGACGATGCGGTAACCCTCGCGCGCAAAACGCTGCGCCGTGGCGGCACCTATGCCGGCACTGGCACCCGTGATCAGCACAACTGGCGCGCCGTTTGCGGCTTGGCCGTTTTCCATCCCAGTTCCCATTATATCCCGTTCACTGCTCTGACATTACCTGCGGCACCCTACCCTCTGTCCGGCGCGGTGCGCCATTCGCAAGCGATGGATTTGGCCGCTGGTGGCTGTCCGGATCAATTCGCGTCTCATGTTGGGGCAACATGCGGGTAGCGGGCGCGTAAGCGCTCGAAGGCGGTGCCGGGGCCGGTGCTCAGGCGCTGCTCGATCATGTCCCGCACAGCTTGCGGCCCATGTGCCTCGGTGTCGATTTCCAGATCGCTGCAGTCATTGGCGTAGACGGCTTCGTAGAACCAGGGGCGGAGGCGGTCGAGCCGGTCGGTGATGATGCGCACGGCATCTTCGCCGAGGATGTCGCTGGGAAGTTTCTTGTCGTATTTGCGCTGGGCGAGGCGCTGCTGCAGCACCTCGTATGGCGGTTTCAGCGTGACCAGCAGAACGGGGAGGCCGGCCAGACGCCAGATGGCATCCTGCAGCACCGGCGGGTCGATCATCATGAGGTGATCGAGGATGATGTTGCAACCCTGGCGTGAGGCGCTGGCCACCCATTCATGCAAAGTGGCGAAGGCGCTTGTGCCATAGGGGCCGAAACTCCAGCGCAGCGGGCCGTTGGGGTTCTGCTCATCGGCCGGATGGGCGTAGATGCCCTCCCGCGCGCGCGGGCCGTGATGGCCGAATTGCGCCGGGAGGGTTCCTGCGAGAAAATGATCGATGCCGTAGAGCAGCCAGAAGTCTTTCGATTGTTTGGCGAGCAATTCGCAGGTGGTGGATTTGCCCGAGCCCGAGGTGCCGTTGACGATGATGATCTGGCCGGGTTGCATGATTAAGCCCCCGCCGGAATCACGCCGCGGGCGATGTTACGGAAACGGGTTAAAGAGCAGAACTCCTGATTATCGCCCCAATGTTGCGTGCCGTCCCACTCCCATTCGATGAGCGACCAGACGACGGTGTGATCCGTATAGCCGGTGAAGATGAGCCCATCGTCGAGCCGGCCCGTGGCGGTGATGCTGCGGCCGAGTTGGTCGGTGGCTTCGAAAATCACGCGGCGGGGGCCGTGCGGGCCGAATTGCGTGACGCGGCGGATGCCGGAGGCGAGGCTGGAGAGTTTTCCGTCCTTGTAGATATAGCCGCCGATGATTTTTTGTTCCGCACCGTTACCCATGGCGATGGCATGAAAGGAGCTGTTTTCCGCAATGCCCCAGAAATAGCCACCGGTGGCCAGCGCCTCGTAATCGCGCGGGCCGAAGGAGGTGTCGCGCATGGAGTAGCAATCGATGAGGATTTCGCGGTCATCGATGCGAATCGTGCCCTTCATGCGGCCGGGTTGTTCGATGTGGAACCGCGCGGTTTTCTGCTGGCCGGAATCGCCGGTTTTCAGCTCATGAACGGGGCCGATCGCTTCCCAGATGAGGTCCATTTTGACGCCATCCTTGTCATAAGAGATGGCGTAGCGTTGCAGCGGTTCCAGCACTTTTACCGAGAGTGAATTACGCGCCGTCATGTTGAATTTTTCTGCGCCGGCCGGCAGCGCCTGCAAATGGGACCAGTTGTAATACAGGCAATTCCATTGGTACGTGCCGCTTGGATCCCATAGTACCGGGCCGCCATTCAGTAGCCCCATGTTGGGGCGGAAATAATATTGGATAAAACCGTGGATTTTTTCCTCCGGCTTGGAGATGGAGAACCAGACGCTCTCATTCCAATAGGGGTTGTCGTTACGATCATCTGAAAACCGGTCGGCTTGGGGCAAGGTGTTCATTTTGTTGGTCCGCTTTCGTATCAAATGACATCCAGCCGCAGCCGGGTAAGGGTAAGGTTGGCGATACGCCAGGTGCCGTCTATCTTGCGGTAGGTTTCATGATAATGGCCGCGGCCGGTGATGGATTTCCACCCCTGTACCGGGTGCTTGTCGGCCCATTCGATCACATCCTGCATCGCCCATATGCCGGTGGCGTTGAGCGGGTCGATGATGTCGATCTCTTCCATGAATCCTTGATGCACGGAGACGCTGTGTTCCAGCGAATGTTGCAGGCTGGCGGCAAAGGCCACGGCGCCCTCGATATGCACACCGCCGTCCGGGGTCAGAACCCGTAAATCCGGCGCGAATAGTTCCGGCAGGCGGTCGAATTGTTTGGTATCCATGTAGCGGAAATAGCGGGCCTTGAGTGATCGTATATCTTCGATGGCAAGCAGCCGATCCAGCGGATACATGGTGTTTCCTGATTATGCACGGATTGATGTGCCGCCGCTCATGGGATAGGTAAAGAGCCCAGCGGCGTGGCTGCATCCACAGACAGAATCGCGTGCAAGCACCGGCAAAATTGGCAAAAGTTTTTGGTGCGGCTTTTTTTAAGCAGCCTTACCCGAATGCAAGTCCCGGTACTCACGCGGCGCCACGCCGAACCTGGTTTTGAACATGCGGCTGAAATGCGCGCTGCTCTTGAAGCCGACCAGATAGGCGATCTCGCTGACCAGATGGTGCTGCATGGCGGAATCCTTCAGCCAGGCCTCGGCCATTTCGATGCGCCGTTCCCAGATGAGGCTGGAGAAGGACAGATCGTTCTTTTTGAGGATGTGGCAGAGATAGCGCAGTGAGATGCCGCAGCGCTCGGCCACCATGCGGGCATTGAGGTCTGGGTTGGCGATATGCCGGTTGATGCAGGTCTTGATGTCGGACGTACGCTTCTCGGCAATGGAGCTGCGCGGGGCGGGGATGCCGCCGTGGCGGGTGATGGATTTGCCGAGTCCGGTGAGAAGTGTACGGACAAGCTGCTCCGAGATATCGGCGTCGATTTGGTCATCCTCATCGAACAGCATCGAGAAAATGCGCTCGACGAGAAAGAGGTCGCCCTTGGAGGTGGGGAAGGGACGGCCGGCTTCCAGACCGTCGCTGATGATGGAATGCAGCTCATGCGAAGGCACGACCACATGCATGACTTCCAGCAGGCCATTTTTATCGGGCGTCAGCTCCATGTTGAAGGGGCGACAGGAGCGGGTGACGGCGCATTCCTGCGGGCTGATCTCGTGCTTGACGCCGGGATACGATACGGCGATGCGCCCGCGCCGGACGAACCAGAACACGGTGACATTGGTCTTGTCCGAACGGATATGTGCCCATGAACGGCGGAACACGAGGCCGGAGCGTGAGGTGAGCTTGTAGATGCAATATTCACCGGCCACGCTTTTGTCGATGCGCATGTCGACATCGCGCGGCGAGACCGGGCGCAGCTCGCCTTCGTAATAGTCGGAGTTATTTTTGCCGCGGAATTCATGGCGCCGAAGCTCGTGATTCGCGGTCGTCATGTCAAAAGCCAATGTTGGCAAATGCCGCTCTCCTTACTCCATGCGCCTTATTTATATGCGCCTCTATTTCTGCAGTGTAAGGCAAAGGTTTCTGCCGGACAAGGCAAATCGCCCATTATCGCTTGTGCGATGCGGCATGCCAAATTTCATGCCGCGACTTCAATCCAGCCGTTGGTAAGCTGCACCTCATACACCGGAATAGGCTGTTTGGCGGGCGGGTTTTTGGCCTTGCCGGTGGCGAGGTCGAAGCGCGCGCCATGGATGGGGCAGGCGATCCAGCCATTGGACATGCGGCCGCAATCGAGCTTTTCCTCGGCATGCGAGCAGATGTTGGAGACCGCGAAAATCTTGCCGTTCCAATTGCAGAGCAGGATCTGTTTGCCATTGATTTCAACAACCTGCTTTGCGCCATGCGGCAGCTCGGCCAGTTGTGCCGCACGAATAAAACCACCCGTAGACATAGATAGACTCAGCCCTCCAGCGCATGGCTGTAGCATTTGGGCGGCGCCCGGCGAATGCCTCATAGCGCACTCAGCCTTGCCCGTTTCTTCAATCATGGCGCCCTGGTCTCGTGGTGCAGCCCCGCTTGCCGCAGGTGGCAAGCAGGCTCTTGGCGTTATTGCCGTGCTGCGTCCACGCGCGTAGCTAATTGCCTTAACACCGCAAACTGTGGAGGGAAGGATGCGTCAGAATACCCCACGGCGCCCGCCGGGAAAACCTGCCGATACCGCTACCACCAGGTTGAAAATGGGGGCGGGGGATCATCTGGACCTCGGCATGACGGTGAGTGTGTATTGTGCCGGGACGGCGCGCCGGCAGAAGGGTGACGAGGCGGATGGAGCATTCGTTCCGCCCGATATTATCGAACATTGAGGTACCGCCATGTCGTTTGAACTGAACCGGAAACTTGCCGCCAAACGCTCAGCCCTGCCGACTGGAGCCAACATCGATCCGGTGAGTGCCAGCATTATTCGCGGCGCGTTCGAGACAATCTGTTTCGAGGCTGCGACACATCTGGGGCGGGCGGCGTCCTCGCCGATCATCAACTCCTCCAATGAGCGCAATGCCGCGATTGTGGATGCGCAGGGGCGCCTCGCAATGGGGGCGATCGGCACGCCGCATCTCACCTTCGTCAACCAGATGATGGTGCGTTGGGCGCTGATGAATATGGAAGCCTATGATATCGGGCCGGGCGATGTGCTGCTCTCCAACGATCCGGAATATGGCGGCGGGCATCTGCCGGATTATTGCGTCTATGCGCCGGTGTTTGATGATGCGGGGGAGCTGATCCTGTTCCAGACGTTGCAGGCGCATCAGGGCGATACCGGCGGCAAGGACCCCGGCGGGTTTACGCTGGAGGCGACTGATATTTATACCGAGGGCGTTTCGTATCCTTGCCTGAAGCTGGTGCATCGCGGTGAGAAGAGGCGCGATGTGATCCACATGCTGGAGCGGAACAATCGTTTTGCGACGTTTGGTGGCGATCTCGCGGCGATGATCGGCGGGGTGCAGCAGGCGGCGGTAAAATTGCAGACCATGATCCGCACGCAAGGCTCCGATATGGTGAAGGCCGCGATCAACCATGCGATCTCGCATAGTGAGAAGCGCATGCGTGAGGAAGTGTCGCGCTGGCGTGATGGGGTTTATGAGGCGACGGTTCTTATAGACCACGACACCGTGGGTACGCGCGATGTGAAAGTGCATGTGGAATGCCGCATCAAGGGGGATAAGTTGACGGTTGACCTGACCGGCACGGATGACCGCCAGACGCTGGTGGGGGTATGGAACACGTTTGCCAACAGCCGCTCTTATGTGATGACGCAGGTGGGGGCGGCGATTGATCCTTCGATTGATAAGAACGAAGGACTGTTCGATGCGGTTGAGATCATCATCCCCGAGGGTTGCATCGCCCAGCCGCCGCCGGGCAAGCCGGCTGCACTGGGTTCGTTTCATCCGGCCTGTGAGATTACGGAAGCCGTGTGCCTGGCGCTGAGCCAGGTGGTGCCGGAGCGTGCGGCGCCGCAACTGTATAAGATCGGTATGCCGAATGCGGTGATGGGGTTTGATGCCAATGGCATGATGTGGATGGACCAGGGGGTCGACTGCCGCTCGATGGATAGCTCCGCCGTGCAGGGCATCGATGGCTGGGGCTCGTGCCCGGTGAGCCTCGGCAATCTCCTGCTTTCAGAAGCTGAAGACGCAGAGACGCGGTTTCCGATTCTCAACATCAGCCGCGAGATGAAAACCGATGGTGGTGGCGCCGGGCAATGGCGCGGTGCGCCGGGCAGTTTGAATGTGAAGACGGTGCTGGCGCCGACCATGGCGGTGGCCTGGATGGTCTCGGCGGATCACCCGTTGCGCGGCATGTGCGGCGGTGACGATGCGATCCCGTATACGAATCATTTCGAGGTGGGCTCGCCTAATGAATATAAGATCGAGCGTACCGCCCAGGCGCAACTGCCGGCGGGGGCGACGATTGCTTATCAGCATGGCGGCGGGGCAGGATTTGGCCCGGCCATCTTGCGAGACCCCGAGGCGGTGAAGGAAGATGTGCTGGATGAGTATGTGAGTCTGGGTGCAGCGCGCGAAAAATATGGTGTGGTGCTGACGGGCAGCCTCGAAGAGTATGATCTGGCGGTGGATGTTGAAGCCACCGCGGCGCTGCGGCGGGATATGCGCGGCGCGCTGGCCGCCGAATAATAACCGCGAAAGCGGGTGTGGGAGTTTGTAATGGGGTTTCGCGTTGGTATCGATATCGGTGGCACGTTCACGGATTTTGCGTTTCTCAAAGGGGCTGACGTCATCGTCCATAAAAACCTCAGCACGCCGGAGGACCGCTCCATTGGCGTGATGAACGGGCTGGGCAAATTGGCTGAGAAGGAAGGGCTTTCGCTCCGCGATTTTCTCGCCCAATGCGATGCCATCGTGCATGCCACCACCGTCGCGGACAACACGCTTATTGAAATGAATGGCGCACTCACGGGCCTCATTACCACCGAAGGATTCCGCGACGAGATCGAGTACCGCCGGGGTTTCAAGGAGGATATCTGGGATGTCCGGCTGGCGCCGCCCAAGCAGATCACGCCGCGCCGCCGCCGGCTCACCGTGTCCGAGCGCGTTCTGTTCAATGGCGAGGTGCATAAGAAGCTCGATGATGAATCAGTGCGCATCGCCTGCCGTAAATTGCGTAAGCAGAATGTGACCTCGGTTGCGGTTTCGCTACTGTTTTCCTTCGTCAATCCCGCGCATGAAAGGCGTATTGGCGAGATTATTGCGGAGGAAATGCCGGGTGCCGCCATCTCGCTCTCGCATCAGGTGCTGCCGCGCGGGCCGGAGTTCGACCGTACCAGCACGACCGTGGTGAATGCCTATATCGCCCCGCCGGTCACCGCTTATATCGAGCGCCTGGCCGGCCGGCTGAAGGAGAATGGCTACGCCCGGCAGTTGCTGGTGATGCAGGCCAATGGCGGGGTGATGACGAAGGAGTATATCGACGGCGCGCCGATCCGCGTGCTGGCCTCGGGGCCGGTGGGTGGTGTGGTGGGCTCCGCGCATGTCGGCAGTGCCAAGGGTTATCCCAACCTGCTCTGCGTCGATCTCGGCGGTACTTCCTACGACATGTCGCTGGTGCTCAATGGTTCCGCGCCGGCGGAGGCCGGGTGGAATATGCATCATCGCTACCTCATAGGTGTGCCGATGGTGAAGGTGGAGACGCTCGGTGCCGGCGGCGGTTCGATCTGCCATGTGCAGGGCGGGGCATTGCATGTGGGTCCGGCCTCGGCCGGTTCTGTTCCGGGACCGATTTGTTATGGCAAGGGCGGTGCGCAGCCGACCATCACCGATGCGCTGGTGATGCTCGGCATTTTATCCACGGACGAAGGTTTTGCCGGCGGCAGCTTCAGCCTGAAACATGAAGGCGTGGCTGAGGCCTTTCAGAAAATCGGCGAGCAGATGGGCTATTCCGCCGAAGATGCGGCGTTCGATTGCTGGCGCGTCGTCAATGCCAATATGTCGCAAGGGGTGCGCCGCACCACGGCGGCTCAAGGCGGTGTGGAGCCGCAAAGCCTCACCATGCTGGCCTATGGTGGCAATGGCCCGGCCTTCGCCGCCATCCAGGCCGATGATCTTGGTATCACGCGCGTGCTGGTGCCCAAGGCCTCGCCGAGTTTCTCGGCGCTCGGTACGCTGGTGGCTAATCCGAGCATCGATGAAGAGCGCTCATACGTGGCCCGGGCCAATGCGCTGGATACGGCAAGGCTGAAAGATTTGTGGACTGAGCTTGGTAACCGTGCGGAGAAATATTTCGCTGATGCCTCGTTCGGACGTGAGGAGATTATTGCCAATTACCAGCTCAATCTGCGTTATGCCGGGCAGAATTTCGCGCTCACATTTGACCTGAAGTGGAACGGAAAATTGCATGATTTGTCCTTTGTGGATGAAAATATCGGTGCACGCGCCATTGCTTTGTTCAACGAGCGGCATCTGGCCGAGTACAACCATATTCGTGAGCATGAGCTGCCTGAGGTCATCGGCGTGCGTTTGGCGAGCCATGTCGTAACACCTTCGCCGGTGGTGGCGTCGGGTTTCACCGCACCGCGCATCGCCGCAACGCCGGGCAAAATGCGCCGGGCCAATCTTGGCCGTGGGTTTGCCGAAACACCGATCTTTTTTGGCGGCGATCTCACGCCCGGTCATGAGATCACTGGCCCGGCCATCATCCAGGAGGTGTTCACCACCATTGTGGCCTACCCGGGCTGGCGGGTGCTGGTGGATGATGCGGGCGATTACGAGCTGACCCGGATATAATCATGGATTGGGTGACGGGCGACGAGACCGGCCTGGTGATCCCCGCGCATATGCAGGCATTACGCGAAGGTGGCGTAGCCTTTCTCACCACCGCCTTGCGTACCAGCGGTGTGCTGGGGGCGGATAATGCGGTTGTGCGCATCACGGGCTTCGAGGAGTGTCCCGGCGGCAGCACTGGTGCCAAGGTGTTTTTATCCGTCGCTTATGAAAAGCCGGCGCCGGGCCTACTGGAAGACCTATTCGTCAAATTTTCTCGCGACTTCGACGACCCCATACGCGACCGCGGCCGCAACCAGTTGGAGCCCGAGGTGCGCTTCGCCGCCATCTCGCGCCATCCCGATTTTCCTATCACCGTACCGGCCTGTTTGTTCGGCGATTATCATGCGGAATCCGGCACCGGCATTCTCATCACCGAGCGCATCGCTTTCGGCACCGGCGTTATCGAGCCGCATCACGATAAATGTCTCGATTACGAACTGCCCGATGCTCTGGCGCATTATCGCGCCGTGATCACGGCCAATGCGCGTCTCGCCGGCGCGCATAAATCCGGCCATCTGGGTGCGGATATTGACGCGCAGTTTGCCTATGATGCGGCGGCAGCGGCGGCGAGCGATCTCATCGGCTATGACGCGCGGCAATTGCGCAACCGTATCGCCCGCATCGCGGCGTTTGCCGAAGAGTTTCCACTTCTGTTGCCGTCGAATATCACAGCCCCTGGTTTCATCGCGCAACTCTCAGACGAGATGCCGCTTTTCCTGGAACATCAGGCGGAGATTAAGCGTTTTCTCACCAGCGATCACGAGCTCATCGCTCTGTGTCATTGGAATGCGAATATCGACAATGCCTGGTTCTGGCGCAGCGGCGAAAAATTGCATTGCGGGCTGATGGATTGGGGCCGTGTCGGCCAGATGAACATTGCACTGGCCCTGTGGGGCACGCTGAGTGCCGCCGAACCCGATATGCTGGATGCACAGCTCGACGCGTTGCTGTCCCTTTTTCTGAGCGAATACGCAGCACATGGCGGTCCCACCATTCCGCTTGGCCGCTTGCAGAAGCATATGTTCCTCTATGTCGCCACCATGGGCATGGCCTGGCTGCTCGACGCCCCGCCGATCATCCGCGCCCAGTTGCCGGCGCTGAGTCCGGCGCATGACCGTTTCGATATAATTTTCAAACAAAACGAGGCTGCGCGCACGCAACTGCACATGCTCACCAATGTGCTGAACCTCTGGCAAACCCGGAATTTTGGCAGTTGGCTTTTTTGAATATTGCAGGCTGGTTGAGTCAATAGAACCGGTCAAGGGCTAGGAACGCGTTCTCGATCTGCAGCAGCAGTTGGGCGCCGGGCAGGGCGCTGTGCAATGTGATCTCGAAATCAAGCTGCGCATTTGGGCCAGAGAACTGCTGGCGATGCTGCGTCAGCCAATCGGTTATCGCATCGGCCAGCCTGCTGATTATTGCCGGAGTTGGTGGTGTGGGTGGCAGCAGATTGATTGGTAGAGAGATGCGCGGCGCACCGGCGGTATCGGATATTGCGTAGGACGCGCTGCTTTGGATCTGCGCTGTGACCGATTGCGGGTCATTCGTGCCGAGTAATTGCGTGAAGAATGCAGCTAAATAATTCGCCAACGGTGCGGTCGGGGTGGTGTCGGTGCTGAGGTCGAATGAAGGGCGGAGGACCAGCGGCACGGCGGGTGCGGGGAAGGTCACCGGCGGGGTGGTGAAGATGAAATCATCCGCGGTACGCCGGTTGCGCTTGGAGTCGAGAGCCTGGTTGCGCAATATTTCGATGCCGGTTTGCACCTGCTGATATGCCAGACCGTTCAGATTCCGCAAAATGATGCTGCGTGCGGAAATCTGCGTCGCCGTATCGTAAGCCAGCAGCGATTTATCCGCCGCCGCATATTGGTAAGCGGCAATCAGGTTCGGCGGCGGCTGCGACGGCGTGAAGGGCACCGGAGTATAGGCCTCCAGCACCACCACCGGCACTGGCGCACCGGCGACCGGGCTGCCTACCGCTGTCACCTCGATGGCCGCAACGCCCGCCATGTCGACCAGCGTCACGGCGAATTCCAGCGCCGCCGGTGGGGGGAAGGGCAGGGCGGCCGCCGGTGCCGGATTGGCCCAGCCTGCGTAAGCGTTGGCAACATTGGTGACGAGTGTGCTGAACGCCGTCACCGCGGCCTTGGCATTGATATAGGCGGCATCAGTGGTTTTTGTCGCGTTGTTGATCTTGCGCAGCCAGGTTTCGAAATCAGCGAAGATCGCTGGTGTGAGCGTGACCATGACCGCGAGGGCCTTGAACAATGCATCCGCCGGGCTGGGTGCCGCACCGCGCAGCGGCGGGCTGATGTTGAACGCCACGCTCGCGATGAGTTGGTCCTGGGCCGCCCTGCTTGCGGAAATTGTGAGGCCGTAATCCCAGTTCGGTAGCGTTGCCGGTGTGGTGGCATCCAGGCTGGCGGTGGCGCTCTGTGCCAGCGCTATGGGTGGCGTGGGCAGGGTGCGCAGCGGCACGGGGAAATCAACCGCCGTTTTGCTGATCTCATAATCCAGCGGCCCGGTTACGAAGGCGATTTTTGCGCCAGCGTGCAGTAGATGGGTGAGTTGATAACGCAGTGTCAGCGGCACACTCGTCTGCCGGCTCGGTGTGGCGCTGGTGAACAGGAAGGCGAGGGCGGAGTCGGTCTCCGCTCCTGCCGCATGCAGCGCGATGCTACCGGGTGAGAGTGCGTAATCGCGCTGCGTACCTGCACCCACCGGCTGGCCGTAGAGCACCACCCCGGGTGCATTGGTGGTGGCATTGCTCACCGGCAGCACGGCTACGGCCGTCACCGCCGTGGCATTGGCCAGACGCTGCAGCGCGGCTTGCGCCAGCACCGCCCGCGCCGCGGCTGTCACAACGGCAGTTGGTGCATCGCCGGCAAAAATCGGCGTCAGCGTATTGCCGGCCGTCGCGGCAATGAGGCTTTTCTGCGCGCCTATACACGCGAGCAAACCCTCCTCATCGCCGATTATGTCGAGATGCGCGGCATATCCGGGCGAGAGAAAAGCATCGATGAAACCCAACGCCTGCGTCAGCCAGAGATTGGGATCGACACTGGTGAAATTGGTGTTCGACCCGGTGCCGAGCCCGGTGCCGGTGGTATAGGAAGGCAGCGCCACCTGGCCGGAAATCGGCGCTTTGGCCAAGGGTTTCGGCGCGAAGAACACCGGCTGTGTGCCCAAAGTAAACGCCAGCCCGTGGCTGGAGTCACCAACGCTGAAGCGCACGGCCCATACGCTATGGTCCGGCCCGGCGCCCAGGCGGATGTTCCAATCGGCGGTGACAAACGCTGTCTCGAAGCTCCGTGCAAAAGCCGCCAGCGCGGTATGGGCGGGAATTTCCGCCTGCACGGGTGCCGCCTGCCGGCTCAGCTCCAGCACCACACGCAGTTGCACAATATTATCCGCCACCACGCTGGTCGGCGGCACGCTCAGGCTCAGCGTGCCCGTGGGCGCGGTTGCCGGTGGGGCGCCCTCTGCGGCGGCATTCACATAAGCGGCGCAATCACTAACAAACCGCACCAGCGCCGCGCTGTTGCCCGCATCCAGCGCCTGCGTTGCCCCGCCCGTCAGTGTGTTCCGTAGCGAGGCTGTGGTTTCATTGAGCTGGAGACGCACCAGCGCGAATATTTTTTCATCCTCAAAGGCCGCCGGCGCCGCCATGCCATCGGCGAGCGCATAAGGTGCTGTGTTCAGCGCCAGCTCTATGTTCAGTACCGGCGCACCCGCAGCCCCGGTATACTGATAATACATGCTCACATTCGGCCATTGGCCCGGCCCGATCAGCGTGTCGGCATCGTGCTGCGGATTTGTCATCGGGCTGGCGTTCTCCATGTTGGGGAAGCGAAAGTAACCGAGACATACAGGCTGATCGAGACGGAAAGCAAACCAATGGCGGCTACCTTAAGCCGCTTTTTGCAGCCCGGTGGCCTGGTCCAGCGCCATGCCGCGCACCGCCGCCGGGCGGCCCAGGCAGCGCGCTATATAGTTATCCAGCACCGCACTCTCGGGAAACACCTTCCGGCCGAAGGCAAGCGCGCTCGCAATCAACAGGTCAGCGCCGGAAAAATCCTCGCCCAGAACATACGGCCCGCGTGCCAGGGCGCCATGCAGCCGCCGCACCGCCGCGTCGTAACCGCGCAGCTTCATCGGGGCGCCCAAAAGCTCGCCAGCCAGCCCGGCGAAGAGCGCTGGTTCCAGCTCGCAGGCATACCAGGCCAGCCAGGTGAGGTAGCTGCCACGCGCGGCCGTACCAGCCACCGGCCCCAATCCTCTTTCAGGAAACGCATCCGAGAGATACAGCACAATCGCCACGGATTCAGCCACCAGCGTGCCGTTGTGCACGATGGCGGGCACTTTGCTGTCCGGGTGCGGATTGGCCGGATCGCCTTCCCCCTCGCCGGTCATCGGCCGGAATATGCTCACGGGCTGGATCTCATACGGCGCCCCTAGCTCCTCCAGCCACCAGATCATGCGCGTCGAGCGGGACTGGGGGGCGTGGTACAAAGTAATCATGTTGCGGTCTCCAAGGCGCGGAGGCGGAATGCCCCTGCGATGAAAACCCTTGTAACCAGACCCTACTGACAGCATTCTGTCAGCAGGGAGCGAAAACATGCGCCGGGCCGACCGATTATTCCAGATCATCCAGATCCTGCGCCGCTCATCGCGCCCGGTCACGGCCGATGATATCGCCCGCGAGCTGGAAGTGTCACTGCGCACTGTCTATCGTGACACGGCCGATCTCATCGGCCAACGCGTGCCCATCCGTGGCGAGGCCGGGCTGGGCTATGTGCTGGACGATGATTTCGACATGCCGCCGCTAATGCTCACCCCGGATGAGATCGAGGCGGCAGTGCTCGGCGCGCAATGGGTGGCGGGCAGGGGCGATGCCACGCTGGCCCGCGCCGCCAACGACCTCATCGCCAAAATCGCCGCCGCCGTGCCGGAGCGCCTGCGCTCGCTTATCGCCACCCCCTCCATCGGCACGCGCCCGCCATGCGAGAGCCGGGTGGTGCAGGACGGCATCGACATCGCGCGTACACGCGCCTGGATCCGCAGCGGGCATAAGATTCAAATCGACTACCGCGACATACGCGGCGAGGCGAGCCAGCGCGTCATCTGGCCGGTCATCATCGGCTATTTCGAGAACGCCCGCATGCTCGCCGGCTGGTGCGAGTTGCGGCAGGATTTCCGGCATTTCCGCACCGACCGCATCATCCGCGCCGAATTCCTCGACGAGCGCCACGCCAGCCGCCCCGGCGAGCTGCGGCAGCGCTGGAAACGCCATATGGCTGAAAAAGAATACGGGGATAGGAAACAAGCATGAGCACAATGGATTTTGCCCTCGGCGAAACGGCCGATGCCATACGCGAGACCACAGCCCGATTTGCAGCCGCACGCATCGCCCCGTTGGCCGCCGAAATTGACCGTAGCAACAATTTCCCCCGCGCCCTGTGGCCCGAGATGGGCGCGCTGGGGCTGCACGGCATCACCGTGGAGGAGGAATTCGGCGGGCTCGGCCTGGGGTATCTGGAACATGTGGTGGCGATGGAGGAAATCTCCCGCGCCTCGGCGTCCGTTGGCCTCTCCTACGGCGCGCATTCCAACCTCTGCATCAACCAGCTCCGCCGCTGGGGCACGGGTGAGCAAAAACGCCGCTACCTCCCGCCGCTCATCTCAGGCGAACATGTCGGCGCGCTCGCCATGTCCGAAGCCGAAGCAGGCTCCGATGTGCTCTCCATGCGCCTGAAAGCCGAGAAGCGTGGCGACCGCTACATCCTCAACGGCACGAAATTCTGGATCACCAACGCCCCGCATGCGGACACGCTCATCGTTTATGCCAGAACCGGCACCGGCATCACCGCCTTCATCATCGAGAGAAACTTCCCCGGCTTCAGCACCGGACAAAAACTCGACAAAATGGGCATGCGCGGCTCCGACACTGGCGAGTTGATATTCGAAAACTGCGAGGTTCCGGCTGAGAACATCATGGGTCCACTCGATGGCGGCACCGCCGTGCTGATGTCCGGGCTCGATTACGAACGCGCCGTACTCGCCGGCGGCCCCCTCGGCATCATGCAAGCCTGCCTGGACGTGACGCTGCCCTACCTGCGCGAGCGCAAACAATTCGGCCGGCCCATCGGCAGCTTCCAGCTCATGCAAGGCAAAATCGCCGATATGTACGTCGCCCTCAACGCCGCCCGCGCCTATGTCTACGCCGTCGCCCGCGCCTGCGATTCCGGCAAAACCACCCGCTACGACGCCGCCGGCGCCATCCTCCTGGCCAGCGAAAACGCCGTGCGAACCGCCCTGGAAGCCATCCAATCCCTAGGCGGCGCAGGCTACCTCAAAGACTCCCCCGCCGAACGCCTCCTCCGCGACGCCAAACTCTACGACATAGGCGCCGGCACCAACGAAATCCGCCGCTTCCTCATCGGCCGCGAACTGCTGGGCCTGTAGGGGCGGGGTGTTTCCACGGAAAAGGCCAGGGCTCTGCCCTGGACCCGCTGGGGCCTGAGGCCCCAGACCCCCACTACCTTCGGGTCTTTGAAGAGGATGCCCTGCACGGGCTTTCCACGAGCACACTGTGGAGGGCATCCTCTTCAAAGACCCGGGTGGGATCCAAGGGC
>JAMFRO010000083.1 GCA_026224825.1 bacterium | reverse complement strand
CGACCCCAACCTTGGCAAGGTTGTGCTCTACCCCTGAGCTACGCCCGCTCACGGCCGCTTAACGCGGCGGTGGAGGCTCTTTATACAGCGCCGCCGAGGATTGCAAGCGCGCCCAAACACAAAATCCCTAGGGTGTGACGGCGGGGTGTGACGGAGGCCCGGCGTACTATATAGGAAGAGAAAACACATACGGATTGTCTGGCATGAATTCTGGCATGAATACGCTCTTCACCAATACGGCTGAAAACATCCCCGCCGCCGCGGACCCGGTAATCGATGTCACCCAGGCCGATTTCATGGCCGAGGTGGTGGATGCCTCCGCCAAATTCCCGGTTCTGGTCGATTTCTGGGCGACCTGGTGCGGGCCTTGTAAAACTCTCACCCCGACGCTGGAAAAGGTCGTACGCGCCCAGGGCGGGCGGGTTCGCCTGGCCAAGGTCGATGTGGATCAAAACCGCGAGCTGATCGCCCAGCTCAGCCGCATGGGGCTGCCCATGCAATCCGTGCCCACCGTCGTCGCTTTCTGGCAGGGGCAGATTGCCGATACGTTTTCCGGCGCGCTGCCGGAGAGCGAGGTGAAGCGATTCGTCGAGGCACTGCTGAAACTGGCCGGTTCCGCTCCTCCGGCGGTGGATCTCATCACCCAGGGCAAGGCGCTGCTGGAGCAGGGCGAGCCGGAGCCCGCCGCCCAGTATTTTGCCGCTGCCCTGCAGGAAGACCCGGACAAGGCCGAGGCCTGGGGCGGTTTCATCCGCGCGCTGCTGGCGTTGGGCGATGAGGCGCAGGCGGCCCAGGTTCTCGCCCAGGTCCCGCCGAAACTTGCTGAACATGGCGAGATAGCCGGTGCGCGCTCCGCTCTGGCTTTGGCCGAAGAGGGCCGCAAAGCCCAGGGTGCGCTGGCCGGGCTGGAGCAGCGCCTGGCCGCCAACCCGGATGATTTCGAGGCCCGCTATGAACTGGCCACGGCCCTGAACGGCGCCGGAGACCGCGCCGCCGCCGCCGCCGCTTTGCTCGAAATCCTGCGCCGCGACCGCGCCTGGAACGAGGGTGCGGCGCGGCTGCAATTGCTGAAATTCTTTGAAGCCTGGGGCCTGGACGATCCCGCCAGCATCGCGGCGCGTCGCAAGCTCTCGGCGTTGCTGTTCAGCTAGATGGCCGCCCCCATCCCGCATCTGGACGATCTGCCGGAGCAATTCCCGGTCTTCCCGCTGGGCGGCGCCTTGCTGCTGCCCGGCGGCCATCTGCCGCTCAACATCTTCGAGCCGCGCTACCTCGCTATGGTGGAAGACGCGCTGGGGCAGGGGCGGTATTTCGGCATGATCCAGCCGGACAAACGCCTGACCCGTGGCGATACCGGCCCCGGCCTGTACCGCATCGGCTGCCTGGGGCGAATCTCCTCCTTCGCGGAGACCGATGACGGCCGCTACCTCATCACCCTCACCGGCGTGATCCGCTACACCATCGCCGAGGAGATTGAGATGCAGCGCGGCTACCGGCGTGTCGCCGCCGGTCTGGCCGGATTCGCCCCCGACCTCCGCCAGCTCGACGGCATGCTGCCCTTCCCGCGCCAATATCTGCTGGATGCTTTGCGCCGCTACTTCGCCACCGCCGGGGCCGAGGCCAATTGGGACGCCATCGCCGAGATGCCGGACGCCAATCTCGTCACCTCGCTGTGCATGGCCTGCCCCTTCAGCACCGAGGAAAAACAAGCCCTGCTCGAAGCCCGCGACCTTACCGGCCGGGCCGAGGCCCTGCGTGCGCTGCTGGAAATCGATTCGCTGGGCGGCGAAGACCCTGAAAAGCCGAGTTGATATGAGCGATACGCAAAAACCCGACCCGCGCCTGCTGGAAATGCTGGTATGCCCGCTCACCCGTGGCACGCTGGTGTACGATGCCGCCCGCAACGAGCTGATCTCCACCAAAGCCGGCCTCGCCTTCCCCATCCGTGACGGTATCCCCATCATGCTGGTGGATGAGGCGCGGTCTCTGGAGCCGTGAAGGCCGCCACCGGCATCCGCATTCGCGAGGCGGCGCAACGGCTGGAACTCACCTATGACGATGCCAGCGTCATCACTTTATCCGCCGAGCTGCTGCGCGTGCTGGCCCCCGCATCCCCTGGTGACGCGCTGGGCACCATCGTGCCCGGCCAGCCCTTGCCCCTCATTGGCGGCAAGCGACTCGTCAGCCTGTTTTCCGCCGAGCCGGTTGGCAATTACGCGTTGCGCCTGCGCTTTTCGGATGGCTTTGACAGTGGAATCTATTCCTGGGAGTTCTTGGGCGAACTCGGCCGCGAACAAGGCATAAGATGGCGGCGCTACCTGCGCCTGCTGGAGGATTCCGGGCTGAGCCGGGACTGAAATGGATATCGAGCCGGTCATCAGCGATTCACGTATGAGAATTACGGCGATCATCATCGCCTCGGCTCTGTTCATGCAATCGCTGGATTCCACCATCATCGCCACCGCTCTGCCGGCCATGGCGCATAGCTTCCACATCCCGCCTCTGCACATGAGCGTGGCACTCACCTCCTACCTCATCTCGCTTTCCGTTTTCATCCCCGCCTCCGGCTGGGTGGCGGACCGCTACGGCGCCCGCCAGGTGTTTCGCGCCGCCATCGTCATTTTTACCATCGGCTCCATCGCCTGCGGATTCGCCCCCAGCCTCCCGGTGCTGGTCCTCGCCCGCATTTTCCAGGGCATGGGCGGCGCCATGATGGTGCCCGTCGGCCGGCTGGTGCTGATGCGCTCCGTCTCCCATGCCCAGATGGTCTCAGCCATGGCCTGGCTCACCATGCCCGCCCTCATCGGCCCGGTCATCGGCCCGCCGCTCGGCGGCTTTATCGTGTCCTACACGGACTGGCGCTGGATCTTCGATATCAACGTGCCCGTCGGCATCATCGGCGTCATCGCCGTTAGCAAATTCATCCCCGATATCCGCGAAGAGGGCAGGGGCGGAAAACTCGACGCCCGGGGCCTCATTCTCTCCGGCCTCGCCATGGCCCTGCTCATGGCCGGGTTCGAGACCACCGGCCGCCACCTCGTGCCCCTCGGCTGGACCTTTGCCGCCTATGCCGCCGGGCTCAGTGCCTGCGGCCTGTACTGGAGGCACGCCAGACACCACCCCAACCCGGTGCTGGATTTCTCGCTCCTCGCTCTCCCCACCTTTGCCATCCCCATTCTCGCCGGCTCGCTCTTCCGCATCGCCGTCGGGGCGCTGCCCTTCCTGCTGCCGCTCATGCTCCAGCTTAATTTCGGTTTTACGCCGCTGGCTAGCGGCCTTGTAACTTTTACGGCCGCCGCCGGCGCCATTCTCATGAAACCTGCCGCCCCGCCGCTGCTCGCCCGCTTCGGTTTCCGCAATATCCTCATCTGGAACGGCGCCCTGGCGGCGGTGGCCATGAGCCTCTGCGCCGCCTTCGAACCCAGTTGGCCCCCACTTGTGATGAACGCCCTGCTCTTCGCCGGCGGCTTCTTCCGCTCCCTGCAATTCACCGCCTTCAACGTCATCGCCTATGGCGATATCCCGCGCCCCCGCATGTCCGCCGCCACCAGCCTCTACTCCACCATCCAGCAACTCTCCCTCACCCTCGGCATCGTCGTGGGCGCGGCCATGCTGGACCTCTCAACCACGCTCCTGCACCACCCCACCGCCAGTAAACTCGACTATGCCATCGCCTTCATCACCGTCAGCACCATAGCCCTCCTCGCCAGCCCGCTCTGCGCGGCCCTGCCCAGGAACGCCGGCGAAGCCATGAGCGGGCATCATCCCCTCATTTCTTCCCGTCAGCTTTCTTCCCGCCAGCCATGGCGGCTGAATCGATGGCGCCGGTGAACAGGCCGGAGACGAAGCCCTGGTCGGTGTAGAGCAGGGCGCCTGTCACCACGGCGTTGAGCGGGCTGTTGAGTAGAATGAGGGGCCACGCCTGTTCCTCGGCGGTGGCCATGCGGTGCAGCACCGGATAGGGGAAGTTGTCGAGAAACTCCTGGCCCAGCACATCGATGGAGGCTTCCATGAAGGCGGTCTTGGTTGGGCACGGGGCGGTGGCGTTGAGCCGGATGCGCCGTTTCATGCCGAGTTCGATTGAGAATCTCTGCACCCATACGGCGAGCATTTCCTTCGATGTCGTATAGCCATCGCGCAATTTTTCAGGATTGGCCTCGCACCATTTCCGTGCCTCGCGCGGGTCGGCAATGGCGAGGAGTTCAAGGTTCTGGGCGAGGTTCTTCTGCCACGATAGGCAGGCATCGGAGGAGATCAGGGCGATACCCCCGCCATCCTTCACGGCGGGCAGCACCTCCTCGACGAACTGCCGCGTCCCGACATAGTTGATGAGCATGCATTTGAGTGCTCCCACCGCATGCGGTGGCACGCCCGCACAGGGGAACAGGAAATCAATCGGCCCGATGTTGCGCAGCGTCTGCACCGTGGCACTTACCTGGTCCGGATCGGAGAGATCGGTTTTATAAAAGCCGGCGCAGGGGATTTTGGGTTCCTGAATATCGACGATATGCACAACGGCACCCAGCTCGCTCAGGATTCGCGCCGTGGCCTCGCCCATGCCGGACGCTCCGCCGGTTACAACAACAGTGGTGCCGCGATAACCAAGCCCATCCAGATTCTGCATTTTTCCACCCTCACGGTTATTTTCTGGTTGATAGTGTGGACTATCTTCGCGCCAGATTCAAGGCCAGCAGGCTACATGCTGAAGCCGTGAGGGGAGATGGGGATGCGTTTTACACGTCGAAGGTGAGGGATTCGGGCCATTCGGGTTTCGTCATGGCGCGCGGCATATGAATGCCGCATTCCGTTTTCTGCTGCCCGGCCCAGCGCCCGGAGCGCTTATCCTGCCCCGGCAGCGGCCTGGCCGTGCACACGGCGCAGCCGATGGAGGTATAGCCCTGCGCCTGTAACGGATGGCGCGGCAGGTCATGCGCCTCGAAATACGCCTCCAGCTCCTCATCGCTCCAATAGGCCAGCGGGTTCACGGTGATGCGGCCATCGGCCCCGGTCTCCACGGATTGCAGATTGGCGCGCGTGCCGGCCTGGCTGCGCTTGCGCCCGGTAATCCAGGCCTCGAAGCCGGTCAGCGCCTCATCCAGCGGGTTGGTTTTGCGGATGGCGCAGCATAAATCGGTATCCTTCTGCCACAACCGCCCATCCGGGTCGTAGGCCGCGAGCTGCGCGCCGGAGGGTTTTATCACCCGCACATCGGTCAGCCCCAGCCGCGCCACAAGCTCATCGCGATAGGCCAGGGTTTCGGGAAACAACTTGCCCGTGTCCAGAAAAACCACCGGTAAATCTGGGTCAATTTGCGCCACCAGATGCAGCAAAATCGCGGATTCAATCCCGAAGGAGGACACCAGCGCGACCTTGCCCGCAAAATCGCGGGTGATGGCATCGGCCAGAACGGCCTCGGCGGTGGGGGGGGAGATGGTATCGAACATGGTCTTGTTGTCCTGAGACGAAGATATAAACGAAGATATAAGCATGGGGGGCTAATCCGCTTCGGGGCAGGGGAGCCAACAGCGCTCGCTCGCCATGGCGGCGATGCGCCTTGCGGCTTCCGCCATCGGTACCCCCTCCGCCCGCCAGCCTGCGCGCAAGCTGGCCACCTCGGCCACGCGCTCAGCCCACACAGGGGGAAACAGGCGCTCCAGCGCCCGGCGGATGACCCCGGCCAGGCCAGGTGCCGTGCCGCCGGTGGATATTGTGAGCAGCAGATCGCCACGGCGCACCTCCGCCATGGAGAAGAAATCGCAGAGTGCGGGCACATCCTCGACATTCACCAGCACGCCTGCCGCCCGTGCCGCCGCCGCCAGGGGCTCATATTGCGCCGCCTCAAGCCCGGCCACGTACAGCACATGCAGCCCGGCCAGCGTCACATCGGCACCAAACAGCACCGGCTCAGCCCCCGCCGCGCGCAAGGCGGCCAGCCGCCTTGCGGCAGGCGCACCCGCGCCGGCCAGGCCAATACGTGCGGTCAGAGGGTTAAGGGCGAGAGGGATCATGCCCTCAACAAAGGCCTTTTTGGCGCCGATGCAATGCGGGCGCGGAAATAAAGATTTTCTCCTGCATGCCGGGTTCTGCGGACAATTTTTTTGTCTATAGAGACCGTTTACGGCAATACCAGAACCACCTTTTCCCTAGTGATTTTCTATATATATTTTGATTCTGCCCGATGAGGCCGTTTGGAAACGTGTTCTGGTGAGTCGATTGCGGGTGTTTGGCGAGCACCGGAGCGCAGCGTACTCAAAGTACGTGAGCACCGGAGCGCAGCCAAACGCCCGTAAGCGGCCGCCAGAACGCGTTTACGAATGGCCTCACGTATCGCTGGCGGTGAGGTCCATACAGAAAATCGTCCCCCGCGGCCCGGTTTCCTGCAACACCAGATCGCCGCCATGCGCGCGGATCAAATCGCGCGCGATCGCCAGCCCCAGCCCCGTGCCGCCATAGCGCCCCGAGCTGGTGAACGGCTTGAACAGATTATCCTGCACCCGCAGCGGCAGCCCCGGCCCGTCATCGCTCACCCGCAACTGCGTCACCACGCCCTCGCGGTCTGTCACCAGGCGGATGGTTTTTGCGCCAGCCTCGGCGGCATTCTTCATCAGATTCACCAGCACACGGTAAATCTGCGGCCGGTCCAGCGGCAGCACCAGATCTTCCGGGATCTCATTCACAAAACGCACATCCGGGTTCATCGGCCGCACCACGGATATCGCCTCTTCCGTCAGGTCGCTCAGCTCCACGGCGGTACGGGTGATCGGCGGCGGCCCCTCGCGGGCAAAATCCACGGTCCGTGTGACAAGCTGGGCGGCGCGCTCCACGGCCGGGATCAGCGTGCGCGTGGCGCGCTGCACGGTGGGGTCGTTCACGCTCTGCAGCCGGTCGGCCACCAGAAGGGCGGTTGAGAGAATATTGCGCAGATCATGGCTGATCTTGGCGACTGACGTGCCCACGGCGGCCAGCCGGGCATTGCGCCAGAGTGCCGCCCGCATCTCGTCCTGCATGATCTTCAGCTCACGCGCGGCTGTGGAAATATCATCCTCCGGCCGCGCCGCCAGCCACGCAAGGTCGCTGGCCTCATCATGTTCTGGATCTTTACGGAAATTGATGATGCTGGTGGTGATCACCCGCATCGGCCGCACCAGCAGCCGGTCCAGCACGGCGAACACCAGCAGCCCGGTAACAAGTGCCACGATGACCGTGAGGGTGAACACATGCACCGTGTCATTGCGCAGTTCCAGCGTCAGCGGCATGGCATCGGCCTGCACCTCTATCACCGCCCCTGGTGTCAGTGGTGAGGGCGCGCGTATATCCAACACCGGCGCGCCCATCCCGGCCACGCGCCGCAATGCCCGCCAGGTGCTGTAGCCGATGGTCTCATCGGCGATCGCGGTCGCATCCACCGGCCCGGCCAAGGCCTGCGCGCTCTGCAATACCAGTGCCGGCTGGCCCGGCGCCTGATAGCTGATGCTGTTCACCCCGGCATAGCGCAGCATATTATCCCGCACATCCGGGGTCACCTGCGTGCCGGTCGCCGCCGAGGCATAGACCAGCAACTGCGCATGCATCACGCGCTCCCACATCCAGTCATTGCGCAGCCGCCCCAGCCCTGGCAGCAGCACCATCAACTCAATGGCCAGAATCACCGCCACAGTCAGCCACAACACCCGCCCAGAGAGCGAGTCCCCAAACAGATCAAACCGCTGGCGCCCGCGACGGCTCGGACTCATGGAGAGTGTTTCAAAAGGTGGGTTCTAAGGGCGGGGGTGTTGCACGGAAAAGGCCAGGGCTCTGCCCTGGACCCGCCAAGGGCCGAAGGGCCCTTGGATCCCACCCGGGTCTTTGAAGAGGATGCCCTCCACAGTGTGCTCGTGGAAAGCCCGTGCAGGGCATCCTCT
>JAMFRO010000010.1 GCA_026224825.1 bacterium | reverse complement strand
TGGCCACAGCGCAGGCTTGAGATGCAAAAGCCTCGTTGGATTCGATCACATCCATGTCGGCAATCGAAAGCCCGGCTTTTTTCAACGCCTTCTGGGAGGCCGGGATCGGCCCCAGCCCCATATACTCTGGGTCCACGCCGGCATGGCCATAGGCGACGATGCGCACCAGCGGCTTCGCCCCGCGCCGCGCCAACTCCGCACCACTCACCACAACAACGGCGGCTCCACCATCATTCAAACCCGAGGCATTACCGGCGGTAACGGAACCATCCTTCTTGAAAGCGGGCTTTAACGCCGCGAGTTTTTCACCGCTCACGTCATCGCGCACATGCTCATCCGTATCGAACACCAGCGTGCCTTTTTTTGACGGCAGATCGACCCCGACGATTTGCGATTTGAAGCGCCCCTCGGCGATGGCCAAAGCAGCGCGCCGGTGTGATTCCACCGAGAACGCATCCTGCGTCTCGCGCGAGATCTGGTAGCGCGCGGCAACATTCTCCGCCGTGATACCCATATGGCCATGGCCGAACGGATCGTTCAGCGCGCCGGTCACCATGTCGACCATCTTGCCATCCCCCAGCCTCGCCCCCCAGCGTGCGGCGGGAAGCAAATAACCACCACGGCTCATGCTTTCCGCACCGCCGGCAACAGCAATATCGGCATCGCCCAGCTGTATGGTTTGCGCGGCTGAAACAATGGCCTGCAAGCCCGAGCCGCACAGGCGGTTGACGGTCAGCGCCGGCGTTTCAAACGGAATGCCGGCGTCCACGGCGGCAACGCGTGATAGATAAGCATCGCGCGGCTCGGTATGGATGACATTGCCCATCACCACATGCTGCACCTCCGCCGCAGCAACCCCAGCATCAGCAAGTGCGGCGCGAATGGCGATCTCACCAAGCTTGGTGGGCGGGATATCCTTCAGGCCTTTGCCGAAATCACCAATGGCAGTGCGCTTGCCGGCAATGATGAAACTCTCTTGCATTCGAGACCTGCCTTCTCTTCAAAATGGACGTGATCGCTCTGCTGACCGCTAACCATGGCACGCTGGCTGGCATTCACTCTAAACCAGCCTGGCCGGTATCGCTGGTGCGATGCAGCACAACCTCAAACGGCCAAGGCTTCTTCCCAGCTCGGATCATTTTCCAAAAGTTTCCGGTAGCGCAGCAGCTTGCCCGTGGCGGCGAGCCCCAAAGCCGCCGTGAGGCGATCACCACGGCGATACAATGCCACGAATCTCTCTTCCTCGCCGGAGCCGAACACCAGCCTCACCTCATCATGCGCCACCGGCGTCCCGACCAACTGAAGTTTTAGCCCATATTGATCCGACCAGAACCACGGCACCGGCGCATAAGGGCCAGGATGCACGCCACCAGCTTCAGCGAGCAACCGCCTGGCCGCATGCTCGCCCTGGCGCACCGCATTGTCCCAGTGTTCCACCCGCCGGAATTCGCCGTAACGGTTGTTGGGCCAGCGCGCGACATCGCCGGCCGCGACAATGCCAGGCGCTGCGAGGCAGCTCTCGTCGCATATCACACCGTTATCGATATTCAGCCCCGAGCCTTCCAACCAGCCCGTATTGGGAATAACCCCGATGCCGAGCACGGCGACATCCGTGTCTATGGCACTACCATCGCTGAGGTGCAGGCGCCACAGCCGGCCCTCACCCTCAAAAGCTGCCGCCGCAACGCCAAGCCGCACATCCACGCCGCGCCGCCGGTGGATGTCCGCCATGATCATGGCGATGTCATGCCCCAGCACATGCGCGGCGGGCGCAACCTGCTCCACCATGGTCACATGCAGCCCAATGGCCCGTGCCGAAGCCGCAACCTCCTGGCCGATAAAACCACCACCGACGATAACCAGTTTACATCCAGGCTTCGCCAGATCGTCGCGCAAAGCGATAGCGTCCTCCAGGCTGCGCAACAGATGCACACCGGGCATTTCAGCCCCCGGCAAGCGCCGGGGCGCCGAGCCGGTGGCAATCACGATCCCGTCGAAGACTTCCGCTCCCCCATCGGAAAACCAAATCTTGCGCGTGGCAGCGTCAAGTTTTTCCGCCCGGCAGCCGAGGCGCCATTCCACCCCGGTCAATTCTTCATCAATATGTAGCGCGGCTTTTTCCACCGGCCACTCACCGCGCACGATCTCTTTCGATAATGGCGGGCGGTCATAGGGCCGGTGCGGTTCGTCACCAATGATGACAAGGCGGCCGGCAAACCCCTCACGGCGCAAAGTGACGGCGGCATTGAGCCCGGCGAGTGAGGCCCCGACAACGGCAATGGATTTTTGCGTCATGTTCAACCTTGTTGCGTTTGGTCCAGCCAGCTGCGGGCCTGGGCCAGGTCAGCAGCGGCACCACGGCGCAACAGGCCGATATCGCTGCTGATCGTGATAAATTTCAGCCCGCGTCCCGCCAGTGCCTGGGCATTCGCCAGGCCAAGTGCCGCGGCCCCCGGAATCTTGCCATGCCGCAGGCACGCGGCGGCGACCTCATCAATGGCGGAAGACACCTGCTCCGGCATGGTCAGGGCCGGGCCAAGGCCAAGTGACAAAGCAAGGTCCACCGGCCCGACGAAAAGACCATCGACACCCGGCGTAGCGGTAATGGCGTCCAGATTATCCATGGCTTCCGCGGTTTCGATCATAACAAAACACAAAGGCTCGCGCGGCACGGCACCTGCGGCTGCGTAGTAATTCCGCACCGGCCCGTAGGAACGGATACCAT
>JAMFRO010000082.1 GCA_026224825.1 bacterium | reverse complement strand
CTATCCCTCCACAAGGGCCGGTGCGGGGCAAAGGGGCGCAACAAGGGTGGGCAGGGAGTATCATTTCGCTAAAGAAATGGACTTCTAATCTTGAGGCCGATGGTTCGACTCCATCAGGGCGCGCCAGGGTCTCACCCCCTTTGCTTGGTTCTGTGCCTGGGTTAGGTAAGAGCCACGTCTCCGTAGCTCAGCAGGATAGAGCACAGGATTCCTAATCCTGGGGCCGTGGGTTCGAATCCCGCCGGGGACGCCACCACACGCGCGGCCGAGCTTTGAACAAGCGGGCTACTTGAACAAGTTGGGGCTGTTGTTATTGTCGCATCAGTTCAAGTTTGGCAGTTGCCGCCCAGTGGCTGGCGGCCACCTCATGCTTGCGGTGGCGGTCTCTCATATGGGTTATCAGATGCGGTTGTTGTCCTGGCTTGGTTTTCTACTCCTCATCGCCGCCCCTTATGCCGTGCAGGCGGACCCTCCACATAACATCGCGGTATTCGGGGATTCTCTGGCCGATGGCACATGGAGCGGGCTGTACCAGGAGCTGAAGGCGCACCCGGAGGATAAATTATACCGCGACAGCAAGGTCGGCACCGGCCTCACCCGGCCGGATTATGACGATTTTCTGGCAAGCTTCACGGCCAGTCTGGGGCCGGATCATATCACCGATGTGGTGGTGATGTTCGGCGCCAATGATTACGGCAACAGCCTGCGCGATGAGAACCATAAAGGCTATCTGTTCCAGACCCCGGGCTGGACCCGGGTGTATGAGGCGCGGGTGGCGAACATCGTCACCACCTGCCGCAAACAGGGCATAAATGTGTACTGGATCGGCCTGCCGGTGCTGCGCGATCCGGGCCGTAACCAGGGCGGGCTGTTCCTCAACGGCATATTGCAGCAGGTGGTCACCAGCAACGGCGGCGTATTCATTCCGCTGGAGGATGATTTCAAAGGGCCGGATGGCGGGTTCGCCACGCATCTGCCCGATGCCCAAGGCGATCTGCGCGATGTACGCGCCGAGGATGGGGTGCATTTCTCGTTCTACGGCTATGATCTGATCGCCAAGAAAGTGCTGGGCGTGGTCCTGGTGCCAGCACCAGCACCAGCACCAGTACCCGCACCCGCACCCAAGCCCGCGCCCCCCGCCGCACAACAGACCAAATCCTGACAATGCCGGCCAAATTCCGCCTGGCACTGGCGGCCCTGCTGTTCACCATTTTAAGCGGCTGTGCCGGCGCGCCGGCGCAATCCGCCGCGCAGGCCGCCCCCGTTGACGATGCCGCGGTCCGCGCAGCCTCCTGGCATCCCGGCCCGGTTGCAAAATCCCACGCGCTGAACGCGTATTTCTACGATCTCGGTGCGCTGCAGGCGGGTAGGCTCACCCATTTGCGCATCGTGCAGATCGGCGACAGCCACACCGCCGGGGATTACTTCTCCGGCGATCTGCGCGACACGCTGCAGGCGCGCGACGGCAATGGCGGCATCGGCACGCGGGTGGCGGGGCTGCCCTATATCGGCGTGCGGCAGAAGGATATGACGATCAGCCAATCCGGGCTCTGGCATTATCACAACAGCCTCACCGACCATGATTTTACGGATTACGGCATCAGCGGTTTCACCGCCGTCAGCCGCAGCGTGGGCGCCAGCCTGTCGCTCACCGTCACGGACCCGCGCGGCTTCGACAAGGGTTTTGTGGAATTCGTCTGCCGCCACACCGGCGGGTTTCTGCAGATCGATATCGACGGCGTGACGGTGAAAACCATCTCCACCTATGGGCCGGATGGCACGCTGGGGCGCATCGCCTTCCACGCCCCCAGCAGCGGGGCGCATCAGCTTACCGTGGTGGCCAAGGCCAAGGGCATCGAAATCCTCGACTGGAATACCGAGCGCAACGATCCGGGCGTGATCTACGACAGTTTCGGCGTGGTCGGGTCTACGGCCGGCATCACCCAGAACTGGAACCCGGAAATCGTCAGCCGCCAGCTCGCCTGGCTGCACCCAGCACTTATCATTCTGGCCTATGGCACCAATGAAGGCGCGGAACCGGATTTCGATCCGGATGCCTACGGCGCGATGTTTGGCAAACTCCTGTACGACATCCATCACTGGTCGCCAGGCAGCGCGGTGCTGATCATCAGCCCCACGGATGGCTCGCATCAATCACGCGATTGCACCGGCACGGACTGCCCCTGGCTCACTTTGCCGGCGCTGGATGCGGTGCGCCAGGTGCAGGCGCAGCAGGCGCAACTGCATTACGCCGCCGTATGGAACGCCGCCGCACCGGAGCAGGACAGCGGCGGCATGAACGGCTGGGCGGCGATGGCCCCGCCGCTCGCGCGCGGCGACCATCTGCATTTTACCGCCACCGGCTATTCCATTCTGGCCAATGCCTTGGATGAATGGCTGACCGCGCAATACACGAGCCGTCCATGAGGGGCCATTCGTGAGGAAGCGGGGATAGAGGGACATGCTGTTCCCAACGCTGGATTTCGGGCTGTTCTTCCTGGGCGTGTTTGCGCTCTCCTGGGCGCTCCTCAAATTGCCGCGCACCCGCCTCGCGTTTCTCATAGCTGCCAGCTACGGTTTTTACGCGGCATGGGACTGGCGGTTCTGCGCCTTGCTCGGCGGCAGCTCCGTCTTCAACTGGTTCATGGGGCGGCAGATCCATCGCAACCAGGATGAGCGCGCCCGCAAATTTCTGGTGGGCGCCGCGGTCGCGGTCAATCTCAGCACGCTGGGCTTCTTCAAATATTATAATTTCTTCCTGGATAATCTGAACCGGCTCATCGAGACTTTGCATCTCGGGCACGACATCCAATATCTCGATGTCATCCTGCCGGTCGGCATTTCCTTCTTCACCTTCCACGGCATCTCCTATGTGGTGGACATCTACCGCCGCAAGATCGACCGCCCGTCCTCCCTGCTGCACATCCTCTTCTACATCGCCTTTTTCCCGCAACTGGTCGCCGGCCCCATCGTTCGCGCCTCGCATTTCCTCCCCCAGATCGCCAACCCGGTAAGCCCCGCCGATATCCGCGCGCGCCGCGCCTTTCTGCTGATCCTGGGCGGGTTGTTCAAAAAAGTCGTGCTGGCGAATTACCTCGCCTCCAACCTGGTCGATGACGCGTTCTTCGACCCCACCCAATATGGCGCCTGGGACCTGCTGTTCGCCGATTACGGCTATGCGGCGCAAATCTATTGCGATTTCTCGGCCTATACCGACATCGCCATCGGCGTCGCGGCACTCTTCGGTTATCGCTTCCCGTGGAATTTCAACCAGCCCTACCGCGCCATCGGCCTGCAGGATTTCTGGCGGCGCTGGCATATCTCGCTCTCCTCCTGGCTGCGCGATTATCTGTACATCTCGCTCGGCGGTAACCGGCACGGCAGTTTGAAGCGCTACCGTAATCTGTTTGCCACCATGGTACTGGGCGGGCTATGGCACGGCGCCTCGTGGAATTTCGTCATCTGGGGCAGCCTGCATGGGGCAGCACTTGTGCTGGAACATCTGGTGTTCAAGGACCGGCTGCAAGCTGCGGCGCTGAGCCTGCCGCAGCGCGTGCTCGGCACTTTCGTCACCCTCCAGTTCACCTGCTTCACCTGGATCTTCTTCCGCGCGGCGGACCTGCCGCACGCCGCCGCCTATTTCTCCGGTTTTGCGCGGCTCGGCCGGCCGTTGACATTGGCCACACCGTTCAACCTTTCACTGGTGGGCCTCGCCATGGCACTGCATTTTCTCCCCCCCGACTGGGTGGGCCGGGTGGAGCAAGCCACGCGCCGCGTGCCGCTCTTCGTCTGGGGCGGGCTGGCCGGGGCAGGGATCGTGGTTATCGACAGCCTGGGGCCGACCGGTGTGGCACCCTTCATCTATTTTCAGTTCTAGGAAATTCCATGAACAAGACCGTGACCTACAAGTTGCAAATCGAAGGTGTGGAGGGCGCATTGCCCAGCCGTCTCGGCTCGGTCTGCGCCGCGGTGTTCGCCTGCGCGCTCGTGGCACTGCTGCTGGGCGCCAATGCGCTGCTGAACTGGACCAACAACCTGCCCATCGGCCCGGCCAGCGATTTCATCCTCCAGCTCGCCACGGATTGGCAGGGCTGGATGAACGCCATCGGCCTCGGGCATTTTTCCATCGCGCTGAATGCGTGGCTTACGGGGTTCCAGTCGCGGCACTGGTAGGTTTGGCGCCACAGGCATTCAGCACGATCATCGCCCCCGATGACTGCGCGCCCTGCGCCAGCGCAAACGCCAGAGAGCAGCCATCGGCCGAGATCGCGGCTTGCGAGATCGTGCCCGGCATCACCAGTTGCGCCGCCCCATTGCTGATGCGGAACAGCCCATAGCCGCTGGCCGCCAGATAAACCCCAGCCCGCGTCGGCAAAGCCGTAAGCACGCTGTTCACATAAGGGCCGAAGGGGATACACCCCTGTTGCACGGCCCCGGTTTTGGCGGCGATCGTCCAATACGCCAGACAGTTGCTCTTGGACCAGCGCCGCTCCACCGCGGCCTCCAGCGTGGCCGGGTTGACGTTCCGGTTGAGCAGAAATGCATCGGCGGACGGCAGAAAAGCGGCGTTGAGGGCGAAGCGGCTATCGATGCGGATGGGCGTGACGATTGTGCCGGCGGGTGTGGTTACGGTTACAAAACGCTCCGCCCCCGGCCTGGCGGCGCCATACTGTAGCGTCGTACCGTCACCATCCCCAACCTGCTGGCCAGTGCCGCAAAGCCGCTGCGCCGCAGGGTCTGAAACATTTTTACGCTTGCCGTCAGCACCGATCCACGCAGTCGCCGTGCCGAGGAGCAACAAACTACCATCGGGCAAAGCGCAGAGCTGGTTATACTGCGCGGCCTGAGGCACCTGCGCCAGCATATGCAGCGCGCCGTTGGACCAGATGGAGAGCGTGCCGCTGCCATCGCCGCCGGTGTCGAGCAGCGCCACGCTGCCGTCATTGCGCCAGGCCAGCAGCGGTGTGCCGGTGCTGGCCGCTGGCAGTTGCAGGCTGGAGAAGGACTGCGCCGTGGCGGCCGCCCCCGCGGTCGCGGCCAGAAACGAGCGCCGGATAGGGTGCGATATAGCGCCGGGCGCGGTCTGCGGGTGCAGCCGCATCTGCGCCAGATCATCCATACGCTCGGCATATTGGTCGAGCAGGCAATCGCTGAAGCCCGGCCGGTTGCTATCCGTCACGATGGTGAATTTCGTGATCTGACATTCGGCATTGCGCTGCAAAATCCAGCTATGTTCATCGCTGCGCAAGGCGGCGTGGTAGCCGGCACCGGCATTGGCATTGCGCGCGGCGGCATAGGCCTGGCCGAGATCATGGTCGGCCTGGCGCAGCAGCGGATCGGCGCAAATCAGCGTCTCATCCACACCCGGCGCATGGGCGCAGTTGAAGCTCGGCATAACCGTGGCGGCATGCGCGGCGGGCATGACAAACAGCACAGCACAGAGACAGATAGTGAACAGCCACAATCGGCGGATAAACGAAGCTCGCATCGCGATACGTCTCTCGGGCAATGATGAATAGTCGATAGCGGCTGTGGCCGGGAAAGCCAAGCATCCAGCTCTGTAGCCGATGCACCGGGGGCTGCGCGATGGCGGGCTTGAAAATAAACTGCTTGCGCAGCCCTATCTGCCCGGCTTGCCGATGAGCCCGGCATTGCCGGGCCGGGTCAGCCTGCCCATCCACACATCGGCGAGCGAGCCGATATCCAGCGCGATGCCGCCATGCCGGCGGATGGTGCTGGCGTAGAATTTGCCCAAAATGCCGGCGGCGACCAGCACCAGCCTGCCATTCAAGGGCTGCGCCAGCTCTTCCTGCAACTGCATGAACCGGCCCGGAAACTGCACCCCCTGCAGCGCAGCGGCACCCAGCAGTTCCGTGCGGCCGCGCTCCCCCGGCACCGGCAGAAGTGTTACATCGCTGAGGCCATATTCCGCCTTGAGCCAGCCGGGTAGGCCGGTATGGCAGGTGATCACGCTAACCGCACCGGCGCGGCGCAGCAGCCCGGGCAGATGCCCCGCGGTGAACAGATCCATATTGGCGAGCTGGCGGCAAAACATTGTTTCCGGCGGGGCGCGGTCGGCCAGCAGCCGGCGGATGAGATTGACCAGGCTGGGCACGCCACGCGTACTGGCGATGGTATATTCATGCCGCAGCCAGGATGAATAAGGAATGCCGGTCACATCCCAGCCCGCGATATGCTCAGTCAGCCCCGTTGCCAGAGCGGCAAAACCGCTTGCTTCGGCCGCGAAATCCGCGCCAAACCAGATGGCAGCCATCTGCGCCCGGTTCTGTGCATACAGCGGGGCATACAGCGGGGCATACAGCGGCGCGTAATCGGCCTTATCCGCGCCGCCGGGGTCAATCCACGCTGCCTCGCCATCCCCCAGCCGCACCAGGGCAAAAGGCGCCCGCTCGCGCACAGCCTGGTGCAAAGCGGCGGCGATCTCGGCGGTGTCGAAATAGCGGTGGCGCCGCTTCAGCTCCTGCAGCATGGCCAAAGCGCGCGGCAGCGGAAATTCACGGAGGTAAGCGCCGAACGCCGCCATGGCATCGCGCACCGGGCCGGGCGGCAGGGGCGCCAGCGCGGCGTCCCCCCCCGCAAAATCGCCGCCGCCGTAGCGCATCTGCGCCAGGAACAGGCTGGTTCGCGCATCCGCCCCGGCATATTGCAAAGAGTTTTCCAAACAGGTGGCGGCACCGGCCAGATCGCCCGCCTCCTGCCGCGCCACCGCCAGCTCGTAATAGGCCCGCCCATGGTCCGGGGTTTCGGCGAGAATCTCAGCCAGCAATTTGGCACTCGCCGCGCCATCGCCGGCCTCGCGCAGGCTGATGGCTCTATCCACCAGCGCCGCCGTACCCGTCATGGCACGGGCGCGCGCCGGGTCCGCGCGGCGCGGGCCAAAGCACCGCGCAGTTTCGCCTCCAGCGGTGCAATGGCCTCATCCCAATCCAACCCGCCGCCAGCGGCGGTATTGGCCATCCCGCCGCCAGCGGCGGCATTGGCCATGCGCTGCAGCAGCGCGCGGTTTTCGGTCAGCTCCGCCACACGCGCCAGCGTCTCGCTCACGCAGGTCTCCTGCGCCACCAAAAACCCGTTCACCCCATCCTCAATCGTCTCCGCCAGCGCCCCGCTCGCCGCGGCAATCGGCACAACCCCCATGCGCTGCGCCTCTATCACGGTGAGCGGCAGCCCCTCGTAAAGCGAGGGCAGGAGCAGAATATCCGCCCAGTGATAGGCCTCCAGCAGCCCCTCGCCCTGCACCGGCGGCTCCACCAATGCCTCCAGCTCCGGCGGCACGCCACCTTCCGAGAGTACCGTCCGGCCCAGCACCCGCACCTGCGCCCCGCCGCGTGTTTGCAACACGTCGCAAATCGCGGCCAGCCGGTCCAACCCCTTCTGCTGGTCCAGCCTGCCCATGAACAGCACGTTGAGCCGCCGCCCCTGGCGCGCCAGCCGCGCCGCCAGGCTGGCCTGCGCCACGGCAGGCGGAATGGCGATGCCCGGCGCATTCGGCACCACCACGAGTTTTTCCGCCGGCACGCCATGCCCATGCAGCATGTGCAAAATCTGCCGCGAGCAGCCGATGTAGAGATCCAGCGCATGTTCATAGGCCAGAGCGAGGTAAGGGTGTCCGCAATGCCGCCCGGTCTCCGTCGCGTCGAACAGATGGTTATACGCCCCCGTCACCACGCCGCGCCGGCGCAATTGCCCCATCAGCCCGAGCAGATCGGCGGCATGGCAGGTGATCACCGCATCGAAGGCGGAGAGCAGGTTCAGCTCATTGGCATGCTCCCCGGCATCGGCCCAGCGCGGCAGGTGGGTGCCGAGATAGGCGGGGCCGGAAAACTGCTCGAATTCGGGATTGTCGAGAAAGAACACCCGGTCGAACGCCGCCTCGAACCCGTCCACCAGCGCGATGTCGCGCGCCTTGCACAGCAGCAGGCTCACGCTGTAGCCGCGCCGGCGCAAAGCGGCGGCCACGAACATCGTCACCTTCTCCACCCCGCCAAAGGCAAAATGCGGCACGGCCAGAGCGATCTCTGGTAGGTTGCGCGCCAGCGCCGGCGGTATCACCCCGCCACCGAATTTAGCCGTGAGCATGGCGTTGATCTGGGCACGGTCCGGCGCGCCGAGGCTGCAATCGGGCACCGGCAGGCCGGTGGTGATGTTATAAACCGAGAGGCGCAGCCCCTGCGCCGCGCGCACCAATTGGGCCAGCATCCCGCCCGGCAGCGGCGCTGCACCACGCGGCAGATGCAGCGCGCGGTTGGAGATACGTGGCTGTGGCGCATCGCCAGCCACGCTGCGGATCCAGTCATCCAGCGGGTCGCGCACCACGGCGCGCAGCAGGCTCATGCTCACCCCGGCCAGCACCGCCTGCGGTGCCGCACCGAGGGCGGGGGCTTCCACCGCCAGCCTGCGGGCCGCACCTGGAGGCGCCGATATCGCAATAAAATTCGCATCGCGCAGCCGTATCTGCAGATCGTGCAAACACCAGCCGAGCAGCCCGGCGCGCCCCAGTGTGGCCAGCGCCACGCTGCTGGTAATCAGCAGATACGCCCCCGCATGTTCGGTTTTGGGTGAATGCAGTGCCGCCCAGAAGCGCGTGACATAATCGCCCCAGGACAATTCTTCCGTCACCTCATCGGGCGAGCTGGTAAGCCGCACCACATCCAGATCCGTAACGTAAATGGCAAAGCGCGGCACATGCCTATGCTCAGCCGCCACTGCCCATTTTGGGTCTTGCACCCAAGGGTGGCGCTGCTCAAGCTGCACCTTGATGTGCGCCTCGTCGCGCGTGGAATTGGCCAGCATGCTCTCCGGCCGTTTGCGGTAGAGAAAGCCCGAATCCGGAAAATGCCGCCCCGTAAACCCGTGCTCGATGGCACTCAGCCAGAAATCCCAATCCTCGAAGCCAAGCTTGAGGTTTTCTGAAAACCGTACCCCCGCCTCGAACACCCGGCGGCGCACCAGGCTGCCGGCCTCGCAGAGGTTCATGATGGATTCGGTGAGCGGCAAAAACCCGCCCGCATAAGAGGCCTCCCAATCCAGCCCGAACATATTTATATCGGGATAGAACCAATCGAATCCCGCATGCTGGTGCAACGCCGCCTGCATGGCTTTGAGCGACCAGGCGGAGAGCATGTTGTCGGCATCGAGAAAATAAATCGCCTCGGCCTCAGGTAAATGCGCCAGCACATAGTCAATGCCGCGGTTGCGCGCACCTGACAGCCCCCGGTTGGCGCCGCGCAGATAGATGATACCGGGATCGCTATTGGCCAGGCCCAGCCCGGCGAATTGCGTACCGAGATTCGGGCAGCCGTCATCCACCAGAATCACAGCGGCGCCCACCTGCCCGCGCAGCGAGGCAATGGCATCGAACAGCAGCACGGAATGTTTAAAAACAGGAATGATGACAGCGATCGGCCCCGGTGTCATCACGCCCCTCAGCCCCTACACGCGAGTTGCAGCCCACGGAAGAAAGCCCAGCTCAGATGGTAATCATCGGACTGGTTGCGCGTCAGCATGTAAATATCCGCCAGCCCGCTCAGCGGCTCCGCCAGAGCGTAGCGCACATCGCCCCATTCGCCGGCCTGCAGATGCAGCCAGGTGAGTTGTGTTGCTGTATCAAAACGAATCACCTGCCCGGCGGGTTGCGCGAACAAAGCGAAATCGGTCGGCTGCGCATCGAAATGCCGCAACTGCGCCAGCGCGGTCACAGCGGTCAGCCCGCTCACCTTCACCCGCGCCACCCTGGCCACGGTGGGGGTGCGGCCGAGCGGGTGCACGAGCAGGGATTGCGTCTCCGCGTCATAGGACACAGCCGAGAAATCCGGCGCCTCGCGCGCGGCCTGGCATATAGTGGCGCCGGCCACCAGCTCGGCCGGAAGGGAGAGCAATTCCGTCTCCCCCGCTGCGGGGGCCGGAGCAGGGCCGAGTGTACCGGCCTGGCGCGGGTAACGCAGGCCGGCAATGCCGCACCAGGCGCGCAAAGCGAGCGGACGCGTGGCAATGCCGCCCCCCTCAACGCGCGCGCATAAATCCGGGTCGGGCAGCGGGGCGGCGAGGCCTGGCCTGGTCTCGATGGGTTGCGGCGCATGTAGGCTGAGGGCCAGGCGCAGAGGCTGCTTGCGCCTCGTCGCCTCCGGCAGGCAGATGAAACGGTTCCAGCCCTGCACGATGTCGGTGAGGGGAAAACGATGGTCGCATAGCAGCGCGCCGGAGGCAGCGGCGGTGGCCACCAGCCGCCCCTGGCCCAGCCCCGCCCCGGCTTGGGAGAAGAACAGGTCCAGATACATCACATTACCCAGCGCCGCCGGGATCTCCTGGGTCAGCTCCAGACTGCCCGGCTCGCCGGCGGGGGGCTCAGCATACACAAAGCCCGGCTCCAACTGCAGGCCGAGGCGCAATGGCTCCTTGCGGAAATCGGCGAAGGCGGCCTCGGCCAAAGCCAGCGATTGCTCCAGGTTTTCCGCATGCGCGCGCAGATTGGCGCTGGCAAGCTGGCTGGACACCTGGGCGTCAAGTGCCGCGCCGAGTATCAGGCTCATGCGTCGCCAGCACCAGGCGGCCAGGCCCGGCAGGCTCTCCTTGGTCACGCTGAACACCGCATCCTCGCGCAAAGCCTCGGGCAGCAGCGCCGTCAGCGCCACGCCTGTGTCCTCCCGGCCGGGGCCGAGCAGCCCGCCCAGGCAGATGCTGCCGTCCCCCCCATGCGCACCACCGCAAATCCTGTCCCAGTCATCGCGCCCGGCGGTGGCGGGGTCGAATTCAAGCAGCGCCACGCCCGCCGGCAGGCCGGCCTCAGCCACCAGCGCGCGGACCGAAACATCAATCGCAAAGCCCGGGCTGATCATTCCGTCCTTGTTCCTTGCTCTGCATCCCGCAAGCGGGTTCTCAAATTATTACTTAAGTAATAGCCGGTTGGCGGCACCGGGCAAGCTGCCCTGTCATTAACCCGTTTGCAACCATTTGTTTCATTAAAGCATGATCGCTTCAAGTGCGATCATGCTTTAGCTATTTTTTAGAGGGCGATTCACGGTTTCGGCCGCTCAAGATTGAGCGGACCTCAACCGATCGCGCTCTAGCCCCGCGCATCTTGTTTTTGCCGTTCTGTATCCGGCGAGCTGGGCTTCGACCACCGGGCCGGCGCTGCATGTTAAGCATGTGCGCGTGCTGGCGGTTCAGGCCTGAAGCTGGGTCACATCCGTGAGTGTCTGATAGACGGCCTGCTCATAGGCGAAATCATGCTGCTTCCAGCCCTGGCCTGGCGGATAGCTGCCGGTGAAGCCGAGCAGCACCAGCGGCAGCGGCTTGCGGCCCAGGAACAGCCGCAGAAAATTGACAGCACGGTAATAATTCGCGGCCATGAACCCAGCCGAGGGCAGGTGCTGCGCCGGGTAGGGGTAGGGGCTGGCCTCCCATTGCCCCCCCATCACCCCACCCAGAACAGGTGGGGCCAAGCTGGCGAGGTAGGTTTTGGCCGCTTCCGACAGCCAGCGGGTGAAATAGACTGTCAGCTCGCTATGCGCCTGCGCCCGCACATCCGGCTCCGGCTGTCCTTCCGGCCCGAAGCCCCAGTAGCCGCCATCGCCATTTGCATTGAGAACATGCACCTTGTGGCACATAATCTCCGCGAACAGGCTGAAGCCGGTGGCCTTGTTGAACTGCACCAGCACATCCGCCGGTGTCAGCGCCAATGCGGCCGCGGCTGCGGCGCCGATGGCGGGGTTGTTGGCCACCAGTATCACCCGCCCGTAACCGCCCGAAACGAGGCGGGAGCGCAATGGGTCGAGAGACAAGGTGAACTCGGTCATCGTGACTAAACTAGAAGTAGCCGCCGCGCCGGTAAAGGGGTTGCCCATGTGGGGCGGGGTTCTGGGTGGTTGCCTATTGTTGCAAGGCCGGATGTGCTACTGGCGGCTGTAAGGGCGGAGCAGAATTTTCCCTGGCTCGGAGCGTCACCTCAGCGGAGCAGCACGCATGAAAAAATGTCTCGCGGCGATTTTGGCTTGTGTCATATTGGCGGCGGCGCCGCGCCTGGCAGCGGCGGGTGCCATTACCGGCGTCAACACGGTGGATGTAGCGAAGATGAACCCGGCGCAGCAGAGCGCCTTGCTGGCCGCACTTAGCGCCGCGCATGTCACCACCGTCCGGCTCGATCTGAAGCTGGGGTCTGTACCCTTCATCATCGCCGCCTTCCACCAGGGCATCGGCAGCATTGCCATACTGCCTTTTGCCGGTAACACCGCCCGCGCCCGCCCGGCCGTGCCTCAGGCGGGGCTTACCTGGGCCGTGGCACCGCTCTCCGCCCCCGATGCGGCGGTGTTCAGCACCGAGGACACGGCGCTGCTGAACAAGCTCGATGCCGCCGGCATCCGCCTGACCGCGCTGGAATTCGGCAATGAGATTAACAACCCGCAGTTCAACGGTGATTTTGCCGCCAAAGGCGGCGGGGGGGATTTTGCCGCCAAAGGCGGCGGGCAGGTGTTTGGCACGGCGGATATCGCCAGCCCGGCGATGCCCGAGACCATTTCCATCCGCGCCGGGTTTCTCGCCTATCTTGGCGAGCTGAAGCAGGTGAAGCAATGGCGAGACGCGTCGGCGGCGAACAAGCAGACGCCGCTGCTCTCCGCCGGCCTTGCCGATCCGGGGCTGACCGGCAGCTACCCCGGCCGCAAGCTGGATGGCGTGAGCATCGGCGGCACGCTCGGCTTCCTGCGTGCCAACGGGCTGGATCAGCTTGTCGACGGCTATGCCGTGCATGTTTATCCCAGCAACGACCCCAGCGAGAGTCAGGCGACGCGCGCGGCCAAATTGCAGGCGGATACATTTGCCGCCTGCGTGCCGGGCGGCAAACCCTGCTGGCTCACCGAATGGGGCTTCACCGATAAATCTACCAGTTGCCCGCTCGACGATACCACGCGCGCCGGCATCATCTCGACGATGCGCGCGATACTGGCGCCACTCGCCGCCTCTGGGCAATTGCAGGCGGCAATCTATTATTCCTGGAGCGGTCATTTCGGTACGCAGAACAGCCCCGAGGCGATCTACCGCTGCGGTGCGCTGACCCAGTCCGGTGTACGCGCGCTGGCACCCTTCTAGCGCGGCATCGCCGACGCGGATGCGCCCACCGCATGAGCCGGTAATCCGTCAGTGATTGCTGGTGGGCAGTCAGGCATTGACAGCCATGCTAATGTTACGGTTTGATACAACGCATCACGATGGATCCCCAATGACCACTCAAACTGGCCAGGAACAACATGTGTTCGGCGTGCACCGGCGGGTTTGGCCGGGGTGTACGATGTTATGTTTTACCAACAAACCGCGGAGCCTGCATTAGGCCATGGATGCGCCAGCGTTAAATCGCAGCCCTGCTGCTTCGCTGGCCTATCCCAACACCGGGCATAGCGGGCGCTTACGCATCTGCTTCATCACCGTGGAATTTCACGGTCTGTTTAAAAACGGCGGCATCGGCACGGCCAATACCGCGCTGGCACTGGCGCTGGCGGGGCAGGGGTTCGAGGTCACGGTGGCCATCGCCAATGCCGATGCCGGCGGGCCGTGCCCCTCCGAGGGCAGCTACGCCGCGCTACAGGCGCATTACGCCGGGCAGGGCATAACGCTGGAGCATGTGCCGCCGCCGGTGGGCACGGCTGGCGAGCGCGAAATCAGCTACGCGGCGTACCATTATCTGCGGCCACGCGGTTTCGATGTCGTGATGTTCAACGACAATGCCGGCCAGGGGTTCTACACTTTGCTGGCCAAGCGCGCCGGGCTGCTGAACCCGGCCCCGCTGCTCTGCGTCGTCGCGCACGGGCCGCTGGACTGGGTCGCCGAGCTCAACGCGCAGGAGCATTACCGTCGCGGCCTGCCCATCGCCTATATGGAATCCCGCTGCGCCGGCCTGGCTGATCTGCTGATCAGCCCGAGCCGTTATCTGCTGGATTGGATGACCGCGCGCGGCTGGGTCGAGCCCGGCCAGGGACGGGTGTTGCAGAATCTCATCGGCACGGCAGCCCAGCCGGACACGGCGCGGCCAGTGGCCCACCCGGTTGATGAGATCGTCTTCTTCGGCCGCCAGGAAACCCGCAAAGGGTTGGATCTGTTCTGCGATGCGATCGACCTGCTCGATGCCGCGGGCCAGCTTACTAATGTGCGGGTCACCTTTCTCGGCAAGTTCAGCAAATCCGCCTGGGTGCATTCGGGCGTGTACATCGCCGAGCGGGCGCGGCGCTGGCGGGCAGCTTTGCGCGTGCTCACGGAATACGACCAGGCCGAGGCGCTGGCCTATCTGCGCCGCCCCGGCGTGCTGGCGGTGATCCCCTCGCGCGCGGAAAACTCGCCTTGCGTGGTGGCGGAATGCCTGATCCAGGGCGTGCCCTTCCTCGCCTCTTGCGGCGGCGGCACGGCCGAGCTCATCGCCGAGCCGGACCGCGCCGCCTGCCTGTTTCCCCCCACCGCCGTGGCGCTGGCCGAGCGCCTGTGCCACAGCCTGGCGCATGGGCAGAAACCAGCCCACCTCGCCATCCCGCAGAGAGAGACGCTGGCGCAATGGGTGGCGCTGCTGCGCACCGCCCTGCTGCGCACCGCCCATGCCGAACCCGCCGCCCCACCCCCGCCGCCCAGCATCTCGGTCTGCCTGGCCTGGAGTGCAGCACCGTCTTTCGCGGCGGCGCTGGCCATGCTGCGCCGCCAAAGCCTCGCGTCCCTACAGATCATCATCGCCGGGCCCGGCGAGGGTTTTGCGGCGGCGGATATGCCGGATGTGCTGCAGGTACCAGGCAATTTCCCCAGCCGTGCGGCGGCGCGCAATGCCGCGGCGGCCCAGGCCACGGGCGATTATCTCTGCTTTATCGACGAGCCCCGCGCCGTACCGGCACCGGACGCGCTGGCCATCCTCGCCACCGCCGCCGCGCATACGGGAGCAGCCATCCTCACCGCCATGGCCGAGGGCAGCGTGGCCCTGCCGCTGGGCGCCTGCATGGAGCAGGGGCTGGTCGAGCCCTGTTTCGGTGCCGGGCTATGGGCCATCGCCCGTGGCAGCTTCACCGCCTCCGGGGGGTTCACTGAGGGCCGCGATACCGTGCTGGACTGGGCCTATCTCGCCGCCGCGGTGCTGGCAGGCACGCAACTGGCGCTGGTGCCGGCCCCGCTCTCCCGGCTACACTCAGCCCCCGCCTTTGCTGGATCCGCCTTCGCCGGTTCCGGGCAGGTTGAAGACCAGCGCGCGCTGCTCGCCCTTTATGCCGAACGCCCGCTGGGGCAGATGGCCCGGCTGGTCGAGGCCGGGCTGAACTGGAGCGAGGCACGGTGCGTGGGCCTGGCTGGTTTCCAGGCCGGCCTGCCGGAAGCGGCGCGTGATCTGGTGCAAAGCCTCACCCCGCTTGATGCCAACTGCGCCAAGGCGCGGCAGATTTTCATTGCCTATTGCTGCGCGCGCCGCCTGCCGGAGCTGGCCCTCGATTATGCGCTGCATAACGATGCCGCGCTGCTGCCCGCTGCCGTGCAGGCGGCGCTGCAGGTGAATGAAGCGGCGGCAAAGCGCGCACTCAGCCTGCACGATCTGGCATTGCGCCACCATGTGGCCCTGACACCTGAACTGGCGCCGCGTGCCCGTGCCTTCCACGGGCTGGCGCAGGCGGCGCTGAAGGCCGAACCCGGCGGGCTCGTGCGCTATACGGTGCCTCCGGGCATCGGCCTGGTCAAAATCGCCGGCGCCTGCCCGCCCGGCACTACCAATTTCACCCTCACTGCCAGCAGCGATGTGGGTGCCCCCTTGCGCCTGGGTGCGGTGCTGTGCCGGGCCTGGGCCCGCCCGCGCCTCTCGCTGCAAGGCATGGAGCCGGATGACGCCGCCTGGTGGTCCGGCTGGCACACACCTGCGGCCGACGGCAACTATACCTTGGCGCTGCGCCCGCCAGAGCCCTGCACGTCATTGCTCGACCTCTACCTCGTCACCAACCAGACCGGTGATGCCACACCCACACTGGTCTGGCGCAACGCAACAGCGGAACTCTGCCTCACCGGCGCGGTAACCCCGAGCGCGTTGGAGGTGGTGGAGGTCAGCACCCCCATCCCGCCCGCCCGGCTCGCGCGCGGTGAGGTACTGACGGATCTCACCGGCGTAAACTTCCCCCTCTACCGCCCCGGCCCGCCTTTGCTCCTGCACCCGCTGGCAGACCGTCTGTCGGTGCTGCGCCTGCCCGCCCTGCTGCCGGCCGGTGCGGTCGGGCTGCAGTGCGCCGTGTCGCTCGGGCATGAGCAATCGCACCCGGTGGGGTTCAGCCTGTGGGCCCGCCCCGCCGGCAGCGATGCGGCATTGCCGGCGGATCCGGCACAGGAGCCCTGGTTCAGCGGCTGGACCAGTTGCGTCGTCCAGGCCGCGCCACAGCCCATCAGCCTGCGCCTGCCGCGCGATGCCGCCGGGCCGTGGGATATCTATCTGGCCACCCGGCTGGTGGACCAGCCCGACGCCTATTTCTGCCACGCGCTATGGCATGATTTCGCGGTCATCGGGCAGGATCACGGCGGCCCTGTGGTGGTGGCGCCCGGCGAAGCTGACATCGCGCCGCTGGCGGATAAGCTGCTGCCGCGCCTGTCCTATCTGGTCTGCTCCGCTCCACGCACCGGCAGTAATCTGCTGTCCTCCGGCCTGCGCGAGAGCGGTGTTGCCGGCCAGCCGAGGGAGTATTTCCTGGCCGAGAACTATGGCACGGATTTTCTGGCTGGCTTTGAGGCGCCGGAGGACAGCGCGCTGATGGGCCTCGCCGCCCGTGTGCCGCTGCTGCTGAAGGCCAGCGCGCAGGACGGGGTTTTTGGCGCCACCTTGCATTGGGTCGAGCAGGTGCGTCTGGTCGCCTCGCTGCGCGAAGCCGCCGGCACACCGGACCGCCCGCCGCTGGACTGCCTGCGCGCCGTGATGCCGCGCCTACGCTTCATCTGGCTGCGCCGCGAAAACCTGCTGGCCCAGGCGATCTCGCATTATGTCGCGCGGAAATCCGATGTCTGGTACATCTGGGGCGACCAGCCGCCGCCCGCGGAGCGGCCGCCGGTGCCCTTCGATTTTGACGAGATACACAATATGCTGCATGGCGCGGAATTCGAGGAGCAGGGCTGGCGCAAGCTGCTGGCGGGCCAGGAGGCCGATACGCTGGTGGTGACCTATGAGGCGCTGGCCGCCGACTACCAGGGCACGCTGGCGCGGGTGCTCGGCTTTCTGGATATTCCGCTGCCGGAAGCTGGCCTGCCCACCCCCAAATTGCGCCGCCAGGCGGATGCGCGCAACGAGGAGCTGGAACAGCTTTACCTGGCCGAAGCCGCGCGCCGCCAGGCCGCCCAGAAGGCAGGATGACCGGGTCTGCGCCGCCACCTGATAAGGACCAGGACGCCCGCATCGCCGCCGTCGCCGCGCTGCTGGCGCCCGTGCCTCTCACCCTCGTACCCACGCAACCGCGCTGGACCGACACGAGCACACACCGGGTCGCCCCCAAAAGCCTGTACTGAGCCATGAACATCCTAGGCCTGTCCTATAATTATCACGATGCCGCCGCCTGCCTCGTGCGCAATGGCGTGCCCGTGGCCGCCGCCGCCGAGGAGCGCTTCTCGCGCCGCAAGCATGATGCGCGTTTCCCCGCCGCCGCCATCGCCTATTGCCTGGCCGAGGCCGGGCTGCGCGCCAGCGCCCTCGATGCCGTGGTGTTCTACGAAAAACCCGCGCGCAAACTGGAACGCCTGCTGCAGACCGCGAAAGCCCATGAGCCGCAATCCAGCGCGCTGGTCGCGGAACAATTCCCCCGCCTCATCGCGCAGGGGCTGAATGTCGAAGCGGAGATCCGTGAACGGCTCAACTACACGGGCGAGTTGTTATTCTGCGAACACCATCTCTCGCACGCCGCCTCGGCCTTCTACGTCTCGCCGTTTGACGAAGCCGCGATCCTCACCGTGGACGGCGTCGGCGAATGGGCGACCTGCGGCATTTATGCCGGTTCCGGCAATACCATCACCCCCCTGCGCGAGCTGCATTACCCGCATTCGCTCGGCCTGCTCTACAGCACGCTCACCGCCTACCTCGGCTTCGTGGTCAATGACGATGAATACAAGGTCATGGGCCTGGCCTCCTACGGCCGCCCGCGCTTCATCCGTGAAATCGAATTGCTGCTACAACAGGCCGAAGACGGCAGTTTCGCGCTGACCTTGCCGTATTTCTCCTTTATGCAGGAGCGGCGCATGTACAGCGAAAAATTGGTCGAACTGCTCGGACCCGCGCGCCGGCGCGAAGGCCGCATCGAGGCGCGGCATCAGGACATTGCGGCCTCACTGCAGGCGGTGACGGAAAAAGTGATGATCCGCCTGGCCCAGGCCGCGCGCGCCGCCACGGGGCAGAAGAACCTCTGCCTGGCCGGCGGTGTGGCGTATAATTGCGTCGCCAATGCCAAATTGAAACAGGAGGGCATATTCGAAGGCATTTTCATCCAGCCCGCCGCCGGTGACGATGGTGCGGCGATGGGTGCGGCCCTCTGGGCCAGCCACCAGCTACACAACGCGCCGCGTGTGTACGGCGCGCATGACACGCTGCTCGGCCCCGCATTCACCGAAGCGGAAATCCTCCCCGTGCTGGAGCGCACCGGCCTTACCTTCTTCCGCCTGGACGATGCCGCCCTCTGCACCCGCGTCGCCGGTCTGCTCGCCGCCGATATGGTGGTCGGCTGGTTCCAGGGCCGCATGGAATTCGGCCCGCGCGCCCTGGGCGCACGCAGTATTCTGGCCAACCCGCGCAACCCGGATATGAAAGACATCCTGAACGCCCGCGTAAAATTCCGCGAGGAGTTCCGCCCCTTCGCCCCGGCCGTAACGCAAATTGCCGCGGCGGATTATTTCGAGCTGGACGGCATCAGCCCCTTCATGCTGCTAACCCCCCAGGTCCACCCCGGCCGCGCCACAGAGATCCCCGCGGTGACGCATGCGGACGGCACCGCCCGGGTGCAGACCGTCTCGCCCGTGCATCAACCATTGTTCCACAGCCTCATCGAGGCTTTCGGCGTGCTCACCGGCACACCGGTGCTCATCAACACCTCCTTCAACATCCGCGGCGAGCCCATCGTCTGCACCCCCGCTGATGCATTGCGTTGCTTCATGGGCACGGATATAGATTTCTTGGCGATAGGACCGTTCCTCGTTTCGAAAGCTTGAGCATGGCACAGGGTTGGCGCGATGCATTGAAACTGGCCAAGACTAATCTGGACCAGACCCCGGCGGCACCGCCCTGGCTGGCGCAGGCCGTGGCGGCGGCGCAAAATGTGGCTCCGGCTCTGGAACCCCCACCCGTGCGCGAGGAGACCGCGCCGGAATTTTTCTACCCGCATTAATCATGACAATGCGCATGCGCCAGACGCGCCGTGACTGGTGGCCGCAGCGGCGCATCCCAGCGCTCAAGCGCTACGCCTTCATCGGTGATTCCACCATGTTTGGCGCCGGGCTGCAACCAGATGAGAGTTTGCCGGCCCATGCCGGGCGCCTGCTCAACGCAGCCCTCCCCGCCTGGCCGGTGGAGGCGGTCAACTTCGGTGTGAGCGGCTATAACCTCTGGAATAGCTGGCAAGGCGTCAAGCCGGATCTGGCGTTGTTCGACGGCCTGGTGATCGCGCTCTGCAATAACGATGCCGAAATGTTTTCCCGTACCTACCGGTTGCAGATCCCGGAAGTGCGTATTGTCAGTTTCGAGCCGGACGACCCGTTCGGCGCCGCCTTCGCCTGCTGCTTCACCGAAATCAGCCAGACCTGCCAAAGCCTTGGCCTCCCGGTGGCGGTGATCTTCTACAACGCGCATAACACCAAACCGATGCTGCGTATGGATGAGGTGATCGCCGGCCATTGCGCCGCCAACGGGATTCTCTACTTCCCCACCTTGCCATTATATATGGAACGTAACCTGCCGCGCGAGCAGCTCGTCGCCAATGCAGGTGATCCGCATCCATCCTCCCTCGCGCATGAACTCGTGGCCCGCCACCTCGTAACGGAAATGGCCAGGCTTGGCTGGTTCAAAGCCATGGATGAGAAAGCAGTGGATGAGAAAGCTATGGACCAAGCACCGGCGCGCATCCGCACCGCCGCCCGGGCGATGATCGACGACGAGAATTTTCCAGAGGACGCCGCCATTGCCTGGGCCCTGGGTGTGTTGGAGGCCAAGGCGCTGGTCGCGCGGCGGCGGGCAGCCCTGGGCGAGGCGGATGCGTTTTCTCCGGCCGCGGCGCTGGTACGCGCGGAATTAGAAGCGGCCGGGCGGTTATGGCACGGCACACATCGTGCCGCGGCACTGGCGTTGGAAGTCAGCCAGTCCAGTTGGGGGCTCAGCGGTACGCTCATGGTCTCGCAACTCACCCGGGAACGGTACGAAGAACTCGGCTTCGCTTTGCGCCAGCCGGCCGCGCGCGGCGCGCTGGCCCGGCTCAGTTTTCCGCCGCCGGAGGTGCCGCCGGATACAGCACCTGTGGAACCACGGGAGGCTTTGGTAAGGCTGAGCGCCCGCTTCGCGGAACAATCGGCGGCACTCGCGGCATTGGTGCCATTGCTCGGCGCCGCACCGTTGCGCCCGCTCATGCATATCTGCGGCAGGCTGCGGGAAGAGACCCAGGCGCAGATATTGGCATTCGAGCAGATTTTATCGCTGCTGCACACGCACGGCGCGGAGCTGCCCCCGGCGCAACTGCAAGGCTTGCGCGACAATTTGCAGGCAGAGTCCGAAAGACTTGTGCAATACCTGGAAACCGCGGCCGATAGCACCGGCTGGGCACCGCGTATTTCGCGCCCCCTTGCCGCCCCCTACACCACGGTGGAAGCCGTTCTGCGCACCTCGGCAGTTACCTTGCCGAGCGCGATCCTCACGCTGCGGGCCGATTATGTCGTGCCGCACCGGCTGTCCTTCGCTTCGAGCTGCATGTTCCTCACCGCGCAGCAGCCGGTAACATTGCGCTTCCACGTGCCGCTCTTCTATGCCGCGCGGGTGGCACTCTTGCCATTCCGCAGCGCGCGCGCAGCCTCGCCCGAAGACATCGAAGTCATCAAACTGGAATTCATCAACGCACCCGGTACGCGCCGCACCGTGCCAAAGGATTCATGGTATCGCGATGACCGGGGAAACCTCAATTTCCCGCTGGTGTCCCTGGTCTAGCCTGGTTCAGCTAATCAGCCTGGTGTAGAGCTGCACCAGCTCCTCGCCTTGCGCCCGCGCCGGGCGCGGTGCCACGGGCGGCGGCGGGCTCCGCAGAAACCGCAGCGGATCGGCATCGATCTCGGCAAATGCCGCGGCCAGCCCGGCGGCGGATGAAACATCGACGATGAACCCGCCCTCCGGCGTCACATCCTGGCCGATCGCCCCACGGTCCGAGGCGATCACCCAGCAGCCCGCCAGCGCCGCCTCGCGCGCCACCAGCCCATAGCTCTCCGGCCAGACGGAAGGGGCGAGCAGCACATCCACCTGGCCATAGAGCGCGCTTACATCGCCTTGCGCGAATTTGCCGCGCAGGGTCACCGGCGTGCTGCCCCATAGCGTGTTCTGCGTCGTGCCCGGGTCCAGCCCATGGTCGATCACCAGCAGGGATAAATTCTTATAATCCCCCACACGCAGCGCCGCCTGCACCAGATGATAGCCCTTATGCGGCCGCGCCCCCCCGATATGCGCCAGCCGCACCCGCCCATCGGCTGAGGGTGTGCGACGCACCGCCGGCAGTGGCGAGACGCCGTTTTCCACGGTGATGACATTGCCGAACCCTTGAGCGCGGTAAATCTCAGCGAAAGCCGCGGACACGGCGAGAATATGCGCCGACTCGTTCATACATTGCTGCTTGGCGCGCAGCCGCTCCAGCCGCTCGCTGCCGCCGCGCCGGAATGCCTCCATCGGCTGGGCAAAATCGTAAATCTCCGGCACGCCGCAATCATCGACGAGAAACTGCTCATCGGAGAGCCACCAGCCGTCGTGCGCGGTGATGACATAGGGGATGTCGCGCGCCTTCGCCGCCTGCGGCGCGCTCAGCGTGATGCGCTGCAGGCAGTGAAAATGCACGAGATCCGGCTGGAAGCGCTCCAGCACGGTATCGAACGCCGCCCCCATGGCCTCATCCCAGACGTGGCTCTCCAGATCCGCCAGATTAGGCGTGGTCACCGCATGCACGCGGCAGCCTTCCCATAAAGTGGTTGAATACTGATAAGGCGTGCTCGCCCCTTCGATGGTGGTGAAAATCTCGAACTCGAATTCATCGCCATGCGCCGCCCGCACATCGCGCAGATTATCCATCACCACCCGCGTCGCCCCGCCGATAAGCTGTGGGTGAAAAAACACATGGGTAAGCAAAATCTTACGCCGTTTGTGCCTCAGCCTGAGCGGCGGTGCCGTGACTTCGGCCAGCAATGCGGTGAGGTTCGCCGCCATGGCCGTGGGCGCGTAATCGCGCATCGCCGCCTCGCGCGCCGCGGCGCCGATTTTGCCGCGTTTCCTGGCATCGCCGATCAGCGCATCCAGCCCGGTGAACCATTGCTCGTCATCATGCACCAGCATGCCGGTGTGCTCATGTGTCACCACCTCGCAATAGGTGCTGGTGGCACTCACCACCGAGGGTATGCCCAGCATCGCCGCTTCCAGCCATTTTATCTCGCTCTTACAACAGGTGAGCAGGCCGGGGCTCAGCACCGCCAGGTTTATATCCATCTCCCCCAGCATCCGCCAATAGGCTTTCAAATCCCAATTAGGCCCGGCCAGGGTGATCTGGCCAGCATGCGGTTTGAGGCAGGAAGGCAGCGTGAGATAACCGATGATATACAGCTCAAGCTTCTTGCCCCATTTTTTCAGCAACGAAGCCAGTTGCGGCGCCAGATGCCGGGCGAAATCCTCATTATGCGCGGCCGTGCCGGTGCCGTAGAACACCCGCACCACACCCGGCGCATGGGCATGGCGCGGCGCGCGCCAGGCGGCCTCATGCAACGGGCCCAAAGCATTGCGATGCACGAAGCCCTGCTTGGACAGCACATGCGGCTGCATCACACTGGCCAGCGCCGGGGTCGAGGCCAGAGCGTAATCGCAAACGGAAAGTGCGGTCAGCAGCGCGATCGGGCCATTGACCAGCGTGGCGTAGAGCTCATGCGAAATCTGCCCGGCATAGCTTTCGAAACTATCAGGATAGAGCGTCTCATCGAACATCAGATCATCGATCTCATAGAACACCGGTATCCCGGCCTTGCGGGCGTGATAGATGGCGCGCATCACATCCGGTGTGGCCGGCACGCGGTAGAAAATCGCCGCGTCGAATTGCGGCACAGCGGCGGCGAACTGCCCGGCCTGCGTCACATAATTGAACACCTGGCAGGTAAGCCCTGCAAGTTCCGCCTGCTCACGCTTTTGCTGCACCCGGTAAAAATTGCATTGCGCCAGCCCGACATCGGCGATAATCGCCAGGCGCCGGATGGGGCCACGCGCGAGGTTAGGGGCCGTGCCCAGCGCCTTGAACGGGGCAGCCAGCACCGCACAGGCCTCGCGCATCTTCACCCGGCCCTGTTCGTAAAACCCCTGCTCGGCGCGCCAGTTGGCCTCACGCGCCAGCGCCTCGAAGGCCTCGCGCATCGCCGCCTCGTAACGCTCCCACAACGCTGTATCGCCAGGGTGGCGCTCGCATAAATGCTGCAGCACGGCGGCGGCGGCGGCCCAGCGCTCCAGCAGCGTCAGGCAGATGGCGAGGTTGATATGCGTCCATTTATTATCCGCACCCGCCGCGATGGTGCGTTCATACACGCCCACGGCCAGCGAGGTTTCCTCCAGCCGCAGCAGGCAATCGCCGTAATGGCGCAGTGCCAGCACATCGCCGGGGCTCTGCTCCAGCACGCGCTCATACAGCCGCCGCGCTGGCTGCAACTGCCCGGCCACCGCCATGCTGTCGGCCGCGGCGCGGTGCACATCCAGCGCTCCCGCCGTCACCTCGCAGCCGGCCCGCCCTTCAAGCGCCCCGGTATTTATGTAATGCGCCAGCGCCGCCCAGCGCGAGGGCAGCATGGCTTTAAGGTCGGTGTTGCGCGCCAGATAGATATCCGCATCAAAGCCCGCCGGAAAATCCCCAGTGTCACTCAGCCGCAACGCCGCCAGAAACTGTCGCCGGTTGGGCGGCAGCGTCTCGGCAATGCCCTCGTTAAGCCAGCGCAGATACGCTTGCACCGGCGTAAGTACGGCATAACTGCTGTCATACTCTGCAAGAAACGGATAATCGAACCAATGCTCGAAGGAGAGAGCAGCCAGCGCCTGGCAGCCGGTGGTGACGAAATGCTGCGCGCATTGCAGCTTGGTGAGCAGGCCAAGCCCCGGCTTCATGGCGCTGTAATCGGCCAGTTTCAGCCGGCTTAAAAACCGGTCCGAGATAAACCCATGCCCGCGCAGAAAATTCCGGAACGAGGTGTAGAGCCGCTCATCACATGCGGCGCGGTAATCATGCGTACCGGCATGGCCCGCCAGCTCCGGCCTGTCGCGGGCGCGCAGAAACTGCGCCACCGCCTCGCCGGAGCTGCCTTCGCCGCCCGCGACACTGGTGAGAAAGCGGAACAGCACGGCTGAAAAATCAGCGGGCAGGCGGCTTGCCGGCGTCTCTAAGCGCTTGAGCAGCAGCTCCTCATTGGCGAAACGCTCATCCGGCGTGCCCAGTGCCGCCGCCCAGTTCTGAAACGCATCCCGCCGGCTCATCTGCCGGGCATCTTCATAAAACGCCCGGTAGAAGGCGTAGTCGAAATAAACATTATAGCGGAAACCCCGCACGATCTCCGCCGTGCCGCCCAGCGCGTGCAGGCACACCGGCCGGCGCGCAGTGGTGGTAAAAACATAGCGGTGCTGCTGGCCATCGCAATAATCGCGCGGGATGGTGACATGGAAACCGGCATTGGCGCTGCCATGCCCGCCGCGCTCCACATCCGGCCGGTAGGCCGTGCAGGGAATGTCCGCAATCAGCATGTCATCGATATGGAACAGCAAAGTAACGGGTTTGCCGGGGGCTTCACGGTCATAGGCCCAGCCGTAGATGCCGCTGCCATTTGCCAGCTCGATAACACCCGCGACGCGGTTATCCTGGTTCTCCTGCGACCTCAGGCTATCAGGCATCAAGGCCTCCGTGAATGTCGATTAACCCGTATATCCGGCGGTGGCACGGGCAAGCCCACATTACCATCCCGCACATAAACCAGCACAGACTTCTCATGGTTCCGTGACGATTGCCAGCGGATAATCAGCCGGAATCGCGATGTTTGGTTACTTTATGGCCACTAACAGCCGAAAGCCTGGCGTATTATCTCGCGGTATCGTTGTCCAACCGGTCAATTCGCAACCATCGGTAGATGATCCCCGGGCTCGTCTATTCCGCCGCGCGATACAGCGCGATCTCTACCCCCGCCGCCGGGCCTTCTATCTGGCCGAGATAATGTTCGATGAAGGCAACCGTCTCCGCATGCCCCGCTTCCGTGCCGAGTGCTGTTTCCGAATTGATCAGCCGCGAAACGCCATCCAGCAGGATGGACAGCACGATGGGCGGCCACGCCCCTTGCGCCATGCCACGCTCCTCCAGCACGCGTGAGACCACGGCGGCATACACCCGCCGCGTCCGCTCCGCCGCCCGCGCAATCTCCCGGCGCAGATGCTCCCGGTGCGTGGCAAGCGCAATAAACTCCTTGTTCAGCCACGGCCCGGTGGTATCGATGCTGATTTTCCACAGCGTATGCAACGGCTTCTTCGCGGCAATCGCCTGCGTCAGCCGCTGAAACTGCTGCTCCTCCACCCGCTGGAACAAAGCCAGGAACAGCTCATCCATCGAGCGGAAATAATAATGCACCAGTTGCGATTTAAGCCCGGCCTTGGCGGCGATCTTGCGCGAGCTGACCGCAGCATAGCCTTCCTCATGCATGATCTGCTCCGTCGCATCCAAAATGGCGCTCCGGGTCACGCTATGTTTGTCTCCACTCATCCATCCGGCCCCTGTTTGGTGTCACATAACATAGGGCAGGGGGGTCAGCCCACCATCACATTGCCCGCATCCACGTTTATGGACTGGCCCGTGATCGTACGCGCCATGTCGGAAGCCAGAAACAGCGCCAGATTGGCAACATCCTCCGGCGTGCTCACCAGTTTCAGCGCCATATCCTTCAGCGTCACCAGCAGCCGGTCCTCATAGCTTATGCCCTGCTCCTTGGCCGTGCGCTCCACCCAGCTCTTCAGCAGCGCGGTCTCTATCTGCCCCGGCACCACGCAATTGCAGCGAATACCATATTCCCCCACCTCGGTGGCGATCACCTTGGTCAGCACCCGTAACCCCGCCTTGGCCACGCTGTAATGGCTCTTGCGCGGCATGCCGTTCCACCCCGCCGTGGATGAAAAATTGATGATCACCCCGCTCTTACGCTCCAGCATCGAACGGCGCAGCACTTCGCGCGAGCACAGCATCGCGGCCGTCACATCCACCGCGATGGTGGCATTCCAATTCTCCAGCGTCTGCTCCCAGATGAACTTATCCGTGCCCGGCACGGCGGCATTGTTCATCAGTATATCCACCTGGCCCCAGCGGCTCATCGCCGCATCCACCATCGCCGCCACGTCTTCCTCCCTGGTCACATCCGCGCGTATGGCGATGGCATTCTCCCCAATCCGCGCCGCTTCCTCCTCCACCAGCGCCGCCCGCCGCGCCGCCAGCACCACATAAGCGCCCTCCTCAGCCAGCATACGCGACATCACCGGCCCAAGCCCCGTGCTCGCCCCGGTAACGATAGCGACCTTGCCTGTAAAACGGGCCATTTTGCGCCTCCCTTTTTGTAATTATGCAGTCGCATAATATCCGCCAGGCTAAGGCTTTGCGCAAGTCATTCTAAAGAGCATCCTCCGGCGGCATCGCCGGCGGCGGCCCGTAATCCACCTGCGGATAGAATGTGCCGGACAGATCCTCAGCCCCCATGTAATGCAGTTGGAAAAACGCCCAGGCCCGCCGCCACACGCCATTCCGTTCGGCAAAACGCTCATAATACGTGGCAATCGTATGGCCGGGGGCCGCGTTTTTATAAGCGTTCAGTTCTGTCACATAGGTCCGCCCCGTCGCCACACCTTGCCCAATCTCCAGTATGGGGCTTCGAAAATTCATAAGCACCCAATGCGAATTGCCGATGCGCTCCCGCAGAAAAGCCGCGGCCTCGCGCGGGCCGCGCAGCACATAGCTCCCCAGCCGCCACTCAGCATCTTCCGTAAAACAATCGGCGAAGGCGGCAAAATCCTTGCGGAACACCGCATCGGCATAACGCGCATGGAGCTGCCTTATCCCGGCCTCGGCCATGAGGTAATCGGTCATTGCGTGGCGCCCTCCCAATTTCGCTCATATTTAGCAAGCGCCTGACGCACGAACAAGGCAATAGCCCAGCCTGGCGGCGATATTGACGAGCCATCCAAAAATAATTAAGCATGTGCTCAGTAAAAAGCCCGGCATACCGGGCGGTGAGGGAAGAGGTGGCGGGCGGAAGCCCGGCATCAGCGTTGCAGGAAATAGGAGAGCGGCATTGGATACGGAGCAGCGCCTGGCGGCACTCGAAGCGCGCCTCCAGGCGGCCGAGGATCAGCTCGAGATTCTACGCCTGCTGAACAGCTACGGCCCGCTGGTCGATAGCGGTTCCAGCGCACCGGCGGCCGATCTATGGGTGGCCGGCGGCGGCTATAATTTCAGCGGCGGCCTCAGCGGCGGCACACGGCTCACAGCGCCCGAGCAGCTCGTCGCGATGTATGAAACCGAGGGCCACAAAGCTCTGGTCAACACCGGCGTCTCGCATCTCACCGCCACGCCGCGCATCACCGTCAACGGCGACACGGCGGAAGCCGTCGGCTACTCCTTCGTGGTCCTGAAAGAGGGCGACCGCTGGTATGTCTGGCGCGCCGCCATCAACCATTGGCTTCTGGTCCGCACACCCGAAGGCTGGCGCATCAAAGAGCGTTTCAACCGCGCCCTCGATGGCGCGCAGGAGTCACACGACATTATGCGTAAAGTTGGGGCGTAAAGTTCTGGCTTAAGGAGATCAACATGGCGAATGAAATGCCGCGTTCCAACGAATACACCGGGCTCTCCCGCAAAGTTCTGGAATACAGCGAAGGCTTTGCACAAATCATCGAGCAGCTCGCCCAAGGCCCCGTATCAGACGCCGCCTGGGCCCATTTCGAACAGGTCGTGGACGTCGAGCATTTCGAACGCCAAGGCGTCTTCCTCACCCCGCAAGCCGAAACATGCGGCTGGAAAAAATACAAGGAAACCATCTCCAAATACGCAGGCAGCACCTCCTGGGAAGGCACGCTGCGGCACATCACGGAAACCCCAGGCCGCGTCATCCTCGAGCTGGAAGAACGCAACACCCGCGCCGGCATCACCGATGTCTCAAACACGGTAACAATCTACGACTTCAACGCAGCCGACCAAGTCCGCCACCTGGAGGTCTACGTAATGCCGCTGGGGGTTAAGTAAGGCCAGGCCTTACTTCTTCCCCTTAGCGGCATTATTCGCAGCCCAGTCCTTACTCTCTCCCGGCCGTTCCCCAGTTGCGGGGGCTTCGCCGGTTTCGGTTTTCAGGTCGAAGTCGATTTTATTAACATGCTCTTCGAGCTGCACGCCGAATGCGGCGATGGTCCAGCTCAGCATCGTATAGTTACCGATGGTGAACACCAGGTCCATAATCTGGCGCTTGTCGAAATGCTGGCCGAGTCGAGCCCATGTCGCATCGGAGAGGTGGTTCTCGCTCAGCAGCTCATCCACCGCACTCAGCACGGCGCGGTCCTGCTCATTCCAATTGCCGGCATCGGGCCCGTCCTTCACCGCGGCTATCTCTTCCAGCGTCATGCCTATCTTAAGCGCGTAGCCAACATGGTAATGCCATTCATAAGCGGATTTCAGCCGCCATGCGGTGCGCAGCACCACCAGCTCGCGCGGGCGCACCGGCAAGGTGGATTCCACCAGCAGATGCTTGCCGAAGACATTATAGGCCATCGCCAGTTTCGGGTGGTGCGCCTGCACCATCACCATATTGGAGGCCGAGCCTTTGTCCCGCGCCCCCGGCTCCCCCCAGAAGGCGAACACGTCACGCGCGGCATCGGTCCATTCCTCTTCCGGCAGAGGCAATATACGTGCTGTTGTCTCGGTCATTTCGCGCTACCCTTATAATTCTATGCTGGTTTTATGCGTCCACCCATCTTGCACGCAGGTCCTTGGCCGAGCAAGTCATACGCTAAACCCCATGCTGCGCCGCAGCGCCGGTCAACCGCGGCCGGGGCACAAGCGACTCCGCAGGAGGCGTTCTTCATCCGGGGTCGTAATGGCGCATAAGCCATTATTTTCAATGCCTTGCATGGCACGGTGGCATGCGCCGGCACGGCTGGGCGAGGGGAGGCGTGTGGCGCCCCGGGTGTCGTTGCAGGGCAATCGCAATGCCGCGCCAGCATGCCGTGGCGTTGGCGGCCTCACGAAAATATGTTTGTTTCCGTATAAAACGAGGCCAAGAAAGGGCATATTATTGAAGTTTATAGTGTAGTGTGACGCAGAAGCGCTTGATTCGGCCTTTTAAGTCCAGTATAGACAGTTTCGTCTATAATACATAAAAATCGGGAGACATCGTTCTCCGCCGTCCGTCCAATCACTTAAGTCAATCGTTTAAGTCCGTTTGTTCAAATAACTAGGTTTGGTGCCGCTCCTCAAGCTTTGTGGCGGTGTCGGTCATGTTCACGGTATCTGGTTTGGAGCCCCCAAAGGCGCGCGCGTTTTTGTTACGGTTTCACACCATTTTATAGGTTTCGTCGAGACGTCTGGGACAACAAGAAAATATAAGGGGGCTACTAAATGTCCAAGAAGAGCGGGTCCGTAGGTCGGGCCAAAAGCGGTAAACTATCGGGTCTG
>JAMFRO010000081.1 GCA_026224825.1 bacterium | reverse complement strand
GCTGATCCGCAGTGGAAAAGCATGTGGATGGCCCTTATCGACGAAAGCTCGTTCCGCCGGGTTCGATAGGATGACCGGCAAAAAACATCTTGCCAAATGATCTGCGATTAAAGAACGAAGGAACAGGCTCCACTGATCGAACCAAGGAACAATGGTTTTTATCGTCATTGCGAGCGCAGCGAAGCAACCCATCTTTCTCTGAGCGGCACGAATGATGAACCCCCACACCCTCACGGATGCACATCAATCCCCATATTCTCCAGCAACCTCTGCTGCTGCTCAACCCCAATCTTCATCCGCCCAAAACTAGCAACCAACCCCAAATCAAGCCCCCCAATCTCCGCCCCCCGAACATCCGCCCCTTCCAACTTCGCTTTCACAAAAACCACCTGAAACAAATCGCAATCCCGCAAATCCGCATCCGTCAAATCCGCCGCCGTAAAATCAGCCTCCCTGAGATTACTCCCGGTAAATTCGCATGTGGCCAAACAAGCATCCACCATCTCCACCAACTGCAAATTACACCTGCGGAAGCTCGCCCGCGTCACGCTCACCTTCCGGCTATAGGCGTGGCTAAAACCCACCTTCTCAAAAACCACCCCCAGCAGATTGCACTGCTCCATCTCCACGGAAAACAAATCAGACCGCCTGAACTGGCAGAATGAAAGATCACAATTCAAAAACCGGGACTGCCGAAGTTCGCAGTCAAAAAACACACAACCGGCCGGCGCACCATCGCGCACCACAAAGCCACATTCAGTGAATTCCGCCTCTTCAAAGCCTACCCGCGCAAAACGGCACCGGATAAATTTGCAGCGCAAAAACTTGGCGCCTGAAAAAACCGTATTCGCGAACGATTGCCCTTCAAACACACAATCAACAAAACGCGCATCTTCACAGGATAAATCCTGCCAATCCACACCGTCAAAACCAACGGCCACGATCTGCGTCTTGTCACGCAGTTTCGCCCCAAGACGTTCCGAATTCACAATATCCATCAAAAGCCGCACTTTCGGAGAAAGACCAAGCCACCTGCATCCACTTACCCAAACACCTAGGCAAGCAAAATCGCAAACCCCACCTCAACCAATCCCACCATGCAAACATCTAATAACGTCGTGACGAGTATCTAATATCGTCATGCAAACATCTAATACTCGTCAAACAACCCCCGGGCTGAACGGCCGTCAAGCCGTTCAGCCCCGATGCGCGGCTCTGCCCCCAATCAAGGGCAGGGGTTCGGCGAATCCGTATGAATCGCCTCAATCCCCGCCAGCACCTCCGGCGGTAAAACCAGCCCAAACCCATCAATATCCGTCTTCAACTGCGCCAGGCTGGTCGCCCCGATAATCGTCGCCGTCACAAACGGTTTCCCCGCCACATAAGCCAGCGCCATCTGGCAGGGGTCGATCCCATGTTCCCGTGCCAGCGCCACATAGCGCTCAATCGCCCGCTCGCCCTGGGCTGAGGAATACCGGGTAAACCGCGCGGAAATGGTCATCCGCGCCCCCGCCGGCCGCGCCCCGCCGATATATTTGCCCGAAAGCGTCCCCCCACCCAGAGAAGAGTACGGCAGCAGCCCCACATCCTCCCGCAAGGCAATCTCGCTCAACCCCGGCTCGAACGTACGGTTCACCACGCTATAAGCGTTCTGAATGGAAGCCACCCGCGGCAGTCCCAGCTTCTCCGCCGCCCGCAAAAACTGCATCACCCCCCAAGGCGTCTCGTTGGAAAGCCCAATCGCCCGCACCTTGCCCGATGCCACCAGCTCGCCCAGCACGCCAAGCGTCTCCTCTATCGGCACATCCTGCGGATCCGGCGCATGCACATATTCCGTACCGCCAAACAACGGCGTAACCCGGTCCGGCCAATGCAACTGGTACAGATCCACATAATCCGTACCCAGCCGCTGCAAACTAGCCTCAAGTGCGGCGGTAATATTGCGCTTATCCAGCCTTATAGGCAGCGGCCGCAGCCAGGTAATCCCATTGCGCTCGCCCCGCCCCGCCACCTTGGTGGCGATAATCACATCATCCCGCTTACCCCGCGCCGCCAGCCAGGAGCCTATGTAAGACTCCGTCCTACCTTGCGTTTCCCCATTCGGCGGCACCGGATACATCTCCGCCGTGTCGAGAAAATTAATCCCCTGTTCCCAAGCATAATCAAGCTGTTGATGGGCCTCCGCCTCACTATTCTGCTGCCCCCAGGTCATGGTGCCGAGGCAGATCTCACTCACCGAAATACCGGTTTTGCCGAGTTGTTTGAATTTCATCATATTACCCATTGGTTGTGTAGGGTTACTGCAAGAAGACGGAGAAAATTTCAAGCCAGGAGCCGGCTCTATTCCGGCGCCGTGCCGCATGCTCTAAACCCGCCCCATGCCGCGCACCCTTGTGTTTCTCCTCACCGAGGACTGGTTCTTCGCCTCGCATTTCTGGGTCCGCGCCCGCGCGGCCAAAGCGGCAGGCTGGCGCGTGGTGCTGGTGGCCCGCGAGAGCGAGGCAACATCGCGCATCCGTGAAAGCGGCATCGAGGTCTTGCCCGTAGATTTCATCCGCCGCCGCCTCAACCCCTTCGCCGAGGCGCGGTTCACCCTGCAGCTCGCCCGGCTTTACCGCGTACTGCAACCGGATCTGGTACATCACATCGCCCTCAAACCCATCGTGCTGGGCGGCATAGCCGCACATCTGGCCGGGGTTAAGGCTATCGTAAACGCACCGGTCGGGCTCGGTTTCGTGTTCTCCTCGGAAAAACTCCTGGCCAAAATCCTCCGCCCCATCGTGGCCCTCGGCCTGCGCCTCACCCTCACCCCGCGCCACGCCATGGCGGTGTTCGAGAACCCGGATGACATGGACGCCCTGGTCCGCCAGGGCATGGCCCGCGCGGACGCCGTCACGCTCATCCGCGGCGCCGGGGTGGACATCGAAAAATTCCACCCCACCCCCGAGCCACCCGGCCCCGTCCGCATCGTGCTCATCGCCCGCATGATCCGCGAGAAAGGCGTGCCGGAATTCGTCGAAGCAGCGCGCATCTTACGCGGGCGGGCCAAATTCATCCTCGCTGGCGCGCCCGATGAGGGCAACCACAATGCGCTCACCGCCGCGCAACTGCGCGGCTGGGAGGCCGAAGGGCTGGTGGAGTGGCTGGGCCCGGTGCGCGACATCGCCGGGCTGCTGGCAAGCTGCCACATCGCCTGCCAACCCTCCTCCTACCGCGAGGGCCTGCCCAAATCCGCACTCGAGGCCATGGCCGCCGGCAAACCGCTGGTGGCCACCAACATCCCCGGCTGCCGCGAGGCCGTGGTGGATGGGCAAACCGGTTTTCTAATCCCCCCGCGCGATGCGCCCGCTCTGGCAGCAGCCTTGGAACGGCTCATCAACGACCCCACATTGCGAGCCAGCATGGGAGCAGCCGGGCGGATGCGGGTGGAGGAAAATTTCTCAGATGCCATCATCTGCGCCAAAACACTCGTGGTGTACGAAAACCTCGTGCCGGACAGGAGCAAATCATGAAATACATCTACGCCGCCCTCGCCACATTGCTTATCATCTTCGGCCTCGGCTTCTGGCTGTTCCACGGCAGTTCGCATGACCAGATCGGCTCAGTCAGCACCAACTTCCGCCTGCTCGGCCCCAACGACAAAGTGGTCGTACAGCGCTTCGACGACCCGGATGTGACGAACGTCTCCTGCTACGCCAGCTTCGCCCAAACCGGCGGTGTGGCCGGCGGTGCGGGCGTGGCCGAAGACCCCAGCCAGTTCGCGCTGAACTGCGTGGCGCACGGCGCGGTGACCATCCCCGCCAGCCTGCCGGACCAGGCCGAGGTGGGCGCCATCTCCGCTTCCTTCCTGTTCAAGCATTTTGTGCTGACGCGGATGGTGGACCGGCAGAATAATACGCTGGTGTATGTGCTTATTTCAACGAAAGTGCTGACCGGCTCGCCGGCCAATGCGGTGTCGGCTGTGCCGGGGAGCTGAACGAGACCGTTGCTTAGTGTGGTTATTTTGATTACGTTCCAGCATGGACATACCCCAGATGCCGGCCCCAGATGCGCAAGGCCGCATCATTTTATACCCGCCGAAACCCTATCCCATCCGTATGGTGGCGGTCCCACTCCTGGGCGCGTTTGCTTTTAGCGCTCTGGCCAGTTGGAAGCATGCCCAGAAGGACGAATTTGGCTTCGTGCTTTATCTTGCCTTCGCCGTCCCATTCCTGATTTTTGCCTGTTTCTCCGCCTTTGCCCGCTACCGTGTGGTGCTGGACGACGAAGGTGTTTTCGGCGGCTCAAAAATGCTGGGCGGGCGGATTGGCTGGGGGCAGATTGAAAACATCAGGCTGAACCCGGCGCGGCCCGGCAGCGCCTTCGCCTCACGCATGAAGGCCGGCCCCAGAGGCCCGATAAAAATAGGCGCCTGTGTTTCGACGCTTGCCCCACTTTCAACCCAGGAGACGGCGGCGCTGCTTCTGCAACTAGCACGGCAGCATCATGCACCGGTGACGCGGATCACGACGAAGGCGGAGGCGCAATAACAGGATAGGCTTTACCCTGTTAGACAGATATTTTCGCCGACAACTCGATGCCCAGCGCCTTCATCACGGCAAGGGTGGTTTTCAACGTCGGATTTCCATTGGTGGAAAAAGAACGATAGAGCTGTTCGCGCGAAAGCCCGGTCTGCACCGCGATCTGCCCCATGCCTTTGGCCCGTGCCACCACACCGAGCGCATGGGCGATATAGCCGGCATCTTCGGTGGCAAAGGCGTCCGCCATGAAATGCGCAACCGCTTCGTCGGACGCTAAATCCTCGGCCGGATCGTAAGTGCTCAGTTTCTCTGCCATGCCTTCTACTCCCATTCCCCAGCCAGATTTTTTGCCGTGGCGATGTCCCGTACCTGGCTGGATTTATCGCCGCCGCAGAGAAGGATGATGATCGTCTGCCCGCGTTTGCAAAAATAAACCCTGTAGCCAGGACCATAATGGATGCGCAGCTCGCTCACCCCTTCCCCTAGCGGCGCCACATCGCCCGCCAGCCCATAAGCCAGACGGTCCAGCCGTGAGGCGATGGCGGCACGCGCGCGTTCGTCCTTGAGCTTCGTCCGCCATTTACGAAAGGCATCCGTCTGCTTCAGTTCGAACATGGTCATTCGTAGTCTAAAAACTACAATCTGTCAAGGTACGGCGAGAAGATGGATGGCTTCGCTGCGCTCGCCATGACGGCCTCCTTAGCGACTCGCTCAAAACCCAAACATATGGTCAAACGAAAACCCACCAGCCCCATCATCAACCCCATGAAACCCGAACAACCGGCAGGTGGCATCGCGCACCAGCACATACCCCCGCTCGCCGGCGGCCTGGATATGGGCAGACGCAAAAACCTCCGACGGGCGGATCAGCGCCGACCCCGAACAAGCAATCGCAATGCGCGACGTCTCCAACAACGTACCCTCACCATCGTAAAGCTCCAGATCCGTACTGGAATTTTCCACCCATTGCGCGGACGCCGGATAAATCAGCGTGGCAAAACTCTCCTTGCCCGCAAACCCAAGCTTCAAAAACAACCGCGTGGAAAGCCCCGGCGGCTTCCCCGTATAGCTTTGCGGCTCGTTCTTATAAACCATAACCGTATTGAAAATATGCGCCCCGAAACTGCTCTCCGCCACATGCCCCGAGAGCTTATCCTCGAACCGGAACAGCGCATGCATCCAGCCATTGGCCTCGCCGCCGAAGCGGAAATCATACACCAGCTCGGCATGCCCACCTTCGAGCAGCGCATCCTCAGGCAATATCGCGTCGATATCGATCACGCCACCATGTTTGCGCGGCAGATCGCCCAGAAAATGATCGGCTATCTTCACGCCATCCGCCCCGAACACATCCAACCGCAACGGCGTATTCTGTTCACTCTCCGCCATCGGTGTGGGCAACACCAGGGTCTTAAACCGCTTGCGCGGCAGCACTGGGAAAGGCAGCAAAAACCCGCGCCCCAGCTCCGGCGGCAAATCCTTAATCCCAGGGTCCGGCTGCAAATCCGCGCGCTCGACATTCACATGCGCGATGCGCGTGGCGCTCCCACGCACCACCTCATAACGCGGCCGCACCACATGCCGGCCGGCGTGAAATTCGATCTGCGCCGGCCAGTACAGCTCCGGCAGCAGCTCGGCCACATCCAGTGCCAAGGTGGCGAAGGGGGGAATGTCCATTTGTAGTCGCACCGGCGTATCCGCCCCCATGCGGTCCAGCGCCAGAGTGCCGGCGGGGATGGGCACGGCATGGCTATTCTGCACCCACAAAATCACCCGCTCATCCTCACGCGGCGCCGGCAACCCGGCAAACCGGGCGGAAGGCCAGGCATTGGCATCATGCGTACAGGAGAGCGACACACCATTATCGGTGGCATAAGTATCCAGCGCGTATTTCACCACATCATGCCCGGCCACGCCCACGGCATGGATGAACAACTGCCCGGTGAACGCCCCCAGCCCAAACCGCGCGCGGATCTCCTGGCTGTCGATAATATACCCACCAGCCCCGGCGGGTGCCGCGTCTTCCCATTCGGCCAGCACCGCGCCATCCACGGCGTAGAGAATATGCTGGAAACGCACGCCTTGCGCGCCGTAGCCCGCCCAGTAATTACAGGTGGTCAGCCGTGTGGCAAAACGCCCGTCATCGCGGAAGAACACGAAATTCGTGGCAAAATTCCGCGCATCCAAATAGCGCGTCTGCACCGTGAGCCAGGCAGGAGGGATTTTGGCGTCATCAAGGGTAAACAACACCGCCCCGGCTGGCAGAAAGGGCGCCAGACGCGCGGCCAGCCGCCCGGCCTCGAACCCCGCCACCAACACGCTATGCACCTCGGCCTGCGCCAGAGCGGTGAGCGGCTGGGCGATATGCCCGGCGCGCTCCGTGCCCACCGCCTGCACATCCTGCACATATAATCCGCGCACATCCAATTCCGGGCACAAGGCCAGCAACGGGCCTGCTATGCCATCGGGGTCGAACACCACGAGCGCACCGGCCTTAGCGGCGAGTGCGGCCAGCCCGCGCGCGGCCAGCGGGTGCGAGAGCGCCTTATAAACCACATTGCCGCCGCGCAGATTATCAAACGTCTCGATATCCAGCATGTTCTTCACAACCTCAAAAGCCGGCGCAGTTCCGTTGCCGCCCATTGCGTATCATTGAGCGGCTTTGTGTCCCATAGCGCCAGTGTGCCGGTAAAATCACGTACACGGCAATCTTGTTTCAAATCGTCCATAAACTGGCCTATGCGCGACGAGCGCCCCGGCAGGCGAACGAGATACACCGGCACGGATGTCGCCACCGCTTCGGAGACCATGGAGACGGAATCAGCCGTGACGATAAGCACATCAGCACAGGCCAACATGCCAAAATACGGATTTTCCCCGCTGAAATCCCAGATCCAGGCCCCCAGCGGCTCCAGTGCCGCGCGCAAAATTGCCAGCACATCCCCGCCTGTGCGCCGCGAGGGCGTGATGACCAGCCCGTAATCGCGCGCCACCACCACCAACTGCGCCGCCAGCACATGTGCCTCCGCCGCGCCAAATATGTAGCGCCCGTTGGAACCGCCCAGCAGCACCGCCGCCAAAGGCCGCCGGTAGGGGGCGAAAACCGGCGCCCAAACCTGCGCCTCCGCCGCCAGCCGCGCCTGCGTTACCCGGTGCAGCGCCGTGCGCGTCACAATCACATTCGGCCCGGTAATCCCGTCATGCCTTCCTGCCAGCACGGCATCGAACTTCCGCAAATCCATACGCGGATGCTGAATCGCCACCGCCCGCACATCCGGCCCGCGCAGAGCCGCCGCCACCCGCGCGCCTGCCCCGCCACAACCCATCACCACCGGCGGCACAGGTGCTGCAAACAATTCCGCGCCCACAGCCCAGCGCGGGTTGAGCCAAAGACTCGTGGGGATTTTATCCCATGGCTTCACAAACCGCAGCGGCCGGAAATCCGGCGTAAACCCCGCCGCCTCGGCCAGGCCCAGCGCCTGGTTACGCAAACCGGCAATATCCGTGCAGATCAATCTGGCCTCTATCATATGCCGGGCTTTGGCCGCGCCATGCCCCCTCGTCAACCCGCACATTGCCAGACGCCGCCAGCCCGTTACACTGGCGGTTATGAGTTCCGGACAAAAACCCGAACCCCAACCATGCCCGCCGCCCCAGGCCGGGCTGCCCGACTTCGCCTTGGGCGTAACCCCGCCGGACCTTACCCCCTACCTCACCGGCAACACCGGCGTACACGGCTTCACCACGCTCGATTCGCACCAACCCGGCCCGCATGTGCTGGCAGTCTCGCTGATTCACGGCAATGAATTCGCCGGCGCCATCGTCCTGGCCGAACTGCTCGCCACAAATTTCCGCCCCAAGCACGGGCGGCTCACACTGGGCTTCGCCAACCTCGCCGCCTTCGCCCAGTTCGACCCCGAAAACCCCACCGCCTCGCGCTATGTCGAGGAAGACATGAACCGCGTATGGGATGACTACCAACTCTTCGGCGTGCGCCACTCCGCCGAGCTGGACCGCGCCCGCGAAATCCTCCCCCTGGTCGATACCACCGACATGCTGCTGGACCTCCACACCATGCTCTGGCCCGCCGACCCCAGCCTGCTATGCGGCGCCGGCCCGCGCGGCCGCGACCTCGCCTTCGCCATCGGCACACCCGGCCAGGTCATCGCCGATGCCGGCCATGTCGGCGGTAAACGCCTCATCGACTACGGCCGCTTCACCGAAGGCGCCGAACAAAACGCCGCCTGCGTACTCGTAGAAGCCGGACAACACTGGCACCCCAACGCCGTAACCCAATCCCGCGCCACACTGCGCTCCCTGCTCCGCCACGCCGGCATGCTCGACGCCCCGCCGCCCGACCACAAACCCTCCTTCGCACAGGTCATCCAAACCATCACCGCCCGCAGCAACCGCTTCCACTTCACCCGCCCCTACCGCGGCGGCGAATTCGTCCGCCGCGCCGGCACAATCATAGCCCACGACGGCGAAGCCGAAATCACAACCCCCGAAGACAACCTAATGCTCGTAATGCCCAGCCTCCGCGTAAGCCACGGCCAAACCGCCGTCCGCCTAGCCCGGCCGGAACCCGACGCACCGTAAGGGCTGTTGCGGGGGGTGAGGACTGGGGCGTTCTGCGAAAAAAGGCTGGGGCTCCGCCCCTGACCCCGCTGGGGCCGTCGTGCGCAGCACGCCTTCGGCGTGACGGCCCCAGACCCCTCGACTTTTAAGGGTTTGAAAGGGGCCTGCCTCCGTCGTTTGTGGCGACTGGGTGGCAGGCCCCTTTCAAACCCTTAAGTTATGGGATCCAAGGGCCGTTCGGCCCTTGTCGGGGTCAGGGGCGGAGCCCCAGCCTGTTTCGTGGGAACACCCCCACCCTAAGAACGCAGCGCTGCTACCATTCCCCCATCGGCGAGGATGTCGGTGCCGCTGATGAAGCTGGCTTGGGGGGAGAGCAGGAAGGCGGCGATGTTGGCTATTTCCAGCATGGTGCCTTCGCGGGCCAGGGGGATGGCTTGGAGCAGTTTGTGTTTGGCCGGGGAGCGCTGGAATTCCTTTGCGCCCATGGGGGTGGCGATGAGGCCGGGTGAGAGTGAGAGGATGCGCAAGGCCCGCGCACCCCAGGCGGCGGCCTGGCGCTGGCATAGGCGGTTAAGTCCGGCTTTGGAGAGGGCGTAGCCTTGCGCCGGCGTTGCGGCCTCGCCCAGGGTTTCCTCCAGCCGGTCCAGCATATCCTCGGCCTGCGGCTGCTCCAGCAGTGGCCAGAGCGCATCGGGCACCGGGCCCATATGCGCGGCCGAGGAGGAGATGAACAACCCTGCCCCGCCCGGCGCCATAATGGACAGAAACGCCTGGGCAATGGCGGCGGCACCGCAAAGATTAACCGCCATGATGGCGCGGAACCCGCCCATGGAGGGCGACAGCCCCACCACATTGGCCAAAGCCAGCACCGGCCCTTCCGCCGCCGCCTGCGCCGCCAGTGCCGCGATATCCGCCGCACGGGTCACATCGCACACCACGCCTGTGGCGCCATAGCCATCCCGCCGCAGCGCCTCGATCTGCCGTACCAGATGCGCCTCATCCCGATCCGCCAGCAGCACCCGGTAATCCAGCCCCAGCCGCCGCGCCATCGCCATGCCCAGCCCGCCGGCCCCAACCACCACCGCCAGCGGCAAATCCGGCCGGGCAGAGCTGCCGATTTCGTGGGTCATGTTTCCGCTTCCTTTTCAGTGATCTCTTTATAATCACCAAGCCTCAACATGGCCAAGTTACTCGCCGGTCAGTACCCTCAATGCATCGCCGCGCGGATAAACGCGTAAATCACCAGCGGCACCGCCAACGACACATAAATACGCAGCACCCACAGCAGCAGCCGCACGCCGCGCCCCAGTTCCCGGCGCGGATAGGCCGCATACCGCCGCCCGGATGCCCGCTGTGCCTCCAGGCTCATGGGTAAAACACCGTCATAACGCCATATACCGCCCCGGCTATGGCAATGCCCACGATAATCGCCCCGCCCGCGATATTGGAGAGCAGCCCGTTGGCCAGATCGCCCATGATCTCGCGGTCATTCACCAGCAGCAGCAAAAACAGCAGCGCCGGGGCCATCAGCAGTGTGGCGATCACATTCACCGCCAGCGTCATGGCCAGCAGCGGCGCATGCGGGATCAGCACGCCCCCCGCCGCCACCACAGTGGAGACGATCGCCGCCCCGTAGAACCAGCGGCCGGAACGGAAATCGAGGTTGAGCGAGCCGCTGACGACGAAAGTTTCCGCCAGGGCGTAGGAGGAGCTGGTGGAAATCGTCATCGCCGCCACCAGCCCTGCCTCGGTCATGCCCAACGCGAACAAAGCCGCGCCGGCATGGCCGAGATAAGGCTGCAGGGCCGTGGCGAAATCCGCGCCTGAGGCCAGGCTGCCGGTATCGATATGCGCAGCATACAGCGGGGTGGCCGCCAGCAGCGTGGCAACCGCCGCCACCGCCGCGAGCAGCGCCCCCAGCCCGGTATCCAGCCGCCCTTGCGTTATGTCCGCCCGCGTCAGCCCCTTATCCACCACCGCACTTTGCTGGAAAAAGATCATCCAGGGCGTGACCGTGGCGCCTATATTGGCCAGCATGAGCACGACGAATTTGGTGTTGAACCCGCCGGGCAGCGGCGACCAGAACGCCAGCGCCCGCAGCACCGCCTCCGGGTGCGGATGCGCCAGCAACGCCGCCGGAATGAACAGCAAATTCCCAACCGCCAGCAGCAGCAGTGCCCGCTCCCAGGTGGCGTAACGGCGCAAGGCCAGCGAGCTCAGCACCAGCACCACCCCGCCCAGCACCGACACCACCGGGCTCAGGCCGAAATATAGCCCCCCGGCCTGGATGGCGATAAACTCGGTGACCAGCGTCAGCAGATTGCCGAACACCAGATCGGCCATGGCAAAATAGCCCCAGAACGGACCAAAACGCTGAAAGATCAGTTCGGCATGGCCGCGATGCGTGGCAGCGCCGAGCCGTACCGTCATCTCCTGCACCAGATATGCCATCACAAAGGTGAGCAGGATGAACGGGATGAAGAACCCCACGCCATACACAGCACCTGTGGTGGCGTAGGAGAGCATCGAGGGCCCGTCATTCTCCCCAAGCATCACCAGCACGCCGGGCCCGGCCAGCAGCCAGAGCAGGCGCAGGCGTTGCCCCTCGGCCCGGCTGCGCAACACTTTTATCCGGTCGCGCGCCCGCAGCTCATCCTCGCGGCCGATGGGCTGCATGTCATTATCCGCCATGCACCAACACCTAAAGCGGAGGGTATTTGCGTCAAGCCCTCCCCGTATGACGCTTTCTATATTATATCATACGCATGCCCGGTCCCGATATCGCAGCCCAGCTCGACGCGGCGGAACGCCTCTGCACCAAAAACGGCACGCAGCTCACCACGCTGCGGCGCGTGGTGCTGGATCTCGTGCTGCGTTCAACCGCCCCGCTCACCGCCTACCAACTGCTCGACCAGCTTAAATCCACGCGCAAATCCGCCGTGCCGCCGACCATCTACCGCGCGCTGGATTTCCTCATCGAGAATCATCTGGTGCATCGCATCGAGCGGCTCAACGCCTTCATCCCTTGCGATGCGGACCATGAACATGCCGATGCGCAATTCCTGATCTGCCACCAATGCGGCACGGTCACGGAGCTGGAGGACCACGGCGTGTCGGACGCCCTGGCCGCAGCGGCGGCAGCGCGCGGCTTTACGCCCAGCCGGGCGATGGTCGAGCTCGACGGGCTCTGCGCCACATGCGCGCCGCCAGATACAGCACCGCCGCCAGCGCACCGGTGAAAAACCCCGCCGGCCAGCCGGTGGCGTAGGACAAAGCCAAAGCCGACCAGATGAGCGCCAGAGCGAGGCCCACAGAGAGTGCCAAAGCCGCCTTCGGGCTGCGGAGCAAAACACAGGCGGCTCCGGCCGGGCCGGTCATCAGGCTGAACACCAGCAGCGCGCCGGTAACAGGCAAAGCCAAGGCCGCCGCCAGCGCCAGGAGGAGCAAAAACAACGCATCGACCCAGCCGCAGTTCGCGCCGCGCACGCTGGCCAGTTCTGGGGCAAGGGCACTCAACAGCAGCGGCCTGAACCCCGCCAACACCGCCAGCGGCACCAGCACGCCCAGCGCCACGGCCGGGGCGATATCGCCCGGCCCCACGGCAAACACCTGGCCGAACAGGAGCGCATAAACCGCATCGGCATAGCGGCCGGAGAGGCTCAAAAATAGCGCGCCCAGGGCCAGTAGCGCCACCAGGGCCAGCGCCGTGGCGGCATCGTTACGCTGGCCGCGCTTGAGCCACAGCAGCAGCCCCACCCCGAGCAGTGCCGCCGCCACCAGCCCGTAAATCTGCGCAACCCCGAAAAGCACCGCCGCGGCCGCACCGGGAAACGCCGCCATGGGCAAAGCATGCGCGGCAAAGCTCTCGCGCCGCAGCACCACGAAAAACCCGGCAAACCCCGACGCCAAGGCCACCAGCGTGGCAACAATCCAGCCATCCAGCAGATAAGGTACGAACACCCCTACGCCCTCCGCAGTGAGGCGGCGGCATAGGTGCAAAAAACCAGAGCCACGATGAAGAAACTCACCGGCCAGACGCGCCCCGGCGTAAACCCATAGCTCGCATAGGCCAGCGCCACCCCGCCCCAGGCACAAAAAACACCCAAGCCCGCCGCCAGCGCGCAGGCCAACCCTGGCCGGCGCGTGAGCCGCAACGCCGCCGCCGCCGGACCGATGAGCAATGCCGTGGAGAGGATCGCCCCCACCGCCATGGCCGAGAGCGTGACCGCCAGCGCCAGCAGGACCAGAAACACCCCGGCCACCAGCCGTATGTTTACGCCCCTTACCGCCGCCAGCCCGGCATCAAGCGAGGACAGCAGCAATGGCCGGTGGATAACGCCCAGGAGCACAACCCCCGCCAGTGCGCTGCCCAGCGCCAGCGCCCCCGCACCCGGAGGTGCGGAAAACAGCGAGCCGAACATCACCACCGCCGCCGCCCCAGTCGAATTGCGGAGCGAAATGGCGAAATGCAGCAGCAGCGCCGTCAGCCCCAGCCCGGCGCCGAGCAAAATCCCGGCCGCCAGATCGCCATCACCCTGCCGCCGGCCGCTCAGCCCCAGTGCGCCCAGCAGCCCCAGCCCGAAAAACCCCAGCATCGGGTTAATGCCCAGCAGCAGCGACAACGCACCCCCGGCACTGCTCACATCCGCCAGCGCATGGCCGGCAAAGGACTGCCCCCGCAGCACGGTGAACACGCCGATGCAGCCCGACAACACCGCCGCCGCACCGCCTATGAGCAGCGCGTTCCACACCACCTGGCTCGTCCAAAACCCCTCAAACATCAAGGAATCGTCGCCACATGCTCATGGTCGTGAGCATGTACGTGCCCATCCCCCGCCACCACGAGAATGCGCCCATGCACGCGGATCACGTCGATATGGTAGCCATAGAGTTCAGACAGCACCTCGGTCCGCACCACCTGCTCCGTGCGCCCGCTGGCGGCCCGGCCATTGGCCAGGTAAACCAACTGGTGCATCGCCCCCAGCAGCGGGTTCATATCATGCGCCGAGATGAGCACGCTCACCCCCTGCCCCGCCACGCGCTTCAGCAGCGCCACAATTTCCGCCGCCGCGCGCAAATCCAGATTGGCCAGAGGCTCATCCAGCAGCAGCAGTTTCGGCTTGCTCACCAGCGCATGGGCAATAAGCACCCGCTGCAACTGCCCGCCGGACAGCTCGCCGACACGCTGATCCGCAAAACCAAGCAGATCCACAGCTTCCAACATTTCCGCCACAACGCGCCTGCGCCGGGCCGAGGGGAAGGAAAAACCAAACCGCTGGCCATCCAGCCCGAGCGCCACCAGATCCCGCGCCCGCACCGGCATATCCGGCGCAAGCTCAAGTTTTTGCGGCACATAGCCCACCGCCCCATCCCTCGTCACGCGCCCGGCGGCGGCCGTCTCAAACCCGAGTATGGTCCGCAGCAGCGTCGTCTTGCCCGAGCCATTGGCGCCTATCAGCCCACAGAACGCGCCAGGCGCCAGCGCAAAGCCGACATCGCGCAGCACTTCGCGCCCGCCCAGCCTTACGGTCAGCCCGCTAACCTCCAGCGCCATGCTCATTGCCCGGCCAGATCCCGCCCCAGCTCCGCCACTTCGCTCTCCATCCAGCCCTGATAGTTTTTAGCACCCGCCGGCATCAGCTCATACACGCCCAGCACCTGCAGCTTTGCTCCTTTGGCCGTGGCCAGAAACGACACCGTCAGCGCATCCGTCACCTGCTGGTTATACACAAATATTTTGGCACCGCCCCCGCTCAGCAGCGCCTGCTGCGCGCTCACATCCTGCGGTGCAGGGTCGGTGCCGTTCATAATCGCCGCCTGCAGGCTGAAAGGTGTGGCGATGTTCAGCCCCGCCGCCTGCAGCATGTAATCCGCCACCGGCTCGGTCACCGCTACTTTTGTGCCCGCGTATTTCTGGCGCAGTTCCGCCAGCGCGTTCACCCAAGGCTGTAACGAGGCCTCGAACGCCTTCTCATTCGCCGCATATTGCGCGGCATGCGCAGGATCCTTGGCCGCAAACGCCGCCGCCACCGCGCGGGCCACCGCCGGCATGGTCTCGGGGTCGTACCAGAGATGCGGATTGGGCGTGGAATCGGGCAATTTCAGCACGGCTTGCGCCGAAATCACCTCGCCATGCGCATTGCCCAGCAGCTTGTCCGCCCAGCCATCATAGCCCAGCCCATTGGCGACGATCACATCCGCCCCATAGATCCGCTTCGCCACATCCGGGCTCAGCTCAAACTCATGCGGGTCGGTGTTCGGGTCGTCCTCTATGGCACTCACCTGCACGTAAGGCCCGCCGATCTGCCGCATCACATCGGCATATTGGCTCTCCAGCCCCACCGCATGCAGCACCGGCTGCGCCTGCGCCGCCCCCGTACCAAATACCAGCACCATGGCCAAACCGGTCTTACGCATAGACTACCTCCACTGTCGCGGAGGATGATATACTATAACATTACAATCATTAAAACCCCTCAAACGCTAAAACGCCCACCACCGCGCCATTACGAGGCCATTCTATGCCCGAGCAGGCCAAACGGTCCGGCATCGGGCGAAACCAGTGTGCCGCGCCACCCCTCCAATATCCCAGGCAGGTCCTGGAGCAGGCCGATGGCGGCGGGTTTACCGGTCCGGCGCGCGAAATCGATCGCGGCCCTGGCCTTCGGCCGCATTCCCGTCTCCGGCAGATCCGGCAGATGCGAGACCAGCGCATTGGCACCGGTACTGGCAATGAGCCGTGCATCGGCGCTGCCATAATCGGCGTAGATACCGCCGACATCGGTGAGCATGACGAAGAAATCCGCTCCAATACCGCAGGCCAGCACGGCACTCGCGGCATCCTTATCCACCACCGCCTCCACACCATGCAACTGGCCATGCATATCGCGCTGCACCGGCACGCCACCACCGCCGCCGCAAATCACCGTTACCCCGGTATTGGCCAGCCGCCTGATGGCATCCAGCTCCACGATCTCCTGCGGCGCCGGCTGCGGCACCAGCCGGCACCAGCCGCACCCGGCAGCACCTATCTTCCAGCCATGCGCCTTGGCCAGTTGAACGGCCGTCGCCTTCTCGAACACCGGCCCAACCGGAACATTATGATTGAGAACAGCGAATTCATGCACATCCACCAGCGTCTGGGTGACGATGCTGACAATCGCCGCCCCCGCCGGCAGCGCATTACGCAGCGCCAGCTCCAACTGGTAGCCGAGCGCGCCCTGGCTGCGCGCATGCAATACATCCAAAGCCGGAACCGTCTCCTGCACGCCATTCAGCGCCTCCAGCCCAAGCAGGCCGAGCTGTGCCGCATCGCCATGGGTGATGACAAGGTGATGCCCCGCCATCAGCGCCGCGGCGAAAATCCGCGCCGCTTTATCCACGGCAGGCTGCATATTGATGGGGCTGGGCAGTACGCCGCGCTTGAGTAGGGCACTGCCGCCAAGGGCGACAAGTATTCTCATAGAGGTAATATATGTAGGTTTGGTTGCCTTAAGGCTGCAAAAACGCCAGAAAATGCCGCTCCGCCCGGCGAAACCCAAAAATCAGCGCAAACGACACGCAGAGATAAATCACCGCCGCCAGCGAAAAACTATCAAACGGATCATAGGTGGCGGAGTACGCATCATTCGCCACCTTGAGGATATCCGGCACGGTGGCGGTAAATGCCAGAGTGGTGGCATGCAGCATCAGGATCACCTCATTGCTGTACACCGGCAGCGCCCGGCGCAGAGCCGAGGGGATGATGATGCGCCGGTACATCGTGCGCATGGACATGCCCATGGCGCGCGCCGCATCCACCTCGCCATGCGAGGTCTCTTTTATGGCGCCCGCAAAAATCTCGGTGGTATAGGCGCCGGTGTTCAGCGCGAAGGAGAGCACGGTGCAGTTGATGGCCTGGCGGAAGAATTCGTTGAGCGGCGCGGTATTATGCACGAATTCCAGCCCGTAGATGCCGGAATAGATGAGCAGCAACTGCACATAAAGCGGCGTGCCACGAAACAGGAAGGTGAACACCCAGACCGGAAACCAGACCAGCGGGTTTTTGGAGTTGCGTGCAATGGCCAGCGGAAGCGCCAGGCAGAACCCGATGCAGCAGGCGAGCACCAGCAGCCACAGCGTCATGGCTAGCCCGGATATCCGGTAGCCGTCCCAGGCCAGATAGGCGATCCCGTATTGCTGGATGATCTGAATCATATCGACGCCCGCCTTACGCCGATGGCGTATTTGCGCTCCAGCAGCAGCAACACGCCGTTGGAAATAATGGTGAGAAACAGATAAACCAGCCCGGCGATGCAGAGGAAATAAAACCCCCGGAAGGTAGCCTCGCCGGCGGATTGCGTCGCCTTCACCACATCCGAAAGCCCGATGATCGAGACCAGCGCGGTCGCCTTCAAAATCACCTGCCAGTTATTGCCCAGGCCCGGCAGCGCATAGCGCATCATCTGCGGGAAAAGGATGCGGCGGAACACCAGCAACGGCCGCATGCCGAACGAAACCGCCGCTTCCAACTGGCCTTTCGGCACGGATTGAAAGGCGCCGCGAAATGTCTCGGTAAAATACGCGCCGTAGATGAAACCCAATGTGATGATACCGCTGGTGAGCGGGTCGAGCGGCAGCTCGATATCGTAACGGCTCTGCAGGGTGTTCAGCCAATCGGTGAAATCGTTAAGCCATATCTGCAGGGAATAGAAAATCAACAACATCAGCACCAGGTCGGGCACACCGCGGATGATGGTGGTGTACACGGTGGCGATGCCCCGCAGCGCCCGGTTTTTGGAAAGCTTTGCCGAGGCGCCAAGCAGGCCCAGCAGAAAGGAGACAATCAGCGAAGCGACAGACAGCTCGATCGTCGTCAGCGTACCCGCGAATATTTGAGGTCCATAGCCTGCGAGATCGAACATGCCCATCCTTCACATGCAATCGGCCCCAGCGTATCCGCCGGGGCCGGATGGAAATTACTGACCTTCCGGCGTCGCACCATAAACGTCGAACGCGAAATACTTCGCCTCAAGCGTCTTGTACTGGCCGCTCTTATGGATCTTGCCGATCGCCTCGTTGATCTTCTTCAACAGCTCCGGCTCATCCTTGCGCACGCCAATGGCGATGTAGGAACCCAGAACATCCTTCGGATCAATCGTGGCATTGCCGCCGAACTCGAAGCCCACACCCTTCGGCGTCTTCACGAAGCCATAATCAGCCTCAACCGAATCCTGCAGCGAGGCATCCAGACGGCCGGACAGAAGATCGGCATAGACCTGATCCTGGCCCGGGTAAGACACAACCGTAACCCCGTTCGGCGCCCAATAGGTCTTGGCATAGCTCTCCTGAATGGTGCCGGACTCCACACCCACGGTCTTACCCTTCAGGCTCGCCGCCGTCGGCGTCAGGCCCGAACCCTTCTTCACAATCAGGCTGGTCGGCTCATTATACATCTCATCCGAAAACGCGATCTGCTTGGAACGGTCCGGCGTCACCGTCATCGAGGACAAAACCGCGTCGAACTTGCGCGCCTGCAGAGCCGGAATAATCCCGTCAAACCCCTGCGCCACGAACACGCATTTCACCTTCAGCTCGGCGCAAATCGCATTGCCGAGATCAATATCGAACCCCTGGAACGCGCCCGACGGCGAAAGGCTCTCAAACGGCGGATACGTCGCATCCACGCCGAACTTGATTTCCGTAAGCGGCTTGGCATGTACCGCCAACGGCGCCGCCGCCATGCCAAACGTACAAACCGCCGCTAAAACCGGCCGAAACATTTTGTTCATCAGGATCTCCCAAGTTGAATGCCGCGCATCGAATGCGTCCACCGCATACATGCCATGCGTCAGCTTAGCCGATTCGCGACGCGGCGCAACGGCGATTTCGGGGGTATGGCCCTATACCGTCCTCCCAAGGGGCTTCGCCCCGTCGTGCGAAGCACGCCTCCGGCGTGACGACCCCCACCAGGGGCCGAGCCCCTGGACCTCAAAACTTTTAAGGGTTTGAAAGAGGCCTGCCATTCAGTCGCGAATCGCGACGGAGGCAGGCCCCTTTCAAACCCTTAAGTTCCGGGATCCAAGGGCCTTTCGGCCCTTGGTGGGGGTCGTCACGCCGGAGGCGTGCTTCGCACGACGGGGCAAAGCCCCCTTGGAGGACGGTATAGCCCCCTACCCCCGAAGCGCTGCTGGCGCCGCCGCGATGGCGCGGTCGAGCAAAGCGGCGTCGGCGTCGGCACCGAAGGTATCGGCGAGCAGGGCTGTGCTCGCCGCGGTGGCGATGTCGATTGCCGTGGCGCGGATTTCGGCAACGGCCGAGGCTTCGGCGGCGGCGATGCGTTCGAGGGCCATTTTCTCGCGGCGTTTGGCGGAGGCTTCGGCATCAGCGGCGAGGCCGGCGGCGAGGCTAGCGGCTTCCACATGTGCGGTTTCGAGGATGGATTTCGCGTCCAACTCGGCCTGTATCTGGCGCTTGCGGGCTTCAGCCAGAATGGCTTGCGCCTCGGTTTTCAACTGCAAGGCTTCGATCAAAGCGGCGCTTACGGCGGCGGCGCGCTCATCGAGCAGGCCGGTGATGAGGCGGCTGATCTGACGGCCTGCCACCAGCGCGAAAAGGACGAGGGCAACGAAGACCCAGAAGGAGCCGTGCAGGTAGAAGGCCTGCCCGGCGAAAGCTCCGTAATTCATGTTACGCCACCTTCCGTGCTGCCAGCGCGGTATCGATCCGGCTGGCGAGCTGGTCTTCGGCCGGCTGGGTGCCGGTGAGTTTCAGCAAAATGGTGCTGGCTGCTTCTTCTGCCACGGGTTTGATGGCGGCGAGTGCCGCCGCCCGCGCCGTGGCGATTTGCGCTTCCGCTGCTGCCAGCTTGGCTTCGAGCGATGCCGCCAGTTTCGCGGCTTCGGCCGAGGCGCGGGCCTTGGCATCGGTCACGGCCTTTGCCACTTCCGCCTGGGCAGCGGCGCGGGCCTGGTGGATGGTGGCGTTCAACGCCGCCACGGCCGCATCGGCCTCGACCTTGGCCGCGCGTGCGGCGGACAGGTCGCGGGCGATGACGGCGGCGCGGTTTTCCAGCACCTTGCCGATTTCCGGCAGGCCCCAGCGCGACAGCGTGAAGTACAGCACCACGAGGATAACCGCCATCCAGCCCACCTGATCGAGGGTGAGCGGATTGGCGAAATCCATCTGCGGCATGGTGTCTGCCAGAGCGGCGGACGGGGCCAGGGCCAGCAGGGCTGCGGTGCTGAGCTTACGCATCAGGTGAACAGAATGACCAGCGCGATGACCAGCGCGTACAACGCCACGGCTTCCGTCAGCGCGAAGCCGAGGAGCACGTCCTTGAACATCGCATCGCGCGCGGCCGGGTTGCGGCCAACGGCGGAGACGAACGCGCCGAACAGATTGCCGATACCAACGCCCGCACCGGCAACGCCGATGGTGGCAAGGCCACCGCCAATATCTTTCGCGAGCAGAGCGGCAGACTGGGGATCCATATTATTTTCCTTTCCGAGAAATCTAAAAACGAGGGTCTTAGTACATATGCACGGCATCATGCCTAATGCATGTGAACAGCATCGTGCAGATACAGGCAGGTGAGGATGGCAAACACATAGGCCTGCAAGCCGGCCACCAGCAGTTCAAGGGCGGCAAGCGCCACGTTCAACCCCAGCGGCACCACCGAGGCGAAGGCGCCGTAAATGCCGAGGCTCGCGGTGAGCAGCAGCATGAAGCCGGCGAACACCTCCCACATCACATGCCCGGCGGTCATGTTCGCGAACAGACGAACCGAGAGCGAGACGGGGCGGGAGAGGTAGGAGATGATTTCGATGGGCACCAGCAGCGGCAGCAGCCAGCCGGGCACGCCCTCGGGCACGAAGAATTTGAAGAAGCGGAAGCCGTGCGTGTAGAAACCCACGCCGGTGGAGAATAGGAACACGAACATCGCCAGCGTGAGCGTGACCGCGATATGCGAGGTGAAGGCGAAGAAATACGGGAACAGCCCGATCAAATTCCCCAGCAGGATGAAGGCGAAAAGGGTGAACACCAGGGGGAAGTAGCGTAAGCCCTCCTCGCCGATGGTATCCACGCACATGTTGCGCACGAATTCATAGAGCAGTTCGACCAGCGCCTGCATGCGGCCCGGCACCAGCGCGCGGGCCTGCAGGCCGATGGCGAAAATCGCCACGATGACGATGGCCGCACCCAGCATGGCTTCGTTCGAGTTGGTGAAATTCACGGCACGGCCGATCGGGCCCAGCCCGGCGGTCAGCTTGAATTGTCCCAGCGCGTCGATCGATCCTGCCGCCATAATCTTTCCCGTCCAACCGCCTGTTTGAGCGCGTTCCCGCGCTCGTTATCTTTTGTCCGGCTTACCAGAGGCCCGCACGAGATTGCGGATACCGGCAGCCATACCAACCGGCACCATCGCGATCATCAGCCAGGGTTTCGTATGGAAAAGCTTGTCCAGCCCCCACCCGATCACCACGGCGATGACCATCGCGGCCACCAGCTCAACACCCAGACGCATCGCCAAAGCCAGTGCCCGTTGCGCCGAACCGGCCTGCTTGGCCGCCGACTCACGCACCGGCCCCTTGGCCGCGCCCTCCGCCGCTTGCAGCCGCTGCTCAAATGCCGTTTTATCCGGGCCTTCGCTCATGCACCTGTTTCCGCAGCCTCGCAGCCGCTGTGACGTTGGCGCGGTTGCTACCTACGCCCCCCTGCCATGTCAAGAATACGGGGCATTATAATGTTACAACGCCACCGAATTCCGAAGGGTATGGTTTAGAAAGAAAAAAGGCCGGGGCCCTGCTCTGGCCTTTTTCTTTCAAACTATGCCCCCCGAACCCGGTTGACGCGGTTACGGTGTAGACTCCAGTTATATTGCGTATCTGCCCTTGAGGATCTCCTTTGCCCGTGGAAATGCCGCGCGAACTGCCGCTGGACCAGATTTTGCTTGGTGACGCCGGGACGACGCTGCGCATGCTGCCCGATGCGTCGGTCAACTGCGTCTTCGCCGACCCGCCCTATAACCTGCAATTGCGGGGTGAGCTGCGCCGCCCGGACGACAGCCTGGTGGACGGGGTGGATGACGACTGGGACAAATTCAACGATTTTGCCGCCTATGACGCGTTTACCCGCGACTGGCTGTCCGAATGCCACCGGATTCTTATAAAAGACGGCACGATCTGGGTGATCGGCAGCTATCACAACATCTTCCGCATCGGCGCGATGATGCAGGATCTGGGGTTCTGGATCCTGAACGACGTGATCTGGCGCAAATCCAACCCCATGCCCAATTTCCGCGGCCGGCGGTTCACCAATGCGCATGAGACGATGATCTGGGCGGCCAAAAGCCAGCAGAGCCGGTATAAATTCAACTACCAGGCCATGAAGACGCTCAACGACGACGTGCAGATGCGCTCGGACTGGACCATGCCGCTGTGCACCGGCGGCGAGCGGCTGAAGAACACGCATGGCCTGAAGCTGCACCCGACCCAGAAGCCCGAGGCCTTGCTGCACCGGGTCATCATGGCCTCCACCGCACCCGGGGATGTGATCGTGGACCCGTTTCTGGGCACCGGCACCACCGCCGCCGTGGCCAAGCGCCTGCACCGGCATTTCATCGGCATCGAGCGCCACCCGGCCTATGTGGAGGCCGCCTGGGGCCGGCTGAAAGCCGAGGAACGCGCACCCGCAAGTGCGGTCATCGCCCCGCCTTCAGGCCGCGAGACCCCGCGAATCGCCTTCGGCAGTTTCGTGGAGCGCGGCATCATGCCGCCCGGTACGCAGGTAATGGACCGTCTGCGCCGCATCGCCGCCGAGGTGACAGCCGAAGGCGGGCTGGTCTCCGGCGCGCATCGCGGCTCCATCCACCAGGTGGGCGCGGCTGTGCAGAACGCACCAAGCTGCAACGGCTGGACCTATTGGCACTTCGAACGCGAAGGCAAACTCATACCCCTGGACGCCCTGCGCAAGGACGTTGTTCCAGAAGTCAGGCCCTGAGGGCCGGGTATTCCCACGGAAAAGGCCAGGGCTCCCCCCCCTGGACCCCGCTGGGGCCTGAGGCCCCAGACCCCACTACTTCGGGTTATAAAAAGAGGGGCCATCCCGTCTCGTGAAACACACGAGGTTGGATGGCCCCTCTTTTTATAACCCGGGTGGGATCCAAGGGCCCTTCGGCCCTTGGCGGGTCGTCACGCCGGAGGCGTGCTTTCGCACGACGGCAGAGCCCTGGCCTTTTCCGTGGGAACACCTAGCCCCCAGAACCTGACTTCTGAAACGGCTTACTTGAGGCTGGCGAGCTGTATGTTGGCGCTGGCGACCCGCATGGGGGCTGGCGTGTGCACGCTGGAGCTGAGGGCGCCGAGGGCGGACACCACCACGAGCATGACGAGCATGCCGTATTCGAGAGAGGCTTTCGCTCTTGTGTGCAGTTGCTGGTGCGTCAGTCTGTGGAAGAGTTGGGTCACCATGATTGGTCTCCTTACCAGTCGCAACAACGCGTCAAGTATCCATGAAAAAGCTACTACCAAATTTAGCTTCACGAATACGCCCCAACCCGCCATTTCGGCCCGTCTCAAGCATTCGTGACTTCACAACATCGTCATTGCCCACTTCCGGGCCCACTTCTGAAACAGCCCCTTACAGCTCGCTGGCAATGCGGTTGAAGGTGGTGGTCACATGCTTGCCGAGATTGAGCATGGCGTTGACGATCTCCACCGCGATCACTGCCGCGATCAGCGCATATTCAATCGTCGTCACCGCACGGCGGTCCACATTGAAGCGTTGCAAATATGCCAAGCACCATATCAGCATGGCCTGTCTCCTGTGCCGCGGTACGGCGGTATGCCGGCGCGCAAAGGGACAATATCGCTATCGTTATTCTCCCGCACAAGGACGTAACACAGTGTTTCAAGCGCTTGTGACGTCACGTTTGCGTCAGAGCTTACGCCGGCGCCAAGCGTCATGCGCCGGTGAGCAGCCCCGCGGCATTGTCGCGCAACCCCCCGGCAGGGGCGGTGCGGATGCGCGCCTCCGGTACATCTTGCGCCAGCGCCACCTGGTGCACGGCGGCCAGCAACAGCGGCGGGCCGGCGGCATAGACATCGGCAGCCGGGGTTTTTGCGAGCTGGGCGGCCAGCGCCGCGGCGGCACCGCCAGGTGCCAGTGCTACGGTGAGCTGCGGCAGCCCGGCCCGCAAGCTGGCCAGGCTGCGCTCCAGAAACGCCAGCTCCGCCACCGCCGCCTCGAAGATGAGGTGCACACGGGTGCGGTCGCGCAAGCTGGCGAGATGGCGCAGCATGGAGAGCAGCGGTGCGAGCCCCGCCCCGCTGCCCACCAGGCAGCGCGGGCGCGGGCTAGTCTCATCCAGCGCGAATTTGCCCAGCGGGCCGCGCAACTGTACCTCCGCGCCGCGCTTGGCCGCCGCGGCCCAGGCGGAAAGCGCCTCGTCGGGCGCAGCCGGCAGCAAAAACGCCAGCCGCCCCTCCTCATTCGGCAGGTTTTCCATGGCCGCCGCCTGCCACAACGCAGTGCCGGGAATGCGCAGTTCCATATATTGCCCAGGGACAAATTCCGCGGCGTGGCCGTATTCGGCCTCGCGTTGCAGCAGGAGCGAGAGCGCCACCCAGCCCTCAGGCGCTATCGTCACCGCTTCCACCACCGCATGGCGCTCCGGCACCTTGCGGCGGCCTATCTGCGCATCGCGGCAGGGCAGCTCGATCACCAGATCTTCGCGCGGCTGGCAGCGGCACAGCAGCACCGCGCCCGGCCCCGGCGGCAGCGGCGCCTCATGCGGCATAAGCTCATAGGCGCCGGAGATCACTTTCGCCCGGCAAGTGCCGCAGCGCCCGTGCTGGCAAACCGAGGGCAGAAAAAACCCGGCCTCCTCCGCCGCCGCCAGCACATTGGTGGAGGTGGGGCATGGAAAACCGAGGCTTAACCCATCACGCGTAACCGCGATGATGTCTGGCATGAAGATACCCTATAAAGAACGGCCGCCGGGCATGCCCCCGGCCGGAGAAAAAATCAAGGCCGGGGCCTGCAGATCAGCCAACCCGCGCCAGAAAGCGCTGTGCGCTTAGGAGGGATTGGTTAATAATCTGGTCCATGTCGAGATATTGATACGTGCCGCAGCGCCCGATGAACTGGATTTTTGTTTCTGCTCCCGCCAGCGCCTTGTATCGCTCGTAAAGAGCCGCGTAACGGTCATCCGCCGTTTTCACCGGGTAGTAGCGCTCCATATCATTGTCGCGGTAATCGCATGGTTCCTCGCGCGTGCGTGTATGCCGGCCGGTGTTTTGTTCCAGATGATGCGGCAGCACATGCCAGCAGGTCTCGCGGGTAAAACGCCCCTTATCCGTGAAATTCGTCACACTCCAGCCTCGCGTCGGCAGGCCGATCACGGTTTCGTGATGAAACCGCAGCGAGCGATACGGCAGCTCGCCCAGGGCAAAGCCGAAATATTCGTCGATCGGCATGGCGTTGAAGCAAAAATCTTGCCCCTCCAGCATGGGCTTCTCAAAGCCCGTGCTCAACGACACGCTGATGTTGGGGTGGTCGAAAATGCGCTCGAACAAAGCCGTATAGCCATCGCGCGGCAGGAGCTGTATCTCGTCATCGGCAAAATATGTATCGCGCCGGTCGAAGCGGAGTGGGATCCGCTTCACCACCGCCACCGCCATCTCCTCCAACGCCAGACCCCACATTTTTTGCGTATAGGGGCGAAAGAACAGATCCGTCAGCACCGTGCCGATATTGGCGTGCAGATATTCCGCCGCATTGGCCGGGGCCGCGATGGGCAGCGCCAGCGTGGCCAGATGCGCTTGCACCTGCGCCTCGGTCTCAAACCCCGTGCCGAACACCGCATTCACCGTATCGAGGTTCACCGGCAGCGGCACATGGGCGCCCCCCGGCAGCAGCGCGCGTACCTTGTGCGCGTAAGGCGTAAAAACCCCGAACCGGCTGACCCAGTCGATGACATTCCGGCTCTTGCTGTGGAACAGATGCGGCCCGTAGGCATGCACGCGAATCCCGTTGGCATCGGTATAATCATAGGCATTGCCGGCAATATGCGGGCGCTTGTCGATGACCTGCACATCATACCCGGCCTCGGCCAGTACGCGCGCATGCACAGCCCCCGCAAACCCGGCGCCGACGATGAGAATTTTATCCGTCACCCTGGTACTCTGCCCAATATCTGCACCTCATCGAGATGAAAATAATTGTGCTCCACATTGGTCAGCCGGATGAAACGCGCCACGCAATCCGCAGGCAACTCCCATAGCAGCGGCTTACTGCCTACCCCACCAAACAGCGCATCATCGGTTTTTTCCACCAGCACCCGCCAGATTTTCCCATCCGGCGAGCCTTCGGCCCGCAGCCTGCGGCAGCGCGCAGCCTGGTCCAGCCGGTTGAACACGAGTATATGCGTGATCAGGAACGCATGCTGCAGATCGACCTGCCACCAGGCGTTGGTCTCGAACTCGGTGTGAAAGCCGAACCCGCCATCGATCACGCCATTATTGCCGCCGGCCGCCAGCGCCGCCAAAGCGATGGGCGGGTTGCCGGACCAGGACGATGACATCAACGCCGGTTTGAACAGCGCGATATTCTGCGGCAGCGCGTGCAACGGCCAGCGTTGCGCCTTGGCCAGCGCCATGAACGCCCTGCGCCGGTCAGGATCACGCTCCTGCGCCACCCAGTTGTGCAATGCGGGGCCAAACTGCAGCGGGTCGCAGAATTCAAGCTGGCGCCGCCACTTGCTTTGCGCATCCATCATCTCGTCGAACGTCACATCTCCCAGGCGCCGATTCACGAATAACGCACCGCCCGCCACCGGGTGGCAGACCGTTCCGGGGTGATTCATCGCCGGATCATCGATATGCTCTTCCGGCCGGTGCTTGAAGGACGGCAACCGGACAAACGCGGCAAGATTCCGCAACGAAGCGTTTTCCAGTGAGGCAATTGCCGAGGGAATGAATGCCTCGCAAAAGGGCCAGCTCATCTTATGGGTGCCCCCCGCCGCATCATACACAGCGGCAATGCGCCGGCGCTCCTGATACATCTTGTCAACGCCCCTGGCGGAGACCACGAGAAATGGAATGAAAGCCCTGAGCGGTGTGCGGTAGTAATTTCCAACCGTATTGTACCAAACCCATTGCGGGTCTGCCGGCCCCAGATCAGCGGCGATCAGATCCACCGCCTCCTGCTGTGCCTGCCGCAGCATCGGCATGATGTCGGTGTTCACCGCGACATCATATTCAACCATCGCATAATGCGTGGCCTCCGGATATTGCCGGCGCAGCCGGTATAAAGGGTAATCGGCATTGTGCCACAGGCTTTCATCTTCCGGGTAGGCCGGAAGGCCAAAATCCGAAAAATCGTCGTTATGCGTCACTGTCACGAAATTGCCGGCCGGCACCGGGCCGCGCGTCTCATCCATGAGCACGACGAATGCCGCCCCTTGCGAAAAATGCCGCAGCCGCCGCGCCAGCCTGGCAATGTCTTCATTCCAGAGATGGGTTCTGAACGCCACAACCAGTTGCGCTGTGTCAGGCGTCCCGGAATGCGGCATAATTCCCCCAATAGGCCCAAATCATACAGCCAGATGCTCTACCCCATGCCTGCGGCGGCGCAACCCCTTCCACCCCGCGCGGCACGCGCCCCTTCCACCACCCGCGCCGGACGCGCCCCTTCCAACAAGAGTAAAACTTTGTCACACTGTTCAGCATCATGCGATTGCACGCTTCCTGTGCCGCCCGCGCCAACGCGCAGGGGGGCGATGCGCTTCTGCTGCTCGGCCCCCCCGGCAGCGGCAAGTCCGATATGCTGCTCCGCCTGCTCCGGCATGGGTTCAGCCTGGTGGCGGATGACCAGGTGATCATCGAGGATGGCCAGGCGCGGGCACCGGAGGCGCTGGCCGGGCTGCTGGAGGTGCGCGGGCTAGGCCTGTTCCGCCTGAATTTTCTCTCCACCGCCACGCTGCGCCTGGTTATCACTCTGGGCCGCGCGCCCGAACGCCTGCCCAGCCCGCGCCGCCATGCGCTGCTGGACCTGCCGGAAATCATGCTGGACCCGGCGCTCATCTCCGCCCCCGAGCGCGCCGCCCTGGCACTGGATGCCGCCTGCGGCCGCATCACCCAGCTCGCCGGCGCCTTCACTTTATAATGGCGCCGCCACCGCTTATAATGGCGCCCCCGCCGCAAATCGTGCTCATCACAGGGCTCTCGGGGGCGGGCAAGCTTTCTATCCTGCGCGCGCTGGAAGACCTCGGCTTCGAGACGGTGGACAACCCTCCCCTCTCCGGCCTGCTGGATCTCGCCGCCAAGGCGGATAAGAATCTGGCCATCGGCGTCGATGCCCGCTCACGCGGCTTCTCCGCCGACTCGGTGCTCGGCATGATGGCGCAACTGCGCCAGGACGAAAAATCCAGCCCCACCTTGGTCTTCGCCACCGCCTCGGACGAGGTTCTGCTCCGCCGCTATTCCGAGACCCGCCGCCGCCACCCGCTGGCCCAGGCCGGCGCCATCGTCGCGGGGATAGCCATGGAGCGCGAGCTTACCGCGCCGCTGGCCCGCGCCGCCGACTGGCTGGTCGATACCTCCGCTTTGCCCGTGCCCAAACTGCGCCAGCTCATCGAGCAGCATTTTGGCGCGCACACACCCGGCATGGTGCTCAACCTTGTGTCTTTCGCCTATCCGGCCGGCGTACCGCGCGAAGCAGATCTGGTATTCGATGCGCGCTTCCTGAAAAATCCGCATTACGAACCACATCTACGTCACCTTTCCGGCCTCGACACGGAAGTTGCCAGTTTCATTGAGCAAGACCCTGATTTTGCGACATACTTTAGCAAACTCCTGAATCTCCTTGAATTTTTATTGCCAAGGTTCGTGCAGGAGGGGAAAAAATATGCGACAATATGCGTCGGATGCACAGGCGGACAGCACAGATCGGTATATATGGTTGAGAAACTGAGTTCCCATTTGGCCAAAACGGGCTGGAGAATCGGTGTTACGCACCGCGAATCCAGCAAGTTCAGCGCCCGCCCAACAGCGGCCCCAACAGCGGCCACATACGAGAAAGAATGAGCCTCCTTACATGATCGGCATGGTTCTGGTTACCCATGGTGCGCTGGCCCCGGCACTGCGCGACGCTATGGAACACGTTGTCGGCAAGCAGAAAAACCTTGCCACCGTCTGTATCGAATCCGATGCGGAGTTCGAGAGCCAGCGCGCCGAGATCGCGCGGCGCGTGGCCGAGGTGGATGACGGCGACGGCGTGATATTGCTCACCGACATGTTCGGCGGCACCCCCTCCAACCTCGCCATGTCCATGGCCTCGCAGCCGGGCATCGAGATCATCGGCGGGGTGAACCTGCCGATGCTGGTGAAACTGGCCAAAATCCGCGGCCAGGAAACGCTGCTGGAGGCCGTGGCGCATGCCGAGGCTGCCGGACGCAAATATATATGCTCCGGGCACGACCTCGCCCCCGCCTGCCGCGCCGCTGAGTAATATGGACGCTCTATAATGGATGCGGACCAGATCAGCACGGACCTCGCCATCGTCAACCGCCGCGGGCTGCATGCGCGCGCCGCCGCCAAGCTGGTGACCCTGGCCGAGAAGTTTTCCGCCAGCGTGGAGGTGGCGAAGGACGGCCAATCGGTTTCCGCCCGCTCCATCATGGGGTTGATGATGCTGGGCGCTGGCATTGGCAGCACGGTGCGCCTCTCGGCCGAGGGGTTCGACGCGAAGGAAGCTCTCGACGCCATCGCCGCCCTCATCGAGGCCGGCTTTCATGAGACCGACTAGCCCCCCAAACACCACGGAACCCACCACGGAACGGCGCTTTACCGGCCATCCAGTCTCGCCCGGCATCGGCATCGGCCGGGTGCATGAGGCCGTTGAGCCGGCACTGCATATCTCTATCCGGCACATCGCCGCCGCCGAGGTGGAGCCTGAGCTGGCGCGGCTGGAAGAGGCGCTGGAGCGCTCGCGCAAGCAGTTGCACAAGCTGAAGAACCGGCTGGCCGCTTTGCCCGAAAATTCCCAGGCCGAGTTGGCGCCGCTAATGGATATGTATCTGCACATGCTGGGCTCGGCCCGGCTGCTGCGCGGCGTGCGCGTGCGCATAACCGATGACCTGTTGTGCGCCGAAGGTGCCGTGCAAAGCGAGACCGAGGCGCAGGCCGGGGTCATCATGGCGCAAGCAGCTACAGACAAGGCCGGCCGCCTGCGCCGCGCTGAAGAGGTCCGTGAGCTGGGGCGGCGCGTGATACGCAACCTCACCCGGCAGCCCTTCCGCAGTTTCGCCAACCTGCCCGCCGGCAGCATCCTCGCCGCCGAATCGCTGCGCCCGGCCGATGCCGCGCTGATCCAGCCCGAGCGTGTCGCAGGCGTGTTCACTGAGGAAGGCGGCACGGACGGGCATACGGCGGTGATGCTGCGCGCGCTGGGCCTGCCCGCCGTGCTGGGGGTGGAGGGAGCGCTGGAGGGCCTCGTGCCCGGTGCCTTCACCATCATCGACGGTGATACCGGTGAGATCATCATCAACCCCGGCCGGGCCAGCCTGGATGCTGCGCGCAAAAAACTGGCGGCGCAGACGCGGGCCAAGCGCGCGCTGGCGCCGCTGGCGCGGCTGCCCGCCATCACCCGCTGCGGGCTTACCGTGGAGCTGCAGGCCAATCTGGAGCTGCCGTTCGAGCTGGCCATGATCGCGGAATCCGGCGCGCATGGCATCGGCCTGCTGCGCTCGGAATTCATCTTCATGAACCGCGAGACCCTGCCGGATGAAGAGACGCAAACACGCATCTACGGCACCATCGTCGAGGCCATGGAGGGCGAGCCGGTGACGATCCGCGTGCTCGACTGGGGCTCGGACAAGGAGGTGGAGACGCTCTCGGCCTATCTGCCGAAATCACCCGAGCCCAACCCGGCGCTGGGCCTGCGCGGTATTCGCCTGCTGCTGCGGCACGAGGCACTGCTGGAAACGCAGCTCGCCGCCATCATCCGCGCTGCCGCCCTCGGGCCGGTGCGCATCATGCTGCCCATGGTCAGCCTGGCAGCCGAGGTGCAGGCCACGCGCGCCATATTGCAGCGCGTCTGGCGGCGGTTGAAGCGCCGCAAAAACATCCTGCTGCCTGAGGCCCCGCCGCCGCTCGGCATCATGGTGGAAACCCCGGCCGCAGCACTCTCCGCCCCGGTGCTGGCCAAACATGCCGATTTCTTCGCCATCGGCACCAATGACCTCACCATGTACACGCTGGCGGCGGACCGCGCCCTGCCGGCCGGGTCCAAGCTCTACGACCCGCTGGAGCCCGCCGTGCTGCGCCTCATCCACTTCACCACCACCAGTGCCGCCGCGGCCGGCATTCCCGTCTCGCTCTGTGGCGAGCTGGCCTCGCGCCCGCAGGCAACCCCCTTGCTGCTGGGCCTCGGCATCCGGCAATTCTCCATGCACGGCAATGCCATTCCGCGCGTGAAGCAGGCCATTCGCGGCACCACCCTGGCGGCATGCCAAGCGCTGGCCGCGCAGGCGCTGGACGCCGAATGCGCCGATGCCGTGCGCGCTTTGCTGGCCCGCTGAGCCTGAGGCCCAGCGGGCCGTCACGCCGGAGACGTGTTTCGCACGACGGGGCAGAGCCCAGGCCTTTTTCCTGCCCCCCTCAGCCGCCGGACGGCAACTGATAACCAACGATGGAATCAGACTGCTGCACATTCGAATTTTCCTGCAACTGCGTCACCTGCGCCTGCAGCGCGCTGATCTGCGCATGCAACTGCGTATCGCAGGGCGCATCCGTTGTCTTGGCCATGGCGGCACTACTGCACAGCAGCGCGGCGGATAGCATAACACCAAACATCTTGTTCATGACTCTCTCCGATCTCTCAACCCGCCGCAATGCACGGCAGGTACGGTAAAGACTGCCCGGCACCCGCATTTATTCGCCGCAGCGGGACAAAAATATTTTTGCGTTTTCGGGAATAAAACTTAGGCCAGCACAGTCTTGGGGGCAGGTAACAAGCAGGAGCCTTCCCCATGGACGAGATCGACGCAGCTTCATCCACCTCACGCCGCAAGGTACTTAAATGCGCCGGCTGGTTCGGCACCGGCATGGTCTGGGCCGTGGTGGCCGGCGTGCCGCGTACGGTAGGCCTTATCGGCACCGCCGAGGCTGATGAATATACCAACAGCAGCTTCACGTTTTTGCAAATGAGCGACCCGCATATCGGCTTCCATGCCGGGCCTTATCATGATGTGAACGCCACACTCACCGCCGCCATTGCCCAGGTGAAAGCCAAACCACAACAGCCCGCATTTTTGTTACAGACAGGCGACATCAGCCATCTCGCCAAGGAAGCGCAATTCGACACCGCCGATCAGATCTATGCCACTCTGGGCCTGGATATCTACCATATCCCCGGCGAGCACGACATGCTGGACCCGGGCAAGAAACTCTACCTCTCCCGCTACGGCAAAAATTCAACCGCCGGCGGCTGGTATAGTTTCGACCAGAACGGCGTGCATTTCATCGGCCTGATCAATGTGATGCACACCACGCCGGACGGCCAATGGCTGCTGGGGCCCGACCAGCTCGCCTGGCTGGCCGATGACCTGAAGGCGCAAAGCTCCTCCACCCCCATCGTCGTCTTCGCGCATATTCCGCTGTGGGATCTCTACGCCAAATGGGGCTGGAGCACGGCCGATGCCACGCAGGCCATGCCTTTGTTCCGCCGCTTCGGTTCCGTTACATTCCTGAACGGGCATATCCATCAGATCGTGCAGAAAGTGGAAGGCAATATCGCATTCCACACAGCCCGCTCCACGGCATTTCCGCAGGCCGTGGCCGGCACAGCACCACATGAAGGGCCGATATTGACGCTGCCCGCCGGCGAGGTTGGCGCATATCTCGGCATCTCCACCATCGCCTATCGCGCGCATCACGAGCGCCTGGCCATCACCGACACCACACTCGCTTAAAGGTAATCCCATGCTCAAAATACTTACCGCCGCCGCGTTGCTGCTCTGTGCAGCCCCCCTGGCCCAGGCCGCCACCATCACCGTCGCCATCACCAACTACACCTTCGTGCCGGCGAAAATCACCGTGCATCCGGGCGACAAGGTGGTGTGGACCAACCAGGATTCCATTCCGCATACGGCCACCGCGCTGGATGGTAAAAGCTTTGATTCCGGCACCATCGACCCCAATGCCAGTTGGAGTAATACCTTCGCCACCGCCGGCAGTTTCAAATACCGTTGCGCCATCCATCCGGACATGCAAGGAGAGGTGGACGTCCAATAACCCGCCCTCACAAAGCATAGCGATATCATGGCCGCTTCAGGCGATCAGCAGACCGCGCGTTTCCGGGCACTGGCATTGCCTTTGCTGGGCTATTTGCACAGGCTTGCTTTGGCACTCACCACCAACCGGACACGCGCGGATGACCTGGTGCAGGAAACATACCTGCGTGCTTTGCGCTATTTCGATTCCTACCAAGGCGAGGATTTCAAAGCCTGGATAGCCGCCATCATGCGCAACATCCACCGCAGCAAAACCCCGCCCGCCCCCATTTCCACCGATGATGAATGGCTCACCGCATTGCCCGACCCCGCCCCCAACCCCGAACAGACAGCCGTGACCGCCGAGCGCGCCCAGCGCCTGCGCTTGCTGCTGGCGGGGCTACCGGAGGCGCTGCGCGAGGTGCTGGTTTTGCGCGAGTATGGCGATCTCTCCTACACGCAGATCGCCAGCACGCTTTCCATCCCCACCGGCACGGTCATGTCCCGCCTCTCCCGCGCGCGGGAGGATTTGCGCAAAGCCTGGCTTGCAGCCCATGATGGGAGCCTGACATGAGCTGCGCTGATTACAACGAACATCTAAATGCCCTGCTGGATGGCGAGCTGCCGCCAGACCAGACAGCGGCGCTGACGGCGCATCTCGCCTCCTGCCCGGCCTGCACACGCACGCTGGCGGAGCTGGCGCAATTGCGCGCCGGGCTGGCCGAGGCCTTGCCGGAACAGGCACCGCCAGAACTGCAAGCCCGCATCGAGGCGCTGCTGCTGGCCGAGGGCGCGGAGATACTCCCCTTCACCCCCAAACCGCGCCGCTGGCTGCCCAACCGCCCCGGCTGGGTCGCCGCCACCGCTCTGGCCGCCGCCCTCCTGCTCACCTTCCTGCCGCATCACGATAACACCAAGGATCTGATGAGCGTGCGCGATGCCGCCCTACGCGGCGGCCCCGCGACCCTGGCCGCCACCACCCCGCCCCCCAACGTACCCGGCTTCCAACTCACCAGCAGCCGCACGGATGTGGTGGCCGGACACATCGCCCAGGTGTCGGTTTACACCAAGGATGGCCAGAGCATTACTTTATGCGTCTGGCCCGCCAATGGCGAACCCGCACACGGCGTAAAAAACGCCCAATACCGCGGCATGGCCATCGATTACTGGAACGACGGCCAGAACGAATACTGGGCCGCCGGCACCGGTACCGACCTGCCGGACTTTGCCGCCGCCGCCGCGACGGCGAGCTAGACCGCCGCCCCCGCCGCCTGGCCGCTGGCCCAGGCCCATTGGAAATTATACCCGCCAAGCCAGCCCGTCACATCCACCGCCTCGCCGATGATGAACAGGCCAGGCACGGTTTTGCTCTCGCAGGTTTTGGAGTGCAGCCCGTCCGTATCCACGCCGCCGGCGGTCACCTCGGCCTTGGCAAAGCCTTCGTTGCCGGCCGGGGTCAGCGGAAACGCATTCAGCTTCGCCCCCAGCGTGCGTAAGAACTTATCGGGAAAATCCGCCATGCGCCTGGGCTCCGGCCCGGCAAAATGCGCCGCCAGCCGGGCCGGCAACACCTCGGCCAGCACGGTTTTCAGCTCTGCTTTCGGCCGCCGCGTTTTCGCCTCGACAAGCACCTCGTCCAGCCGCGCTTCGGGGTAGAAATCGGTCGAAAAACCATCCCCCTGGGCCAGATAGGAGGAGATTTGCAACACCGCCGGGCCGGACATGCCGCGGTGGGTGAACAGCACATTCTCGGCAAACGCGCGTTTGCCCGCTTTTACCCGCGCGGGGACGGAAACGCCTGCCAGCCCCTGCATCCAGGGCAGGTCCACGCCGGTAAACACCAGCGGCACCAGCCCGGCGCGGGTCGGCACCACGGCCAGCCCGAATTTTTTGGCCAACTCATAGCCCAGCCCCGTGGCGCCGAGTTTGGGGATGGACAGACCGCCGCTGGCCACCACCAGGCTGGGGGCGAAAAACGTGCCGCGCGTGGTTTGCACCATGAACCGCTCGGTATGGGAGACCTCCAGCACCTCGGTGCTCAGCCGGATTTCAGCACCCTGGCAGCGGGCCAGCAGCAGGTCGAGAATCTGCTGCGCCGGACCATCGCAGAAGAGCTGGCCCAGGGTTTTTTCGTGGTAGGCAATGCCCGCCTGTTCCACCAGACCGATGAAATCGCCAGGGTTGAACTGCGACAGCGCGGATTTACAGAAATGCGGGTTGCCGGAGAGAAAATTCTCGGCGCGCACCTGCCGGTTGGTAAAATTGCAACGCCCGCCACCCGAGATGAGGATTTTGCGCCCCGGCTCCGCCCCGTGCTCCAGCACCAGCACGCGTTTGCCCCTTAGCCTCGCCGTACCGGCGCAAAACAACCCGGCCGCGCCCGCGCCGATGATAATCACGTCATAGTTTTGATCCATCCGGGCCTTCTAGCCCAGGCGGCGGATAGGGGCCAGCAATTGCCCCAAGCAGCGCTTTGCGCGAGAAAGGGGCAGGTTTGAGAGGGAACAGAAAAATGGCCAAAGGTAAAATGGCGTCTTTCGACTGGGCGGATGCTCTGCGCCTCGAGGGTTTGCTGAACGAGGAAGAGCGCGCCATACGCGACGCCGCCCATGCCTACGCGCAAGGCAAACTCCAGCCGCGTGTGCTGAAAGCCTTCCGCTCTGAGACATTCGACCGCGAGATCATGAACGAGCTGGGCGAACTCGGCTTCCTCGGCGCCACACTCCCCACCCATGGCTGCGCGGATGTCTCCTACGTCGCCTACGGCCTCATCTCCCGCGAGATCGAGCGTGTGGACAGCGGCTACCGCTCCGCCTTCTCAGTGCAGTCCAGCCTGTGCATGTACCCCATCTACGCCTTCGGGTCCGACACACTGAAGGACCGGCTGCTGCCGAAACTGCGCACCGGCGAATATGTCGGCTGCTTCGGCCTCACCGAGCCCGATGCCGGCTCCGACCCCGCCTCCATGCGCACCCGCGCCAGGAAGGTGGACGGCGGCTACCTGCTCTCGGGTTCCAAAACCTGGATCACCAACGCCCCCATCGCGGATGTATTCGTGGTCTGGGCCAAGGACGATGCCGGCGACATCCGCGGCTTCGTGTTCGAGCGCGGCGCGAAGGGCCTGACCACGCCAAAGATCGAGGGCAAGGTTTCACTCCGCGCCTCCATCACCGGCATGATCATGCTGGACGAGGTGTTCGTGCCCGACGAAGGCCTGCTGGATGTGAAAGGCCTGCGCGGCCCGTTCTCCTGCCTCAACAACGCACGCTACGGCATCGCCTGGGGTGCGCTGGGTGCGGCGGAGTTCTGCTTCCATGCCGCGCGTGAGTATACTTTAGGGCGCCAGATGTTCGGCCGCCCGCTGGCGGGCACGCAATTGGTGCAGAAGAAACTGGCCGACATGCAGACCGAAATCACGCTCGGCCTGCACAGCGTGCTGCAACTCGGCCGGCTGATGGATGCGGGCCAGGCAGCGCCCGAGATGATCTCACTGCTGAAGCGCAACAACTGCGGCAAGGCGCTGGATATCGCCCGGGTGGCGCGCGACATGCACGGCGGGAATGGGATATCTGATGAGTATCATGTGATCCGGCATATGGTTAACCTGGAGACGGTGAATACCTATGAGGGGGCGCATGATGTGCATGCTTTGATTCTCGGGCGGGCGATTACGGGGCTGGCTGCTTTTTAGTTGCCCTGATGTTCCGCGGGGAACATCAGGGTAGGATAAGTAAGTAAGCAGCAGCTTTTTGAAAAAAGCTGCACCAAAAACTTTTGCTCCTTTTAGGCGAAATACGAATCGTCTAGCAGCATGTCTTCGAAGAATGCGCCGTACAGGCCTTCAGGGTGGCGGATGTGAATCTCCAGTACCCAGATCAAAGCCGAGGGCTTGAAATCCACCTCGGCCAGCGGCCCGGCGTATACCGCCTCATGCGGGAAGTCCGAGATACGGTGCCCCGAGAGGTCCATATTCAGCTCCCAGCCCAAAGACTTCGCTTCTTCAATGGCGAAATCATAGAGCCCCTTACCGCTCAGCCCCGTGCTCTCCCATTTCTTGCGCACGATGTGGAAGAGTTTCTTCGCATCAGCAGCGCATTGCTCCATGCCGGTATCCGCACCCACCACAAAGCTATCCCCGCCATCGCCCTCGGTCTCACCCCATACCGGGCCGATGTCGATGAAAAAGATATCATCCTCCTTCAGCACGATGCCGGGGTCGGACTCCGCACCAAAAGTCTTCAGCGTATTGCTGCCAAAGCGCACATACACATCATGCCAGCCACGGATCATATCACCCTCGGCGAGTAAATCACGCGCCAACTGCACGGCATCCTCCTCCACCATGCCGGGCTTGCAGGCGGCGGCGATGGCGTGGATGACCGCGCGCGTCTTCGCCCGCATTTCCAACATGGTCTCCTGCACGAAATTGGCGCCGACAGCTTCGAGGGTTACCTGTTTTTCTTCCAATACGTCGCTCATGTTTCGGTCTCCTTAGGTTGAGTCTTAACTTGCAGCGGAACGGCGATGAGCCGCAGCCCCGCCAATGCATCTTCGAGTTTGATCTGGCAGCCCAGCCGGTATGTGGTCTGGCCAGGAGACAGATAATTCAGCAAACGGGCCTCATTTTTCGCAGGCGGTTCCAGCAGGGATAAAAACTCAGGCGCCACATCCACCCGGCAGGCACCGCATATGCCACGGCCCTTGCACACGGTTTGTAGTACCACCCCAACCCTCTGGCAGGCCGCCAGCACGCTCTCTCCCGGCGTGGCGGCAACCGCCACGCCATCGAGGGTGAAATCAGGCATCCCGCGCCATCTCCGGGAAGCCACGGCTGGCGATGAGCAGGCGCTGGTTCTGCACGCCGATCCAGATGCCGCCGATGATGAAATACGCCCCGAACATATAGGGGAAATATTTCACCGGTGCCGCCGGCACGGGGTACACACTGCCGATGGTGGGTATCAGCAGCAGGATCAACGAAGCTGCAGCAATGACCATATGCATCGGCTTCAACTGCCCCAGGGATTTGACGTAGAGCGGGGCAGCGATGGTGACGAGAATATAGGCGACGATGAAGCCGAAAGCCGCCATGGTGCCGGCATCGTTGAACATATCACCCACCGCCATGCCTTTCAGCGCGCAGAAGGTCGGCAGGCCGAAAGACAGCGCACCCATGATCAGCACCGCGATATGCGGGGTTTCGTTAACATGGTGGGTATCGGCAGTGAACTTGGGGAACAGCCCCTGCTGGCCCATGATGTAGATAACGCGCGAACCGGCATTGAGGCAGGATAGGTTGAGGGCGAAAAAGCTCATCATGGCGCAGGCCGAAAGCGGGGCAGCCAGCCAAGGCATATGCACTAGCCCGGCAATGGTATTCAGCGGCGCTGTAAGCTGGTCCAGCGTGGTGGAATAACCATGCGTCGCCAGCACTTCAACGTAAGTGACGAACACGAAGAACACGCCGGCGATGATAAGGCTGACGATGACCGCCCAGGGGATGGATTTGAGCGGGCTGCGGGCTTCATCACCAAACGCCGTGGCGGATTCAAACCCGACCAGCGAGAACACAGCCACGACAACACCAAGGCCGAGCGTGCTGACCGAGAAGCTGCTGGGTGCGAACTGCACCGTATCGACCGTGAAACCATGGAAGCCGAGGGCCACCAGGCAGAGCAGCGTGATAAGCGCCATGGAAACGCCTTCCAGGATCAGCATCACCTTTGCCGAAAGTGCCACGTTTTTCCAGGCGCAGAAGCCGGAAACACCAATGCAGAGCACGAACAACGGTATGGCCGGACAATTGACGCCAACCATGCCGAGCAATGTCTGCGCGAAAGTGGTGAAACCCGTGGCGCCGGCAATGGAAATGCCGAGATAGGACCAGATGAGCGCCCAACCGCCGAGCCCGCCGGTAACATTGCCGAGCCCTTTACAGATATACTGATACATCGAGCCCGAACCCGCGAAGCGCGAGGCGAACTGGTTGAGGTTGAGCGCCACGAACAGCAGCATAACGGTGCCAAGCCCATAAGAGAGCCAGCTCCAGTTGCCGGTGGTGCCATACATGAGCGGCACAATGAGTGCCGCCGTCATGGTCGGCGAGATCAGGGCAATACCCTGGGCCAGCAATTCCAGCGGGCCGAGGGCGTCTTTTTTCAAGGCCTTTACAGGCATAATCGGCGGAGCGGTCATAGCGCGGTCCTTCTCGTTCCGTGCCGTTGGTTGCGGCGGGGTTGATCGTTCGAGGGACCGTGTGGGCGGCGTGGTCGTCTTCTTATTTTTCCACCCTATGGCTTTACAGGGTTAGCTGGAACCTCCAGTTTTGTAATTCGTACTGGTCCAGATGCGGGAGCGCGAAACATGTTGAGGCCATGGGATTTACACATCACGCTGGACCGCGAGGCCGCCCAACCGGCGTACCTGCAAATCGCCCATGCCATCATGGATGGCATCAAACGCGGCCGGCTGGTCCCTGGCTCTGCTCTACCAGGCACGCGCGAGCTGGGCCAGATGGTGGGCGCCAACCGCAAGACCATCCAGCAGGCCTATGAGGAGCTGGTGGCGCAAGGCTGGCTCACCACCGAGCCCAAACGCGGCACCTTCGTCTCCGCCGCACTCCCGGTGGTGGAGGAAATCCACGCCCCGCTGCCGCACGCCCCCAGCACCGCCGCGTTCACACTCCGCCGCACCGCCCCCAACCTACCCTACCACCAAGCCAAACGCGGCGTGCTGGTGTTCGACGACGGCGCCCCGGACACACGCCTGATGCCCGCCCCGCTCGTCGCCCGCGCCTGGCGCCGGGCGCTGCTGGAAGCATCCCGCCGCAATCTGCTTGGCTATGGCGACCCGCGCGGCTTGCTCACATTGCGCGAGGCCGTGGCCGACATGCTGAACACCGATCGCGGGTTGAACGTGACAGCGGAAAACATCTGCATCACCCGCGGCAGCCAGATGGCCATCTACCTCGCCTCACGCCTGCTGGTGCAGAGTGGCGACCATGCCGCCATCGAAACCCTGAGCTACCCGCCGGCGCGCGAGGCGCTGGCCGCCGCAGGTGCCAAAATCGTCGCGGTGGGGCTGGATGAGCAAGGCATGTGCCTGGATGATCTGGAAGCGGCCTGCCGCCGCCACCCGATTCGTGCCGTGTATGTCACCCCGCATCACCAGTTCCCCACCACCGTCACCATGCCGCCGGACCGGCGAATAAAGCTGCTGGCTTTGGCCGAGGAGTATAAATTCGTCATCGTCGAGGATGATTACGACCATGAGTTCCATTTCGCGCATCGCCCGGTGCTGCCTCTGGCCAGCGCGCAGAACTGGGAGCGGCTGCTCTACATCGGCTCGCTCTCCAAACTGCTCTCGCCGAGTTTACGCATAGGCTATCTCGTCGGTGCGGCGGATGTCATCGCCCGCGCCGGCGCGGAGATCATGATGATCGACCGCCAGGGCGACCCGGCAACCGAGGCGGCTGCCGCCGAGCTGATGCGCGACGGCGTACTCAAGAGCCATACGCGCAAAGTGCTGCGCCTGTACGAGGAACGGCGCGAATGCTTAGGCGCGGCGCTGCAGGCCGGGCTGGGAGCAAAAGCCAGCTTCTCCGTGCCGCAAGGCGGGCTCGCCCTCTGGGTCAATTTTACCCCCGGCGTCACCCTCGCCCCCGCCGCTTTGGCCGCGCAGCGCATCGGCGTCACCCCCGGCCAGGCCTTCGCCACCAATGGCCATGGCACCAACGGCGCGCGGCTGGGCTTCGGCAGCATGAACGAGGCGGAGTTGCGCGATGCCGTCACCAGGTTGGCGAGGGCTCTGCACGAGCTCCCATAAACACCAATTTTCTTAGCCCTACGGCTGGAAAACCTCTAAGTTTATGGATATTTGGAGAGAATCACGCGGCGCGCCCTGTTACAATTTTACAAAATAACCATTTGAATATACTTCACAAAAACCAACACTATAGACAAACACACGAAAATCCGAAGGTATAACGACATTCCCTAGTTTACATGTCTATTTAGCATATATAGAATAAGAACACGTTAGATCATCATCGCGACACACAGGGAATCAAAACATGGCCATCACCCTCTCACGGCGCCAGGCTCTCTCCTATACCGCGGCCGCCATCGGCGCCGCTGGCGCTGCCGCCGTTACCGGCAAGCCCGCCTTCGCGGATGCCAACACGCTGCTCAACGTCTCCTTCGACCCCACGGCACAGCTCTACGCCGCCTATGACAAGTTGTTCGCCACCCATTGGGCCACCAAAACCGGCACCACCCCGGTGCTGCACTACTCGCATGGCGGCTCCGGCGCCCAGGCCCGCGCGGTCATCGAAGGCCTGCCGGCCGACGTCGTCACCCTCGCTCTGGCCTATGACATCGACGCCATCGCCAAAAAAGGGCTGATCGCCGCCGATTGGCAGTCGCGTTTGCCGAACAACTCCACCCCCTACACCTCGACCATCGTGTTCCTGGTGCGCAAGGGCAACCCGCTGAACATCAAGGACTGGGGCGACCTGATCAAGCCCGGCGTGCAGATCGTTGCACCCAACCCGAAGACCTCCGGCGGTGCCCGCTGGAACGTGCTGGCCGCCTGGGCCTGGGCGCTGAAAAACCTCGGTGGCGAGAAGGCCGCCCTCGGGTACCTGCAGAAATTCTTCGCCAACGTGCCGGTGCTGGATTCCGGCGCGCACGGCTCCACCCTCACCTTCACCCAGCGCAAGATCGGCGACGTGCTGGTCGGCTGGGAGTCCGATGCCTATCTTTCCATCAAGGAAGCCGGCCCGGGCAGCTATGAGATCGTGCGCCCCTCGCTCTCCATCCTGGCCGAGCCCCCGGTGGCGCTGGTGGACAAGAACGTCGCCGCCCATGGCACCACGGCGATCGCCACCGAGTACCTCACCTATCTGTACGCGCCGGAAGCGCAGGATCTGATCGGCGCGAATTTCTACCGCCCGTCGGCCCCGGCGGCCGTGGCCAAATATGCCAGCCAGTTCCCCTTGCTCGACCTCGTCACCATCAAGGATTTTGGTGGCTGGGAGAAGGCACAGCCGGAGTTCTTCGGTAATGGCGGCTATCTGGACCAGTCCTTCGGGGCCAGCGGCGCCTCCTTCTTCGGCGTCGGCGGCTAACACAACCGCATGAGCGCCTCCCTCACCGTACCGGCAGTGGGTGCCAAACGCGGCTTCACCTGGCGTCCCGCCAGCGTGTTGCCGGGTTTCCGCACCAGCCTCACCATCACCCTCCTGTGGCTCGGCATCATCGTGCTCGGCCCGCTGGCAGTGATGCTGTGGTTCACCGCCGGCATGGGGTGGGAGGCGTTTCTCGGCACCATCACCACACCGCGTGTGCTGGCTGATCTCTGGATCAGCCTGCGCTCCGCCCTCTACGCCAGCCTGGCGAATGCCGTGTTCGGCCTGCTCGTGGCCTGGGTGCTCACCCGCTACAACTTCCCCGGCCGCCGCATCGCCGATGCGCTGGTCGACCTGCCCTTCGCCCTGCCCACCGCCGTGGCGGGCATCGCCCTCTCCACCCTCTACGCGCCGGATGGCTGGATCGGCGCCTTGCTGGTCCCCTTCGGGCTGCAGGTGGCCTTCCAGCCCGCCGGCATTGTCGTGGCGATGATGTTCATCTCGCTGCCCTTCATCGTGCGCACCGTGCAGCCGGTCATCGAAGACCTGGAGCCGGAGCAGGAAGAAGCAGCGCACCTCATGGGCGCGTCCGCACTTGCGATCTTTATCCGCATCTCCCTGCCGGCGATCCTCCCGGCTTTGCTCACCGGCTTTGCGTTGGCCTTCGCCCGCTGCCTGGGCGAATACGGCTCCATCATCTTCATCGCCGGCAACCGCCCTATGGTCTCGGAAATCGTGCCCGTGCTCATCGTGCAGGAGCTGGACCAGTTCGACTACCAGGGGGCAACGGCCATCGGCGTGCTGATGCTGGCCGTGTCGTTTCTGCTCCTGCTCGCCATCAATCTACTGCAAGCCTGGGTGAGGAAGCGTCATGGCGGGTAACGCAGCGGGTAAATCAGCGGGTAGAATCGCACTCATTACCATAGCACTTCTGTTCATGGTCCTGTTCCTGCTGCTGCCACTCATCGTGGTCTTCGCCCAGGCGCTCTCTTCCGGGTTCGAGGCGTATTTCTCCTCCATCGCCGACCCCAATGTGCAGTCCGCCATCTGGATGACGCTGATCATCGCCGCCGTGGCGGTGCCGGCCAATCTCGCCTTCGGCATCGCCGCGAGCTGGTGCATCGGCCGGTTCGAATTTACCGGACGCAATCTGCTCATCACCCTCATCGACCTGCCCTTCTCCATCTCACCCGTCATCGCCGGCCTGCTGGAGGTGCTGCTGTTCGGCCTCAACGGCCTGCTCGGCGGCTGGCTCTCGGCGCATAATTACCAGATCATCTTCGCTCTGCCCGGCATGATCCTCGCCACAATCTTCGTCACCTTCCCCTTCGTCGCGCGTGAGGTGATCCCGCTGGTGCAGGAGCAGGGCAATGAAGAGGAAGAAGCCGCCGTCACGCTCGGCGCCAATTTCTGGCAGATTTTCTGGCGCATAAGCCTGCCCAAAATCCGCTGGGGCCTGCTCTACGGCGTGCTGCTGTGCAACGCCCGCGCCATGGGCGAATTCGGCGCCGTCTCGGTCGTCTCCGGCAAAGTCTTCGGCGAGACCGACACGCTTTCGCTCGCCGTGGAATCCCTCTACGGCTCTTACGAGACCCAGGCGGCCTTCGCCGTCGCCTCATTGCTGGCGCTGCTGGCGCTGGTTACACTGGTCGCCAAGGCCACCGTGGAGTTTTTCCTCCGCGATGAGATGAACGCCGTGAAACGGAAGAGAACCGTCTGATGTCGACCGAAATCACCATCTCCAACGTCAGCCGTGGCTTCAATGGCCATACCGTCCTCGACAATGTGAATCTCACCGTGCGTGATGGCGAATTGCTGGCTTTGCTCGGCCCCTCGGGCTCGGGCAAAACCACGTTGCTGCGCCTCATCGCCGGGCTCGACCAGCCGGACTCGGGGAGCATCGCCATCGGCGGCACCGAGGCGACACAGGCGCATCCCGCCGCGCGCGGCGTCGGCTTCGTGTTCCAGCATTATGCGCTTTTCCGGCACATGAATGTGTTCGAGAACATCGCCTTTCCCTTGCGCATCCGCAAAACCCCGAAAGCGGAAGTGAATGTGAAGGTCACCGAACTTCTCAAACTCATCCAGCTCGAAACCCTCGCCGGCCGCTACCCGGCCCAGCTCTCCGGCGGCCAGCGCCAGCGCGTGGCTCTGGCCCGCGCCCTGGCCAGCCAGCCCCGCGTGCTGCTGCTGGACGAGCCCTTCGGCGCGCTGGACGCCGTGGTGCGCCGCGACCTGCGCCGCTGGCTGCGCCAGTTGCATGAGGAGATGCACATCACCACCATCTTCGTCACGCATGACCAGGAAGAAGCCTTCGACCTCGCCGACCGCATCGTCATCATGAATGGCGGCAAAATCTGCCAGCAGGGCGCGCCGATCGACATCTACCAGCACCCGGCCGATGTCTTCGTCCATGAGTTCCTCGGCGAGAGCAACCACATCACCGGCCACGCCGCCGGCGGCATCATTTTCGCGGACGCCGGTTTTCCGGTCGCCGAAGCCGCCAATGCGCCGGACGGCCCGGCCGAAATCTACGTCCGCCCGCACCATGTGCTGCTCCGCCCGCGCAGCAATGGCGGCACCGGCTGGGTCATCAACCGCATCTCCGCCACCGGCGCGCATGCCCGCATCAGCGTGGCCAACGCCAGCACCACACTGGAAGCCTCGATGACCGTCGACGCCCTGCTCGCCTCAGGCCTGACCGACCACATGCCAGTGGACATCACCTTCGCCGGCGGCACCGTATTCCCCACCGCCGACAGCCAGCCGCTGAAATTGCAGGTGCTGAAGCCACGGCTGGCGGTTTAACAATTCGTTGTGCGATCAGCTCTAAATACATGCGTGCTGTGAAACGGTCGGTTCCGTCAACATCGAAATAATTGACAGGCTTAAGCTGCCGGCGCAGGAATGAAGTACTTAGAGTTACTTCAACTTGGCCGGAATATCTGTTGAGCGATACAATTATTCCAGTCTCGGGCCAGCTTTCAACCTCACGCTCCCGGCTATCCGCGCAGCCCCCTCCCGCAGCACGTACCTATTTCCATACCCTGGCCGGAATCCGTGGCATCGCAGCCCTATTCGTGCTGACCTTCCATATAGGGTCCTACCTGCGCCCCTTCAGTGATCCTCTGGGCTACGCGGCGGTAGATCTGTTTTTTCTTCTCTCCGGCTGCGTCATCGAGGCCAGCTATGGCGACAAGCTACGCTCCGGCACGTCGCTGCTCCGCTTCGCCCGTATCCGACTCGCACGGCTCTATCCGCTCTACATCTTGGGGACCGGTATCATGCTACTGGCCATCACTGCAGCGCCTCACGGAAGGCTGTTCCTCACCCCTGGCGCCTGGTTCACCATTCCTCGGCCCTTAGCCCTCTGCGTGCCAGCTGTATTCTTCATTCCCCTGCTCAATGCTGTAATTGCGTACCCCCTCAATCCTCCGGCTTGGTCCCTATTCTGGGAGATCGTCGTCAACTTGCTCTACGTAGTGCTTCTGCCTCATCTGAACCGCAAAACCCTGGCGCTCATCGTCGCGGTGGCTGGCGTACCGCTCGTTATCGTAAATTCCTTCGGTTACCACCATGCTGCATCTACCTTTCCGCTGGGACTCGCCCGGGTATCATTCTCATTTTTCCTCGGCGTCCTGATTTATCGGGAGCGCGGAGTCCTGCCACCGGCGCCACGGCTGCAACCTTGGCTCACCGGGCTGGCTGTGGCGATTGTCTGCATAACCCTGAGTTGGCAGTCCTCGACCCCAGGAACTTATCTCGTGGCCGTGCTTCTGGCATTCCCCGTAGCCGTCTGTTTGGCCTTACATGTCGAGCCGGGCATTGGAACGGCTCGGCTGTTCGATCGTCTCGGCGATATTTCCTATCCAATCTACGCAATACATGTGCCTCTTGCTTTGCTGGTTCTGGCGATCACCGGCCCCGTGGCGCCTGCACTGTGGATGGGCGCGGCCTTCAGCATTGCAATGTGTGTACTGGCTGTTGGCTTGAACCGGTATTATGACCGTCCACTGCGCAACTGGTTGATGTCGAACACCAAATGCAAAATCAACCCCTCATAACTCACCTGCAATCACCTTGAAAATCGTCGCCGGCAGCGTCCCACCCAGCATCTTGTTCGTCGGCGAATTATCATCATTGCCCAACCACACGGCGATGATATCCCCCTTGGCATAGCCGATGAACCAGGCGTCCCGGAAATCCTGCGTCGTACCGGTTTTGCCCGCCGTATACACATCCGCAATGAACGCACCTTTGCCCGTGCCGCTTGTCACCACCGCGCGCATCATATCCGCCACCGCCTGCGCCTGCGCCCCCGGCACCACCGGCACAGGCGCCACCACACCAGCCGGCCCGCCGTTGATGGCGGACACACCGTAAGGCGTGACCCGCTCGCCGCCGTTGAAGAAGGTTGCGTAGGCACCTGCCATCTGCAGCACCCCCACCGCGCCAGTGCCAAGCGCCATAGTTGCATCATCGGGAAAATGATCATTGAGCCCGAGCGACTGCGCCACCGCGATCACCTTCTTCGCGCCACCCGCACGGAGCAAAATCCTTATCGCGGCGGTGTTCATCGAATCCGCCAGCGCCTCGGTCATCGTTACGTTGCCGCGATACCCTGCCTCGTAATCATGCGGGTGATAGCCCCTAAAATACAGTGGCCCGTCGAACACGATGCTATCCGGCGTCATCCCCGCCTTCAGCCCCGCCAGCCAGACGACGGGTTTGATCGCCGAACCCGTCTGCCGCCGCGCGAGCGTAGCCCTGTTATACCCCTCGCGGTCGCCCACCCCGCCGATGAGTGCGCGCACAGCGCCCGAGCGCGCATCCAGCACCACCACCGCCCCCTGGGTCACGCCAAAGCCCGGCCCTTGGGTGGCGATGGCATTATCCAGCGCCGCCTCGGCATTGGCCTGGAGTGCGGCATCCATGGTGGTGGAGAGGGTGATATCCTCCCCCTCCGGGATTTTTGTCCCCTGTTGCTGCATCACCCACAGCGCGAACCAGGAGGTGCGCGAGACCGGCTGGGCCGCATTGGCCAACTGCGCCTCGGCGGCATTTTCCTCATCCACAGTGATGGCCTGCACCGCCACCATCGCATCCAACACCTCTGTCGCGCGCGTGGCCGCTCCTTGCGGGTCCGCAAGCGGGTTGAGGCTGGAGGGCGCCTTCGGCAGCCCGGCCAGAATCGCCGCCTGGGCCAGAGTGAGCTGCGCCGCCGGCACGCCGAAATACAGCCTTGCGGCGGCATCCACCCCATAGGCGCCCTCACCCAGATACACGCGGTTGAGGTAAATCCCGAGGATCTCGTCGCGGCTATAATGCCGCCCCAGCCAGAGGGTTAAAAACGCCTCCTGCACCTTGCGCCGCAATGTCCGCTCATTGCCCAGAAACAGGGTTTTCGCCACCTGCTGCGTCAGGGTGGAGCCGCCCTGCACCACATGCCGGTGCAAAATATCTACCGCCAGCGCGCGAAGAATGCCCTCGCCGTCAAACCCGCCATGCTGGTAAAACCGCCGGTCCTCGATGGCGATGAACGCCCCCGGCACGTAAGGCGGCAAATTCTGCGGCAGCACCACCTGGCCGGCGGCATCGCCAAACCGCGCCACCAGCACACCGGCCGGGTCGCGCAGCAGAATCGCCGGGCGGCGCGGGGTGGTAACGGCGGTGGCCGGGTTGGGCAGGTCCCAGGTGAACCACACCGCCACCAGAACCAGCACCACAGCCCCCCAGATGGCGCCGATAATCCCAGCCCGCGCCACCACCCAGCCCAGCCGCCCATAACGCTGCCAGCGCTCCGGCACCGGCGTGGCTTTCGGCGCCTGCTTCGGCTGGGGCTTAGGCTGGGGCTTAGGCGGGGCCTTTGCCTGCGGCTTTGCTTTGGGCTGGGGTTTTACGGGCGGGCGGCGGGCCATGGCGCGATTGCTGCACGGCCCGGCCGTGGGCGGTCAATGACTTATTACCGCCCGCCCTTATTGCCCAAGTGCTGTGGTCCGGGTTAGGGGAAAGCAGGAGTGGGTGTGGCGGAATGGTAGACGCACCGGACTTAAAATCCGTTGGGACATAGTCCTGTGGGGGTTCGAGTCCCCCCACCCGCACCATACAACGCGCTGCGCCGCGATAAATAACAACGCGCTGCGCCGCGATAAATAGCCATATTGACGATAGTAATTATAGACTTATAACGCTTGGATGAAGCGATCGCAATTCCTCCGTGCCAGCACGGCCGCCGCAGTCTTCAGCGGCCTGCCACCCAGCGCCTTCGCCGGCACCACCAGCGGCACCGGCACACCGCCCCTCATCTACCCGCCCGAGACCTACCGCGAACTCTCCCCAGGGATCGCTGGCGGCACCTTGCGCTGCTCCATACAGCTCGACAACGCCACGCTGGACCCGCACGCCACCTTCACCACCGCCTGGGAATGGATGGGGCGCATCCTGTACGACAACCTCATCTACCTGGACGAATACGGTAACCCCACACCCTGGCTCGCCACCGCCTGGACCATCTCGCCCGACGGCAAAACCTATACCTTCAGCCTGCGCGACGATGTCACCTTCAGCGACGGCGCCAAATTCAATGCCGCGGCCGTGCTGGCCAATTTCGACCACATGATCTCGCCGGCGGAAAAAGCGCCAATGGCCGGCACCTATCTCAAACCCTACGTAAGCGGGCGCATCATCGATGACTACACATTCGAAGCCACGCTGAACCGCCCCTACGCGCCCTTCCTCAACGTGCTGGCCCAGACCTTCCTCGCCATCGTCTCGCCCAAAGCCATCGCCGCACACCCGCGCCAGCTCTTCGGCCTGCACCCGGTCGGCTCCGGCCCCTTCGTGCTGGAAAGCTACGCCCCACAGCAATCCATGGTCTTCGTCAAACGCGCGGATTACAACTGGTCGCCGCCGCTTACCCAACACAAAGGCCCCGCCTATCTGGACCGCCTGACCTTCGACATCGTCCCCGACGCCTCGGTGCGGTATTTCTCGCTGGCCTCCGGCGAGTATGATTTCACCCCCGATATCCCTCCCCAGGCCGCCCCCACCATCGCGGCACATCCCGAACTCTCACTTACCAGCCGCGTGCGCATGGGCTGCCCGTTGCGCGCCGTCACCTTCAATGTCACCGCCCCGCCGTTTGACGATGTGCGCGTACGCCGGGCCGCGGCAATCTCGCTGGACCGCGAAGGCATCACCCAGATCTGCGGCTTCGGCGTGTTCCGCCCCATCGCCAATTTCCTGGCCGAGAACACGCCGTTTTACGACAACACATTCGAGAGCCAACTGGCGTACGACCCCGCGCAAGCCAACCGCCTGCTCGACGACGCCGGCTGGACCGGGCGCGACGCCGATGGCTACCGCCTGAAAGACGGCCAGCGCCTCTCCGTCGTCCTGCCCTTCACCCCAACCACCGCCTCCGTGCCCATGCTCGCCGAAATCCAGCAGGAATGGCGGCATATCGGGTTGGAAGTGCTCATCCAAGCCGTTCCCATAGGGCAATTGGCCGACCAGCGCCTGCAAGGCCTCTACCAGATCATCAACGGCGGCGTATTCCACACCAACACGCCGGACGCGCTGTTCTTCAACTACCACTCCAGCCAGATCCCCTCATACAAACAGGCCGGCGCCAATACCGCCCGCCTCACCGACCCGGAACTGGACAGCCTGCTGGAACAAGCCCGCGAATCAAACGACTCCGCCCTACGCAAAACCCTCTACAGCCAGGCCCAGAAACGCCTCATCGAGCTCGTCCCCGCCGTGCCCTTCTACGACAACCAATCCGTCATCGCCTTCAACAACAAAGTCCAAGGCATCATCTACGACACCTCCCACGAAACCCCGCACTTCGAGACCCTCTGGTTGCACCCGGCAAGTAGAGGCTGATCCAGAAGGCGGGGTGTTCCGCGAAAAAAGGCTGGGGCTCCGCCCCTGACCCCGCTGGGGCCTGAGGCCCCAGACCCCCACTACCTTCGGGTCTTGGAAAGGGATGCCCTGCACGGGCTATCCAACTACGTGATCTCGAGGGCATCCCTTTCCAAGACCCGGGTGGGATCCAAGGGCCCTTCGGCCCTTGGCGGGTCCAGGGCAG
>JAMFRO010000080.1 GCA_026224825.1 bacterium | reverse complement strand
TGCCCCTGGACCCCGCTGGGGCCTGAGGCCCCAGGCCCCCCCTACTTCGGGTGTTTGAAAGGGATGCCCTGCACGGGCTATACAACAAACTGATCTCGAGGGCATACCATTACAAGACCCCGGTGGGGTCCAAGGGCCCTTCGGCCCTTGGCGGGTCCAGGGCAGAGCCCTGGCCTTTTCCGTGAAACACCCCAAACCCCAGCCGCAGTGGCAATGGTACTGGCTCTAGGTGTTTTGGCCGATACGGGCTATAAACGCAGCTCAATCCTGTGAGCTTGGAGCCTTTCCCGCTGATGTCTGACGAGACGCCGTCCATTCCGCCTGTTCCTCAAGATGAGGCCTATGATGCCGCCTCGATCAGCGTGTTGAAGGGGCTTGATGCGGTTCGCAAGCGCCCTGGCATGTATATTGGGGATACCGACGATGGCTCGGGCCTGCATCACATGGGTTTCGAGATCATCGATAACGCGGTGGACGAGGCTCAGGCCGGGTTTTCGGACCGGGTTGAGGCCGTGCTGAACGGCGATGGATCGATGACCATCACCGACAATGGCCGTGGGATTCCAACGGATATTCACCCTGAGGAGGGGGTTTCGGCGGCTGAGGTGGTTCTTACCAAGCTGCATGCGGGCGGCAAATTTAACCAGAATTCGTACAAGGTTTCGGGCGGTCTGCATGGCGTGGGCGCGGCCGTTGTCAATGCGCTATCAGAATGGATGGAAGTGCGCATCTGGCGCAATGGCGAAGAGCATTTTATCCGCTTCGAGCATGGCAATACGGTGGCACCGCTGTCACTGGTCGGCCATTCGGATCATCCTAACGGCACGGAGGTTACGTTCAAGCCCTCCGCTGGCACCTTCACCCATACTGAGTTCGATTACGCGGTGTTCGAGCGCCGTTTGCGCGAGCTGGCGTTCCTCAATTCCGGCCTCGCCATTCGCCTGCGCGATGAGCGGCATGAGCCGTTCCAGGAGGCGCTATTCCATTACGACGGCGGTGTAAAGGAATTCTGCACCTGGCTCGACCGCGCCAAGACGCCGGTTCTGGCCACGCCCATCACCTCCATCGGCGAAGCCAAGGAGCATGGCATCCGCGTGGAATTCGCGGTGACGTGGAATGATTCCTACCACGAGACCATGCTGTGCTTTACCAACAACATCACCCAGCGCGATGGCGGCACGCATCTGGCCGGTTTCCGCGCCGCCCTCACCCGCGTGGTTTCCAAATACGCCCAGGGGATGAGCAAGAAAGAGACGATGGAGCTGAATGGCGAGGACATGCGCGAAGGCATGACCGCCGTGCTGTCCGTAAAAGTGCCGGATCCGAAATTCTCTTCCCAGACCAAGGATAAATTGATTTCATCGGAAGTGCAGCCGGTGGTGCAGACCGCCGTTGCCGAGGCGCTGAGCCATTGGTTCGAGACGCATCCGAAAGAAGCCAAGAACATCGTCCAGAAAGTGATGGACGCCGCCTCGGCCCGCGAAGCCGCGCGCAAGGCGCGTGAGCTGACGCGCCGCAAGGGCGTGCTGGACATCTCTTCCCTACCCGGCAAACTGGCCGATTGCCAGGAGCGCGACCCGGCGAAATCCGAACTGTTCCTGGTCGAGGGTGACTCTGCCGGCGGCTCCGCCAAACAGGGCCGCGACCGCAAGTTCCAGGCGATTCTGCCGCTGAAGGGCAAGATCCTCAACGTCGAGCGCGCGCGCTTTGATAAGATGCTGGGCTCAGCCGAAATCGGCACGCTCATCACCGCGCTAGGTGCCGGCATCGGCCGTGGCGAGCCGGAGCAGGGCGGGTTCGATGCCGGTAAACTCCGCTACCACCGCATCGTCATCATGACGGACGCCGATGTCGACGGCTCGCACATCCGCACATTGCTGCTCACATTTTTCTACCGCCAGATGCCCAAGCTCATCGAGCAGGGTTACCTCTACATCGCCCAGCCGCCGCTCTACCGCGCCAAGCGCGGCAACGACCAGCGCTACCTGAAAGATGACGACGCGCTCGAAGCCTATCTGCTCGACCGCTCCATGACTGAGGCCAAACTCATCAGCGCCGGCATCACGCTGGAAGGCGAGGAGCTCAAGGCCGAAACCATCTGGATCGGCCAGACCGTGCACCGCCTCCAGGCGCTCGCCAACCTCCTGCCCATGGCCTATCTCGAACAGATTGCCATCGCCGGCCTGTTCTCCCCCGCTGCTTTGGGCGACAGCGCCCGCGACGCCGCCCTCGTCATCCGCCTGAACGCGCTGGCCCTGGCCAGCGAGCGCGGCTGGGTCGTCACCTCGGATGCCGCCGGTATAACCCTCGGCCGCACCGTGCGCGGCGTCGCCGAGCGCTACCATCTGGACGCCGCCACCCTGCGCACCGCCGAAGCCCGCTACCTCGCCGAACGCAGCCAGCGCCTGACCGAACTCTTCGGTGCCGAAGCCACACTCACCATCGGCAGCGCCACCAAATCCATCCACGGCCCCGCCGCCATGTGGGAAGCCTTGCTCGCCGCGGGCCGTAAGGGCCTCACCATCTCCCGCTTCAAAGGCCTCGGCGAAATGAACCCGGAAGAACTCTGGGCCACCACGCTGGACCCGGAAGTGCGTCGCCTCCTCCAGGTAAGAATCGCCGACGCCGAAGACACCGACCAGATCTTCTCCACCCTGATGGGCGACGTCGTAGAACCCCGCCGCGACTTCATCGTCACCAACGCCCTCAAAGTCGCCAACCTCGACGCCTGAGTGGCTTTGCGGCGCAGCGAACAGGCTAAGAGACTGTTTCAGAAGTCGCTCTGGTGAGTCGGCTGGTGGTGATTTTTGAGCACCGGAGCGGAGCGTACTTAAGTACGTGAGCACCGGAGCGCAGAAAATCGCCGCTTGACGGCCGCCAGAGTAGACTTATGGAACGGTCTCTAACATCACAAATGGCGTCTTCCCGGATGTCTCAACTGGGCGGATGTGGGTTCGCCGGGAATGACGGGCGCGACGTTCATCTGTGCGATTACAACCCGCCGGGAAAATTCCTGGGCGAGCAGGGCTATTAGCGGATCAATGCCCCGGCTCGGTGGCGATGGCCGGGCAGCCCTATACTCCTCCCTCCCCGCTTGACGGAAACTCTGGCATAGTCATCACTCAGTGGCATGGGGAGGTCATCCAGATGCGGTATGAGCATGATTCAATCGGCGAGATAGAAGTGCCCGACGCTGTTTATTACAGCGCGCAGACCGCCAGGGCGATGACGAATTTTCCCATCTCCGGCATCCCCATCTCACACCATGAACATCTGCTACGCGGCTTTGCGATGGTGAAAATCGCCGCCGCGCGGGCGAATGTGAAATTGCAGAAGCTCGATCCGGCCATCGGCACCGCCATAGAGCAGGCCGCGCAGGAAATTCTGGCCGGGAGGCTGCATGATCAGTTCCCCGTGGATGTGATGCAGGGTGGGGCCGGGACCTCGACCAATATGAACTTCAACGAGGTGCTGGCAAACCGGGCGCTGGAGTTGAGTGGCCATAAAATCGGGGAATTCGAATTTATTCATCCCAATGATCATGTGAATCTCAGCCAATCCACCAATGACACCTATCCCACCGCCGTCCGCGTGGCCATCATCCTGGCACAGAGATCGCTCTCCGACGCTCTGGACGGGCTGGCTTCGGCTTTTGAGGTCAAGGCGGGCGAATTCTACGACATCGTAAAACTGGGCCGCACCGAGATGCAAGATGCGGTGCCAATGACCCTGGGGCAGGAATTCAGCGCCTTCGCCACGACATTGCGCGAGGATATCGCGCGGCTGATCGATGCCGTGGCACTGCTGACAGATGTGAATCTGGGAGGCACCGCCATCGGCACGCGGATCAATGCGGATCCTACATATGGGCCGATCGCCATCGTGGAATTATCGGTCCTCAGCGGCGTGCCCTTTACCCAGTCCGGCAATCTGCTGCAGGCGAGCTGGGATATGGGGGCGTTCGTGATGTTTTCCGCCGTGCTGAAACGCATCGCGACAAAACTCTCGAAAATCTCCAACGATCTGCGCCTGTTGTCATCCGGCCCCCGCGGCGGCCTCGCCGAAATTTCCCTCCCCTCGCGCCAGCCAGGTTCGTCGATCATGCCGGGTAAAGTGAACCCCGTTATCCCGGAGATGGTCAATCTCGTCTGCTTTCAGGTCATCGGCCATGACCTCGCGATTACCCTCGCCGCGGAAGGAGGGCAGCTCCAGCTCAATGCCTTCGAGCCTTTGATCGCGCATAATACGCTCGACAGTATCTCGCTGTTGACGAATGCCGTGAACACGCTCTCCAAATTATGCGTCGATGGCATTCGGGCCAATCCGGAGAACTGCCTCAAGCATCTGGAAGTCAGCACGGCGACGCTGACGGCATTGGTCCCCTACATAGGCTATGAGCGAGCCGCCGCACTGGCGAAGGCGGCGCTGGCCACGGGCAGCACGATCCGGGAGCTGGCGAAGACGGTGCTGCCGGATGCCAATATCGATGAGATTCTCGATGCCAAGGCCCTGGCCGGCATGGCGTTGAAACGGGAGCTGTAGCAGGCCCGGCGAAAACCGGAGGACTGGACTGCCTAAACGACAGTTGCGGCAACGCCTGGGCACGGCGCTATGCTGCTGGAAACACGAGGAATCCGTCCAGCAGCGAGGTCCGCCATGCGCAACCAGCAGCCGCTCAGCCTGCATATCCCGGTGCCACACGCGCGCCCGGGCGAAACACCGGACTTCAGCTACCTCACCTTCCCCGAGGCCGGGGCCACCCGCCGCCCGGACAGCCTGACGCCCGAAGCGCAGATGCGCGACCTGCCCTACAGCCTCATCCGCGTGCTGGCCGAGGACGGGCGTGCCGTCGGCCCATGGGACCAGCACCTCAGCCCGGACATATTACACCGGGCCTTGCGCGCCATGCTGCTCACCCGGCTGTTCGACGACCGCATGTTCACCGCCCATCACCAGGGCAAGACGTCTTTCTACATGAAATCCACCGGCGAGGAGGCCACCGCCGTGGCACCCTCTCTGGCGCTGCTGCCGGGCGATATGTGTTTCCCCACCTATCGCATGGTCGGCTTCCTCATGGCGCGCGACTACAAGCTGGCCAACCTCGTCAACCAGATTTTCGCCAATGCCGGCGACCCTATGCGGGGACGGCAACTGCCGCTGCTCTATTCGGCGCGGGAATATGGCTTCTACACGCTGGCGGGGAATGTCGGCAGCCGGTTCGGCCATGCCGTGGGCTGGGCCATGGCCTCGGCCTATAGGCATGACGACAGGATCGCCATGGCTTTCGTCGGCGACGGCACCACGGCGGAGGGGAGTTTTCATGAGGCGATGGTATTCGCCTCGGTCTATCACGCCCCGGCCATACTCTGCGTCACCAACAACCAATGGGCCATTTCCAGTTACCAGGGCATGGCCGGTGGCGAGGAGACGACGTTTGCGGCGCGCGGCATTGGCTATGGCCTGCCGGGGCTGCGGGTGGATGGCAATGATGTTCTGGCCGTGTATGCCGCAACGCTTTGGGCTGCCGAACGCGCCCGCGCCAATCATGGTGCCACACTCATCGAATTCGTCACCTACCGCGTCGCCGGCCATTCCAGCAATGACGATCCCTCCCGCTACCGCCCATCGGACGAGGCAGGTGCATGGCCGCTGGGCGATCCCATCGAGCGGCTCAAGGCGCATCTTATCGCGATTGGGGAATGGTCCGAGGTGCTGCATGAGGCACTTGCAACCGAACTGCGCGAGCAGGTGCGCGCCGCGGCCAAGGCGGGCGAGGCGCTGGGCACGCACGGCCAGAATCCGCCGCCGAAGCATGAGATGTTCGACCATGTCTTCAAGGAGCCGGACTGGCGAAACCTGGAGCAGCGGCGCGAGAGCGGGGCAGACTCATGACCGAAATGAGCATGATCCAGGCCATCCATTCCGCGCTCGATGTGATGCTGGAGCGTGATCCCGATGTGCTCATTTTCGGCGAGGATGTGGGTTATTTCGGCGGCGTGTTCCGTGCCACCGAAGGGCTGCAGGCCAAATACGGCGCCACGCGCTGTTTCGACACGCCGCTGTCCGAGGGGGGTATCGTCTCCACCGCCATCGGCATGGGTGCTTACGGGTTGCGGCCGGTGGTGGAGATCCAGTTCGCCGATTACATTCTTCCGGCCTATGACCAGCTTGTTTCCGAAGCGGCGCGGCTGCGCTACCGCTCCGGGGGAGAATTCTGGGCGCCCATCACGGTGCGCGCCCCCTATGGCGGCGGCATCCATGGCGGGCAGACGCATAGCGCCAGCCCCGAGGCGCTTTTCACCCATGTCGCGGGGCTGAAAACAATCATCCCCGCCACGCCTTACGATGCCAAAGGCCTGCTCATCGCCGCCATCGAGGAGGATGATCCGGTCATCTTCCTGGAGCCCAAGCGCCTCTATAACGGCCCGTTTGACGGCCGCCACGATCTGCCCGCCCGCCCCTGGACCGGCCATGCGAGTGCCGAGGTGCCTGAGGGCTACTACAAGGTCGCGTTGGGCAGTGCCGCCATCCGCCGCCCGGGCCAGGCCGTCACCGTGCTGGCCTATGGCACCATGGTACATGTCGCGCTGCGCGCCGTGGAGGAAAGCGGCATAGACGCCGAGGTGATCGACCTGCGCAGCCTGGTGCCACTGGACATCGACACGATCACGGCCTCGGTGAACAAAACCGGCCGCTGCGTCATCGTGCACGAGGCCACGCGCTATTCCGGCTTCGGCGCGGAGCTTTCGGCGCTGGTGCAGGAGCGTTGCTTCTACCGGCTGGAGGCACAAATCATCCGCGTCACCGGCTGGGACACGCCCTACCCGCACGCTTTCGAATGGGATTATTTCCCCAGCCCGCAACGTGTGGCCGAAGGGCTGCGCCGGGCGCTGGAGGGGTGAGCATGGCACGCTATGTTTTCCGCCTGCCCGATATCGGCGAGGGCGTGACCCAGGCGGAGCTGATCGCCTGGCATGTGGCCTTGGGCGACCGGCTGGAGGAAGACCAGCTCATGGCCGAGGTGATGACCGACAAGGCCAGCGTGGAGATGACCGCCCCGGCCGCCGGGCTGGTGGTGGCGCTGCATGGCGCGCCGGGCGAGAAGATCGCCATCGGTGCCCCCTTGGTGGAGCTGGAGCTGGACGCCCCGCCCGTCGAACCGCCCCCGGCGCCGCCCGTCCTGCCATCGCCAGCCAGCACGGCAACCCTTGCCTCCCCCGCAACCCGCCGCCGCGCCCGCGAGCACGGCATTGCCCTGCACGATGTAACAGGGACCGGTCCCGACGGGCGCATCACCGCTGCCGACCTGGAGAATGTTCTGGCCCGCACCGAGGCGCATGCCGGCGTGCGTGAGATCCGGATCATCGGCCTGCGCCGGCAAATTGCCGCACGCATGCTGGAGGCCAAGCGCAATATCCCGCATTTCACCTATGTCGAGGAGGTGGACATGACGGCACTGGAGGTGCTGCGCGCGGCGCTGAATGCGAATCGTGCCGGAGACCAGCCAAAGCTCAGTTTGCTGCCTTTCCTCATGCGCGCCCTGGTGCAGGTGCTGCCCCGTTTCCCGCAGCTCAACGCCCATTATGACGGCGAAGCCGGGGTGCTGCGTTTATATGAACCCGTCCATATCGGCATCGCCACGCAAACGCCGGCCGGGCTGCTGGTGCCGGTGGTGCGCCATGCCGAGGCGTTGGATCTATGGGGTGCTGCGCGCGAGCTGACACGCCTGGCGGCCGCCGCGCGCGAGGGCCGTGCCAGCCGCCAGGAGCTGACCGGCTCGACCATCACCCTGAGCAGCCTGGGCGCGCTGGGCGGGCTGGCCGCCACCCCGATCATCAACGCGCCGGAAGTAACCGTCATCGCCTCCAACAAGCTGGCCGAGCGTCCGGTGGTGCGCGACGGGCAGATCACCATCCGTACCATGATGAATCTGTCAGCCTCCTTCGACCACCGCATCGTGGACGGGTTCGAAGCAGCCAGCTTTATACAGGCACTGCGCGAGATGTTGGAACATCCCACCACGCTGACCGCCTGAACCACTTAGCCGCGGACCGCGCCGTGTCGCCGAGGCTTTGCGAGAACAGATTGCCGAGCTCTTCGCCGTCCTGATCGGGCGCCATTCCAATACCGGATTGAGCAGGCACAATTTTCAGGATACTGCTTTACAAAATCCCGTGACAATACAAAGTCATTCCGTAGCGGATGCGCAGCTCTTCGGTGATTCCAGTTTTTGGATCCAGTTGATAATTTCATGCTTCGGGGCTGGGTACCCAAGATGATACCCTTGCACCAATTCACAACCAAGTTTCTGAAGCAGATGAAGAGCTTCCGCCGTTTCAACGCCCTCCGCCACCACCTCGATCCCAAGAGACTGGCCCAGCTTCAAAATTGTCTGCACCAGGATCTTGTCACTGGCCGATTCGGCAATATTTGTTACAAAACAGCGATCAATTTTGATTCTGTTTACACTCAACTTTCGCAGCGATGCCAATGATGAGTAGCCCGTACCAAAATCATCGACCGCAATGCGGACACCCGCCTGGGCCAAACGATCCATCTTTTCCTGAACGGACCGGATATCCATCGCCGTTTCTTCAGTAATTTCAATTTCCAACATATGCGATGGCAGGTTGAGGTCGCTCAACCTCTCGAGCACAAGTTCATCGATCGCGATGCGAGACACCTCGCGCGGGGACACGTTCATTGCCACCCAGACATGCTCCATATCAAGGCCGCGCAATGTTTGAATCATGGCGCATACTTCGGCAAAGATAAAATGCATCAATTGTTCGGAATGGCCGGCCGTGGCTGCCGTCGCGACCAAATCCGCCGGTGGTATCCAACCATGCCTGGGATGATTCCAACGCAACAGCGCTTCGAAATTGACCAGTTTTTTGCCATCGCCACCAAACACCGGCTGGTACCAGACTTCCAGCGCGTTATCGAGCAAGGCACGCTGCAAATCACGTTCAACGTCGCACCGCATGGCCAGCCGGTCGCGCAGATTTTCGTCAAACAGGTGATAACGGTTGCGGCCAGCGCTTTTGGCGACATACAACGCTTCATCCGCGCAGGTCAGCATTTCAGCGATATTGGCGTCTTTCGACTGATAAATGCCAATGCTGACACCCAGGCGGCCCGCATCAAAAGCAGGATAAGGGACTTCAATCGCGGTTATGAGCCTCGTGGCCAACAGGTGAGGCGGATCATCGGACACCCGCAACTCGTAAAAAATAGTGAATTCATCGCCGCCAATGCGGGCGATGGCGAATTCTCCTACCAGCACTTCTCGTAATCGCCGCGCGACTTCGACCAGAACCCGGTCACCTATCGTATGGCCGAACACATCGTTGACTGATTTGAAACCGTCAAGGTCGAGAAGCATCAGGCAGAACACCGACGGCCCGGCGGCGGCACATTTTTCTACTTGCTGGATAAAGCCGCTACGATTGAAAAGACCCGTCAATTCGTCGTGCGAGGCCCGGTGGGTCATCTGCTCGGCAATAACGACGGAATGCGCATGCGCCTCTTTCAAGCATTGGGCCATGGTGGTGGCCTCATTCTTCAACCGGCTTGCAGCGCGGAAGCCCGTTTCACTTTGCCGCGACACCGAAATAAGCATGCCCAGATAGAGCAGCACGGTGGCGGCCAGACAGTTAAGGTCAAAACCACCGGCGTAAAGAAGACAGCCAATGACCGACAGCAACGGCGGCGTAATGAAGCTGATTGGCACACGGGCGTAGGGCGTGCCGCTCGTCACGGCACCCGCGGTCGTCCCGCAAACGACAGTCAGGTAAAATATCGCCTGGGGTGTCGTATAACCGTCGCAGAGTGCAGGGATGAACGACCATAATAGTCCCGATACGAGCGTGGTGGTCCACAGCAGGTACAGATGTTTTTCCGCCGGCCATCTCGCGAAAGCGGCGAAATTCTCCGAAGCGCTATTCTCGCCTGGCAGCGGCGGCAAAGGTATGAGGCAAAGGATAATCCGGAGAATATTGATGACGGATGTCGCTGCAAACCACGTCATGCCCATGGCACCATGCCCATAGCGGCTTGCCACGAGTGTGATTGTAACCCCGAGCATGCTGTTAACTGGCAGGGCGATCAAGGTTGAACGGCGTATCGTGGTGAGTTGATCCCTGCTGACCAGCGCTTCAAGCGCCACGGTGTCAGGCAATTGTGTCTTGCGCTCTAACCCTGCCATGCCCTGTTTCTAAATCCTTGACCAACAGAGAGAGAGTACGTGCCGTACCATTATAAGACGTTTAATGGCCACATATGTCAACTATAAGTTGCTTCAATTCCTGTTGGTTCAACGCCGCAATTTATCGATTAGATAAACCGGCCTCTCTGCCTTCACCGCGAAGGGGATGATGAAGCACAACCTGTCCGGCCAAAGAAATCTGCTGATTACCGTCAAACCCGTCGAGCCTTAATTTTTTGTTGCATCGGAACGGCCGCGATCGACCCGCTAAAAGGCGTGGATGGTCTGCACGCCCTCAATGCCCGGCTACTATCCCAAGGGGCGCGCCCTCAGCAACAGCCGGCACAACCTCGCGGTCTGGGCGGCCTTTGAAGGCGCTGTTGACCCAGTGCCGGTTGGATTTTTTGTAGCCGAGGGTGCAGTTCATGGCGATGGAATGGTAGATGTCGCGGCGGTCGAACACGACGATCCCGGCGGGCAGTGCCACCTCGCCTGGCGCCACGCTGGCCAGATGCACTGCCAGCACGCGGGTCAGCAAGCCCGGCCCTGTGGCAAGCCAGACGATATCACTGTCGCCGCGGTTGATCGCCTGCACCGCAAGCTGCAAGGCGCGCAGGATAACGGGATGGCGCGGCCGCACGGCGATGAAATTATTGCCCACCGAGGATATGTCTTCCTGGTACAGCACCAGCTCGGCATTATCGGGGATGATGGCACCGAGCGGTCCCAGGCAGCGGTCATCCGCATCCACATACACACCGCCGGCGTCGGCGAGCCAGGCCAGCCGGAAAATATCGGCCCTTTGCGCCGCCTCCATGGAATGCCGGTAGGCTTGCAGCACCGCCGGCGGATAGGTCTGCGCCAGAAACGCCTGCGCGGTTTTATCGTTGAAGATTCGGCACGTATAATCCGGGTTGTTGTCCTGCCAGCTTTTCATGAAGGCAAGCACATCGGGCGGCGGCACTTCCGCATCCCAGAATTGCATCACGGATTTCGTCACCTGCCCGCCGCCGGGCAGCGCTACAGGTGCTGGCCGTGCCAACGCGCCGGCCTGGCGCAGTGCTATCATCAGCGCCGTGGCGGCGGCGGTGCTGTCCGGGTTATCCAGCACAACGGGCTGCAGAGCGAGCACGCGTGTCGCGGGCGGCAGTTCCTCCAGCGCGTTGAGCCGTTTGGCGAGCTCGCGGTCGAGGCCGAATTCATCGATAATCTGGCCGTAAAGAGATTGTGAGATATTCATCGATCTCTTCTGCAGCTTGATGACATGCGCCGTGCGCGCATTGAACTCCTGTAGATGCCGCCTAGAACCTTCCAGATCGAACACCAGCATTTTCACCCGCGCCAGATTCTGGTGCAGCCCGGTATCGTCCGGGTTAAGCGCTACGGCGTCGTTGTAATAGCGTATCGCATCACCAAACCGCCATTGCTCTTCCGCATAAATACCGTGCAGCCCCGCCACGATCGACTGCTGGTGCACCGAGCCCGGCTGGATCTGTGCGAGACAAAATTCGACATCCGCATTGGAGCCAAGCTGCAGTTCACAGCGTATCCGCGTCGCCCAGCTCTCGAAACAATGCGGTGCGTGGCCGGTCGCCTCGCGTGACAATTGCAGCGCCGCCTTGCTTTCCCCGGATTGGCGCAAAAGGTTGATGCGTATGCCCAGGATTTGAAACAACGGCCCACGCGCTTCCTGCAACGCCGCCAGTATCGCCAAAGCCTCTTCCACCCGCCCCAGCCCCGCCAATGCCTCGGCTGAACCCAGATGGTAATCGAGCTGCCCCGGCTGGCCTTCGAGCGCATATTGGTAACGCTCGAACGCGCCCTCCAGGTCTCTCGCCATCAACAATTGTTCAATCTGCCGGATCGTCACCGCAACATTATCGTCATCCAGCGCTTCGGCCTGGGCCAGATATTCATCGCAATCCGCCTGGCGGCCAAGCGTACGCGCCTCGATCGCCATTTCCACCAACGGATCGGCCTTGGCCGGATGCGCCTCATGCGCCTGGGCAAAGGCCGCGAAGGCAAGATCATGCCTGCCAAAATAACGCTCGGTCGCGCCGATGCTCAACATCGCATGCAAATTAACCGGGTCGCGCCGCAGCACCGCGCGCGCGGTCTCTATCGCGGCATCCGCCTGGCCGGCCTCGCGCTGCTCCACCGCAATCTCCAGCCAGGGTGCCGGATGGGTAGTATCCAACCGGCTTGCCGCCTCAAAACTTTGCATGGCAAGCGTGCGGTCCCCCAGCAGCTTGGCGCAAAAACCAACGCCGAGATGCGCCTGGATATTGCTGGGTGATATGGCGAGGGCCTGACGATAGACTCTCTCGGCTTGCACAAAATCACCGCGCGCCCGCAGCATCTCCGCCAGCTCCACCCGCAGCCAGGGGTCATCCGGAATATCGGCGATGGCGGCCTCGAAGATCGACACCGATTCCGCCCAATCCCCACGCTTGCGCGCGCACAGGCCGAGGCCGATCCGCGCCTGCACATTGCCGGGGTCCATGCTGAGCGCCTGGTTGCAGGCCTCCTCCGCCGCATCGAGCCGGCCGAGCATCCGCAAATCCGCCGCCAGCTCCGCCCGCAGCCAAGGGTCATCCGGAATCGCGGCAATGGCCGCTTCGAGGATCGCCGCTGCTTCCGCCCAACCACCGCGCTTGCGCACGCACGCGGCCAGGCCGATATGCGCCTGCGCATTGCCGGGCGCGATGCTGAGCGCCTGGCGGCAGGATTCCGTCGCCTCATCGAGCCGGCCAAGCGCCCGCAAATCCGCCGCCAGCTCAATCCGCAGCCAAGGGTCACCCGGAATCGCGGCAATGGCCGCCTCTAAAATCGCCGCCGACGCTGCCCACTCGCCGCGCTTGCGCGCACATAAGGCCAGGCCGATATGCGCCTGCACATTTCCGGGATCTATGCGCCGCGCCTGGCTGCAGGCCTGCGCCGCCTCATCGAGCCGGCCGAGCGCCCGCAAATCCACCGCCAGCTCCACCCGCAGCCAGGGGTCGTCCGGGATCTCCGCGATGGCAGCTTCGAAGATTGCCACCGATGCCGCCCCATCGCCGCGCGCGCGCGCGCATAAAGCGAGGCCGATATGCGCCTGCGCCGTCCTGGGCGCCAGAATGAGCGCCTGCCGGCACGCCGCCTCCGCCTCGTCGAGCCGGCCGAGCGCCCGCAAATCCACCGCCAGCTCCACCTGCAACCAGGGATCATCAGGGATCTCGGCAATGGCGGCTTCGAAGATCGCCACCGCTTGCGCCCCATCGCCGCGCGCCCGGGCGCTCAAAGCAAGGCCGATATGCGCCTGCGCCATTTTAGGATCCATGCCGAGCGCCTGGCTGCAGGCCGCCGCCGCCGCATCAAACCGGCCGCGCCCGCGCAAATCCACCGCCAGCTCCACCCGCAGCAAAGCATCATCCGGGACCGCGGCAACCGCGGCTTCTAAAATCGACACCGCCTGCTCCCAATCGCCACGCGCACGGGCGGCCAAAGCGAGGCCGATATGCGCGTGCACACTCCTGGGGTCGATGCTGAGCGCCTGGCCGCAGGCTTGCACCGCCTCGTCGAACCGGCCGAGCGCCCGCAAATCCACCGCCAGCTCAACCCACAGCACAGCGTCATCCGGAATCGCGGCAACCGCGGCTTCAAAGATCGCCACCGCGCCTGCCCCATCGCCACGCTGGCGCGCCCCCAAAGCCAGGCCGATATGCGCCTGCACCCGCCTGGGGTCGAGGCTGAGCGCCTCTCTACAAGCGTCCGCAGCCTCATCGAACCGGCCGAGCGCCCGTAAATCCTCCGCCAGCTCCACCCGCAGCCAGGCATCATGCGGCTTCGCGGCAATACCGGCCTGGAACACAGACACCGCCCCCGCCCTGTCGCCACGCTGCCGCATACACAGCCCAAGATGCAGCCACGCCCGGAGATTCTGCGGGCTCGACTCCACCGCGAGCCGGTACGCAGCCTCCGCCTCCGCAAAAGCGCCCGCAGCGTACAATACTTCCGCCAGCTCAAACGGCCCCTGCCCGTCCGCCACGGAAGGCGTCAGATCTACGGGTTTTTCAAGCTGGTCCAGTACGCCACACTCCAGAATATCACCAAGACAAGCCCGCAATTACGGCCGCCCAAACATCATACCCCCGTTTCTGATCCAGCTTTCACGCCGCTTCAAGAGATGTGTTGGACGAGGTTTGAAGGCGGGGGTGTTTGCACGGAAAAAAGGCTGGGGCTCCGCCCCTGACCCCGCTGGGGCCGTCGTGCGCAGCACGCCTCCGGCGTGACGGCCCCAGACCCCCACTACTTCGGGTCTTGGAAAGGGATGCCCTGCACTGGCTGTCCCACTACGTGATCTCGAGGGCATCCCTTTCCAAGACCCGGGTGGGATCCAAGGGCCCTTCGGCCCTTGGCGGGTCGTCACGCCGGAGGCGTGCTGCGCACGACGGCAGAGCCCTGGCCTTCTCCGTGCAAACACCCCCGCCCTCAAACCTCGTCCAGCATCTTGCGCACCTGGCGGGCGAGGGCTACGGCGCTGAAGGGTTTGCCCAGGAAGGCGATGCCTTCGTCGAGGCGGCCGTTGTGAATGATGGCGTTGCGCGTGTAGCCGGTGGTGAACAGCACGGGGGTTTGAGCGCGGCGGGCGGTGAATTCATCGGCAAGCTGGCGGCCGTTCATGGGGCCGGTCAGCACCACATCGGTAAACAGCAGGTCGATGCGCTGTTCGCTGACGATGATGGGCAGAGCTTCGATCGCGTTTTCGGCGAGGATGACGTTATAGCCGTATTCGCGCAGCACCTCGGCGGCGAATTCGCGCACGGCGGGTTCGTCTTCCACCACGAGGATGGTTTCGTTCCTGCCATCGCCATGCCGGGCCGGCTCGAGCGGCGGCGGCACCTCCTGGGCTTCCACCGCCAGCAACCGTGGCAGGTACAGCTTCACCGTCGTGCCTTCGCCCGGCTCGCTGTATATCTTCACATGGCCCTGGGATTGCTTGATGAAGCCATACACCTGCGCCAGCCCCAGCCCGGTGCCATGGCCGACGGGTTTGGTGGTGAAGAACGGCTCGAACACCTGCGCCACAACCTCAGGCCCCATGCCGGCACCGGTATCGGTCACGGCGATCATCACATATTGCCCTGGCCGCACCTCGGCCTCGGTGGCGGCGTAATCCTCATCCAGAATCGCGTTCTGGGTCTCGATGGTGAGATGCCCGCCGCCCGCCATGGCGTCGCGTGCATTGACGGCGAGGTTGAGGATGGCGTTTTCCAACTGGTGGCCATCGGCCTTCACCCGCCACAGCCCCGCGGAGCAGAGGAGCTGCAATATGACCTGCTCGCCCAGCACGCGGTGCAGAATTTCGGACATGCCGGTCACCAGCCGATTGGCTTCCAGCGTTTTGGGTGCCAGCGGCTGGCGCCGGGCGAAGGCCAGCAGCCGGTGCGTGAGTGCGGTGGCCCGCCGCCCGCCTTCCAGTGCCGCCTCCACTCGCCGCGCCGCCTTGTGGTCCAGACTGGCGAAATCGCGCTGCAGCAGTTCCAGGCTGCCCACGATAACGGTGAGCAGATTATTGAAATCATGCGCGATGCCGCCGGTAAGCTGGCCAACCACATCCATCTTCTGGCTCTGCCGCAACTGCTCTTCACGCGCGCGTTCCAGGGTTACATCCCGGCCGATGGCGTAGAACGTCCCGGCCTCCGGCAGTTTCACGATTCGCCAGGCCACACGCGCCTCGCCGGCATCCGCCTTGCGCAGCCGCACCTCCACATGGCGGGGTGCTGCATCGGCAGCCTCATGGCCGGGGGCGAAGGCAGCGCGCATGTCGGCCAGGTCATCGGCATGCACGATGTTGAACAGCGATGTGCCGGTGCCAAACCCGGCCCGCCTGCCAGTCACCTGTGTCCAGGCCGGGTTCAGGCTGAGCAGCAGGCCCTCCTCATCCACCACCGCGAGAATATCGGCCGAGAGGGTGAAAATACGGTTCAGCTCGTCATTGAGGTCGAGCAGCCGCCGGGTCTGCGCCCCGTAACCGCTGATCACCACCCAGGCCAGGCCCACCGCCGCCACGATGCAGAGCAGTGCGGTGACCTCGAACAGCACGGCGTTGCGCACGTCGTCGCCGCGGATCGCCGCCAGCCGTCCCTCCACATCCGCCTGTTGTGCCGCCACCCAGTCGCGCGTCAGGGTCATGCGGTGCAGCCCGGCATCGGTGCGCACCAGCGCCAAAGCCTCATCGCGCTTACCGGCCTTGGCCAGGGCGATGGTTTCCGCCAGCTCCTGCATCTTGGCTTCAACCTGCGGGCGCACAGCGGAAATATCGGTAACGGCACCCAGCTCCGCCAGCACCGCCGGCACCTGTGGCGCGGAAATCTGGTAGGGGGCGAGGTATCTATCCTCGCCCATCAGCAAATACCCGCGCTGTGCGGTTTCCGCCTGCTGTACGTAATACACCAGATTGGTGAGCTGGATCTGCTCCTGCGCCAACTGGGTTTCCACCACACCGCCCACCCTGGCCGCCCGGGCGCACCAGGCCGCCAGCAGGATAAGCGCCAGCAGCAGGCCAAAGGCACCCGCGAGAAACACCCGCGCGTTGCGGCTCTGCACTTTGGTGATCGCCCGCCTCATGCCCGCTCCCAGACTTTACTCCCCGTGCCCGGTGGCAAAAGGCAAATGCCGCCCCGCTGCCGCTATGCGGCAATTGTGACATCCTTTCCACACTTAACGGCATTCCGCCGGACAGGCCATATAAATCCAGGGCTTATTTATAAGCCTACACCCCGCCCTTGAGCCGGTAGGGCACCACGCCGCGCTCGGCCGTGCCCATATCCAGCGCCCGGCCCATGGGCGGCACGGAGCGGTGGCGGCAGCTCGTGCGCTCGCAGGCACGGCAGCCGGGGCCGATCGGGTCGGCGGCTTCCGGGTCCGTGGTGTTCAGCCCGGCGCCATACACGGTCTGCGCGGCAAAGCGTGTCTCGCAGCCCAGCACCACGGCCACGGCACGCGGCCGGGCCAGGTAGGAGCCGGCCCCGCGCCCCACCGTGCGGGCGATGTTGAGGTAGGTCACATCATCCGGCGTGCGCGCCAGTTGCACCAGAATCTCGCCGGGATGGGCGAAGGCGCGGTACACATTCCACAGCGGGCACGGCCCGCCGAATTGCGCGAACTGGAAGCGCGTGGCGCTGGAGCGCTTCAGAATATTCCCGGCGATGTCGGTTTTAACAAAATAGAACGGTATGCCCGGCAGATCCCGCCGCTGCATCGTGCTCAGCCGGTGGCACACCTGCTCAAAACTCGCCCCAAACTGGTGCTGCAGCCGCTGGATATCATACCGCATCGCCCGCGCCGCCGCATGAAAGCGGCCATAGGGCAGCATCAAGGCGCCTGCAAAATAATTGGCCAGAGCGATGCGCGCCAGCCCCAAAGCCTCGGGTGAGGAAAAACTCTCCCGCCGCAACTCCTTCTCAATAAGCCCCTTCTGCTCCAACTGCCCGATGACATGCGCCAGCCAGAATATCTCGCTCTCCAGCGCCACATCCTCCGCCAGATACAGCCGCTTGGCCGGCCGGTTGAGCCGCCAGAACACCCCCGCGCCCAGCAGGCCAGGGGTGCTACCGGTGACGATGCCATGCGTATCGCGCAGATACCGCCGCAAATCCTCGCGCAAAGTGGCGGCGGAAAATTTCTGCTCCTCGAACAGCGCCTCCGCCGCGCGGTCCAGCCGCTCAAAATGGTTCTGGCGGGACTGCACCCAGTCGCGCACCTCGTCATAGGGAAAACGCGGCATGGCGGCGGAAGGGGCGGCGAGCTGCTCGGCCTGGGCGGTATAGGCGCGGTACAGCTCCATGAAGGCGTCGGCAAAGCCGGGCGCGCTGCGTACCAGTGCCCGCAACTCATTGGGCGCGTTACGGAAACCGCGGAACAGCGGGTCCGCCAGATCCTCCCGCAACTGGCTCTCGCGCCTGGCATCCTCGCTATCGGCAAAATAGCTCTGCGGCAGGTTGAGTGCTACCGCCAGCCGCTCCAGCAGGCTGGGCGTAAGCGGGCGCTGGTCCGCCTCTATCTGGTTGAGATAGCTCGGCGAGATGGCAAGGAGCTGCGCCAGCGCGGTTTGCTTAAGCCCGGCCTGCTCGCGCGCCCGGCGCAACCTCTCGCCTGCAAAAATTTTTTTCTCAGTCACAGCCAAAACTTCGCAAAATTTACAGAAACCCGCAAGGCTTTCGCATCTATCCACAAGCCCCGCTCTGGACGGCAGCTTAAATTGGCGCAAAGACAGCGGCCAATTGAACGCCTGCCTGACCAGCCACATTTTTAACAAAGGTAAGCCCATGACCGAAGCGTCCACCCTGCCCAAGCCGAAGAAATCGGTCGCCCTCTCCGGCGTTGCCGCCGGCAACACCGCGCTCTGCACCGTCGGCCGTACCGGCAATGACCTGCATTACCGCGGCTATGACATTCTGGATTTCGCCGATTCCGCCGAATTCGAGGAAATCGCGCATCTGCTGGTGCATGGCACGCTGCCCAACGCCGCCGAGCTGGCTGCCTACAAGACCAAGTTGCAATCCCTGCGCGGCCTGCCCGCCGCCGCCAAAGCGGTGCTGGAGCAAATCCCGGCCGGCGCCCACCCCATGGACGTGCAGCGCACCTACGTGTCAGTCCTCGGCACCATCCTGCCCGAAGCGCATGACCACAACCACCCCGGCGCCCGCGACATCGCGGACCGGCTCATCGCCTCGGTAGGTTCGGCGCTGCTGTACTGGTACCACTACGCCACCAACGGCAAGCGCATCGATGTGGAGACGGATGACGCAACCGTCGGCGGCCATTTCCTCCACCTGCTGCACGGCAAAGCCCCCTCCGCGAGTTGGGTCCGCGCCATGCACACCTCGCTCATCCTCTACGCCGAGCATGAGTTCAACGCCTCCACCTTCGCCTCGCGCGTCGTCGCCGGCACGGGCTCGGATATCTACTCCGCCATCACCGCCGGCATCGGCGCGCTGCGCGGGCCCAAGCATGGCGGCGCCAATGAGGTCGCGTTCGAAATCCAGAAGCGCTACGCCAACCCGGATGAGGCGGAGGCCGATATCAAGCGCCGCATGGAAGCCAAGGAAGTCATCATCGGCTTCGGCCACCCGGTATACACCATCTCGGACCCGCGCAACGTCGTCATCAAGCGTGTGGCGAAACGCCTGTCGGACGAAGTCGGCTCCACCAAGATGTACGACATCGCCGAGCGCATCGAGACGGTGATGCATGACGCCAAGAAGATGTTCCCGAACCTCGACTGGTTCTCGGCCGTCTCCTACCATCTGATGGGCGTGCCGACCGCGATGTTCACGCCTTTGTTCGTGATCGCCCGCACCTCCGGTTGGAGCGCACACATCATCGAGCAGCGCATCGACGGCAAGATCATTCGTCCTTCGGCCAATTACACCGGGCCAGAAGATTTGAAATTCGTGCCCCTGGCGAACCGCTAATTTCTGCTCCCCCGCCAGGGCAACTTGGCGGGGGTTTTAAATTCTTGAGGATTTACCATGACTTACCTAAGCTCTTCCTTCTATTCCAAAGAAACCGCCGGCGACCGCTTCCGCGCGCTGCTCGCCCGCCCCGGCATCCTGCCCATCCCCGGCGCCCATAACGGCCTGGCCTCGCAGCAAGCCGCCCGCGCCGGGTTCGATGCCTGTTATCTCTCCGGTGGAGCGATGTCCGCCTCCATGGGCCTGCCCGACCTCGGCGTCATCACCGTGGACGACGTCGCCTGGTTCGTCCGCCAGGTGACCCGCGCCTCCGGCCTGCCCGTGCTGGTGGATGGCGACACCGGCTACGGCGAAGCCCTCAACGTGATGCACATGGTCCGCACCTTCGAGGACAGCGGCGCCGCCGCTTTGCACCTCGAAGACCAGATCCTGCCCAAAAAATGCGGCCATCTGAACGATAAAAAACTGGCCAGCCCGCAGGATATGGCCGCCAAGGTCGCCGCAGCGGCACACGCCCGCCGCCACATCTACATCATCGCCCGTACCGACGCCGCCGCCTCCGAAGGCATCGACGCCGCCGTCGCCCGCGCCAAACTCTACATCGAGGCCGGCGCCGATGCGATCTTCCCCGAGGCCCTCATCACCGAGGAAATGTTCCGCGAATTCGCCCGCCGCATGCCAGGCGTGCCGCTCCTGGCCAACATGACCGAATTCGGCAAAACCCCGTTCTACACCCAGGAACAATTCGAAGATTTCGGCTACAAAATGGTCATCTGGCCCGTCACCAGCCTGCGTGTGGCCGCCAAAGCCCAGGAAAACCTCTACGCCGCCATCAAAAAGGACGGCGGCACCCATAACTGCGTCGAGCAAATGCTAACCCGCAAAGACCTCTACGCCACCATCGACTACGACGGCTTCGAAGCCCTCGACAGCACCATCGTCAAGACCATCGTGCCCGAGGCGATCCCGCAGGTCGGGTGAAGTAAAGGACAAAGGCCAGGGCTCTGCCCTGGACCCGCTGGGGCCGTCGTGCGCAGCACGCCTCCGGCGTGACGGCCCCAGACCCCCATTAGTTGAAGACTTAAAAAAGAGGCCTGCCACTTCGGTGTTTCAAACAC
>JAMFRO010000079.1 GCA_026224825.1 bacterium | reverse complement strand
GGCCACATTGGCTTCGGTGTCGAAATCCGCGATCTGACGCTTCAGAATCTCGGAGATTTCGGCTGGGCGGATCTCCATATCAGGCAGCTCCCTTGAGAGAATAATTGAGCCGGTTAAGGCGTGACTTTAAGCTCGTATCGTAAATTTTCGTGCCTGCCCGCAGCACCAGGCCGCCCAGCAGGGTGGCATCGATGCGCTCGGTAAGCAGGACATTGCCGAACCCGGCCTCAGTGAGGCGGGCCAGCAATTGGGTGCGCTGCACATCGCTCAAAGCATGCGCAGTGGTAACGGAAACCGGCAGCTCGCCACGCTTGGCGGCGGCATAGGCGGCAAAGCCCCGCACCAGCGCCGGCAAATCCCGCAAACGGCGGTTGGCGATAATCACGCCGACAAAATTGCGCACCAGTCCGCCCACACCCTGGGCGCTCAGCGCCTCATTCAGCGCCGGGCCGGCCTTGGTGATATCGGTCAGCGGGTTGGCCAGCAGCGCCTGCAACGCCGGCGAATCGGAAATAAGACGGCCCAGAGCCGCCACCTGCTCCACGACTTCATTCAACGCGCCGCGCTCGAACGCCAACGCATAAAGCGCTGCAGCGTATCGCGCGGAAAGCCCCGTCTCTGCGCCTGTGATCTCGGCCAATCTTTTTATCCCGTATCTGCCGTGGTCATGAACAAATATGCCCCGCCAGGGGGCTCGGCGGGGCAGTAACATAGGGCATCCGCCACAGCAAGGCTGTAACTGCTTGTTCTTGTTTCTGTCCGGCCTAAATATGACGGTTTCAGCCCGCGGCGGCGGCTTTCAGCGTCTCTTCCATCACCGGGCTGCCATCGGAATAGCTGTAGCAACTGTTGTTCATGCGGGCATCAGGCGCCCCGCCCGCGGTCACCGCCTTGGGCGCGCCGCGGTTTATGGTCTGGAACGCCACAGTGCAGATGGGCTGCAAAAGTTCCCGCAAATGGGTGCAACCTTCGGCGCCGCCGAGCCGGGCCGACATCTCCTTCATGAACCCCTTGCCGATGCGCAGGCCCACCAGGAGCTGCATGTTCGGCCCGGCCCCCAGGCAATAGCCGTAAGGGGTCGAATCCATATTCGTCACCACCGCGCGGATTTCCATATCGCCGGCAATCGTCAGCCGCAGCCACATGTCATGCACCGGCTCACCCGCGCCAAATCCGGGCCGCTCGGGCGTGCCCAGGGAATAAGTCTTCACATCGGTGATATGCCCCTCGATGTCGAACAGCCCATCCTCGCGCTCATAGCCGCGCAAGGCGATGTCCCGCAGATGCAGCATTTTACGGGGCGCTGAGCGCGGTAGCGGCATAGGTGTGCTCCTCAATCGCCCAAGCCCGCCGCAAATCATTCGCGGCAGCCCAGACGGAGATTTTATATAATTGGACGCAATCAGCCCCGGCAACAGCGGCGCGGCGCATCACCCATGCGCCTAATCGTTGGCCGGGTAAGCCGCCATCAACCTCTTCTGCTGGCGCCAAAGTGCGGCCAGAGCCCAGAGCCCCACCGGCTTCAGCCCCCGCGCCCGCATCAGCGCACCAATCTTGAACGACTCCCCATAATGGAAGAACTGCTCGCGATAGGCCTTGCCGATCGTCATCTCCGGGTCCCAGATATTCGTCGCCTCGGAACCCGCGCCATTGAACTCGATAATCTTGAAGCCGCGCCCATCGCGCAAAGCCTCCAGCGATTCGTAGCGCAGATCGACCCGCGAGAAATACACCTCCGGCACGTCGCGCATGATCTCATCGATCCGCGCCTCCAGCGCCGGCGTCACAATATCCAGCCCGTCTTTAAAAGTGGACCCCCGGCAATGGTTGCCGACAAACACCAAAGTCACACGCTCTCCAGGTGCCGGCACCCGGTCCGCCACCGCTTTAAGCTGGGGCAGCAGCACATGTGAGACCGCATTCAACCGTTCATCCGCGGCAATCAACGCCTTCACAGAGCGCCGCCCATCCCCGGTCACCGCCGGCGGGTATTTCAGCGTCACCGAGGTAATCCGCCCACGCGCCTCGCCCGGATGGCGGATATAGAAAATCCCGGCCTCACCCTCATACGCCACCAGCGCCTGCAATTGCAGCGCGGTAGCCCTGGGGTAAGCCTTCAAATATCCATCCAACTGCGCCTCATCGCGCACCACCCGCACGCCCACGCCATTGCAGCTCATATCCGGCTTGGCCACCACGGGAAATTGCAGCCCCGCCCGCGCCATCGCGGCGAGCGCCACCAGTAAATCCGGACCATCGGCATGGCCCAAAGTGCTCACCGCCACATAATCCGCCACCCAGGGCCGCGCCACCGGCCCCGCCAGGTCCAAAATCTCGTTCTTGGATTCCCCGCATATACCCCCGGCCGCAATCCGTGGATTGGCCAGAGACGGCAGCGTCGCACTGCCATAACGTATGGATTTCAGCACCCAGTACAGCGCCACCGGCGCGTAAAACAACCAGCCTGGCCAGAACTCAAAAAACGAGACCGGGCTACGCCGGGATCCTCCCGGCAGGGCGGCCAAAACCGCTTCGCTCATACTTCTGTCCTCTTATTATACATGCGCGCGGCAAAACGCCCCACCCCGATAATGACAATTAAAAACACAGCCAGCCCGGCCCAGCGCCATATACCCAGATAATGCATCATCAACACGCCGAGCCGCAAGGAAATATAGAACAGCATCGATGTCCAAACTAACGTGGCGGCAATGGCAGCCAGGGTGAATTGCCCCAGCGGCGCATGTAAAAACCCTAATGTGGTATAGGTCGGCAGCCGCAGCCCCGGCACAAACCGGCTCACCACCACAATCGGGAACACCCGCTGGCGCACCCACTCCTCCCCTAAATCCCGCCGCTGCGCCGGCACCATCCGCCGCGCCCAGCCATGCGTGCCGGAAAGCCAGCCGAGCCCATAAAGCCCCACATCCCCCAGCACGATCCCCGCATAAAGAGCCCCCAAAGCCAGCTCCAGCGAAAGCGCCCCACTAGCCACCTGCATCGCAGCCAGCAACGTGGCAGCATCCTCAAGAATAAAGGTGCCCCCGATGATAATGGCGGCCTGCAGCGGCCAGGACGCTCCAGCATCGGCGAGCAAATTGGCAAAGCTGAGAATATGCATCGGCCCCGCTCTTAGGCCTGGTTACATTCAATGCCAAATTACTGCCCGGAAATTCCGTTTGAAAACGTGTTCTGGTGAGTCAGTTGGCGGTGTTTGGGGAGCACCGGAGCGCAGCCAAACGCCGTCAAATGGCCGCCAGAGCGCGTTTGTAAATGGAATTTAAGTGCCGCTATCCGATGTCAGCATAGCCAGATGGTCAGTAGACGGTGCCAGGACGTGGCATGAGGTGCCGCGGGCGGCCATGGCGTCGCAGGTTTCGTGGGCGGCGTGGTAGGTCAGGCCGGCGAGTTGGGCGGTCCACATGGTCTGGCCGTGGCGCTGCACCCTGGCGATGCGGGCAATGCCGACGCCGCGCATCTGCTGCACAGCCACGGCCTCGGTCCGCGCCTTGGCCATGTGAGTAAACATGCCGAGCTGCGCCACCCAGCCGCCGAGCACGGTGCCATGGGTCGCGTTGCGGGCGGCCACGCGTTGCACGGGTGCACCCGGCGGCGGGGCCGGCAGGGCGGTACCGCGCGTCACGCCATGCGACGCGGCCTGGCTCACCTGTAGCCCGGCAATCTGCTGTGCTGTTGGGATGGTCGAGGGCGGCGGGGTGAACACCTGCCGCGCCTGCGATGCTGTTTGGAAGGACGCCTTCGGCGTTGGCGCGGCACTCGCCACCATCGTGCCCTGGTCCGGCGAACCGCCGGCAAAGCCTGAATTCAGCATCGCCGTCATCTGCGCATAGGTCGAGCCCCAATCCGGCTCATGCAGCTCCACCCCGATCAGCTCGCGCCCGTTGCGTATGGCGCTGGTAATGAGATTATGCCGGGCAAGATCGGTATACCCCGTCTTCATGCCGGTCGCCCCGGCATAGGTCTTGAGCATATGGTTGTTGCTGAACACCTGGCGGCCCCGGTAGTTGAACGAGGTCACCTCAAAAAAGCTCTGGAATTGCGGATAATTAACCACGATATCGCGCGCCAGGATCGAGAGATCGCGCGCCGTCGTTATCTGGTTGGGGTTGGGCAGGCCGGAGGCATTGGCAAACTGCGTCTGCGCCATGCCCAGCGCATGGGCGCGCGCGGTCATCATCTCGGCACAACGGTCCTCGGACCCGCCGCCCAGATATTCCCCCAGCGCCGTCGCCGCGTCATTGGCGGACATCGTCGTCATCGCCAGCACGGCATCCTGCACCGAGATATATTGCCCCGCGACCAGCCCGAGCTTCACCGGCTCCACGGATTGGGCATGGTAGGAAACGGGGATCTGCGTATCGAGCGAGATGCGCCCCTGCGCCAGCGCCTGGAAGGCGAGGTCGAGCACCATCAATTTGGTCAGCGAGGCCGGGTAACGCGGCACATCCTGCCCCTGCCCGCCAATCATCGCGCCGGTTTGCGCATCGATGAGAATGGTGCTGGCGCCCGCCGAGGTCGGGCCGAAGCCGGCCGAGGGCATCTGCGTATCGTCAACCGCCGCCGCAACCGGTGCCACATACGGCGCGGCATAATGGTGATGATGCGACCTGGCATCAGCCGGCCCTGCAGCCAGGGTCAAGGCCGAGAGGCACAGCCCCGCCAAGCCCGGCACAACGCCGCGATGCCCCCGCCACTTCATCATCCAGCGCGCCTCCGTTATCAAACCAACCACATCAATCGAACTACCGCGCATTTAATCCGTCTAACCGGGCCGTGTCGAGGGAAAATCGCCTCCCCAAACATAGATTTTATGTAAACCCAATGTGTTACCTAAATTCTCTCATAAAAGAGCCCAACCCCTTCGGCATCAACCACCGCACCAACCGCCGCATCCGGCCAAATCCTGAGAAAAGTTCACTTCCGTGACATTATTGTGCAATGCACAAAAAAGATTGACGGACGTTAGGGGCTTGACCTATAAGGGCAGTGCTGCACTGCGGTATCGCGCCGTGACTGCTCGTCTGGTTGGAGCTGTGCAGCCCTATTAGTTCCAGCGGGAGAATCCAGATTATGAGCGCCACCAAGACCAAAGCGGCTGCTGCCGCTGTTACCGAAGCCACCACTGAAGCCTCCGCCAAAATCGAGGCCGTCGCCGAAGCGTCCGCGAAGAATTTCGAGAAATCCATCGCCGCCGTGCGCGAGGGCATCGAAAAAGCGACCAAGGGCCTTGAGACCTCTCAGGCCAAATTGAAGGAAGGCGTCGAAAAAGCCGTGAAAACCTCCGAAGAAGTGCTCGCGTTCAGCAAGGGCAATGTGGAAGCCCTGATCAAGGCGACCCAGATCTACTCCACCGGCATTCAGGACATCAGCAAGCACTTCGCTGCCTCGTCCAAGGCCTCCCTTGAGGAGTCCGTGGCGTTCAGCAAATCCCTGCTGGGTGTCAAATCCGTCAAGGAAGCCGTCGATCTGCAGACCGGCTTCACCAAATCCAGCATCGAGAAGGCGGTTGCCCAGAGCAACAAGCTGACCGATGCCTCGGTGAAGCTGGCCGAACAGGCGATCGCGCCCATCACCGCCCGCATCTCGCTCGCGGTCGAGACCTTCGGCAAGACCAAGTAATTTAATCTACCCGTCTCCCGCTTGCCTGGCGCCCTCGCGGTGCCAGGCCCCTGGGCGGCCGCCAATAGCTGATGAAATAACATGAAAAGGCCGGCCCATATCTGGGCCGGCCTTTTCATGTTAATGCACAGTAAACACGTACACGGTCTCTTCACGAAGAAATGTTTTTCTCTCCGAAGCGGAAAAACACTCTTTCAAAGACGGCGCGGCATTCGATATGCTGAAGATAGGCAGCGAAGACGCGGTGTGGCGTAATGAGCGAACCCGTGGATAGGTGCAGGGTAGTGAAGGTATGAGTGAGAACGACAAACGCAAAGGCACTGAGGGGCCGAATACCGGGGTGGTTGTTAAACCGCGCCCGAAGACCCGTAAGCCCACCATGTATAAGGTGCTGATGCTCAACGATGATTACACGCCGATGGAATTCGTCGTGCATGTCCTCGAGCGGTTTTTCCAGAAGTCGCGCGACCAGGCGACGCAGATCATGCTGCACGTCCACCGCCGCGGGGTGGGGGTATGTGGTGTGTACACTTACGAGGTAGCGGAAACCAAAGTCACGCAGGTGATGGATCTGGCCCGCCAGAACCAGCATCCTTTGCAGTGCACGATTGAGAAAGAATGATACTTTATTATTCTACTCCGCTACCATCTAATCAGAGAACCCGGTTCGACTCGTGTCGCAACGCCGGATTACTCTCCCGAAAGCCGGCCGGGCAGGCCGTTTATCAGCCCGGAACTCAAAGCGCCGTCCTGCGGCGTGAAAGAAGATAACCATGCTGTCTCGCAATCTTGAACAGACTCTGCACCGGGCGCTTCAACTCGCCGCCGACCGCAAGCACGAATACGCAACCCTCGAGCATCTGCTGCTCGGGCTGGTTGACGATGCGGATGCGCTCACGGTGCTGCGCGCTTGCGGTGTGGATATCGAGAAGATCAAAAAAGATCTGACCGAATTCCTGGACAAGGATCTGGCAGGCCTGGCGACAGACCGTGCCGGCGATCCGAAACCCACAGCGGGCTTCCAGCGCGTCGTGCAGCGCGCCGCCATCCATGTGCAATCCTCCGGGCGGGACGAGGTCACCGGCGCCAATGTGCTGGTCGCCCTCTTCTCCGAACGCGAGAGCCATGCCGTGTATTTCCTGCAATTGCAGGACATGACACGCCTCGATGCCGTCAATTTCATCTCGCACGGCATCGCCAAGAGCCCCGGCAAATCCAACCCGCGCACGCCCACGGGCTCGTCCGAGCCTGTGGAGCCGAATGAGCGCGAGGAAAAAGGCAGTGCGAAGCGCGGCCAGGACGCGCTGTCCACCTACTGCGTCAACCTCAACAAGCGCGCGCGTGAAGGCAAGATCGACCCGCTGATCGGGCGCGAGCATGAGATCGAGCGCACGATCCAGATCCTGTGCCGCCGTACCAAGAACAACCCGCTGTATGTGGGCGATCCTGGTGTGGGCAAGACCGCCATCGCGGAAGGTCTGGCCAAGCGCATCATCGATGGCGACGTGCCGGAAGTGCTGATCAACTGCACCATCTTCTCGCTCGACCTGGGCTCGCTGCTGGCCGGCACACGTTACCGCGGTGACTTTGAGGAGCGGCTGAAGGCCGTGGTGACCGAGATGGAGAACTCGCCCGGCGCGATCCTCTTCATCGACGAGATCCACACCGTCATCGGCGCCGGCGCCACCTCAGGCGGGGCGATGGACGCCTCCAACCTGCTGAAGCCGGCTCTGGCCCAGGGCAGCCTGCGTTGCATCGGCTCCACCACGTACAAAGAGTTCCGCAACTACTTCGAGAAGGACCGGGCCCTCGTCCGGCGCTTCCAGAAGATCGACGTGAACGAGCCTTCGATCGAAGACACGGTGAAAATCCTCAAGGGCCTCAAAACCGCCTATGAGAAGCACCACAAGGTCCGCTACACCGACGACGCCATCCGCGCCGCCGTGGAGCTGTCCGCCAAATACATCAACGACCGCAAGCTGCCGGACAAAGCCATCGACGTGATCGACGAGGCCGGTGCCGCGCGTATGCTGCAGCCCGAGAGCAAGCGCCGCAAGACGGTGACGCTCAAGGATGTCGAGGAGATGGTTGCGAAAATCGCGCGCATCCCGTCCAAATCCATCTCCACCGACGATAAGGAAGTGCTGCGCAATCTGGAGCGCGACCTGAAATCCATGGTGTTCGGCCAGAATGCCGCCATCGAGGCGCTCTCCGCCGCCATGAAGCTCTCGCGCGCCGGCTTGCGTGATCCCGAGAAGCCGATCGGCAACTACCTCTTCTCCGGCCCCACGGGCGTCGGCAAGACCGAGGTGGCGCGCCAATTGGCCTCCACTCTGGGCATCGAGCTGACCCGCTTCGACATGTCCGAATACATGGAACGCCACTCGGTCTCACGGCTGATCGGCGCGCCCCCGGGCTATGTCGGGTTCGACCAGGGCGGGCTGCTTACCGATGCCATCGACCAGCACCCGCATTGCGTGCTGCTGCTCGATGAGATCGAAAAGGCCCATCCGGATCTGTTCAACATCCTGTTGCAGATCATGGACCACGGGAAACTGACCGACCATAACGGCAAGAAGATCGACTTCCGCAACGTCATTCTCATCATGACGACCAACGCGGGCGCGTCCGACATGCAGAAAGCCGGCATCGGCTTCGGCAAGCACGTGCGCGTGGGCGAGGATGAGGAAGCCGTGAAGAAGCTGTTCACGCCGGAATTCCGCAACCGTCTGGACGCGATCATCCCCTTCGCATCGCTGACGCCGGAAGTCGTCGCCCGCGTGGTGGAGAAGTTCGTGATGCAGCTCGAAGCCCAGTTGGCCGACCGCAACGTCACCATCGAACTCTCGTCCGGCGCCAAGGAATTCCTGGCCGAACGCGGCTTCGAACCCCTGTACGGCGCCCGCCCGCTGGCCCGCGTCATCCAGGAACTCATCAAGAAGCCGCTGGCCGAAGAACTCCTGTTCGGCAAACTCACCAAAGGCGGCGCGGTAAAGGTAACGGTAAAAGACGGCAAACTAGCCTTCGAAGTCGCCGAAGCCCCCACCCAGTCCCTGCCCAAACCGGAGCCCGAAGAGGACGACGGCACCGAAAAGGCACCGGAGGAAGTAAGCTAAGGGCTTCGCCCTTAGAACCCACCAGGGGGCTTCGCCCCCTGGACCCCCACTGGGCCTGAGGCCCAGACCCCATTAGTTGAAGACTTAAAAAAGAGGCCTGCCACTTTGCTGTTTGAAACAGCACGGAGGCAGGCCTCTTTTTTAAGTCTTAAGTAGCGGGGGGTCTGGGGCCTCAGGCCCCAGCGGGGTCCAGGGGCGGCGCCCCTGGTGGGGTTCCAAGGGGCAAAGCCCCTTGGCTTACGCCCTCGGGTGCGTTTTTCGCCAGACTTCCATCAACTGCGAGGTTTCGACGTCTGTGTAGCGTTGGGTGGTGGAGAGGCTGGCGTGGCCTAGGAGTTCCTGGATGGAGCGCAGATCCGCGCCGCCGGCCAGGAGGTGGGTGGCGAAGGAGTGGCGCAGAGCGTGCGGGGTGGCGTGTTCGGGCAGGTTGGACAGGCGGCGGAAGTCACGCAGCGCTTTTTGGGCCACGCCGGCATTCAGCCGGCCGCCGCGCGCGCCTGTGAACATGGGTTCGCTGCGGCCGGGGTTGGGGTGGAGTTTCAGCCAGGCGGCGATGGCCTGGCGCACCACGGGCAGCAGCGGGACGATGCGCTGTTTATTGCCTTTGCCGGTCACGCGCAGCGCGTCATCGGCGGCCGGCATATCCCCCACATTCATCAGCAGCGCCTCGTTAATGCGCAGGCCAGCACCATAGAGCAGGGTCATCAGTGCCGTATCGCGCGCCTGGATGGCGGGGGTATCGCTGGCCTCGCCAATGTCGAAGGCCACGGCTCTGGCATCCTCTGGCGTCAACGCTTTCGGCAAAGGCCGTTTGGGGCGGGGGCGCATGATCAGGGAGAGGGCGATGTTATCCACCCCATGCCGGGTTTTCAGGTAGCGGAAGAAGGTCCGCAGCGCCGAGAGCTTGCGCGCCCGAGTCGCGTTGATATCCCCGGCCTGGGCGGCTTTGGCGAGAAAGGCGCGGAAATCCCCCGCCACCAGCCCGCGTAAGCTGTTTACGCTGGGCACCTCACCCGTATGCTCGCCCGTAAAAACGAGAAACGCCCGCACATCGCGGGCGTAGGTCTCAACGGTTTTTGCCCCGGCCCGGCGCTCAGCGCCGAGCCAGGAGCAGAACTCAACACATAAATCGTCAGACAATGCTCTGCCCGGTGCCCTGCCAATCTTTCAGGAACGCCGCCAGGCCTTTGTCGGTGAGCGGGTGGTTATAGAGCATGCGGATGATATTGGCCGGGATGGTCGCCACATCGGCGCCGATCTTGGCGGCCTCGATAAGATGGATCGGGTGGCGCACGGAGGCGACCAGCACCTCGGTCTTGATGGCGGGGTAGTTGGAATAGATCTGCACGATGTCGGCGATCAGATCCATGCCGTTCTGGCCGATGTCATCCAGCCGGCCGACGAAGGGGGAGATGAAGCTCGCCCCGGCCTTGGCGGCCAGAATCGCCTGGGCGGCGGAGAAGCACAGGGTCACGTTCACCATGGTGCCTTCCTGGCTCAGCGCGTAACAGGCCTTCAGCCCATCCGGCGTCAGCGGCACTTTCACCGTCACATTCGGGGCGATTTTCCGCAGCACATCGGCCTCGGCCAATATCTGCTTATATTCGGTCGCGGCCACTTCGGCGCTCACCGGCCCGTCCACCACTTCACATATCTCGGCGATGACTTCGAGGATCTTGCGCCCGGATTTGGCGATGAGCGACGGGTTCGTGGTCACGCCGTCCAGCAGGCCAGTGGCGGCCAGCTCGCGGATATCGGCAATTTCGGCGGTATCGACAAAGAATTTCATGACTCTACTTTCGGGCAAACGGTAACTGGCCGTAAGCATAGCGCATGACGCCCCCCAGTCGAAGCCCCCGCATCAGCGTATTACTACCTTATAAGTTTGAGGCCAGCTTTACCTACGAGGCCGAGACGGCGCTGCCGCCCGGTACGCTGGTGCGCGTGCCGCTGGCCAGCCGCATGGTGGTGGGCGTGGTGTGGGACGAGAAGGCGGATGAGAGCATAAAAGCCAAGCCCGTGGCGGAGGTGCTGGATTTCGCGCCGCTGCCCCAAAGCCTGATGCGATTCATAGATTGGGTGGCGGCCTACACTTTGGCCAAACGCGGCGATGTTCTGGCCCTGGGGCTGAAAGAAGCGCTGCTGGTGGCCCCGCCCAAACGCGCCAAGCATTTCCCCTTCGGCGGCGCGAATCCGGATTTGCCCAGCCCGGTCCTGTCCCCCGCCCAGGCAACCGCTTCCACCGCCCTGCGTGCAGACGTGGCGGCGGAAAAATTTTCCGTCACTTTGCTGGATGGCGTCACCGGCTCCGGCAAGACCGAGGTGTATCTGGAAGCCGTGGCGCAGGCGCTGCGGCAGGGGAAGCAGGCACTCGTGCTGCTACCGGAAATCGCCCTCTCCATCCAGTTCCTGGAGCGTTTCGCCGCGCGCTTCGGCGCCCGCCCCGCCGCCTGGCATTCCGAGCTCACCACCGCCCAGCGCCGCGAAACTTTTCGCGCCGTGGCTGAGGGGCGCGCGGATGTGGTGGTCGGCGCCCGCTCCTCGCTCTTCCTGCCCTTCCCCAACCTCGGCCTCATCGTGGTGGATGAAGAGCATGAATCCGCCTTCAAACAGGAAGACGGGGTGATGTACCACGCCCGCGACATGGCCGTGGTGCGCGCTAAATTCTCCTCCTGCCCCGCCGTTCTCGTCAGCGCCACGCCAAGCCTGGAGACGGTCGAGAACGCCGCCTCCGGCCGCTACAAAAAACTGGACCTGCCCGCCCGGCACGGCGGCGCCTCGATGCCCACCATGCGCGCCGTGGATTTGCGCGCCGACCCGCCGGAACGCGGCAAATTCCTGTCCCCCGTGCTGATCACCGCCATGCGCGAGACCTTAGGCCGGGGTGAACAAGCCATGCTGTTCCTCAACCGCCGCGGCTACGCCCCCCTTACTTTGTGCCGCACCTGCGGCCACCGCATCTCCTGCCCGCATTGCGCCGCCTGGCTGGTTGAACACCGTTCACTTAGCAGGCTCTCCTGCCACCATTGCGGCCACACGGTGCAAAAACCCGCCAAATGCCCTAGCTGCGAGGCGGAAAACTCCTTCGTGCCCATCGGCCCGGGGGTGGAGCGCATCGCCGAGGAAGTCGCCGAACTCTTCCCCGATACCGCCGCCCTCGTCATGGCCTCCGACATCATCACCGGCCCAGCCCAGGCGCAGGATGCCGCCAGCCGTATCGAGCGGCGCGAGGTCGGCATCATCATCGGCACACAGATGGTCGCCAAAGGCTGGCATTTCCCGCACCTCACCCTCGTCGGCATCGTGGACGCGGATTTGGGCCTCGCCGGCGGTGATTTGCGCGCCGGCGAACACACCGTGCAGATGCTCCACCAGGTAGCAGGCCGCGCCGGACGGGCGGAAGCCCCCGGCACCGTGCTGCTGCAAAGTTTTGCGCCGGAGCATCCGGTCATCGCCGCTTTGCTCTCAGGCAATTTGCCCGAATTTTTACTCCAGGAATCCACCCTGCGCCGCCCCGGAAACTGGCCCCCGTTCGGGCGGCTCGCGGCACTTATCATAAGTGCCGCCGATGAAAGACTGGCGGATCAGATCGCCCGCGACCTCTCCCGCCACGCCCCCCACGGCTCCGGTATCCAAACCCTCGGCCCCGCCCCTGCCCCCATCTCGCTGTTACGCGGCAAATTCCGGCGGCGTTTGTTGCTGAAAACCACACGGGACATAGCGGTACAGCCGCTGCTACGGGAATGGCTGGCCAAAGTGGAGGTACCCCGCAATGTCCGGGTCGACATCGATATCGACCCGGTTTCGTTTATGTAACGACACCCTGTTCGGCAGCGGCCGCGACCGGCTTGCTCAGGACCAGATACAACACCGCCGCCACGATGAAGGAGACGACGAAAGTAGCGTCGCCGAACTGCGGATATTTGACCGCGAACGGCCCCGTATAAAGCGCCTGGTTATAAAACGGCCAGGACACGGCGATGGAGACCACCCAGGCGGTGAAGGCCGCACTCACCGGCAGGCGTGAGACGCGGCTGGTGACATGGCTGAGCAAGGTGACGGCGATCCAGGGAACCGTCCAATAGCCGAGGACGAGCAGGAAGTTTTCGTAATTGGTGATGAAGTTCGCGGCCGCGAGGATGGAAATGACGGTGCCGATGGCGCCAGAGATGAGGGCCGCGATATGCTGTTTCAGCTTGATGCCCAGCGCCAGAGCCGAGAGCGTGGCGGAGTAGATATTTATGATATTGGCGCTGACCGTGCCGAGGATCACGGCGATGAGGAAGGGCACTTTGAACCATTCCGGCATCCAGACGGCGAACAGATCGGAGGGTTTGGTGAAGGAGATCGAGGCGCCGATCAGCGCGCCGAGGGCTTCGACCCAGACGCAGGAGATGAAGATGCCAAAAAAGGCGTGGGTGAACACGGTTTTCTTCACAGAAGGCGCATTGGTTTCAGTGCGCAGGTAGCGTGTGTAATCGGAGGAATAGGGGATCCAGCCGACGACATAGCCGACCATGATGGAGAGGGTGAGGATGAAGGCGCCGGAGAAGCCGCCGACGGCGGCCTCGGCTTTCACATTTTCCGGCACAGAGAGCCCGAGGTGTTTTACCGCCACCACGGTGAGGGCCAGGAAGGCCAGGACCAGAATGTAGACCAGGTATTTCTCCGCCGTCTGGATCAGGTCGTGGCCCACGAAGGCGATGGCGACCTGCACCACGGAGAGTGCCACGACACCGGTGATGAGATTGCCGCCGAAGAAATACTGCAGCGCATAGGCACCCGCGATGGTGTTGACCGCGAACCACGAGAAGCCACCGAAGAAGTTCAGCAGCGAGGGGAGTTTATTGCCCCATTTGCCGAACCAGTTGGCGCCCTGGATCATCTGCGGCAGGCCGTATTGCACGCCGAAGGTGGCGAAGAAGGCCAGCACCAGCCCGCCCAGCACATTGGCGATGATGATGGCGGTGAGGGCGGCGGAGAACGACAATCCGAGCCAGCCTGTGGCCAGCGCCCCGGTGGTGAGGGTGGCGAATTCCACATTGGCTGCCATCCACAGGCCGAACACCGCTTTGGGGCTGCCGCGAGTCTCCGTGAGGGAGACCTGGGCGATGCCTTTTTCTTCGATGATACCGTACAGGTCTTGGGTCACTTCAGCGGTCATGCTTCGCTCCGTACGGCATCAGGCCGGGTTGACGACATTATCTCCGCGCATGGCGCAGAGCAGCCATGATCATCAGGGATATGTTGGAAACCTGCCGACTTACGATGCAACCGTCAAGCGATTGTCACATACCTTAAAGAGCGTTGAGCTGCGATGCCACGGGCATGTCGGCGGGCGAGGAGAGCCTCGGCACGGTACGGTGCAGCAGCAGCAGCACGGCAAAGAACAGCATGGCCCAGCCCAGCATGCCGCCCACGGCCCGCAATGAGAGCACGACATAGAATGCCAGCACGCCGAGCAGGATGCACAACTGCCAGCCAGGGTCGTAAACCCCGATAGCCTGCATCAACGAGCTGAACAGATCATCGATGACGCCGACGCCCCGCATGATGGTCATGCAGATCGCCACCACACCGAGTGCAAACTGTTCGATCCCTTTCACGGCGTGGCCCCCAGCGGTTACCTGAGGCCAAGTATAATGATTTCAGCGCTTTGGCCAAGCGTTATTCCAGCCTGTCAACGTCACGCAGCGTTGGGAACAGCCGCATCCACAGCAAAGCCACAGCTACAGTGCCGATTCCGCCCAGAATCACGGCCGGCACGGCGCCAAACAGCGCCGCGGTAAACCCGCTCTCAAACTCGCCGAGCTGGTTGGAGGCGTTGATGAACAGGAAATTCACCGCCCCCACCCGGCCGCGCATCGCATCGGGCGTGCGCAACTGCACCAGCGAGAGGCGGATGACGACGCTGACCATGTCGGCCCCGCCCATCACGGCCAGAGCGGCCACGGAGAGGACGACTGAACGGGATATGCCGAACACGATGGTGGCCAGGCCGAACAGAATCACCGCCTCGAACATGAAGCGCCCGGTGCGGCGGGTTAAGGGGTAGCGCGCGATAACCGCCGAGACGAGCAGCGCGCCGATGGCCGGCGCCCCGCGCAGCAGCCCCAGCCCCCAGGGGCCGGTGTGCAGAATATCCTTGGCGTAGATGGGCAGCAGGGCCGTGGCCCCGCCGAGCAGCACGGCGAAGAGATCCAGCGAGATGGTGCCGAGAATCGCCGGGTTACGCCGCACGAAGCCGACGCCGGCGAAAAGATCCTTGAAACTCGGCGGTTCCTTGGGCACCACCGGCCGGTCCACCCGGATGAACCCCAGCAGCAGCACCGCAATGCTCCAGCCGGAAGCCATGATCACATAAGGCACGCCGGGCGAGATGGCATAGACGATGCCGCCCAGCGCCGGGCCGATGATGGTCGCCATCTGGAACACGCTGGAGGTGATGGCCGTGGCTTTCTGCAAGGTACCCGTGGGGACGATGCCCGGCAGCAGCGCGCTCATGGCCGGAGCCTCGAAGGCGCTGGCGGCGCCCATCAATGTGACCGCCGCGAATATCTCCGGCACGGTGAGCCAGTGCATGAAGGTGCCGCAGGCGAAAAATACCGACACCGCCGCCTTGATGCTCTGGCAAAGCTGCACCACGCGGCGGCGCTCATACCGGTCCGCCGCGTGGCCGGCGAAGAAGGTGAGGAAGAAGACGGGCAGGAACTGCATGAGCCCGATCAGCCCGAGGTCGAAGGCGCTATGGGTGAGCGCGTAAACCTGCCAGCCAATGGCCACGGCGGCGATCTGATAAGCGAAACTGGTGAGGCCCCGCACACAGAAGAAGAGTGCAAAACCGCGATGGGCAAACAAAGCATTGGCGGGCGGGGTGGAGGTGGCGATGGTTTCGGAACTCATCCTATTGGGTTAAGTGACATTGCAAGTCTGCACCATAGCCATTCCCGCATGGCGCTTGCGCGGGCTTAGGAACGGCTTTAGCAACCTCAAAGTTTTATTGAATCGGAGTTGTTTGATGTCCTACAGGGTTGCGGTTGTCGGTGCCACCGGTGCGGTCGGACGCGAGATCCTCAAAACCCTGGCCGAGCGGAACTTCCCCATTCGCGAGATCGCCGCCCTCGCCTCGCCGCGCTCCGCCGGCCAGCAAGTGTCGTTCGGCGAGGATAAGGTGCTTACGGTGCAGAACCTTGAGACCTTCGATTTTACGGGCTGGGACATCGGCCTGTTCTCGCCCGGCGCTTCCGTTTCCGCCATTCACGCCCCGCGCGCGGCATCGCAGGGGTGCGTCGTCATCGACAACACCTCGCAATTCCGCATGGACCCGGATGTGCCGCTGGTGGTGCCCGAGGTGAATCCGCAGGATATCGCCAAATTCGCCAAGAAGAACATCATCGCCAACCCGAATTGCTCGACCATCCAGATGGTCGTGGCCCTGAAGCCGCTGCATGACGAGTTCAAGATCAAGCGCGTGGTGGTGAGCACGTATCAGTCCGTGTCCGGCGCCGGCAAAGAGGGCATGGACGAGTTGATGACCAACACCAAGGCCTTCTACGTGAACGACCGCAACCGCCCGCAGGTGTTCCCCAAGGACATCGCCTTCAACGTCATCCCGCAAATCGACAGTTTCATGGATGACGGCGCCACCAAGGAAGAGTGGAAGATGGTGGTCGAGACCAAGAAGATCCTCGACCCCAATATCGAGGTGATCGCAACCTGCGTGCGCGTGCCGGTGTTCATCGGCCATTCCGAGGCGGTGTTCGTGGAGTTCGAAAACCCGGTGACCGCCGGCCAGGCCCGCGCCATCCTGCGCGCCGCCCCGGGCGTGCAGGTCGAAGACCAGCGCATAGAAGGCGGGTACACCACCCCGGTGGAAGCCAAAGGCGAAGACGCCGTATTCGTCTCCCGCATCCGCAAAGACCCCACCGTCCCCCACGGCCTGGCCTTCTGGTGCGTCTCCGACAACCTCCGCAAAGGTGCGGCTTTGAACGCCGTTCAAATCGCCGAAGTGCTCGTCGCTCAGGGGTTTCTGCGCAAGGCTGCGTAAGGAAGGCCAGGGCTCTGCCCTGGCCTTTTTACGTCCAGCCCTGCGCACTGGCCCCATGACACGGCGGGCGTTTCTGCGTATGGGACGGGCATGAACGGCACTCCTCTTGACCTCATCCGCAATTTTTCGATTATCGCGCATATTGACCATGGTAAGTCTACGTTGGCTGACCGGCTGATCCAGCATTGCGGCGGGTTAACCGCGCGGGAGATGACTGAGCAGGTTCTCGATAATATGGATATCGAGAAGGAGCGCGGGATTACCATCAAGGCGCAGACGGTGCGGCTGGAGTATCCGGCTAAGGATGGCAAGACTTATGTGCTGAATTTGATGGACACGCCGGGGCATGTGGATTTTGCCTATGAGGTGAGCCGGTCTCTGGCCGCGTGTGAGGGTTCGCTGCTGGTGGTGGATGCCAGCCAGGGCGTGGAGGCGCAGACGCTGGCCAACGTGTACCAGGCCATTGATGCGCGGCATGAGATTGTGCCGGTGCTCAACAAGATCGACCTGCCGGCTGCCGATGTGCCGCGGGTGAAGCAGCAGATCGAGGATGTGATCGGGATTGACGCTTCGGATGCGGTGGAGATTTCGGCCAAGACCGGCATTAACATTGAGGGCGTGCTGGAAGCGCTGGTGACACGCCTGCCCGCGCCCAAGGGCGAGCGCGATGCCCCGCTTTCCGCGCTGCTGGTGGATAGCTGGTACGACCAGTATCTGGGCGTGGTGATTCTGGTCCGCATTAAAAACGGCGTTCTGCGCCGTGGCCAGAAGATCCGCATGATGTCCAATGGCGCCGCCCACCCGGTGGAGCAACTCGGTGTGTTTACGCCCAAGATGCGCGCCGTGGAGAGCCTGGGGCCGGGCGAGATGGGCTATATTACCGCCGCGATTAAGACCGTGGCGGATTGCAATGTGGGTGACACCATCACCGACGACCGCAACCCGGTGGCCGAGGCGCTGCCGGGCTTCAAACCCTCCATCCCGGTGGTGTGGTGCGGGTTGTTCCCGGTGGATGCCGATGATTTCGAGAAGCTGCGCGACAGCCTGGCCAAATTGCGCCTCAACGACGCCAGCTTCCACTATGAGGCCGAGACCTCCGCTGCTTTGGGCTTCGGCTTCCGCTGCGGCTTCCTGGGCCTGCTCCACCTGGAGATCATCCAGGAACGCCTGTCCCGCGAGTTCGACCTGAACCTGATCGCGACCGCCCCCTCCGTGGTCTATCATGTGTTCAAATCCAACGGCGAGATGGAGCCGCTGCACAACCCGGCCGACATGCCGGATGGCTCGATCATCGCCCATATCGAGGAACCGTGGATCAAGGCCACCATCATGGTGCCGGATGAATATCTGGGCTCGATCCTGACGCTCTGCTCCGAGCGCCGTGGCCAGCAGGTGGACCTGACCTATGTGGGCAACCGCGCCATGGCCGTGTACCGGCTGCCGCTGAACGAGGTGGTGTTCGATTTCTACGACCGGCTGAAATCGGTGAGCCGTGGCTATGCCAGCTTCGATTATCAGATTGAGGATTACGCCGAGGCCGACCTGGTGAAGATCTCCATACTGGTCAACCAGGAGCCGGTGGACGCGCTCTCCTTCATCGCCCACCGCAGCCAGGCCGAGAGCCGCGGCCGCTCCATTTGCGGCAAGTTGAAGGAGCTGATCCCCAAGCAGCTCTTCAAAATCGCCATCCAGGCCGCCATCGGCGGGCGGGTGATCGCCCGCGAGACCATCTCCGCCCTCTCCAAGGACGTGACCGCCAAATGCTATGGCGGCGACATCAGCCGCAAGCGCAAGCTGCTGGACAAGCAGAAAGAGGGCAAGAAGCGCATGCGCCAGTTCGGCAAGGTGGAAATCCCGCAAAGCGCCTTTTTAGCGGCGCTGAAAATGGATGCCTGATGCCTTGCTTTGTGCACATATTTTTTGCGCCGAAGCAAAACTTGAGCTGTTAATTCTCATATCCTCAATTCCGAAACGATCCTGCTGCGAATCCATAATTTGATACGAGGCAGTGACGGCCGCAGAAATTTAATATCTTATTCGTTGCCTTCAGATACTAATTACAATATTAGCGTCGTGGTGATTTGCGCAAGGCACGCTTTCAGCTTTCGAAAGGCGTGGCTCGCGGAATCCGGCATTTAAAACCGGGAGATCCTGATGACATTGGCACGCAGAAGTATCGAACCACCGCGTTGGGGCGACGATCGACTTGGGCTTCTGAAACATCTTCCAGGCATGTGGAAGGGCAAGGAGCACGGCTGGAACCTGATCGCTCTGCCGCATAAAACCGCACCCAATGGCTTCCGCCTGCTGTTCAACCAGTTCGATGAAACGCTGGCATTGACACCCGAGGTCAAGAACGTCCCCAATCGCGGCATCGATGGCGACCAGATCCTGAATGCGCTGCAATATGTGCAAAGCATCGAGCAGGTCATCGCGGTCGATTCTGAAGGCTCGCAGATCTCGCCCCTCGGCAAGGCCGGCATTCACCACGAGCCGGGCTTTTTTCTCAACCTCCTGAACCAGGAAACCAAGGATAAGCACGGCCATGTGCTGAACATCGCCCGGCTCGGCAGCGTGCCGCATGGCGACACCGTGGCGGCCCTCGGCAATGGTGTCGAGCTGGCCGATAAGGGCATCAGCATCGACCACGCCGCGGTTGGGGATTTTTCGGCCCTGCCGATAGGCTTGGGGCCGCGCGATCTGACCAACCCGAAGTTGGCGCCTTATGCCAGATTCCACGCCGCGCCGTTCAAGGGCGACATCTCCGTGCCCGGTTTTCCCGGCTTCGACCCGACCAACCCGCTGGCTTTGCTGCTGCCGCCGCCGGCTACGCCCCCGTTCAAACATCTGACCGTGATCACGCTGGATACGAATATCGCCGGTGGCATCGTCAACCTGCCCTTCATCACAGCCCAGGCCGCCGCCACCGAGCTGCGCTTCGTGCTATGGATAGAGGAACTGGCCGGCAGCACCGAGGCCCACCCCAAATTCCAGCTCCAATACGCCCAGCGCGTCATACTGGAGTTTTTCGAGAACGACACCAAGACCGGCCGTGTCAAATGGCCGCATATCACCATCAATACGCTGACCCTGGAGAAATAAACGGCCCCTCAGGGGCAAAAAGTGGACAAGCGCCGCTCCTGCCCTTGAGGTCCGCGCCCGGATTGTCTAAAAGCCCCCTCGCGCTGGAGAGATGGCCGAGCGGCTTAAGGCGCACGCTTGGAAAGCGTGTGTGCGTGAAAGCGTACCCAGGGTTCGAATCCCTGTCTCTCCGCCATTTTTTGCCAAAAAACCGCAGAAATCCGTCAAAAAATATCGTTTCGATTTGTTTGGTATGCACTTTGGTACACACCCGGGACGCGGATTGAGCCGAAGGTTGCCGGACGTATAGTTCAATCGTGGAGATGCTGAAGGCATTGGCCGACAAGCATACTGCCGAGTTATTCTTAGCCTGGCAGTTTTAGGCCTGCCCAGAGGGGGCTCAGGTAAGGATTGAACGCAGCACCTCCGTTGGGGGGCAGCCTGGATTGACGGAAAAAATAGTCATTGAGTGCCTGCTCAAGGGCGAGCGGCGGCAGGCCCCCAGGGGAGTGTTGCGGGCCTGGTAGCGCTGAGTCTGCGGCGTCATTTGAGTTAGGCTGAGGGCGCGGATAAAGTGCATCTGCTGCCGTATGGGACGGAAACGGACTTGCCGCCAATTGATCTTGATCGACCACGCCGCCGGGCGTGGCATGACCGGCGAGGCGCCCCACCGCGCCAGCACCGCCAACCGGCGCGAAGGACCGGCCGGACAAATCACCGCCATGAGACGCCAGCCCCATCGCGGTGCGCCCAGCTTCGCGTCTTGCCCTTGCCTCGGCGGTTTGCGCCTGGGCATCGGCGAGAATTTTGCGGTAGCCGGCCAATGCCGTGCCTTGTCCCGTTGAGCCACTCGTTGTCAGAGATACTGCCGCACCTTGCGGCCGGGATACGCCCGATAATCCAGCCGCATCGCCCGTGCCGGCGCGCGGTGACAGGGTCGTTTTCCGTTGTCCTGCTCTGCCGGGGATCGGCGCCACGGATGGCAGTTGCGGGTTCGACTTCATGAGCATGTGATGCAGTTTTTCATGCGGCGGCACCGGCTTCGTGCCGGCCATTTTTTGGGCCAAAGCTTTGTAATATCGCGCTCTTTCAAGCGGGGACGGAAACAGGCTTTTCATCTCTTCGTCTAACCTGTTCCATTCAGCCTGAGTTGAACCAAAGCTCTCCGTACCGAAGAGGTACATCGCATTCACATCATCTGAAAAAGGAATATTGAGGTATCCAACTTTGGCGGCAGCGGCAAGTCCGGCTTTTTTGACGGCCTTGCCAATGATATTTTTCTGCTCCGGTGTGAGTTTTTCAACCATGTCTCATTTTGAAACCCGTGTAGAAGGCTGACAGAATCCGCGAAAGCGGGCCAGGCATATTGGTCTACCGGTATTCCCAGATCCTTGAATCCCTTGACGGCATTTCTTGTGTCTTGCTGCCCAACGATATTAAAATCGTCAACTTTTCCGCTGCTCGAAATACCCCCAAGCACTCCAGCGGCCAAATGGTTTGATACACTCTGAAATTGCGCGTCGTCGATCGATTTTCCAAGCGTAACTTCCGCGTAACTGGATACATAATCCCGTACGAAATAATGAAGAAAGTTCGTGCCGTGAGGGTTGTTGATCTGTGCGGCATCACTATACTAGGTGATCGTATTTTGATCGATACTTGTTCCATGTGCTGCCTGCGTTCTCAAATCCTCCGCAACGGCCTGATAAGCAGCCGGGTAGTTTGGTCGTTTTTGAGCAAGATATCTTCTCACCTCTGCCAAGGTCGCGCTGCTGATTGTATATGTTGGTTCGCTCGATGACATCACTTAACCTCATGTATCGTCAGAAAATGAACGGTCTTTTGGACGATATCCGGCCAATGCCTCAAATTGGGCACGCTGAAGCCCTCTTGGATAGAAAGGTCGTTGTACGCATAATAGGCCAGGCACAAATCATCTATCGACACGCCGTCCTGAAGAATGCTGGGGTCCCCGCATGTAATATCGACATCATTTCCATCAAACGAGCCGATATATTCATCTCGCCAATCAGGGTGGCCTTTGTAGTTAACTTTGCGCAATTGATAGGGTGCTGGTGTCAACCAATCCGTGGTCGTGCCGGCTTTAATCGCCTGGAGTTCCCGCGTTCCAGGCGATACACTATCGTCACCGGAATAAATATGGATTTCGACTTTATCATCGTCGATGCGTGGAGTTCCTTCATCCGCAATGAATCTGGGGTCATCATAGGGCGGCACAAAATCCGGATAGTAGAAGTAAAGGATAAGTTCTTCGTCGCCCGGGGCGCTGGCGTTATCAATCGGCGCAGACCAATAATCCGCCGGCATTTTGAAGCTATGCGTACCGACATAGAGCATGACGGGCGCCTTGCTATCAACTGGTTGCTTATAATCCGTATCCCGCGTCGTAGGCGGCGAAAGATACAGACCTATGAACACAAGAGCCGCCCAGGCACAGATAAAGACGATCATCATGACGATAATCGTCTTTACGGCCCATTTGACGACCCTAACAAACATGGCTTTTCCGCGCAGTGCAGCTTGTAATATTCGGGAGGCATGCGAACAACCGCGGTTGCGTGCTATTGCCGGCACAACAACGCTGCGTACATGGGAAAACGACCGCCCTCCGCCATACCGCCCACCATTCAACGCCAAAGGTGCACGTCAAAACAACCCCAACAGCCAAAATATAGTCGAGGGCTCGTTTGCGTCTTTTTGAGCGTAGCAGTATTTTCATGAAATTTGATCAGCCGCTTTTCGTTAGAATAAAAAACATCTATATACACACCCCCAATCGGGTAAGAAACCTATTTCTTGTGCCGAATTTCTAGGCGGCACCCTGGCTTGTTATCTGAATGTACGGCCATTGAGGGGTTGCGGGTCCACCGCGGTTCATGTGTCGTAGTTCACGCGAAAGCACTTAGGAGCACTGCCTTAAGTTCCGGGCCGGTCCTCTTGAAGCCAAGCAATCGCGTGATGGCGTTCGCCATATCATCTGCGGACAGGCTGCCGTTCTCCTGGACGGCAATCTTCGCGGCGGCGCGGATTTCATGCGGCGATAGCATAAGCGCCGCAGCCAGAAGTCAAAATCCCAGGGTTTCTACGGGTTTCAGGTGGGACGCCCGGTTTCCCTGTCTCTCCGCCACCTACCCGCTTGTCGTGCTTGCCGGCTTGGGGCCGGCATTGCGCAGGTTGACGAGGTTCTGCACGATATCGAACCAGAACGGCGCGCCGAGAGTGATGGCGAAAATCGTCAGCAGCCAGCCGGCAATGGCGGCAAACACACCCTCCGTGGTGAGAGGCTGTGCCGCCGCATGCCAGCCGAACGGCAGTTCCAGGCTGTTGAGCGCGCCCAGCGAGGTTTGAACATTGCCGATGAAATTAGCCGCTGTGGACTGGCTGACGGCGGCACTCGCCTGCGCCACCAGTGCGGCGCGCTGCACCGGGGCTTCCACCCACAGCACTTGCGCCAGATGCAGCGCGTTGATGTTCAGCGCCAGCACGACAATGGCGCCCAGGATCAGCATCATATATTGCGACACCCGCTTATATAGCCCGCTCAACCGGTCCATCTCGGCATCGAACCAGTTTTCGATGGAGGCATGCAATTTGTCGAGGTCGTTGCCGGCCGTGGTGACGAAACCCTGCAGGATCTGCCTGAGGTCACCCGGCGGCAACAAGGCAACCGTATTTTCCACCTGCGAGAATACCGGCAGGCTTGATCCATCGCGCAGTGCTGTAAGCAACGCTGTGGCAAAATTGCCGGATGACACGTAGGAAGGCAGATCATTTGCGCCATTGCGCAACAATGGATGGGCCTGCACTTTGGCCACAATATTCTGGACAAGCGCATCATTGGGCGGATTATCCGCCGGATTGCCCGCCACAACCTGCGTCTTCGGCGCGCAGGGTGTAAAATGCGCCACGAACCAGGCGCCAATGCTGCCCCAGGCGTAGCTGGCATCCGGCCGATTATTCAGAATGACGTCGATGGCCTTATTGAGATAGGTGCCGCGCCATTTGAACACCCCCGCAATGAATTCCTGGATGAAACTCACAATCGCCGCGAGCAGGAAAAAAGTGAAGGATATCCCCACCGCCACATCTAGCGTCGTGCCAAAATTCATCACATTTCCCCTCTCTCTATACGAAGTTCAGCAGATTTTGCAGGATGATCGCCTGATGGCCGTTATAGCGGTGCACGGCATAGGGCCAGTCGCGGTTGCAGTTCCAGGCAGGCACGGCACAGGCGTTCAGCCTGTGATTGTACCCGGTTCCGAACGCTATGACAATGGTATTATTACGGGGGTATTATTGCAGGTTGCCGTTACCCCGGTAATCGCCACCCGGCCTTCGCGCAAGGGTTGTGCGGGCTCCACCGGCCGGATGCCAACTTGTACCGCAGCCTTGATTGGGCCTATTGTAACGCAACAAACATCCTTTCGTGCCTGCGCCCTCACACCAGCCTCCAGGCCCCTACCAAGGAAGCGTCCCATGTCCATTCTTCGCCCCACCCCGACCACGACCAGCTTCCAACAGGTCAGCACCAGCCTGGTGGATGGGTCCGGTTTCTACGTCTGGAGCAACGCCGCCAACTGGACCAACGGCATCCCGTCCAACAACAGCATCGTCGATTTCGATATCTCCGCCGCCAGCAACCCCGGCGGCTATGACGACATCGCCACCCTCACCCTCGGCACGCTGGACCTCACGCAAGGCGCGCTCGCGGTGGCCGGCACCCTCACCATCAACGACCTGGTGCTGCCCTCCAACAACAACGATTACGCCATCGAATCCGACACCTATCTCGGCGCGCCCGCCGCCCGGCTGATCATCAACAGCATCACCGGCAACGGCGCTTTCATCGAGGCCGACGGGGCCAACGCTTTTACCGATGTGTTCGGTACCGATACCGGCAATGAATACGACGTCTCCGGCGGCGGCATGGTCGAACTGCACGGCAGCATCAGCAATCTCACAACTTTGGCCATGCCCAGCTACTCGCTCGACGGCGGCACCATAGCACTCGCCTCGCCCGGCTCCGTGGTCAGCGCCGTGCTCGGCGATCTCGTCATCGGCGACGTGCTGGAACTCGCGGGCACCACCGTGGAAAGCGTGCAATACGGCACCAGCAGCCTGACCATCGCCACCGATGCCGGCACAACCACTTTCACCAACGTGCGTTATAACAATGTGGACGGGCTCTACAGCTACACCAGCAGCGCCGATACCAGCACCGGGCTCGAGGCCATCACCCTCACCGGCAGCCCCGCCACCAGCTTCGAGCAGAACAGCACCAGCACGGTGGATGGGTTCGGGTTCTACACATGGAGCGATGCCGCCAACTGGACCAACGGCATTCCCGGCAATGGCGGTGTCGCCGATATCAGCATCTCCTCCGCCAGCAACCCCGGCGGTTATGACGACATCGCCAACCTCACCCTCGGCATCCTCAACCTCACGCAAGGCGCCATCGCCGTTGCGGATACGCTCACCATCGGCGACCTGGTGCTGCCCTCCAGCAACAACGATTACGTCATCGAATCCGATACCTATCTCGGCTCGCCCGCCGCCCGGCTGATCATCAACAGCATCACCGGCAACGGCGCCTTCATCGAGGCCGCCGGGGCCAACGCTTTTACCGATGTAATCGGCGCCGATACCGGCAACGAATACGACGTCTCCGGCGGCGGCATGGTCGAACTGCACGGCAGCATCAGCAATCTCACAACTTTGGCCATGCCCAGCTACTCGCTCGATGGCGGCACCATAGCACTCGCCTCCCCCGGCTCAGTGGTCAGCGCCGTGTTCGGCGATCTCCATACCGGTGATGTTTTGGAACTCGCGGGCACCCAGGTCGATAGCGTGGAATACGGCGCCAGCAGCCTCACCATCACCACCGATGCCGGCACCACCACCTTCACCAACGTGCGCTATACCGCAGGCGAAACCCTCGCCACCTTCGCAGCACACCACGATGCCTTCACCGGGCTGGAAGCCATCGCCTTCGAGGTCACCTGCTACGCCCAGGGCACGCGCATCGCCGCGGCCAAAGGCGAGACCAAGGTTGAAGCGTTGCTGATCGGCGATCTTGTCAAAACCCTGCATGCCGGCTTGCAGAAGGTGAAATGGATCGGCACGCGCAGCTATGCCGCCCCCTTCGCCAACCACGCCAAAGTGCTGCCCATCTGCATCAAAGCCGGCGCGCTGGAGGAGAACATTCCCGCGCGCGACCTCTACGTCTCGCCCGGCCACGCCATGTGCATCGACGGCGCGCTGATCCATGCCGCGCGCCTCGTCAACGGCGTCAGCATCACCCAGGCCAGGCAGATCGACCAGATTACCTATTACCATGTCGAACTGGAAAATCACGAAATCATCTTCGCGGAAAACGCAGCAGCGGAAAGTTTCATGGGCGAATATTTCCGCGCCCAGTTCCACAACGCCGCCAGCTACCGCGCCCTCTACCCGCACGGCCAGGCGCCCGAACATATATGCCTGCCGCGGCTGGACACAGGCTTCCAGCTCGATGCCATCCGGCGCCGCCTCGCCGCCCGCGCCGGCATCGCCGCACCGCCCGCCACCGGCCCGCTACGCGGCTATATCGACCAGGCTGGGCCCGACATCTGCACCGGCTGGGCGCAAGACAGCACAGCACCGGAAACGCCCGTCTGCCTGGATATATACGCCGGGGACACGCGCATCGGCCGGGTGCTCGCCAATCTCTACCGCGCCGATGTCCGCGATGCCGGCTTCGGCACCGGCCATCACGGCTTCGAATTTTTGCCCCCCGCCAGCATAACAGGCCCCATCACCATCCGCCGCAGCACAGATGGTGCCAGCCTGCCCTGGGCCGAGCCCGTGGCGCTATACGGGTAAAACCCCCGGCCAGTTGCGTAAGGCGACATCCACCAGCGCGAACAGCTCCTCGGCACTCGCCCCATCATGCGCCTGAATCGCAACACCTTGTGCCACCGCCATCACATAGCGGCCCATGGCCTTGGTGTCGGCATCCGCCGGCAGTTCGCCGCTGGCCACCGCATCCTGCAGGTGGCAGGCGATCATGTCGCAGCGCGCGGTTCGTAATCCCGCGATGCTGTCCGCCAGCTCCTCATGCTCCGGGCGGCAGGCCAGCATGCCGGCGCTCACCATGCAGCCGGCCGGAAAATTGGGGTCGGTGGCGGCGCGCACGGTATCGTACAGCAGCGCCTTCATCTGCTCGCGTATGCTGCCCGAGGCTGCCAGTTGCGGCAGGTCCGGCCGCTGCTGGTACAGAGCCAGCGCCTCGCGGAACAGCGTCTCCTTATCGCCAAACGCCGCATACAGGCTTGGCGGGGAGATATTCATGGCCGCTGTCAGATCCGCGATCGAGACGCCCTCATAGCCATGTTTGCAAAACAATTTCATGGCGATGTGCAGCGCCTCATCGCGATTAAACGCGCGCGGCCGCCCGGGGTTGAGAGGTTTCTGTTTCATACCTACTAGATTATACGCGCCATCGTCCGGTCAACTCTCACCCACCCCGTGCCTGCCCTGCGCGCCTCTCATGAGGATAATCCTCATTCCGCCGGCACATTATGCGCTCCGGCATGCGCGATAGGCGCCTTGCGGAACATTCTCCTCACGACAATATAAAAAACCGGGGTGAAGAGCAAACCAAACAAAGTAACACCGAACATGCCCGAGAATACCGCCGTGCCGAGAGACTGGCGCATCTCCGCCCCCGCCCCCGTGGCGGTGACCAGCGGCAGCACGCCGAACAGGAAGGCCAGCGAGGTCATCAGGATGGGGCGCAACCGTGTGGACGCCGCATGGATGGCGGCCTCGCGCGGCTCAGCGCCTTCCTCTTCGCCCTGGCGCGCGAATTCCACGATCAAGATGGCATTCTTCGCCGCCAGACCAATCAGCACGATGAAGCCGATCTGTGTGAGGATATCCACATCCAGCCCGCGGAAATCGAGCCCGGTCACCGCCGCCAGCAGGCACATCGGCATGATCAGCACGATTGCGAACGGCAGCCGCCAGCTCTCGTAATTCGCCGCCAGCACCAGGAACACGAACAGCACCGAGGCGGCGAAAATCCACATCGCGGTATCGCCGGCGAGCTGCTCCTGATAGGCCAACTCCGTCCATTCATAGCCAAAGCCCGGCGGCAGCGTGGCTTTTGCCAGTTTCTCCATCTGCGCCAGCGCATAGGATGACGACACGCCCGGCAGCGTGCTGCCCTCCAGCTCCGCCGTGGGATACAGATCGTACAGCGGCACACGATACGGTGCGGTAACCGTCTTGAACTGCGCCACCGAGCCGATCGGCACCATCTGGCCCTGGTTGTTGCGCGTCTCCAGCCGCGAGATATCCTCGACATTGTTGCGGAACTGCCCATCCGCCTGCGCCGTCACCTCATAGGTGCGGCCGAGGTAGTTGAAGTCGTTGATATAGGCGGAGCCGAGATAGACCTGCATCGTATCGTTCACCTGGTCCGGTGAAACGCCGAGCATCTCCGCCTTCTGCCGGTCGATATTGACGAAGATGTTCGGCGAATCCGCATTGAAGGCGGTGAACACACCCACCAGCCCCGGCACATTACTGGCCGCCGCCGCCATACCATGCACCGCCCCGCTGAGCGCGGTATAGCCCTGGTTCTGCCGGTCCTCGATCTCCATTTTGAACCCGCCGGCATCGCCGATGCCAGGCACAGGTGCCGGCGCCACGGTGACCACGAAGGCATCCTGAATCCCGGCCAGCTTCTGGCGTAGCTGCGCCAGAATTTCGTCAGCCGTCTCGCCCTTGGGATCGCGCGTGGCAAACGGCTCGAAGGCCGAGAAAATCGCGCCGGAATTGGAGGCGTTGGTGAAGGTGAACGGGTCCAGCCCGCCGAAGGACACGGTATGCGCAATACCAGGCGTTTGCAGCATGATGGCCGAGACCTTGCGCACCACCTCGTCGGTCCGCTCCAGCGAGGAGCCCGGCGGCAGGATCACCGCGGTTTTCAAATACCCCTGGTCCTGGTTGGGAATAAACCCGGTGGAGGTGCGGTGGAACTGCAGCACGGTGAGCCCGACCAATGCGGCATACACCACCAGCACGATGGAGGTGAAGCGCGTCAACTTCGCGGTGACCATGCCATAGCGGCGCGACAGCCACTCAAAGCCGATATTGAACGCGGCGAAAAACCCAAACAGCGGGCGCAGCAAAAGTGCACGCGGCCTGGCATGCGCGCCGGTAACATGCACGCCGGTAACATGGGCTTTGAACAATATCGCGCAAAGTGCCGGGCTCAATGTCAGCGACACGAAGCAGGAGAGGATGGTGGAGGCCGAAATCGTCGCCGCGAACTGGCGGAAGAACTGCCCCGGCAGGCCGGAGATGAAAGCGGACGGTACAAACACCGCGCACAACACCAGCGCAATGGCAATCAGCGCCCCGCCCACCTCATCCATGGTTTTATGCGCGGCTTCCTTCGGGCTCATCCCCAGGCTCAGGTTTCGCTCAATATTCTCCACCACCACAATCGCATCATCCACGACGATACCGACCGCGAGCACAAGCCCGAAGAGTGAAAGACTGTTCAGCGAAAACCCCAGCAGCGCCATCACGCCAAACGTGCCGATGAGCGAGACCGGAATGGCAATGATCGGGATGATCGAGGCCCGCCATGTCTGCAGGAACACGATGACGACAAGCACCACCAGCCCAACGGCAATGAGGATGGTCTTGAACACATCATGCACGGATTCCGCAACGAAGCGCGAGGTATCGTACACGATGTCGTATTTCAGATCCGGCGGAAAATTTTGGCTGAGCTGCTGCATCGCCGCCCGCACCCCATCCGCGGTTTTAATGGCGTTCGAGCCCGGCTGCTGGAAGATCAAAATCGGCACGGCATCCTGGTTATCGAGATAGCCGGTCGCGCCATAATCCTGGCTGCCCAGCTCCACGCGGCCCACATCGCGCACCCGCGTCACCTGGCCGTTGCCGTCGGTCTTTATGATGATGTCGGCGAATTGCGAGGGATCGGTCAGCCGCCCTTGCGTCTGCACATTCAACTGGAAGGCGGAATGCGTCGGGTCAGGCGGCTCGCCCAGCACGCCGGCGGAAACCTGCTGGTTCTGCGCCCGCAACGCCGCCACAACCTCATCGGCCGTCAGCCCGCGCGCCGCCACCTTGTTCGGGTCCAGCCATATCCGCATGGCGTAGTCGCGCGCGCCGAAAACCTGCACATCGCCCACGCCGGGCTGGCGCAGCAAGGTATCGCGCACGCTCAGCGTGGCATAATTGGAAAGATACAGAAGATCCCTGCTGTTTTTCGGCGAGATCAGATGCACCACCATCAGCAGATCCGGCGATTGCTTCTGCACCGTCACACCCTGGCGCTGCACCGAGTCCGGCAGCCGTGCCAGTGCTGCGGACACACGGTTCTGCGTCAGCACCTGGTCGGTATCCACATCCGAGCCCTGGCGGAAGGTTACCGTAATGATGAGCTTGCCGTCGCCGGTGGCTTGCGAGCTCATATACAGTAGGTTTTCCACACCGTTGATCTGCTGCTCCAGCGGCGTCGCCACCGTCTGGCTCACCACATCGGCCGAGGCACCGGGGTAGGAGGTCGTCACCGCGATGGTCGGCGGCACGATCTCAGGATATTGCGCGACCGAGAGCGTGAAATACGCCACGGCACCGGCAATGGTGATGAACAGGCTGACGACGATCGCGAAGATCGGCCGCTCGATGAAGAAATGCGAGAGTTTCATAATCTCAATCCGTGCTGGAAGCAGCCGTAATTTTGCCGGGCTCGGGCGTTACTTTCGTACCCGGCCAGGCGCGCATCAGCCCGTTGATGACGATCTTATCATCCGGCCCGATACCGCTATCGATCTCGCGCAACCCGTTCACCAGCGCGCCGGTGGTCACGATCTTGGACACCACCGTGCCATCCTTCGCCACCGTCATCACCACCTGGTTGGACTGGTCCGCCTGCAATGCGGAATCCGGCACCAGCAACACATTGCGCGGTGCCGCGATGGGCAGGCGCAACTGCGCGAAATCCCCGGGCGTGATGAACAGATCCGGGTTGGCGAAGGTGGCGCGCACATGGATGGTGCCGCTGCTCTGGTCGATGGCATTATCCACGAAATTCAGCGTGCCGTTACGCGGGTAGCCGGGCTCATCGCTCAACCCCGCCTGCACGATGTTGCTCACCTGCGTTCCCGGCGGTGCCTCGTGCACGTAATGCTCATAGGCCAGGTAATCATCCTCGCTCATCTGGAAATCCAGATAGATCGGGTCCAGCGAGACAATGGTGGTCAGCAAGGTCGGTGTCGCCGCCGAGGGCCCGCCCGCCACCAGCCCGCCGATAGACATGAGATGCGTGCTGATGCGCCCGCTGAAGGGTGCGGTGATGTGGCAGAACTGCAGGTTAAGCTGTGCCGATTGCACCTGCGCCTGCGCCGTATCCAAAGCCGCCTGCGCCGCCGCCTGCTCCTGCACGCGCTGGTCCAACTGCTCCACCGTCACCGCACCGCTATTCTGCAGCACGCTGATGCGATGCGTCTCCTTGGCCGCGAAGGCCAGTTGCGCCTGGGCCGATAAAACCGCAGCCTGCGCCTGCGTCAGTTGAATCTGATAGGGGCGCGGGTCGATCACGAACAGCAGATCGCCTTTATGCACAATCTGCCCGTCGGTGAAATCGATCTCGGTCAAATACCCGCTCACCTGGGCGCGGATTTCAACATTGTTCACCGGGTTGAACTGCCCGGTGAAATTCGCCCAATCGGCGGTGCGCGTCACCAGCGCCGGGCTCACCGTTACCGCCGGCGGCGGTGGGGCGCTGAGCGACGCCTGGGCCGGCGGGCCCAGCACGGCATGGGCCAGTGCCGCTAGTGCTGCCAGCGCGATGGCGCCGAGCACAAGCAGGCCGCGCCGGTTGAAGCGGAGATTGTTGAAGCGGCGGAGAGCGGTATCGGACATATGGTTTAACCCAGAGAAAGTCGGTTGTAACAAGCCGTTAAACGCAAAACCCCCTGAAGCTCCGGCGCGCCGGATAGCAGAGGTTTCATGCACCTATTGTGTATCGATCACTACATAAGTAGGGCGGCCAGCGGGCTGTTCAATAGGGACAGCGTGGCTGGCTCGATTATTTTGCTGGGGCGCACAACGCCCTGGCCCGCAACGGGGTTACTGGACTGTAACATGCCCCATTTTTCGCCGCAGCGCAACATAATCCACCCTTTGCGGCGGGTTGCACGAGTGCTTAACATCGCGCCAACACCACTTAAGGAAGCACCATGCCCCGGCTTGAACTCACAATCCCGACCAGCGACGGCACCGCCCCGGCCTCTCTTTTCACCCCGGCCACCGGCTCCGGCCCCTGGCCCGGCGTCATCGTCTTCATGGACGGGCTCGGCATCCGCCCGGTGTTGTGGGAGCTGGGCCAGCGCCTGGCCGATGCCGGCTACGCCGTGCTGCTGCCCGACGCCTATTACCGCTACGGCCCCTACCCGCAGATGGACCCGCCGGCGATTTTCGCCGACCCGGACAAACGCGCCAAGCTGATGGAATGGGTGTACAGCCTGACCCGCGAACGCAAGATCAGCGACACCGCCGCCTATATTGAATTCTTCACCGCCCGGCCTGAGGTGAAGGACCAGAAATTCGGCGCCACCGGCTATTGCATGGGTGGCCACGCCGCCCTCACTGCCGCCGGGGCATTCCCGGATAAATTCGCCGCCATCGCCTCTTTCCACGGCGGCAATCTGGCGGCGGATGCCCCCGACAGCCCGCATCAATTCGCCAACGCCATCACCGCCCGCGTCTATGTCGCGGCCTCCATCGAGGACCCGAGCTTCCCCGAGGAGCAGAAGACCAGGCTGGAACAGGCGCTGACGGCGGCCAAGGTGGAGCATGTGATTGAGACCTACGAAGGCGCGTATCACGGTTTTACCATGCGCGATTTACCGGTGTTCAACCCAGAGGCGGCGGAGCGCCACTGGGTTGAACTGCTGAAACTCTTCAGCGAGACGCTTAGCTAAACGTCTCGCCGACCATCTCCTCGCTCTTGGCCCAGAGTGCCGCGGCATTCTCCGGGTCAAGCGCGTAGGGGCGCACGCCTTCGTTCATCAGCCCCAGCGGGCCATCGGTGATGGTGGTGGTAACATGGCAATTCTCGCAATATTTGCCGCCCACCTCATCAGCCGCCGCGACCACCCCAGCCCAGACCGAGGTCGCCGCCCCCTGCTGCACCGTCTTCCATTGGAAAGGCGGCTTACCCTCTTTCGCCTGTTCGGCATTCATCTGGTCGATCATGCCCTGGGTCGCGCCCTCCGGCAGATGCCGCGCCAGCTCGGTCTGAATCCCGCCCGGATGCACAGCCACGGCGCGGATACCACGCGCCTTGTGGCGCTGGTCGAACGCCACGGCGAACAGAATATTCGCCGTCTTGGCCCTTCCATAGGCCACCCAGGGGTCGTAATCGCCGCGCTCGAAATTCGGATCTTCAAGCTCCACATTGGCGAAGCGATGCCCAGAGGAGGCCAGGCTCACCACCCGGCTGCCTTGCCGCAACAGCGAGGCGATGCGGTTGATGAAGGTGAAATGCCCGAGATGATTCGTGCCGAACTGCGTCTCGAACCCATCCGCCGTATGGCCAAACGGGGCCGCCATAACACCGGCATTGGCGATGATCACATCGAGCGGTTTGCCCTCCGCCACAAGCCTGTCAGCCGCGGCGCGGATGCTGGCGAGCGAGGCCAGATCGAGCTCGATCAACGCCAGGCTACCACCATTGGCGGCATCCTTGCGCACCACCTCGGTCGCCGCCTTGGCTTTCACCAGATCGCGCGCGGCCCCAATCACCGTTGCACCATGCGCCGCCAAAGCCCGCGCCGTCTCAACACCAAGCCCGGCGGAAACGCCGGTCACCAGAATACGCTTGCCGCGCAGATCGGCGCCAGCGAGCACCTCATCCGTGGTCGAATGCAGACCGAAGCTCATATCCATCTCCTGAGTTTATGGCATCCCTCCAAAACCATTGCCGCCGAAGCGAAACCGGGGTAAGAGGAGGATGTCTCCGCTTATATACGGAGGAACCCTCCGTTTAGTCAAGTGGGAAAATACCGGGGCATGACTGACCAGGCTAATACTGAGCAGACCAATATTGAGCGAAAACCCCGCGCGGATGCCGCCCGCAACCGCGAACTGCTGCTCGCCACCGCCAAGCGCGTGTTCGGCGAAAAAGGCCCCGCCGCCAGCCTGGACGAGATCGCCAAATCCGCCGGTGTCGGCATCGGCACGCTCTACCGGCATTTCCCCACCCGCGACGCTCTGGTGGAACAGGTTTACCGCCACGAGACCACGCAGCTTGCCGAAGCCGCCACCCAACTGGCGGCGCTGCACCAGCCGGCCGAGGCGCTGCGGCAATGGCTCTATCTGTTCGTCGATTATTTCACCACCAAACAAACCATGGCGGCGGCGTTCAGCCCGGCTGGCGGCGGCTCGGCAAAGCTGTTCGCCTTTTCCACCGGGCTGCTGGGCACGGCCATCGCCACACTCGCCGAACGGGCGGAACAAAGCGGCGAGCTGCGGCTGAGCCTGGCGCCGTTCGACCTGTTGCGCGCCATCTCCGGCGTGGCCAGCCTCAGCTCCGCCCCCGGCTGGGAGCAGAATGCGCGCGCTTTGGTGGATGTGCTCATCGCCGGCATGCGCGCGCGCTGAAGCTTCGCGGCCGCTGTTACAAAGGGGCCCGCTCTTACAAAAAGAGCTTGGGTATTCGTTAATCACGGTCAATTTATTACCACCACCCTTCTCAACCACAGGCGCAGCGGATAACGTCGCGTCAGCAGGGCGCTATGGCCTTATCCCAGGGGCCGCGCCCCGGAATTCGGTCCTTTGCTTCGTGCACGATGCGTGTTTCCGGTTGCTTCAACCTCATTTTTCACGGCAAAATAGCTCGATGTTAACTATATTCGGGGCAACCCATACTTTGACCCAAGAGATGATGGTTCTGTTCGCGGCGCTGGCGGCCTTCCTCCTGGGCATCGTCACCATCGCGGTGGATGTGGTGCGCCGTAACCGGCGCCGCATCGAGGCTGAGAGCCGCCCTATCGACACCACCATGTTCCAGCACCTCCAGGGCGCAGCGCTCCCGCCCGAGGGCGAGGCGGCAGAGGTTGAAGAGGCGGCACTGCCTGAGGTCGCCCCCGAAGATAGTACCGAAGACAATACGGCAGACAGTACGGCGCCAGAGCCCACTGCCGAACCAGAGCCCGAACCAGAGCCCGAACCCGCCCCCCCCGAAACCGCCCCCGCCGCCCAGCCCGTGCTGGTGTGCGACGGTTTCGGCGCCGGTTTCGGTTCCAAGGTCGTCCTCGCCGATATCACGCTGACGGTGCCCGACCAGGGCATCACCACGCTGATGGGCCCGCACGGCACCGGCAAATCCACTTTGCTGCGCGCCCTCGCCGGCAGCCTGAGCCAGAGCGGCCTGTTCAAGGAATGGGGTGCGGTGTATTTTCGCGGTGCCCCCGCCGGGCCGGATAACCGTCCGCTGCTCGTGGCCCAGCGCATCCAGCTCATCCAGCGCAGCGCCCTGGAAAACCTGACCTTCCATTTGCGCGACCGCACCGCCGGCCTGCCGGAGGAAAAACAGCGCAAATGGGCCGTCCAGTGGCTGGAGCAGGCCGGGGTGGGCGATGTCATCGCCTTGCTGGACCGCCCGTTCATGGAGCTGGACCAGCTCTCCCAGCGCATCATCACCATATTGCGCGAAGCAGCGGCGGAACCGGCACTGCTGCTCATCGATGAGCCGACCACCGGCCTCTCGGAGACCGATGCCGGCGTGCTGCTGACCATGCTGGAGCGCCTCGCGGCTTTCACCCCGCTGCTGGTCTCGCTGCAGAGCCACACCCATGCGCGCCGCATCTCTACCCAAATCATCCTGCTGGCCGGCGGCCAGGTGCAGGCCGCGCTGCCGGCGGATATCTTCTTCGACGCACCGCCCAACCCGGTCGTGGCGCAGTTCATCGCCACCGGCACCTGCGCCGTGCCCGCAGCCGATGCCTCCGCCATCAAGCCTGCCGCCGCCGTAACAGCGCCGCAGCCCCTCTCCGCCGCGGCGCTGGAAGCCATCAAAGACGAGATCCGCAGCACTCTGGCTGTAGAAATGACGCCGGAGCCGGTTGAAGAGGCGCCCGTGGAAGCGCCCGAAGCCGAGGCCACGCCGGCCGAGCCGGTGGACGAGCATCTGCCCGAACCCGCTGAGCCCGCATTCGAGCCCGAAGCTGAAGCGCCCGAAGCTGAAGTGATTGAGGCTGAAGTGCCTGAGGCTGATCCTGTTCCGGCCGATGAGCCGCCAGCCGATGAGCTGAAAGCTGAGGAGTTGGAGGCCGGGGAGTTGGAAGCCGGGGAGTTGGAAGAGCACCTGCCCGAACACGACGCCGCTGAACCCGAGCTGGCGGCCGAAGCGCCGGAAGCCGAGCTTGCCGCCGAGTCCGTGGCGGAGCATCTGCCCGGGCACAGCGAAGAACCGGCCCCAGAATTCGTGCCGCACGACAGCGAACCGGCGGCCGAAGCCCCCGAAGCCGAGCCCGTGGCTCACGAATCCGAGCCGGAGGCCGAGCCCGTTCTGACAGAGCCGGCCGAAGAGCATCTGCCGGAGCCTGTCGCCTACGATCCCGAGCCGGAGCCGGAAGCCGAAACCCCCGAAGCCGAGCCCACCCTGGCCGAACTGGTGGAAGAACACCCGCCCGAGCCCGTGGCCGAGGAAGCTGAACCGGAATCCGCACTGGCGGCCGAGGAAGCCGAACGCGCTACCGACGAGCCGGCCGAAGACCACCTGCCCGAGCCCGAAACCCTCGCGCCCGCGCCAGCCCCGCAGGAACCAGACACGCAGGAGTTCGAACCGGCGGCCGAAGCCCCCGAAGCCGAACCAGAGGCCGAACCCGTTCTGGCCGCGCCCGTGGAAGAGCATCTCCCCGAGCCCGACGCCCAAGAGCCCACCGTCGATGAGCCCGAAGTCGAGCCCGAACCCGTTCTGGCCGAAGCGCCCGAAGAACACCTGCCCGAGCCCGTGGCCCCCGAAACCGAGCCAACCGCGCCCGAACCCGCCGCGCCCGAATTCGAGCTGACCCCCGAGGAGCTGGAAGCCGAACCCGTTCTGGCCGAGCTGACGCAAGATCACGTGCCGGCCCCCGAACCAGCATACGAGCCGGTTGAACCCGAACCCGAAACCCTGGACGCCGAGCCGGTCGCCGAGCGCATGTCCGTGCCCTTGCGCTACACACCCAGCGCCGCCCAACCCGCCACCATCGATATGGACGACGAGTTCGACGCCGAACCGGTGCTGCGCGCCACCACCGAGCCCCTGGACTTCGACGATCTCCCGGCCTTCGACGATCTCCCCATCAGCCTCGGCCCGCAGATGATGCAGACCGTGCCCCTGCCGCCGCGCGCCGCGGCGTCGCAAATGGCCCCGCTCGACCCGCAACGCCATGAGAACGCCGCCGTCACCCGCTACCCCGGCGCCAAAGGCCCCGGCCCGCGCGGCTTCGTCTGGATCGAGGACGGCCGCCTCGCCGCCACGCCAATGCCCGGCATCTCCGCCGGCATCGACCAGGATCTCGACCTGCTGAAACAGTCCGGCGTCACCGTGCTCATCACCCTCACCGAGCAGGATTTCCCGCAAACCATCCTGGCCCAGCACGGCCTGCGCAACCTGCATTTCCCCATCGCCGACCGCAAAGCCCCCTCCACCGCCGATACCGACGTGCTGGTGAGCCAGATGCACGAGCTGCTGAACAGCGGCGAAGTTCTGGCCGTGCACTGCCTGGCCGGTTTGGGGCGCACCGGCACCATCCTCGCCGCCTATATGGTCAAGGAAAAAGGCGTCTCCGCCCAGGTAGCCCTGAACCAGATCCGCCACTTCAACCGCCAGTTCGTCCAAACCGACGACCAGGAAGACTTCCTGATGGAATACGAAGTCCAACAAGAACAAACCATCCTGCGCAACCGCGCTGCCGAGGGCAAGTTCATTTAGGCGGGGTGTTGCCACGGAAAAGGCCAGGGCTCTGCCGTCGTGCGCAGCACGCCTCCGGCGTGACGACCCGCCAAGGGCCGAAAGGCCCTTGGATCCCACCCGGGTTATAAAAAGAGGGGCCGTCCAGAGCACGTAGTTTTTACGTGCACGGGATGGCCCCTCTTTTTATAACCCGAAGTAGTGGGGGTCTGGGGCCGTCACGCCGGAGGCGTGCTGCGCACGACGGCGGAGCCCTGGCCTTTTCCGTGGCAACACCCCGCCCAGATGAACTTAGTTGTTAACCCGCAGCACCTTCACGGTGCTGGGGTGCGGACGCGACAGATTGGTGATCTCGTAGGAGCTGCCGTTGCCGTGGCATACCTGCAATTTGTCCAGCGGTAGCCATGTTGTCACGGCCATGCGCCCGCCCCCTGGTACCACCTGGAAGCGCAAGCCGGTGATCAGGCTGATGAACTGCCCCGAGCTGTTGCGTAATTGGCCCGCATAGCACGGCGGCGGGCCGCCCATGCCCATGCTCATGCCCATGGCATGCGACGGTGCCGGCTGCGCCGCCGCCTGCTGCAAACCGGTTAGAGCCAGACAGATAGCCAGAATCGTTTTTCTCATTATGTCTCTCCCTCAATACCCAGCCGGCGCAACAATTCCGGCACACCTAATGTCGCCGGCGCCGCGATAACGTGATCGTACAAACCTCGCCCGGCCGGTGCTGGGTTTATTTCATATAGCTCACACCCGCGCCGGTTGCAGCCCGCCGCCGCCGCAAAGCCAGCGGCCGGATACACCACGCCGGATGTGCCGATGGCGCAGAATATATCCGCCCCCGCCAACGCCGCCTCGATCCTCGGTATATGGTACGGTCTTTCGCCAAACCAAACGATATCCGGCCGCATCGCCCCCGCCCGGGCACAAGCGGGGCATGCGGTGTCCACCCCCGCATCCGCCTCCCAGTCGCTTAACCCGCCGCAAGCCCCACAACGCAGTTTGCGCAATTCACCATGCATATGCAGCAGCGCCTGGCTCCCGGCCCGCTCATGCAGATCATCCACATTCTGCGTCACCAGCAGAAAATCCCCTTGGCTCACCCAGGGGCCCACCCAGGCCCGCTCCAGCGCCGCCAGCGCCACATGCGCCGCATTCGGCCGCACCACCGCCAACTGCGCCCGGCGCAGATTATAGAACCGGTGCACCAGCACAGGGTCGCGGGCAAACCCCTCCGGCGAGGCCAGATCCTCGAACCGGTGCGTCTCCCACAGCCCCCCGGCATCACGAAAGGTGGAAATACCGGATTCGGCGGAGATTCCGGCCCCGGTGAGGATCACGAGATTCCGCTGCTTCATGCCCCGCCTCCATCCTTGCCGCCCATCCTTGCGACACGGCAGCGGCATGGGCAACTTGCCTCCCGCCACCCGCCCACAATTCTGGCATGCCAAAACCCGTCTGGCGCATTGCCCCAATATACTGTTCTGCATGACCATGCCCGCCCTCCTGCCCAGACCGGATGAGCTGCTCTTCGCCCTGAAAACATTCACAGGCGCGATGGCGGCTTTCTACATCTCGCTCTGGCTCGGGCTGGACAACCCTTACTGGGCCATGGCCACCGCCTTCATCGTCGCCCAGCCCTTCGCCGGCGCCATGCGCTCCAAAGCTTTGTACCGTTTCTGCGGCACTCTCCTCGGCGGCACCGCCGCGGTCGTCATGGTGCCCAATCTGGTCGATGCCCCCGTACTCCTCAGCCTCGCCATGGCATTATGGATCGGCCTGTGCCTCTACATTGCGCTGCTGGACCGCAGCCCGCGCTCCTACGCCTTCATGCTGGCCGGCTACACCGCCGGCATCATCGGCTTTCCCGCCGTCACCGCCCCCGGCCATATTTTCGAAACAGCGCTGACCCGTGTTGAGGAAATCTCCATCGGCATCGCCTGCACCACCGTCATCGGCACCATCATCTTTCCCCGCTCGCTCGGCCCCGTTCTGGCCCAGCGCATCGTCACCTGGGTGCAGCCGGCGCGCGACTGGGCCATCGCCGCTTTGGCCGGCGAGGAGGAAAGTGCCGTGGCCCTGGCCGCCCGCCGCCGCCTGGCGTTCGAGGCCACCGATGCCGCCATGATGATCTCCCAGCTCGGCCATGACACTTCCGCCCTGCAATCCGCCGTGCGCTTCGTGACCCGCTTAAGAGTGTACGTCATCAGCCTCATGCCCGTGCTAAGCTCCATCGGCGACCGCGTGGCCCAGCTCAAACGTCTGGACGGCATCACCCCCGAGCTGGCCGAGCTGCTCTCCGGCATCGCCAGATGGATGCGCCAGGGCACCCCCGAAGAGCCCGGCCCGCTGCTCGGCCAGATCCACGCCATCGAGCACAAGGCGCATGACTGGGCCGGGCTGCTGCGCGCCTCCCTCTGCGTGCGGCTGGAGGAGCTGATCCGCATCGTGCACCACGCCCGCGTCATCCGCCGCCATGTGGTGGATGGCGACAAAGCCCCGGACTTCCCGCTGCTGGAGCCCGAATACGTGGCCGTGACGGCCGAAACCCATGACCACAAACTGGCCCTGCTCTCCGGCTTCTCCGCCGGGCTGGCCCTGCTGGTACTCTGCGCCGTGTGGATCGAAACCGGCTGGAGTTCCGGCGCCGGCGCCGCCGTCATCGCCGCCGTGGCCTGCTCGTTCTTCGCGGCCCAGGACGACCCGGCCCCCGCCATCGCGCAGATGCTGCGCAACGCCATCATCGTCACCGCCGCGGTCTGGGTCTACGACTTCGCCATTCTGCCGCGCGTCGGCAGCTTTGCCGAATTATGCATGGCATTGGCACCGGCCGGGCTCATCATCGGCCTGCTCATCTCCCGCCCCGCCACCTTCGGCACCGGCATGCTGCTGGGTGCTGTGGGCTCCACCCAACTGGCGCTGGACAACGGCTATAATGCCAATTTCACCGCCTATATCAACGGCTCCATCGCCCTCATCGTCGGCTTGGGGAGCGCGCTGGTCATCACCCGCCTCATCCGCTCCGTAGGTGCGGCCTGGAGTGCCGAGCGCCTGCAGCGCGCCAACTGGCGCGATGTCGCCACCGCCGCCACCGCCACGCATGACCGCGCCCATCTCACCGGCCTCATCATGGACCGGCTCGGGCTGATGATGCCGCGCATGGCCGCCGCCGCCAGCGGGGCCGATGCCGCCGCCGCCGGCGCGCTCACGGACCTGCGCATCGGGCTGAACATGATCGAGCTGCACCGCCAGCAACCGCATTTGCCGCCCGCCGCACAGGCCGCCAACGCCTCCGTGTTCACCGGTGTGGCGGCGCATTACCATGGCGATGCCAGGCAGCCGGCCCCCGCCACATTATGCGATGCCATCGACGCCGCCATGGCCCCGTTGCTGGCCAACCCCGCCACCTATAAGGAGACGTTGATGGTCCTCTCCGGCCTGCGCATCGTACTCTTCCCCGGCCAGGCGCCGCCGGCATTTTATCAACCGCCGCCGGCATTTTATCCGGAGGCCGCATGATCGGCGAAATCGACATCTTCGGCGTATTGTTCCCGCCGCTTCTGGTCTGGGTCGGGGTGGCGCTGGTATTGTCCATGCTACTCCGCCGCGCTTTGGCGGGAGCAGGGCTCTACCGCTTCATCTGGCACCGCCCGCTTTTCGATTTTTCGCTCCTGGTCATTCTCACCGGGCTGGTCAGCCTGGTCATGACGCGGTTTTTCTGAGGACACCATGAACAACGCATCCTTCGCCAAACGCTTCCTCGTCACCGCTATTGTATTGGTCGCGGCGGCCGTCATCGCCTGGCAGCTCTGGGACTATTACATGCAGGCCCCCTGGACCCGCGACGGCCGTGTGCGCGCCGATGTCGTGGCCCTGGCCCCCGATGTCAGCGGCCCGGTGGTAAAAGTGTTCGTGCATGACAATGACGATGTAAAAACCGGCGATCCTCTGTTCCAGATCGACCCCGCCCGCTTCGCCCTCGCTTTGGCGCAAGCACAGGCCTCCGCCGAGCGCGCCAAAGCCGCCATGCAGGACGCGCAAACCAATGCCGGCCGCTACGCCTCCGTCTCCAGCAACGCAACCTCCGCCCAGCAGCGCGACGCCTCCTCCACCCAGGCCCTGGAAGCCCAGGCCGAATACCGACTGGCCCAGGCCAATCTCGGAATCGCCCAGCTCAATGTGGAGCGCAGCACCATCCGCGCCACGGTCAACGGCACCATCACCAATTTCTCCATGCAGCCCGGCGATTACGTGAACGCCGGCACCGCCGTGGTCGCCATCGTCGATACGGATTCGCTCTACGTGGACGGTTATTTCGAGGAAACCAAACTGCACGGCATCGCCCCCGGCGATGCGGCTACCGTAACCCTGCTGCAAGGCGGCCCTGCCATCCAGGGCCATGTCGCGGGTCTCGCCGCCGGCATCGCGGATGCCGAGCGCATCGCCACCAACGCCACCTTGCTGGCCGATGTCACCCCCACCTTCACCTGGGTCCGCCTCGCCGCCCGCGTCCCGGTGCGCATTACGCTGGACAAGATCCCCGCCGGCACGCGGCTGGTGGCGGGCATGACCTGCACCGTCGCCATCACCCCGGCTGCTCATTGAGCCGCGGGGCCTGTACCGCGTCCGTAATATACAAACGGATATATTCTTCATCACCGCCGCCAAATATCAGCTAAACGCGGCACAGGAGGCGCTCTACGCCTACGCCTGGAACAACCCCCAGTGAACACCACCCAGTTGCAAGGCGTGCTGGCCGCCATCAACCAGCGCTCCCTGCCGCAGGTCGTCCTCTCCTCCGCCAGCTATAATGCCACCCCCAATGGGGCGTGGCCGGGCAGACCGTCACCATCACCTACACGCTGGTCTCCAACGTCACCCTGCCCCTGCCCTTCGGCCTGCCCAACCCCTTCACCGTCAGCTCCTCCGGCTCAGTGCAACTGCAATAGGGCAGGCCGGACAACAGCCCCCCAAACAAATCCCCCACCGGCCCGCAAAGGGGGTGGATTTCAACCAACCTATATGCGATATGCCCCCAGCCCACCGCCCGCCATCCGCGTGCCAGGCCATGCTATGCCGTCCTAGCTCAGTTGGTAGAGCAACTGATTCGTAATCAGTAGGTCGCCGGTTCGATTCCGGCGGACGGCACCAGTTTTCCAAATATATTCAACACATTACACCCCCCCACACCCAACGCTGGCATTGCGCGGCCAAATCGCCCGGCCCAGGCCACGAGCGCTTGATCTGGCACCGTACCAATGATAGGCCCCGTTCATGCTGTCCAGCCTGCTGCAATTCACCTTGGGAGATGAGGCTCTTGCAATTCTGCGCAGCGCCGGGGCACAGGCCCCTCTCGCCCCGCTGTCAGACAACATCCAGTCAACCTCGCGCTTCACCTATGCGCTGATGCGGCAGCGGCAATTGGGGGATATCTCATCCCAGCCCGCCCTGCCCCGCCACATCATGCAGTTCTGGGACACGCACATCATCCCCGAAGATGTGCGGGAATGCATGCGCGACTGGGAGGCCCTGCCCGGCATCGCCTACACGCGCTTCGATGACGCCGGCGCCCGCGATTTCATCACCACCACCTACGGCGCGGAACTCGCGACCGCTTACGATTTTTGCTACCACCCGGCCATGCGCGCCGATTACTTCCGGCTCGCCTATCTGCTGCGCCATGGCGGCGCCTATATCGATGCCGATGAGAGATTGCGCAGCCTGGAGCGGCTGAACGAAATTTTCGCGGCACCCGCCGCCCTCACCATGCACCCGCTCATCTGGCACACCCAGACCTACCAGATGAGCTACCCGGATTTTCTGGCGCCCTTCCCCTTCGACGGCCTGAACAAATATTACTTCGCCAACTCGCCGCTATTCTGCGCCCCCGGCAACCGCGCCATAGAGATCGCTCTGCAACGCGCCACCGCGGCCATTTTCGAGGGGCAGCGCCGCAACATCAAACTCACCATCCACCTGCATACCGGGCCCGACAATACCACCGCCGCCCTGTTCCACAGCGCCCTGGAGGCGCATCTGCACGGTGCGGCACCTACGCCATTCGCCATGCTCACCCATTGGGAGCAAACAGCCTACACCCCGGCGCTGGCCTATAAAAACACCCAACTGCACTGGCTCTCCGCCGCGCGCATCTACGGCGAATAAGAGACCGCCTGAGAAGCCGCCCCGGCTGGGCCACCCAAGCTGGGCCAGAATATTTATTCTTTATTTTATCCGGTTATTAGGGTGTCAGTTATTATCAATTAATAATTTTCCGCCACCAATGGTAACATGTCCTATTACCTTCACGCCCCCCTCAACCCCGAAGAAAACCAGAGCCTGGTGATGTTTCTCAGCACCCCGAAATTCACCGGCGAACCCGACGCGAATATGCTGCACCTCCTCGATCTCGGCTTCCTCTCGCAGCGGGTAGATGGCCTCGTCCTCTCCGGCCTCGGCCGGGCACGGCTGCAACTGGGCCTGGTCCGCTCCCGCCGCGAAAACCCACCCCTACCCCCCCAAACCACCACCCAGCCCCCCCCAGCCACCCCCCACCCCGCCAAACGCGGCTACGCCGCCTGATCGGCCCGGTTTAAAAGGCGGATTCTGGGGGCGGGGGTGTTCCACGGAAAAAAAGGCCAGGGCTCTGCCCTGGCCTTTTTTTCCGTGGAACACCCCCGCCCCCAGAATCCGCCTTTTAAACCTTGACGACCTCGCGGTGGTTTTGCTTGAGCAGGCTGCGGATTTCTGATTGGGATTTGGGTTTGCCGGTGAAGTAGCCTTGCACGAATTTACAGCCTAGCTGGCGCAGTGCGGCCAGTTGCGCGCCGTTTTCCACCCCTTCGGCCACCACCCCCAGCCCGAGTGCCGTGGCCACCGTCAGCACTGCCGTCACAATGGCGCGTGCCTGCGGCTCGTGCTCCATATCGCGCACGAAAGCCTTGTCGATCTTGATGCCATCGAGCGGGAATTGCCGCATATAGCCGAAGCCTGAATGTCCGGTACCGAAATCATCCAGGCTGAAGCGGATCCCCAGCGCGCGCAGCCGGTTCATGATGCCGATGACATGGCTGCTGTCTTCCAGCAGCACCCCTTCGGTGATTTCCAGGATCAGCCGGTTCGGCGAGAACTGCGTGCGGCGCAGGATTTCGCTTAAACTATCGAAGAGATTTACATCCCGGAACTGCACCGGCGAGAGGTTGATGGTGACGGCGATCTCAGCCGGCCAGTGATTCGCCTCGGCGCAGGCTGCCTCGAACACCCAATAGCCGATGGGAATGATCAGCCCCAGGCTTTCCGCCAGCCCGATGAAATCCATCGGCGGGATCAGCCCGCGCTCGGGGTGGTGCCAGCGCAGCAGGCTCTCACAGGCGATAATCTGCCCCGAAACAGCTTCGAGGATCGGCTGGTAATTCAGCTCGAACTGCCGCAGCTCCAGCGCCTGGCGAAGCCCCTGCTCTATGGCATACAGCTCCTGCTGGCTCGCATTCATGCTTTCATCGAAGGTCCGGCACACATCGCCGCCATCGGCCTTGGCCTGGTACAGCGCCATATCCGCATTGCGCAGCAGGTCGCTGGCATTTGTGCCATGTGCCGGGTAGCAGGCAATGCCTATGGACACGCCGATGCGGCATTGCGTGCCGTCGATCTCGAACGGCTCGCGTATCCCCTCCAGCAGTTCCTGCGTCAGCGCCACCAGCTCCAGCGCCAACGCCGGCACATCGCCGGCCACCGGCCGCAATATCGCAAACTCATCGCCGCCAGTGCGCGCCACGGTATCGGCTGCCCCCACCCGCGCGCGCAGCCTGGCCGCGAGCTGCACCAGCAGCCTGTCGCCGAAATCATGCCCCCTGGTGTCATTGGCGATCTTGAACCGGTCGAGATCGAGATACAGCACCGCCATGGAGCTGCGCTCGCGCTGCGCCTGGCCTATCGCCCAGTCCAGCCGCTGGTGGAAGGCGCGCCGGTTCATCAGCCCGGTCAGATCGTCATGATTGGCAAGATAGCTGATCTCGCCTTCAACCTTCTTCAGTGCCGCATTCTGTTCCGCAAGTATCGCCTCAGACTCCTCCAGCCGTTGCAGTTGCAGCGTTAAAGCGTGCAGCACCAGGAGCACGCAGAAAATGGCGATCAGCGTCCCCCCCGCCACGATCCAGCTCTCCCTGCGCCAGTTCGTCAGCACGCCTGCTTCCGACACGCCTATATCCACCACCAGCGGATAATCCTGCATTGGATCGACCTCGTTCAGCCGCATGCCGTGCGAGAGCACACCCGGCGCCTCATACGCCCCCGGCCTGCCCGAGGCGACGATGGCGTTCCACGGCAGATAAGGCTGGCGCACCGCCATGGTCAAAGGATGCCCCGTCACCGGGATCGGCGGGTAGCTCGCGATGACATTTCCATCGCGGCTCAGCAGCGACACGGTCAGCCCGTTATGCACCACCAGCGAATGGTAGAAATCGGAAAAATAACCCAGATGCAGGCCGGCCGCCACCACGCCCAGAAACTGATGCGAGGGGCCATTGATCCTGCGGGCGGCGAACACCGTCCAACCGTCATCGGAAATGTCATGCTGCGGGCTGCTCAGATAGATCGCCCCATCGTCATGGGTTTTTAAATAAAGGTAGAAATCCCGCCCCGAGATATCCGTCGCCGCCACCGGCCACTGCCCGGTGGCGTTGATCACCTTGCCATCCGCGCCGGTGATGACGAAGCCCTGCACCTGCGGCAGTTGTTCCAGCTCCTGCGTCAGCCCCTGGTGCACCGCCGCGGTGCTCAGCGTGGTGCGCATCGCCTCCGGCGTGGCCAGCCCATCCACGGCGATCTGCTTCTGCGAGCCCACCAGCACCAGATCGATCTCCTGCACCGCGCCCGCCGTCTGTGCGGCAATGACCAGCCCGAGATTTTCCGCATCCTGCCGTGCATTCTGCAGCGCCACCTGGCGCATGTTCAGCAGGGCCAGGCTGACCAGCACGGCCATCAACTGCAGCAGCACCGCCCCTATGGTGATCAGGCGCCGGCTCGGCGAAGAGAGACTGGCCCATGGTTTTAGCAGGATCGCCCATAGGTTATTGCTTGCGCGCGCCGCTTTCATTCCGCGTCACCCAGCAACTCGCATGCCAGCAACTCACATGAATGCCAGACCGCGCGCCCGGGCAATTTATGTGTCGCAATTCTGCGGCGCGTTATCCTGCATTCTACACCACCCAAAATATACCGCCCAAATCACCACCTTTAGTGGCAAGAGCGAGCATTCAGCCTAGCCGACAGAAGTAAACGCCCGCTTTCTTCGGCGTTTACGAAAAATCCCTGAAACTAGGCAGTTATCCATATCTTTGTTGGATTTATGCCCGCCACCCAGCGCATCGCCCCTGCTTTGCACCCCACCCACAGGCCTTATTATTACATCGCGGCGCGCCGCGTGCAATCAAAGATTGTGGCGACCAAAGATTGTGGCGACAGTGACGCAATCGGCGGGAATCTCAGCCCGGAAACGGCACCATGCAGCGTACGCTCTCATCCCATAGCGCGTAGCGCGATGCCGCCAGCGCCTGGCGCAGGTTCAGCACCGTCGCGGCCCCGGTCATCGCCGTACATTCATCATGGCACGCCTGCAGCCGGTAATTGGGAATGCCGGGGTTCAAATGATGCACATGATGCAGCCCGATATTGCCGCTGAACCATTGCAGCACGCGCGGCAGGCGCAAATAGGAGGTGCCGTGCAACGCGGCCTCGGCGAAATCCCATTCCGCCTTGCGCGCCCAATGCGCCTCCTCGAACCGGTGCTGCACCGAGAACAGCCAGATGCCGACGATCGAGGCCAGCACCATGGGCGGCAACTGCACCAGCACCACAGCCTTCACACCGAATACCGCGATCAGCCCGGCAAAGAGCGCCACTAGGGCGATATCCAGCAGCCACACGCTGCGGCGCTCGCGCCTGGCTGAAGCCGGGGTATCGAACGGCACGCGGTAGAGGAGCAGAAAAATCACCGGCGGCAGCACAAAATGCGTCAGCAGCGGATGGTGGCCGAGCCGGTAGGCAAATTTCCGGCCGCGCGTCATGGCCTCATATTCGGCGACGGTCGCGCAATCGGAGAAGAAATCCGCCGGTATGCCGCGCCCATCGAGGTTGTTCCAACTGCCATGGTGGCGCGCATGCAGCCGCCGCCAATAGGCAAACGGGGTGCAGGTGAGCACGCTGCATATCGCCCCCACCACCGCATTCAGCCGGCGCGACTGGAACAGCGCATTATGCCCGCAATCATGCTGCAGCATGAAAATCCGCACGATCAGCCCGCCCGCCGGCACGGCCAGCGCCAATGTCAGCCAGACGGACACGTGCAGGCTCGCATACATCGCCGCCACACAGGCCAGATACAGCCCAACAGTGGACGCAAACTGCCACAGGCTGTGGCTGAACATCGCCGCCTGGTAGGGCCGGAGCAGGCTGAGCTGCAGAGTTTCAGGCAAAGTCAGGCGCGGCGGCTTAGGGGAGTACAATGAAGCTCCTAGCTTCAGACGGATCTTGGAACATCTGATATCGGCAATGCGCTAGCCCCTTTGCCCCGCCCAGGCAATGCCGGGTTTTGACGGCACCGGCGGATTAAATTATGCGCCACAGCGCCAAAAACATAACAGGGGGGCAGAAGATGGCCGGGAATTCAACGGGCAGGGCACAAACCGCCCCCCAAACGGCACCGATGGCAGGGCTGGTCGTCTCGCTGTTTTTCACCTGGGGTTTTATCACCGTCCTCAACGACCCTCTCATCGCCCGGCTGAAAGGCCTGTTCGCGCTGAATTATGCCGAGGCGATGCTGACGCAATTCGCCTTCTTCCTCGGCTATTTCATCTTTTCCGCACCGGCAGGCGCCATTCTCGGGCGTTTCGGCTATGTCCGCAGCATCAGCCTCGGGCTGGTCATCATGGCCGTGGGCGGGCTGCTGTTCGCCCCGGCGGCACAACTTGCCTCCTACCCGATGTTCCTGTTCGCTCTGTTCTGCGTCGCTTCGGGCATCACCATTCTGCAGGTCGCCGCCAACCCTTACATCGCCGTGCTGGGCAGTGCCGCAAGTGCCGCCAGCCGGCTCACTTTGGCCCAGGCCTTCAATGCGCTCGGCACCTTCATCGGCCCGTTCATCGGCGCTTTGTTCATCCTGCAAAACGGCGTGGGTGCCGCCACCGCCGGGGCGCGCATCCAGCAGGCGCAACTGGTGCAGCGCCCCTTCCTGGTCATCGCCGGGTTGCTGCTCCTGTTCGCTCTGGTGTTCTGGTTTCTACGCAATCAGCCCGGCCCGGCGGCGTCCGCCGCCAGCCCCAACCCGTTCCGGGCGGTGCTGCTGCGCCGGCCCCGGCTCGCCTTCGGCGTGGCCTGCATCTTCCTCTATGTCGGGGCGGAGGTCTCCATCGGCTCGGGCCTCACCAACTACCTCATGCAGCCGGGCATTCTTGGGCTCAGGGCACCGGCCATCGGCGCCGGTTTCGCGCATGCATTCCACCTGCATGCCCAGTTCAACACCGCGCAGGTGGCCGGCGCCATGGTCAGCATCTACTGGGGCCTGGCCATGCTCGGCCGCTTCGCCGGCGCCTTCACCCTGGCCCGGCTTTCGCCCGGCAGGGTGCTGGCCATCCATGCCATCGCCGCCCTCATCCTGGCCCTGGCCGCCTCGCTCAGCGCCGGCCCCGCCGCCGCCGCCGCGGTGCTGGCCATCGGCCTCGCCAACTCCATCATGTTCCCCACCATCTTCACCCTCGCTCTGGAAGGCCTGGGCGAGGAGACCGCCAACGGTTCCGCTTTGCTGTGCATGGCCATCGTCGGCGGCGCCATCATTCCCGTGGCTTTCGGTGCCACGGCCGATGCCATCGGCCTCGGCCACGCCCTCATCGTGCCGGCGGGCTGCTACCTCATCATCGCCGCCTATGGCTGGCTGGCGGCGCGTGGCCTCGGGATTAAATTCGCGTAAGTCATTTTTCAGGCACAAAGCCCCCAAACTTCCGGCGCATTCCTCGTCTCTAAAGGCAGTGTCGCCAGGCAGCGGCATCAATCGCCGCCTGGAGGCAAGGAGAGCCATCATGAAGTTCAAACCATTCCTCGCCGCCGCCGCCCTCGGCCTTCTGCTTACGGGCAGCCTGCTCATGGGCAGCACCGGCGCCGCCCAGGCCCACGGCGGGCACGACGGCGGTGGTTGGGGTGGTGGCGGCTGGGGCTGGGGCGGCCCGCATGTCGTCATCGGCCTCGGCGGCCCGGCCTATTACGCCCCGCCCCCGCCAGTCTATTACGCCCCGCCCCCGCCGCCCGTATATTACGCCCCGCAACCCGGCTACTACGCCCAGCCCGGCTATTATGCGCCGCCGCAAGGCTACTACCAGCCCGGCTACTGATTCCCAGAGGCCGCCTCAAACCCCTCTACGCTCCCATCACCCCCGCGCCCCCTCCCGTCATCCCCGCCCCCTCACCACCGTCATCCCCGCGAAGGCGGGGATCTCTCGCTCCCAAGGCCACGGGAGCCACAGATTCCCGCCTTCGCGGGAATGACGAATAAAATCACCGGGATCACCTTCGCAACAACCTCAGCGCGCCGCCAAAGCCACGGCCTTCACCTGCGCAAAAACCTCATCCCCCAGGCGCAAACCCAGCACATCCCAGGATTTACGGGTGATGGCACAAAGCAGCCGCTCCCCCTCGCCCACGCCCAGCACCAGATTGATATGCGCCCCCTCGCCAATCTGCACTTCCACAATGCGGGCGGGTAAAATGTTCAGAATGCTGCTCCCGGCGGGCCGTTCCCGCGCCAGGCTGACATCGCTCGCGCGAATCCGCAGACGTATTTTTTCGCCCACCCCCAGCCGCGCCGGCACGGTCACGCTCAACCCCGGCCCGTTGCACAATGTCAGCCCATAGGCCTCGTCATAGTCTCCCGCCGTCAGCCCCAGCACCACCGCCGCTTCTTGGCGCAAAGCCAAGGGCAGCGACAGATCCGTCAGCATCGCGCCAAGCGGGCCGGTGGCGGCAATCCGCCCATCCTGACGCATCAGCACCAGAAAATCGGCGATGCGCTCCAGCTCCGCCATGTCATGCGCCACATGGATCACCGGCACGCCGAACATCACGGCAATGTCACGCAGTTTCGGCAGTATCTCATGCGCCGCCGCGCGGTCGATCGCCGCCAGCGGCTCATCCAGCAGCATCAGCCGGGGCTGCGCCAGCAGCGCCCGGCCAATCGCCACGCGCTGCCGCTCGCCACCGGATAATTTGGCCGGATACCGCGCCAAAAACGGCTCCAGCCCAAGCATGCCGATAACATCCGCCTCCGCAATATGTTTGGCGCCGCTCCGCAGCATATGTTTTTCGCCGCTCCGCAGCATATGTTTTTCGCTGCTCCGCAGCAGGCCAAACCTCAGATTCTGCAACACCGAGAGATGCGCAAACAGCCGCGAATCCTGAAACACATAGCCAATCTGCCGCTTATGCGGGGGCACAAATCTCTGCCCATCCTGCCAAACATCGTCTCCCACCCGCAAAAACCCGCCCGGCAGCCGCGTCAGCCCGGCCAGGCAGCGCAGCAGCGTCGTCTTGCCGCAGCCCGATGGGCCGAACAGCCCCGTCACCCCCGTACCCGGCAATTCCAGCGCCACATCCAGCGAGAACTGCCCAAGCGTCCCGGCAAACATTGCCTCAATCATGCCCGCAACCGCGCCATACGCTTCTCGGCCAGAAACATCACCAGCACCGCGAGGAAGGAGAACCCCGCCATGCCGGCCGCCAGCGCCCCCGCCTCGCCCCATTGCAGATTATCGACATCGTTGAAGATGACGATGGAGAGCACTTCCGTGCGCCCCGGAATATCACCGCCCAGCATCAGCACCACGCCGAACTCCCCCAGCGTATGCGCGAAACTCAGGATAATACCGGTGAGAATCCCGCCCTGCGCCAGCGGCAAGGCCACGGAGAAAAACGCATCCAGCGGGCTGGCGCGCAAGGTAAGTGCGGCCTCCCAAGGTGCGGGCCCCAGCCCGCGAAACGCATTGCGCACCGGCTGCACCATAAAGGGCAGCGAATAGATCACCGAGCCGATCACCAGCCCGGTAAAACTGAACGCCAAAGTCCGCAGCCCCAGCAAAGGTGCTATGGGCCCATGCGGCCCCAGCAGCAGCAAAAGATAAAACCCGATCACCGTCGGCGGCAGCACGATGGGCAAAGCCACAAGTGCCGCCACTGCCTCCCCCAAAAAGCCATTCGCCCGGGCCAAGACCCAGGCGAGCGGAACCCCCAGCAGGAGGAGCAAAAACGTGGTCACCGTGGCCAGCTCCAGCGACAAGGCAACAGCCGGCCACATAATGGTTACGGCGCCGTGGCGTAGCCGTAGGAGCGGATGATCGCCAGCGCCTCCGGCGTCTTCAGATACGCCAGGAAATCCTTGGCCGCCTGATCATCCTTGCCCGGCGTCAGCAGCACCGCATCCTGGGTGATCGGCTTGTAGAGTTTCTGCGGCACCAGCCATTGCGAACCCTTCTTGGCCTTGATCACCTGGGACAAAGCGACGAACCCCAGCTCGGCATTGCCGCTGGCGGTAAATTGATAGGCCTGGGTTATGGATTCGCCCGTAACGATCGTCGGCGCCACCGCATCATAAACATCAAGCGCCTTCAGCGTCTCCACGGCCGCTTCGCCGTAAGGGGCGGTTTTGGGATTGGCGATGGAGAGATGCTTGAATTTGCCGCTGCTCAGGATTTTGCCCTGGGAATCGACATAGCCGGGGGTCGCACTCCACAATACCAATTTGCCGGTGGCGTAGGTGAACTCACTGCCCGTAACACCAAGCCCAGCCGCCACGAGTTTCTTCGGCCGGGCGGCATCAGCGGACAGGAATATCTCAAACGGCGCACCCTGCGTGATCTGCGTATAGAACCCGCCCGAGGCGCCGAAACTCAGCACCACCGCATTGCCGGTTTTAAGCTGATAACTCGCCGCCAGTTGTTTCGCCGGATCCGTAAAATTGGCGGCAACGGCGATGGCAACGGCGCCGGCGCGGGCCGGGGCGGCACCCAGGAACAGGGCGACGGCGGAAAATGCCGCAAGCGCCAGGCGGCGGGTGATTTGTTTCGGCGGCACAATTCTTCTCCCAGAAGGTTTCTGGGGTGTGCATAGCGCCGGTAACTTCAGGCGAAGTCAAGCCGCCCGCAGCACCTGCCGCAGGCTCTCCAGGAATTGCCCGGCATGGGCGGGGGTGAAACACAAAGGCGGCCGGATTTTCAGCGTATGGCCATATTGCCCGGCGGCGCCGACGAGGATGAGTTTCTGCCGCAGTGCGTTGATGACAGCGCTGGCCATCGCCTGATCCGGCGCGCCCGCCTCGTTGCAGAAATCGAGCCCGAGGAACAGCCCGGCGCCACGCACACCGCCGATGCGGGGAAATTCCGCCCGCAGGGATTCCAGGCCTTCCCGCAGCAGCGCGCCGGTGGTTCGCGCGTTGGCGATGAGGTTTTCATCCTCCAGCACGTCCAGCACCGCATCACCCGCGGCGGCGGCCACCGGATTGCCGCCAAAGGTGTTGAAATAGCCGGTCTCGCGACAAAAGCATGATAAAAATTCCGGGCGGGTGACGACGCCGCCCATCGGGAAACCATTTCCCATGGGTTTGCCCAGGGTCACGATGTCCGGGGTGATATCGTGCCGGCTAAAACCCCACATCGTCCCGGTGCGGCCGAAGCCGGGCTGGACCTCATCGGCGATGAACAGGCCGCCGGCTTCGTGAACAATGTTCATGGTTGGCAGCAGAAACCCGGCCGGGTCGGCGAAAATACCGTCGGAGGAGAAAATGCTGTCAACGATGAGGGCGGCGAAGCCGATGCCGGATGCTTCGAGGTCCGCGATGGCGGCCTGGACCGATTGCGCGAACAGGCCGGCGACATCGCCGCCGGCGGCAATCGATGCGCGAGATGGGGCATCGACCAGCCGCACATGCGGTGCCGTGGGGCTGGCGGAGGAGGAAGAGGGGGAGATAGCAGTAACCGCTGCGGTGTTGCCGTGATAGGCCGTGCGGGTGACGATGAAGCCATTTTTGCCGGTGACGGCGGTGGCGATCCGCAAGGCCAGATCATTGGCCTCGCTGCCGGTACAGGTCATCGTGAGGTTGCTCAAACCCGCCGGGAAATGCCCGAGCAAGCGTGCCGCGTAATCCTCCACCGGGCGGCTGAGGTAACGGGTATGGATGTTGAGCCGCGCCGCCTGCGCCGCGATGGCCGAGACCACATGCGGGTGGCAATGCCCGACCGAGGGCACGTTGTTGTACATGTCGAGATATCGCGTGCCGGCGACATCGATCAGATGCACGCCATTGCCGCGCACCATCTCAATCGGCTGCTCGTAGAACAGCACCGAAGCGGCGCCGAAGGTGGACGCGCGTTTCTCCAGCCGTTCCCGCAGGCCGGCGCTTAAGCCGCTAGTGTCACCGCCATCGAAGCGGTTAAGGGCGAGGATCTGTTTGGTGCCGCTCACAGGACTGACTCCAGGGCATATTGGCGGAGGTATTCTACGCCTAATGCCACCGTTCCGCGAGCATAATCGTCGCCCAGAGCCTGGGCCGTCGGGGTCTCGCCGTGGCTGGCGATCCAGGCGGTGAGCTGGAGGCGCCGCAGCATCACGAAGACGGGGAGCATCGCCTCATCCTCGGCCGAGAACCGGGCCACGCGCCGGTAGCCTTGCACCCAGGCCTGGGTGAGGGCGGGCACGCAGGGCTCGTGCTCCATGAAGCTGATCGAGGCCGCGAAATCATAGCCATACCAGGACAGGCCGCAATCGTCGAAATCGATCACCGCCAGGCGGTCGCCCTCCACCAGCAGATTGGCGGCGCGCATGTCGCAATGCACCAGGCCGAAGCGGTGGGGCTCATGGCCGTAAAAGCCCGTCTGATCATTCAGCAGCACCGCCACCTGCTCCAGTACCGCTGTGCCGGCGGCATCCAGCCCAGCAGCCCGCCGCCAGTCGCCCCAATGCGCTTTGGCGCCGATGATCGTGCCGAAATCCCAGATTTTACGGGTGAAGTCCGGCGGGCGGGTCCAGCTCCCGGCATGCAGATGCAGCCGCGCCGTGATCTCGCCCAGATGCCCATACCAGCGCACCAGATCGCTCCCCGCATCCGGCTCGCAGCCTTGCATATAGGTAAAGGCCACCACCAGCCGCTCGGTCTCGCCATCCGGAAAGGCGAGCAGCAGCCTGCCGTCCAGCGCCGGGATGGGGGCAGGGGTGACCACCACCTGGTCGCGCGCCAAAGCGGAAATCCAGGCCAGCTCGGCACGGATTTCGGCGTCCGTATGATAATCCGGCCGGTGCACGCGGAAGATGATTCTGCGCCCATCCGGCTCCTCGGCCAGGAAGGTCGCGTTCTCGGAAATCGTCAGCAGACGGAGTGTCGTGCCCTCATCGAGCCCCCAGGCGGGCAAAACCGCCGTGAGACCGGCGGTAAGGCGGGACAGAAAAGCGTCGTCATATAAGGCAGAACACATATTCGGGCACCTTGGCGCAAAAACTGTTGGAAGTACAACATGAGTAATGTGGCGCCTGCAACACCCCCCGCCCTCAGGCCTGCTATTGCCTTCCACACCGCACCCGGCCAGAACCTTCCGCAAATGCAGACCAGCTCCCTGCCCTATCGCATTGACCGCTACATCATCAGCCAGCTCACCCTGGCGCTGGTGCTGGTGACCACCGGGCTGGTGGCGCTGATCTGGCTTACCCAGTCGCTGCGTTTCATCCAGATCATCGTCGATCATGGGCTTTCGCCCTTTGTTTTTGTTAAGTTGACCGCATTGCTGGTGCCGAGTTTTCTGGCCACCATTCTGCCCATCACCTGCTTCATCGTGGTGCTGTTCATCTACACGCGCATGAGCGGCGACCGGGAGCTGACGATCATGCGCGGCATCGGGCTTTCGGATGCCTCATTGGCCCGGCCGGCGCTTGGCGTGGCGGCGGTGGCCATGCTGGTGTGTTACATATTGAATCTGGGGCTGGTGCCGGCCTCGCTCGGGGCGTTCCGCAGCTACCAGTTCGAGATCCGCAACCAGATCGCCGCGTTTTTGCTCCAGCCGGGCGTGTTCACGCCGGTTTCGGAGGATATCACCGTGTACGTGCAATCGCGCGGTGCCGATAACGGGCTGCGCGGCATATTGATCCAGGATAACCGGGATGCCACGGCCCCGGCCACCATTCTGGCCCGCACCGGCCAGTTGGAGGTGGGTGCCAATGGCCCGGTGGTGCTGCTGCAGGACGGCTCGCGCCAGCAGATAGACCCGAAAACCGGGCGGCTCGACCTGCTCACCTTCAGCCGCAATATTTTATCCCTGGCCCAGGCCGCCAAGGATAACGCGCCCGAGGATATAGATGCGGCCGAGGCGCCGCTGCCGGCCTTGTTCCACCCCACAATCCCGCTCACCCGCGAGGAACGGGCGAAATGGCAGGTGGAGGCGCAGCGCCGGCTGACCGCCCCTTTGAGCGCGCTGAGTTTTACGTTGATCGGGCTGGTAGCAACCTTGGGCGGCGTGTTCCGCCGGCATGGCGGGCTGCTGCGCCCGGTGGGGGCGGTGGGCACGGTGACCTTGCTGGTGGCGCTCGGCCTGGGGGTGAATAATCTGGCCGCGCGCGATACCAGCCTGCTGCCGTTGATCTGGGTGGATGCGGTGGTGCCGGGGCTGGTTGCCGCCTGGCTGCTGGTGCGCCAGAGCGGACCGCGCGGATGAAACTCCCCGTCACCCTTTCATTGTATTTCGGCCGGCAGTTCGCTTTCGCCGTGCTGTCCATGCTGCTGGCACTGGCGCTGCTGGTGGCGTTGTTCGACTTTCTGGAGCTGCTGCGCGAATCCGCCACCGCCCCGCAGGCGAGTTTTTCCATCGTCGCCGAGATCGAGCTGCTGCGCCTGCCGTGGAGCTTCATGCAGATCTTGCCCTTCGCCGTGCTGCTGGGCGGCATCTATGCCTTCTGGCGGCTGGCCCGCTCCTCGGAGCTGGTGGTGGCGCGCGCCGCGGGCATTTCCGCCTGGCAGTTTCTGGCCGGGCCGGTGCTGCTCGCCTGCCTGTTCGGCATGCTCGGCACCGGCGGGCTCTCGCCGCTTTCGGCCATGACCTATGGGCGGGCGGAGACGCTGGACAACATGTATCTCAAGCCGCATGGTGGGCCGCTCTCGCTCAATGGCGGCGAGCTGTGGGTGCGCCAGGCCGATACCGGGCTGACGGATAAGGGCGTGGCCGTGCTGCATGCCAAGGGCGTGCGGCTGCGCGACAAGACGCTGGAAGCCGATGATGTGATGATCCTGCGGCTGGACCCGGATAATGCGCTTCTGGCGCGCCTCCAGGCCAGGCATGCGACGCTGAATGAAGGCAATTGGAGCCTGACCAAGGTGGACGTGCTGCACCCCGATGCGGCACCCGAATATGCCGCCAGCATGGAGTTCCCCACCGACCTTACCGTGAACCGTGTTCAAGAGAGTTTCGCCTCGCCGGATTCGCTCTCCTTCTGGGCCCTTCCGGGCTTTATCTCGGTGCTGAAACGCTCGGGCTTCTCGGCCATACAGCATGAGCTGGCGTTTCAGGCGCTAGCGGCTTTGCCCTTGCTTTGCGCCACCATGGCGCTGGTCGCGGCCGGGTTTTCCATGCGCCCCTCGCGCCGTGGCAACGCCGCCACCATGCTTGTTTCGGGCGTGGGTTGCGGCTTTGCGCTGTTCATGGTCTCAGAAGTCGCCAACCAGTTCGGTACCTCTGGCGCCATCCCGGTCATCCTCGCGGCCTGGGCGCCGGCGGTGGCCGGATTGTTTTTGGCGCTTGCCTTGTTACTGCATCTGGAAGATGGCTGACGCATGATCCGCCCGTACCGACTCCTGAGCCTGCTGGCCGCAGCCACCTGCCTCATCCCCGCCGCCGTGCTGGCGCAGGATGTGACCGGACTTGTCCCCCATACCGGCGCCGGCTCGTCCAACGCGCCGGTGAGTTTCCATGCCGACCGGGTGAATTACGACAAGACCGGCAATATAGTGACCGCCACCGGCCATGTGCATGCCATACAGAACGGCCAGACGCTGGATGCCGATAAGGTAACCATAGACCGCACCACTGGCATTGTGACGGCGGATGGGCATGTGGTGCTGACGCAGCCGACGGGCAATACCGTCTATGCGCATCATGCCGTGCTGCAGAAGGGCATGAAGGATGCGGTGATGAACGGGGTCTCCGCCCGGCTGGCGCAGAATGTCCGCATCGTCGCCAACGGGGCGACGCGCACCGGCGGGCAGATAGATGAGCTGGGCAAGGTGCTGTATTCCGCCTGCGACCTGTGCAAGACCGACCCCACGCACGCACCCACCTGGCAGATACGCGCGACCTCCGCCACACGCGACCTGCAGCATAAGATGATCGAGTTTACCAACCCGCGCCTGGAGCTGTACGGCGTGCCGGTGTTCTACTCGCCGTTTCTCACCGAGCCCGACCCTTCCGTTAAGCGCCAGACCGGGCTGCTGATCCCGAGCCTGGGCGTCAGCTCGCGCCTCGGCTTCTTCTTCGCCCAGCCCTATTACATCACCCTCGGCCCCACGGCCGATGTGACGCTGACGCCGATTCTGGCGGTGAAGCAGGGGCCGGCGCTGAAGGTGGATTACCGCGAGGCGTTCAACCACGGCACGCTCGATTTGAACCTCTCCGGCGGGCGGACAGATGGCAGTTTCGGCAATTCCATATTCGCCAACGGTACGTTCGACCTGAACGACGATTGGCGCACCGGTTTCAGCTACAACCACGCCTCCAACCCGAATTATCTGGATGATTTCAGCATCCTGCCCAACGTGGCCTATCTGGCCAGCACGGTGTATCTGGAAGGCTTCTCCGAGGGCTCTTACGCGCGGATCGATGCGCAGACCTTCCAGGGGCTTGTCGCCAGCGTCGACCAGACCGAGCTGCCGATCGTCGCCCCTTACGCGCAGTATCATTTCGTCTCGGGGCAGGATGGCATCGGCGGGCAGTTCCGGGTGGATACCAGCGTGTTCAACGTGTTCCGCAATGTCGGCACCAATACGCGGCGGGCAGCGGTTATTCCGGGGTATTCCGTGCCCTTCATGCTGCCGGCGGGGATTACCGGCACGGCCAGGGTGGAGCTGGTGGCGGCGGCGTATGATGCCACGCATCTGTACCAGCAGCCCAATTTCGGCACGGCGGATGGCGCCAATTCCTCGCGGGTGCAGCCTTATGGGGCGGTGTATCTGTCCTGGCCGCTGGTGCGCTCCGCGGGTAAATACGGCACGCAGCTCATCGAGCCCGAGGCGCAGCTCGTGGTCTCGCCCAATGTCGGCATCTCGAAGAACAGCATCATCCCGAATGAGGACAGCCTCGATCTGGAATTCAGCGATGCCAATCTGTTCGACTATAACCGCTACCCCGGCATAGACCGGCTGGAGGGCGGCAGCCGCGTGGATTACGCGCTGCATGCCGCCTGGTACCTGCCGGCGGGAGCGACGCTGGATGGGCTCATCGGCCAGTCCTACCGCTTCCATAAGGATAGCGACTATCTGCCGGATTCCGGGCTGAACGATAATGCCTCGGACTTCGTCGCGCGCGCCATCGTGGCACCCACGCCGTGGTTCAACCTGGCCTACCGCACAAGGCTGTCGCATGACGATCTGGGCGTGCGGATGATCGATGCGACGGCCAATGTCGGCACCAAGCCGCTGAGCTTCTCGGCAGGCTATCTGTATTCCAGCACCGATCCGTATCTGCTGTACGACGCCGCCAGCCCGACCGGGCAGGTGACGCTCAACCCGCCGCCCGCCTATTTCATCCCGCGCAAGGAGGTTACGGCCGCGATGCAGAGCAGCTACCATTCCTGGACGCTCTCCGCCGGGGTGCAGCGCGATTTGCAGAGCGGGCAGTTCGATGAGGCCAATTTCGGCGTCGGCTGGCAGAATGATTGTTTCGGTGTGAACCTGAGCTACTACCAGCGCTTCACCTCCTATAACCTCGATAACGGCGACACCGTGGTGCTGCTGCAATTCACCTTCAAAACCCTCGGCAATGTTGGATTCAACGCTCTATGAAACTTTTGTTCCGCGCCGCCTTGCTTGGCTCCCTCAGCATGGCCGCCCCGGCTTTGGCCCAAACCGTGGCGCCTGCGGTCCCTGCTCTGGCACCCGATTCCTCCGGCATCGCCGCCGTGGTCAATGGCCAGGTCATCACCACCCAGGATGTCGCCGGCCGGGCCCTGTTGCTGGCTGTGACCATGGGCATCAACCCCACGCCGGATGCGCTGACGCGCCTGGCCCCGCAGGTGACCAAACAGCTCGTCGACCAGACGCTGCAGCAGCAGGAGATCACCAAACTCAACATCAACGTCACCGATGCCGATGTCGCCGCGGCGATCGGGCATATCGAGCAGAACAACAACATGCCGCAAGGTGCGCTGCGCCAGCATCTCGGGGCGGCGGGCGTGCCGTTCAGCACTTTGCTGTCGCAAATCCGCACCGAGCTTGGCTGGCAGGCCGTGCTGCACCAGGTGCTCGGGCCCGGACTCTCGCCCACGCCGGGCGATATGAATGCCGAGAAGAGCGCGCTGAAGGCCGAGCTTGGCAGCACCAAATACCATCTGGCCGAAATCTTCGTGCCCGTGACCGACCCGAGCGATGACACGCCGGCGCAGAATTTCGCCAATACCGTCATCGCCCAGTTGCGCGCCGGCGCGCCCTTCCCCGTGGTCGCGGCGCAGTTCAGCCAGGCGCAGACGGCACTCTCCGGCGGCGATCTCGGCTATATCCCGACCAGCCAGATGGACCCGGCCGTGGCCACCACGGTACAGAACATGCCGGTCGGCGCCATCTCCAACCCCATCCGCGTGCCGGGCGGCTATGAGATCGTGCAGTTGCAGGACAAGCACGAGATCGGCGACCAGCCGCAGATGACGCTGAACCTGCGCCAGGTTTTTGTGTCCTATCCGTCGCCCATCAGCAATGGCCAGGTCGGCCCGGCCCAGGCGGCGGTGATCACCAAACTCGCCGGCCAGGTGAAGACGCTGACGAGCTGCGATGCCGTGGCGGCGCTGAACACGCAATACGGCAATGTTCACCCCGCCGACCCCGGCCCGGTGGCGCTGGCAACCGTAACCCCGGCCACCTTCCAGACGCTGCTCGGCAGCCTGCCGCTCAACAAGGCCAGCCCGCCGCTGGTGCAACAGGCCGGCGTGTCCGTGGTGATGGTCTGCTCGCGCGGCCTGGCCGCCGCGGCGCTGCCCTCCGATGACGATATCGCCAATACCATCGTCAGCCGCCGGGTGGATCTGGAGTCGCAGCAATTGCTGGATATCCTGCGCCACCGCGCCATGATCACGCAGAACAACTAGGCCATGCTGCGCCGCGTTTACGATGCAGTCATCGCCCTTGCGGCACGGCCCACGGCCGCGCTCTGGCTGTTCGCCATCGCCTTCGCCGAGGCGATCTTCCTGCCCATCCCGCCCGATATATTGCTGCTGCCCATGGGCCTGGCCCGGCCCCGCCTGGCCTGGCGCTTCGCCGCCATCACCACCATCGCAAGCGTGCTGGGCGGCGGGTTCGGCTATTTCACTGGCTACGCGCTGTTCAACAAACTCGCCCAGCCGATCATCCATCTCTACCATTATGAATCCGGCTTCGCCGCCTTCCAGGCCGGCTTCGCGCATTGGGGCGGCGCCATCATCCTCATGCAGGCGCTCCTGCCCATCCCCTACCCGGTTATCACCATCGCCTGCGGTGCGGCCAAATTCAATTTTGCCGCCTTCATCGCCCTCAGCCTCGTCAGCCGCGGCGCACGCTTCTTCCTGGAAGCCACACTGCTCCGCTATTTCGGCGAACCAGCCCGGGAGTTCATCGAAAAACGCCTGGGGCTGGTGACAGCTTCGGTTGGGATGCTGGTGGTGGTTGGGTTCATGCTGCTGAAGTTTGCCTAAGCCTTACTGGCAACCGCTACCTTGCCGCGATTTGAAATAATCAGCTCCCTTCAACCTATAATTTTAACTGTATTTCAACGTGCTGTTGAGTATGGTAGTAATGTGATCCACATTCGTGATGGGCATTGCTTGACTTGATCAAGCATCTTGATCGAAATGCATTACAAAGGCTGCTATCGTTTGACTGATGACCCACGAACAACCAAATAGGCATTATGCAAATATTCGCTGTCATTGCGCCAGAGCCTAATCAACTGCTCAAGGATGCCATAATAGCACAATTTCCCGATCGCTATTACGAGGCCGCACCGGGTCAGTTTTTTGTATCTGAGGCCAAGGCTACCACTCAGCAGATTAGTGAAAAAATTGGCCTTCCAGGTGGAAAGCTCGGAAGAGCTATGGTGTTGCACATCATTAACTGGAATGGTTGGCACGACAAAAATATATGGGAATGGCTGACGACACAAAACAGCGGGCAGCCAAATTTGGGCTCTCTTGGCGGGTAAGCATGCAATGAGCGTTACCCCTACCTCACCGCCGTCTGTAACAAGCACCGTTGGCGCGGTAGGTGCACCTGAGTCTATTTCAACAACAAGCGCTCAAACAAACCAAATCATCAAGGCTTTGGAGCCGACCCTTAAGGACAGCCGCGACGATATCAGAAAGCTCTTGGCCGCGTTCATTGCAGCCTTTCTCTTTCTGATACTGGCTTTCGGTGCGGGCTATATGCATCTTGATGACAAGTTAGATGCTCAGAACGACAGCATGGGTAGCAAGGTCGATGGTGTAAATACGCGCATTGATAGTGTTGATAGTGACCTTTCGACCAAGCTCGAAAATTCGAATGATTTGCTAATTCAAGTCAATACGCAACTCAAAGATCTTTTGGCTCGCATTCCTCCTGTAGTCGCACGGGCACCATAACTCCCGCCCCTCTCAGAATGCTCAGCACAATCAGTTGATTTAAAACAACTCTCTAAAACTCAATCTCCGTAGATGACCCGGGGCAGGCCGGCGTGGGCGGGGGTGTTGGTGGTGTCGAGCATGGAGTAGACGTGGATGGCTTTGGCGGCGGCGGATTGCAGGATGATGCCGGCGTCGGGGGGGATGTAGTTGGCTTGTTGGGTGGCATCTTCGTCGTCGTTGATGCCGAAGGGCAGGTTGCCGATGCGTTTCCAGGCGGCGAGGACCAGGCGCTGGTAGGGCAGGCCCAGGTCGGGCAGGGCGGAGTGGTAGTCGGCTATGGCGGTGTTCCAGTTGCCGGTGCGGCTTTTCAACTGGCCCAGGAAGCGGGCGGCATAGGCGGCGTTCTGGGCGGGGTCGAAGGCGTCGTCGAGTGTGGCGAAGGCATCGGGGTGGCTTTGCAGGGAGATCTGGAAGCAGCCGACGTCGACATCGTGCGCGCCGGAGGCTTCGGCGAAGCGGACGAAGGCTTCGGCTTGTTCCTTGGTTTGGAAATATTGGCCTTGGCCGTCGGCATTCACGGTCCAGGGCCAGGGGGCGACGTGGCCGGTGAGCGGGTCGGCCCTCCCACTTTCCACCATGCCTATGGAGACGAGGAGGTTCTGCGGCATGGCGCCGCTCTGCTCGGCCTGGTGCCCGGCGGCGCTGCAGGCCGCTGCATCCGGTATATCCGCGCGCGCGGCACCGGCCGTGGCCAGGGTGGCGGCCAGGGCGGTTGCGCTTAGGGCTATGATGAAACCCAGCCTCTTCAATGTATTTCCTCGTGAAGTCCCAGCATTTCCTTAACGCAATGTATAGGGCCATGACGAGGGTTTAATAGCTTCGAGACCTAAACAATCTTGGCATCGGCGCGGTCATCCCCAGGTTTTGTAGGCAAATTTGAAAAATGGAGATGTTCATGCGCAAAATTCTACTGGCTTCGGCCGCGTTATTCCTCACCGCCGGCATGGCCTGTGCCCAGACCATGGCCCCGCCCGCGGAGAACGGCACTAATTCCATGGAGACGCCCGCCGGCGGCTCCGCCGGCAAGACCGTTCCCAATGCGCCCTCCGGCACGGTTGCCACTGTGCCAGGCGCTCCACCCGGCAGCAGCAATAGTGCGGCCGCCGGCGCGCCGGGTGCTGAGAATGGTACGGCCCCGGTGGAGACGCCTGCCGGCGGGTCGGCCGGCAAAACCGCTCCGGCGACAGGCAGCACCAGCCCGTAGGTCTCGCCAAAAACCCAGGCTGGCAGGCGGAATAGGGGCCACGCAAGGCCCCTATTCCGATTTAGTGTGGATTTTACCCTCGCTTTTGCGGTGCGATATCGCTATGCGGGGGCACAATTCATCAACGAACAGACCGCTCTGTCCGCAAAGCATATGCAATGCGGCGGTTTGGTTTGCTCAAACCGCTAGGTAGTCTCTATGTCCGCGCCTAAAATTCGCAACGTCGCCATCATCGCACACGTTGACCATGGCAAGACCACGCTCACCGACCAGTTGCTGAAGCAATCCGGCGCTTATGCCGCCCACCAGGCTGTGGTGGAGCGGGCGCTGGACCGCAATGACCTCGAAAAAGAGCGCGGCATCACCATTCTCGCCAAGGTTGCCTCGGTGGTGTGGAAAGACACGCGGATCAACATCGTCGACACCCCAGGCCATGCCGATTTCGGCGGCGAGGTGGAGCGTATTTTGAGCATGGTGGATGGCGCCGTGATCCTGGTGGATGCCGCCGAGGGCGTGCTGCCGCAGACCAAGTTCGTGCTGGGCAAGGCCCTGGCGCGTGGCCTGAAGCCGATTGTGGTTGTGAACAAGATCGACCGTGGCGATGCCCGCCCGGATGACGTGCATAACGAGATGTTCGATTTGTTCGCCTCGCTGGATGCCAATGAGGAGCAGCTCGACTTCCCGATGCTGTTCGCCTCGGGCCGCCAGGGCTGGGCCGTGGCCAATCTGGACGACCCGCGCGAGAGCCTGACGCCGCTGTTCGACTTGATCCTGAGCCATGTGAAAGCCCCGGCGCTGGATGTTGAGGCGCCGTTTGCCATGGTTGCGACCATTCTGGAGGCCGATACGTTCCTGGGCCGCGTGCTGACCGGCCGCGTTGAGCAGGGCCGTGCGACGCTGAACATGCCGGTGAAGGTGCTGGACCTGGACGGTAAGGTGGTTGAAACCGGCCGTTTGACCAAGCTGCTCTCCTTCCGTGGGTTGGAGCGCGTGGCGGTGGATGAGGTTTCCGCCGGCGATATCGTCGCCGTGGCCGGGCTGTCGGATGCCACCATTCCTTACACCATCTGCTCGCCGGAAGTGACGACCCCGCTGGCCGCCACCCCGATCGACCCGCCGACGCTTTCCATGACCTTCCGCATCAACGACGGCCCGCTGGGCGGCCGCGAGGGCAAGAAGGTGACCTCGCGCCAGATCCGCGACCGTTTGTTCTCGGAAGTTGAGGGCAATGTCGCCATTCAGGTGACGGCCTCCACCGAGTCGGATGCGTTCGAAGTGTTCGGGCGTGGCGAATTGCAGCTCGGCGTGCTGATCGAGCAGATGCGCCGCGAGGGGTTTGAGCTGACCATCGGCCGGCCGCGCGTGCTGATCCGCACCAATGCGGAGACCAAGGAGCGTGAAGAGCCGTATGAAGAGGTTCTGATCGACGTGGACGAGCCCTATGCTGGTTCGGTTGTGGATAAGATGTCGCGCCGCAAGGGCGAGCTGTCCGATATCCGCCCCTCCGGCGGCGGCAAGCAGCGTTTGACGTTCCGCATCCCGTCGCGCGGGCTGATTGGCTACCATGGCGAGTTTTTGACCGATACGCGCGGTACGGGCGTGATGAACCGTCTGTTCGCGGGCTATGGCCCGTGGAAAGGCAAGATCGAGGGCCGCCGTAATGGCGCGCTGATCTCGTCCGAGGATGGCGAGGCCGTGCAGTATTCGCTGTTCTCGCTGCAGGACCGTGGCGCGCTGTTCGTGAACCCGGGCGAGAAGGTTTACGTGGGGATGATCCTCGGCGAGCATAGCCGTGAGAACGACCTGGACGTGAACCCGGTGCGCGAGAAGAAGCTGACCAACATCCGCGCCGCCGGCAAGGATGAGGCGCTGCTGCTGGTGCCGCCCCGCCGTATGTCTCTGGAACAGGCGATTGCGTACGTGGAAGATGACGAGCTGGTGGAAGTGACACCGGGCGCCATCCGCCTGCGCAAGAAGCATCTGAACCCGAACGAGCGCAAGAAGGCGGATCGCCGTTCGGACGACGCTGCTTAAAGGAAAAAGGCGAGGGGCTTTGCCCCCTCGACCCCCACTGGGCCTGAGGCCCAGACCCCATTAGTTTTTAAAGAATTGAAAAGGGGCCTGCCTTCTAGCCGTTACAACGGTCTGGGGCGGGCCCCTTTTCAATTCTGGAAGACCAGGAAATCCGAAGCCTTTGGGCCCAACGGGAACAAGGGAGCGAGGCCCCTCACCTTCCCCTCAAACCATGTTCCTTTGTTCGATCAGCGGCACCTGTTCCTTCGTTCTTTAATCGCAGATCATTTGGCAAGATGTTTTTTGCCGGTCATCCTATCGAACCCGGCGGAACGAGCTTTCGTCGATAAGGGCCATCCACATGCTTTTCCACTGCGGATCAGC
>JAMFRO010000078.1 GCA_026224825.1 bacterium | reverse complement strand
GCCGGCATTCTCGACATTACGCCGTTTACCGAGCTGAAGCCGGAAAGCTGGGACAGGATGCTGGCGGTCAATCTCACCGGGCCGTTCAATATCATCCAGGCGGCGCTGCCGTTTTTGCGGGTGGCTGCGCGCGCAACGATCGTGAATATCGCCTCGGTAAGCGGGCTGATGCCGATGCCGGGGACGGGCGGCTATTCGGCCAGCAAGGCCGGGCTGGTGATGCTGACCAAATGCTTAGGGATGGACCTTGGGCCGCACATCCGCGCGAACAGCATTTGCCCCGGGGTGATAAAGACGGAAATGACCCGCTACCTCTGGGAAAACCCGGAACATACCGAACGTGCCGCCAGCCGCGTGGCGCTTCAGCGGCTGGGCCTGACGGAGGATGTGGCGCGCGCCGCGCTGTTTTTCTCGACTGAGGATTCGGGCTTTACAACAGGGGCGGCGCTGCCGGTCGATGGTGGTTTCAGCTGGCGATAAAGAAAACTGGGCACGCAGGTGCCCAGTTCAAAAAAAAGCCGGCTTTTTTAAACTTTCTCGGTGCCCTTCGCTGACGGCCTGACGGCTTCCTTCCAATCGTCGCGGTTGGCGGCGATGGTTTCGGTTGCTTTGTTCCAGAACGTCTCGGTTTTGGAATGGTTCACGAAGTTGAATTTGCCTTCGTGGCGGAATTCGAGGATTTCCACGCCGTCCGGCCCGGGTTTGTAGGTGTAGGGTGTTCCGGCGGGGACGAAGAAACTGTCGCGCGGGCCGAGTTCTTCGGTACCTAGTTTCAGCGTGCCGGCGACGATGTAGTACAGGCAGTCCGAATCATGGCTGTGCAGGGCGAGGGGATAGGATTTTTTGAGCCAGGCGTGGGCGAGGTTGAAGCCCGGCATCTGCACGAGGATTTTAACCTCGTCGCCATCCGTATAGCCGGCTGCCACGGCTTTTTTCAGGCCGGTAAGCTGCACGTCGGTGATGGGCGCCATGGCCATGACGCCGGATTCCATCAGCCCCGGCGCATCCTTGGCGCGGAAGATGGTGAAGCCGAAAGAGGGTTTTTCAGTGCTCATCAGATGCGCTCCTTGCCGTTGATCCGTCCCATCACCTGGGGGCGGAAGCCCAATAATGTTTGCAGTGTCTCGGAACCGTATTGGCGCACCAGCGGGTTGAGCGAGAGGAACCAGTTTTCCTGTGGCATGTAGATGGGCAATGTGTACCAGCTGAAAATGCCGGCGCGGCGGATGCCGTTGGTGTTGATGCCGTTGGTGTGCAGGAGCCGGCCTTCCATGACGATGATGGAGCCGGCTTTCGCTTCGATGGGCACGAGCTGGTCACGCAGGTCGCGGCCCTGGCCTTCGCCGTTCCAATGATGGCTGCCGGGCACCATGCAGGTGGCGCCGTTTTCGACGCAGAAATCGTTCACGCACCAGGCGACGTTGACGCCGAGCGGGCGGCTCCAGGGCGGGGGCATATAGCCTTGGTCCGCGTGCAGGACCATGCTGGCACCGCCGGCGCCGGTGATGTTGGCGGATATGCTGGAGAGCAGTGCCGGCCAGCCGAGCACTTCCTTGACGAAATGCAGCGCAAGCGGATGTTCGGCGAGCTGGCAGAAGACGGCATCGCGGCTTGGCAGATTCCAGATGCGCTGGTTGATGTGATCGTCCTTGCCGTATTGGTAATTCTCGGACCAGCCGCGTTTCCGGTCGCCGTCGGCGATGTGGTAGAGGGTATCGCGCACCTCTTGCAGCAGCGCCGTGTCCAGCGCGTCTTCGACGATGCAGGCGCCGCATGCGCTGAGATCAGCCTGGGCTTGCGCCAGATCCTTTGTGGCGGTTGGCAGTTTATAGTCCGCGCTGGTATCCATGGGTGCCGCTCCCGCGCGTGCCGCTCCTAGAGTGGCATGCGCTTGTGAAAGCCATGGTTTAGGCGTTGCTGCGCAGCAGGGTACAGAATGTCTGGACAGGCATCGTCGCAGCGATGCAGGGTGCGGCGGTGTGTCGCGGCCGTGGGTATGATGCCATACCATATTGATTGCCGGGGCGCGCGACTGGCCGCGCGAATGGCGAGAGCGGTGTTTGCAATCGATGGAGCGATGCGCTCATGAGTTTGGCCCAGAACGAGACGATTTCCGGTGGTGAGTCCGTGTCTGCCCAGAATGG
>JAMFRO010000077.1 GCA_026224825.1 bacterium | reverse complement strand
TGTTCATATCCCACGATACCGATTTTCTTAACCCCCAGCCTCTGTGCTGTCGCGAGCACCTCGGCCACGTATTTATAATCGGTGAGTTTATCCGGCCTTATATGCAGCTCCGGCTGTGTCGGCTGTGCGGCCAGTGCCGCGAGTTGTGCCTGCAGCGCGTCGCGGCTTGGCACCACCGCGCCATCCCACAGCAGCGTGCCGTCAAAATCGATATCGATTTCCACCACCGGCGGCTGCACTGAAGCGGGTTTGGCATTGGCCTGCGGCAGGTCCAGTTTCACCGCATGGGTCTGCACCGGGATTGTAATGATCAGCATGATCAGCAGCACCAGCATCACATCGATCAGCGGCGTGGTGTTGATATCGACCATCACTTCCGGCTCGTCGCCGGTGGAAAAACTAATCGACATGGCTCAGTTGCCCCCCGAGGTCGGCTCGGTGATGAAGCCGATTTTCTGAATCCCCGCGCGCTGTGCCGCCAGCAGCACCTCGCCCACCGCCTGGTAATGTGCGTTCTGGTCACCGAAGATATGCACCTCCGGCTGTGGCTGCTCGCCGGTTACCGCCAGCATCCGCTTCTGCAAATCCGCGAGGCCGGAAACCTTCTGCTGGCTCCAATAGATATTGCCATCCGCATCAACCGAGACGTTGATGTTCTGCGGCCGCGTCTGCGTCGGCTGGTTGCGCTCATGCGGCAGTTGCACGGGGATGGTGTGCGTCACCACCGGCACGGTGATGAGGAAGATGATCAGCAGCACCAGCATCACATCGACCAGCGGCGTGGTGTTGATGCTGGCGAGGAGCTCGTCCTCGCCATTTTCAGAAAACTGGATGGCCATGGCTCAGGCCGTGCGCGCAACGGCGATGGGCCGGGCCGTGCTCTCAGCCCGCACCACCGTGGTGCTATGCGAACCCACAACCTTGCCGCTCACCAGCACGGAGTGAAGATCGCTGGCAAAACCACGAAGTTTTTCAACCGCCAGCTTGTTGCGGCGAACCAGCCAGTTGTAGCCCAGCACGGCCGGCACGGCAGTGGCAAGGCCGATCGCGGTCATGATCAACGCCTCACCCACCGGGCCTGCAACCTTGTCGATGCTCGCCTGGCCGGCAATGCCGATGGCGGTGAGCGCGTGGTAAATGCCCCACACCGTGCCGAACAACCCGACGAACGGTGCGGTGGAACCCACCGTGGCCAGCACCGCGAGCCCGCCCTGCAGCCGGCTGACGATCTGCTCGACCACGCGCTGGATCGACAGCGTGATCCAGGTGTTGAGATCGATGTTTTCCACCAGCGAGCCCTCGTGGTGTTCGAGCGCATTCAACCCGGTGCTGGCCACCGCCAAAAACGGGCTTTTGGCCGGCAGTGATGCAACACCTTCAGCCACGGTGCCGGATTTCCAGAAACTGGCATTGGCGGCCTTGGCCTGGCGCAGCAGCCGGTTCTGTTCGATCAGTTTCGTGATCAGAATATACCAGGTGGAGGCGGACATGACCGCCAGCACGATCAACGTGCCGCGCGCGATGAAATCCTGCGCCCAAAGTGCTGCAAGCCCATACGGATTGGCAATGGTCGTGGTGGCCGGTGCGGCATCGGCCAGCGCCGGGGGGGCAACAACCGGCACGTCAATAGCCGCAGTTGGCACGGGCGCCGCCGTGGTGGTGTCCGGCGTCACAGCAACGGCGGCCGGCGCCGTAGCCTGCGCCATGGCACCAAGAGGGGCCGCCAGAAGTGCCGCACCCAGCAGCATGGCAGGCAGATGTTTCGCTAATTTCATGTCACTTACTCCAACTTTGCACATTCACGGATGCGCTAATTCAATGTCCAAACGTATTTTATGCTCGTCCAGGCTTCCTGCGGTTTGCCATCCGCACCGATGGCAGGCTTGAACTTACATTGCCCCAGCGCCTGCACGGCGGTTTCGTCCAGCGCTGTGTGGCCGCTGGAACTCGCCACCCGGCTCTGCTCCAAACTGCCGTTCGCCGCGATCAGGAACTGCACCACCGAGGTTCCGGTCTGGCCCATGTTCTCGGCCTCTTCAGGATATTCCGGCGCGGCACAACTCTGGTTCGGATCCAGCCCGGCAGCCTTGGTCACCGCGGGCTGTGCCACCGGCACGGGCACCGGCGGGCGCACATTGGTCACCGCGGCAATCACGGAGGGTTCCGGCGGGGGTGCAATCTGGATCAGCGGCGGCGGAATATACGGCGGCGGCGGGTTGATCACCGGCGGCGGCGGTGGCGGCGGCGCCTCCGGCGGCGGCTTCACCTCCTGGATGATCTGCGCCTGCAACGGCGCCCGCAAAACCTGCACAACAGCAGAGCCAAGCCCGCTCAC
>JAMFRO010000076.1 GCA_026224825.1 bacterium | reverse complement strand
CGCAGGCGGGTGAGGCCAGCGGCACGCTGCGTCTGGTGCTGGTCTCAGGCGAGGTGCTCGCACCGCGCGTGGTGAGCTCGGTGCATGAAGCGCTGGGTCAGCAGGTGCAGGTGGTGAACCAGTACGGCCCGACCGAATGCACGATGACGTCCACGTTCCATCGCGCGAGCGACGAGGTGGTACGTATCGGGCGTGCGCTGGAGAACGTGAAGACGTACGTGCTGGACGCCTCGCTGGAGCCGGTGGCGGTGGGGGTGACGGGCGAGCTGTATGTAGGCGGAGCGGGGGTGAGCCGGGGTTATCTGGGCCGTGCGGCGCTGACGGCCGAGCGTTTCGTGCCGGATCCGTTTGGCGTAGGTGAACGGCTATACCGCACGGGCGACCGTGCACGCTGGACTGCGCAGGGCGAACTGGAGTACCTGGGCCGGATCGACGACCAGATCAAGATCCGCGGGTTCCGAGTCGAGCCGGGCGAGGTGGAGGCGGTGCTCACGGGCCTGCCGGCAGTCAGTGATGCGGCCGTGCTCGCGCATGAGGAAGACGGCGAATGGTCGCTGGTGGCGTACGTGGTGCCGGCGGGTGATGCAGGAACAGCAGGAACAGCAGGAACGGCGCAGGCGTTGCGCGAGAGCTTACGTGACACGCTGCAGGCGGTAGTGCCGGAGTACATGGTGCCGCAGCGCTTCGTGGTGCTGGAGCGTATGCCGCTGACGCCGAACGGCAAGCTGGACCGTCGTGCGCTGGTGGCGCTGGAAGCGGCGCAGGGAGAGCCGTCCTACGAGGCGCCGCGCACGGCCACGGAGCAGGCGGTAGCCGACATCTGGTGCGCGGTGCTGAAGCTGGAGCGGGTGGGCATCCACGAGAACTTCTTCGAGCGTGGCGGTCATTCGCTGCGGGTGCTGGTGGTGCTGTCGCGGGTGCAGAAGGTGTTCGGAGTGGAGCTGGTGCTGCGCACGCTGTTCGAGGCGCCGACGATTGCGCAACTGGCGCAGCGTATTGAAGAGGCACAGCGCACCAGCGAAGCACAGGGCGAAGCGGCGCAGTCGGTGCCGGCGATCGTGCCGGTGGTGCGTGAGGGGCAGGCGCTGGCGCTGTCGTTTGCGCAGCAGCGGCTGTGGTTCCTGAACCAGTTGGAGGGGCAGAGCGCGTTCTACAACATGCCTGCGGCGGTGCGGCTGAAGGGGCGGCTGGACACTGAAGCGCTGAGGCTGACGATCAATGAAGTGGTGCGCCGTCACGAAGTGCTGCGCACGCGCTTCGAGTCGGTGGACGGCACACCGGTGCAGGTGATCGATGCACAGGTGAAGCTGGAGCTGCCGCTGGAGGACCTCAGCGCGTTGCCAGAGGACGAGCGGGAAACAACCGCACAACAGCTGGCGCAGGAAGAGGCGCAAAGGCCGTTCGATCTGGCCCGCGGCCCGCTGCTGCGAGCACGGCTGCTGCGGGTATCACACGAGGAGCACATTGCGCTGCTCACGCTGCATCACATCGTCTCGGACGGCTGGTCGATGGGGGTGCTGGTGCGGGAGGTGGCAGCGCTGTACGCAGCGTTCGTGCGGGGCGAGGCCTCGCCGCTGGCGGAGCTG
>JAMFRO010000075.1 GCA_026224825.1 bacterium | reverse complement strand
CCCAGTTTCTTTAGCCCTACGAGCTACTTGCGACCCCCATACAAACTGTATACGTTTCGTTTGTACTGGACCGGTGGTCCATCATGTTGATGGACCACTTTCTGATTCGTCCTTTTACCGAATCCTCACGTGTTCCTTTATGCACGTGTTCCTTCTAGGCACTTGCAGCCCGAAGCACCCGCTATAAGCGACCCACTCACAGGGCACCTTTTGATCTACGTCCACGGAAACCCGTAGGCGTAAATACATGTACGTGAATACGTAGATGTTAAGCGGGGGGCGCTAGCACTAGGCGCCATCTATATGAAGGGGGCCCGCCCACATTTTTGGAATCCGTGTTCATCCTCGGATGCTTTGATTTAACAGAACAAAAATTTGCATTGATTGCAGGAGCTATGGCGTCTACGTTGACAGTGGAAGAAGTAAGGAGAGTGGTACGGGAGGAGTTGGATACGACGATTGGGTTGTTATTGTTGAGAGTAATGGGAGATGCATTGGGTGTGAGTAAGGGTGGTCTGTTAAGGGAAGAACGGAGGGGAAAGAAGAGGAGGAGAGAAGGAGATGATATGGAAATGGAAGATTCAGGTGTGGAGAAGGATGATGATAGTGACGGAGGATTGAGTGTGGAGTCGGTGAAGCGACGGAGACTTGTTGAGATGGATGTGAATGAAGTGGAGGATGAGGATGAGGATGAGGATATACTCGAGGAGGGAGAGATGGTTGAGGATCCGATAGAGTTGTTGCGACGGAGGCATAAGGTGCACGAGGAGTGTCGGAAGTTAGGATTGGGAACGGTTGAGTTGAGAGGAGGAGAAGAGTATGGGTCGGAGACTGATTTGGCATCGGGATCGGATGATGAGGATGGGAAGAGTGGTAGGCGTGGTGGACGGCGCGGGAGGACGTCGTCGGATTGGAAGAGGCGGATGAGTGATGGTGGTAGTGGGTCGGAAGGTGCCGAGCTGGATGATGAGGGGAGTGTAGGCGGGAGTGAGGGGAGCGTGGATGAGGCGAAGGAGGATTTTTTTAGGATGAGGTGATGGATAGATTTGTGAGTTGGAGGAATGGATGAAGATAGAGTCGGGTTACAGGGTGAAGTGAAAAGGTAGTGGTTGTTTGCAAGTTTAAGTGTGTGGTGAGGAGGTGTGTGTGGGTAGGGGAGGCGAAGGCGGGTTTGAAAAGGAAGAGAGAGTTTGTGGAAGGCGGAAATGGTGGTGGAAAGCTTAGATAGTTGGTAGGAATGATAATGACGTACGTAGGTAGAGATTGATGTAAAAAGCTAGAAGTTGTTCGAAAGGATGTGTGTATGTGAATTGGAAAGGTCATTTGAGTGGAAAAGTGATTTAAAGCTGGAAAAAAAAAGTGAGTACTAGTTTTCGAAAAAAAAAGGTTTGAGATGAATACACCAAAAAAACCGAATTAAATCGTGAAGCATGAGAATGTGGAATACTAGGGGACCCAACGAAGTTGGGGGGCGGTACTCGCCCATGAGACAGCGAACGGAGTGAGCGTCGCAGAGAAGGAGGAAGGCGGCCTGAATAGTCGGGCAGACAGATGAAGAAGACGACGGGCGAGCGTGAGCTCGCGGGGAGTCGGTAGATTAGCCAATGACAGAGGTGGGACATCAACTACATTATATTTTCCTTGTAGTTGATGTCCCAGTTTCTTTAGCCCTACGAGCTACTTGCGACCCCCATACAAACTG
>JAMFRO010000074.1 GCA_026224825.1 bacterium | reverse complement strand
GGCGGAGCGGCGGGTGCGCGGCGAGGACGCGCAACCCCGCGGTAACATGCGCGTCACGGCGCCGGTTCTGTTTGGGCGGTTATACGTGTTGCCGATCGTCAATAGACTTCTGCACGAGTATCCCGCGCTCTCGATCCATCTGACCTTATCTGATCGCAACGTTAATCTGTTCGAGGAAGGTGTGGACGTTGCCGTGCGCGTCGGCGAGCTGGCCGATAGCAGCCTGATTGCGGTCAAGCTCGGCCTCGCCACCCCGGTTATCACCGCTAGCCCTGCCTATTTGCAAAAGCGCGGCGTGCCGGCATCGCCGGCCGAGCTCAAATCACATGATATCATCCTGTTCGAAGGCATCGGCGCCACTAATGAATGGCCTTTTGGCGCCAATCGGAGCATGGTGCGGGTCGAACCTCGCTTAATTGTTAATGGCGCCGAAGCGGCGATCACAGCGGCGCAGGCCGGAATTGGCATCACGCGAACGCTCTCTTACCAGGTCTGGGACGCCGTCCATGCCGGGCGTCTTACACTCGTCCTGCAGGAGTTTGCGCCGCCACCGTTGCCGGTTAGCGTCGCCTATCAGGCACGGCGCATCGCCTCTGCAAACGTCGCCGTCTTTGTGAAAGCCATGCGGGACCAATTCAAAGCCAATACGCTTGCCCAATTCGACAGCATGTAAGCGCTTCCGGTTAAAAATGCTAAATGCTGGAAAAGGAGACGGAGCGGCTGGTGTCCCAGATGGCGGCGTCGTTATTGTGTCCCGCAAACGATTCATAGGGCCCATTCAGCTGAGAAAGACCGCCTTTCCGAAGTCCATTTACGAGACGACAGCCGTATTTCGCGTATGACTGGCATGAGCGAAAGTCCGTCCATCCGCTAATGGCGGGACCGGGCCGAAAGCTGAACTTCCGGTTGCAGATAAAGACGTCAAAAAGCAGACAATTAAGACCTTCTTCAGCGTCGGAAGGCACTCGTCGACGTATCGAACTCAGTCCGCGGTCAATGATCCGCAACCCGAGATCCATACGCAACCGTAGGGCTTCCAGTACCGTGATGTCGGAAAACGCTCTAGGATCCGAAAGCAGCTTTCCTGATGGCTTCTTTCACCGTGTCGTCGAGATTGCCGGTCGCCGGCAGAAGATTTTTGTCGGTTTGGAATTTCTTGATCGCGGTTTGAGTCTGGCCGCCGAACCGTCCGTCGATCGTGACGCCATAGCCAAGATAGGTCAGCCCCAGCTGGGCGGTGCGCACGTCAATGTCGGGCAGGCCGTTGGTCGCAAAATAAGTGTAGCAATCATGCAGCTCGCCGGCATAGGCCGGATTGCTGCCGCCGTTATAGATTTTCGAAAACCCGTCCCAGTCGAGCTTGCCGAGCGGGCCGACCAGACTGTTCACCTGCAGAAAACGCACCATGGCGGTGAGTTGCGCGCCTTCCGATTTGATCATTTCCGCGACCATGGCGACGGCTGTTCCGTAACTCAGCGCGCCGGCATTTTCGCCCAGCACCTGGCCCACGCCCCAGGAACAGGATTGCAAGGCAAATTCTTTGTCCAAGGCCATCGCGCTGATTAGTCGGGTATATTGATCGTCGTAACTTCCATAATCCTTGTATGGCGGGCCGCTGATCAAGGGGTTACTCGCCGTGTACTTGTCGCCTGTAAGCTGGGCGAAGATATGACGCTCATACAGGATCACCGGCCGGCGGCTTGGGTAAAAGCCGGCGGAAATCGGCGATTCCTTGCGGATGATCGCCCAGATTAGCTTTGGATCGATGTTTCCCAGGGTGGTCGCCGCCGCATCGATATCGCTTTGCAATAGCGGCAGACCACCAGCGGCGAAACTGATGCCTTGCGCGAAGACCGCGGGGGTAGCGGCTGGCGTTTCTGGTGCGGAGAGCATGGCGCTCGCCACGGGCGCCGCGTCCGGCGAAATTGGAGAATAATGGATCGTCACGGTGAGCGTGCCATCCGCCTGCGCGGCGGAGGTGATCGCCGCGGCGCAATTCAGCGCCTTGGCTTCCAGCGGAACTGTCCGCTGCAAAAACGCAGCCTGTGCCGGGGTCAGATCGGTGTATTGAACATCTTGCGGTACCTGGCTTGTCATTGCCCATTCCAGCCTAATTTAGTGGCGACGGTTCTCTGTTGACCAGGGTCGCCGTTTGTTACGAAATAGGTCGGCGCGACGTTCAGCCCGAGCTTTGCCACCTGCGCGATCAAATCGTTCATGTGCTGTGTCAATGTAGGCTGATCGGTAACGATCGACGGATCGATGTAGTTTTGCAGGTATGTAGCGGCGGAACTGGACTCAAACCCGGAAACTGTAAGCAATTCCTGATTTGCCACTTGCGCCTGGGTGCCGGCATTTTGCGTGATGTTGGAAATCGCCCCCAGCATGGTGCCGGCGTTGTAATAATCCTCCAGATCCGACAGCGCTACCGCCAACGGATAATCGGCGGCGGATTGCTTCAGCCCGCTACGGATCCTGACCGAGATGAGCAGGCGGCCAGCATCCATCGAGGTTTCTACCGCATTAGCGGTGCGTTCCACCAGAACCTCCTTCTGATAGGCGGCCTGGGAACCAGTGACACCCGATGCCGCTGCGCCGAGGATATGCGCGGTGCCGACCGGGGTCAGGCTGGATGCGCTTGTCAGCCCAAGGCTCACCACCGTGCTGCCGAAAGCTGCCCAGCGCGTTTGGCTGTCAAAGGCTTGGCGGAACTGGGTATAGCGGGCATCGATCGCGATAAGCCGTGCCTGCACGATGGTATTCCGGCAGGTGGCCTGCTTGGCAATCGGCTGCGTCAGACAGTCCGAAATAGCTTTTGCGCTATAGAGGCTGGCCAGTCCCGCGACCTCGGCGTCCTGGTCCACGGAGAATTGCGGCCGCATCTGAAACGTGCTGCACCCGCAAAGCAGACCGACAAAAGCTGCCGTAATCGCCGTGCCACGCCGCAGTTGCGTCAGAACTCCCACTCCGCGCGCTCCCCGTCCTCTGCAACCAAGGCAAAGCGGTATCCCCAGGACCCGTCCGGGCTGGGAACTTGGCGCAGGCCGGCCGCCGGAATGGCCAGCGCCAGCTTGGTAGCGACACCGGTGCTATTGATGGTGCTGCCATCCGCCAGAATCGTCGCTGGGAGCTGGTGGTCCTGCTTGTCCCTTATCATGTCCGCCAGCATGAACGTCAGGCCGGCGACCTGGATGTCACTGCCGGTCACCGTCAGGGTCATGTAAGGCGGGTTTCCGGCCACCACGGCGACGACCCCGTTCACCTTCGGCCCGGAACCGCGCGCGATCTTGCCGCCTACATAGCCGGCCGAGCTGATGCCCATCAATCCCAGGAAAGCGTTCGGCAGATCATGGATACTGCTCATGGTGGCGGGATCGCTAGCATAGGCCACCACCAGAAAGGCAGGCGCTGCGATTAGGGTCCACAGCAATTGCTGCACGCGCTCGGGGGCAACATCGCCGCCGCTGGTGATCAGATCGGCCCCTGTCGGCCCAAACTGCCCGGATCCCTTGCCACCATTGGCCCCGGTAACCCCGATGGCGGCAACCGACGTGGTAATGGAGATGCCCGCCAGTGTCAGAATGCTCTCCGGCACGTCCGGCAGCGAGAGATTGCCTTGCGCCAGCCATTTGGCGGTGAACAAGTAAAGATAGGCGGAAGCGCCGGCCACCAGCCACACGTAAAGCTGTAGCTTGGAAAGGCTATAGGTACATGTGGGGTTGTCAATGATCAGCCGCAGCAACCGGAGCGGCTTCCGGCCGGTCGCCAGTTGCGGCAGCGGGCCGCTGGCCAGCAAGAGCAGCACCACAACAAGGAGAATAACGGTTGCCACGCCGGCCGCCAGCCGAATCATTCCGGCGCCGTGCGGGGCGAACATGGTCGTCAGCATATTGGTGGCGCTGCCATCGGCATAATCCAGCGTGAAACTTTGCGTGCCCGTGGCGATGCCGGTCAGGAGGATTTCCAGTGTCAGATCGCTTGTATCGGAGGCGTCCAGGCAGGCGGCGGGCGCCGGTGGGTTGGCCCGCGCCACGCCCGCTTTACCGCAGGCTGGAAGCACCAGTGCCGGCTGCCCAATGAAGGAAAGGCGGACCGGGTACGACCCGGTAGTGAATGTGGGTATCGCGCCCGCAGGCGGCGCCCGATATAATGTCAGCCGGTATTCGCCCTGATCTAGGGGATAAACGCTGGCAGCCGCCACCACATCCTGCGGTGCCAAAGTGGTGTTTTGCGGCGCCCCCGCGAAGGCGTTGTGGCATAGGAAGAGGGCTATTGGTTGCAGAAGCAGGATAACACCGTTTCTACCGCCGCCTCTATGCATAATTTTCATCCCCAATACGATGATATTACAGAATACAACCTAAAATTCAAGCGTAATATATGCGCTGTTCCAGTCTGCGGTGTCTGATTAGGTATGATCTGTTACGATCTGAATTTTCGTTTTACCGCTTCGAATACCAGGCGATCCAGGTACAAATTTCCCTGCCGGTGATCGGGCCATTTCAGCCGCATCAACTCGCTTTGCGCATCCGCGTCCTCGGACAGCACAAGAAAACCCAATAAGTCAGCCAACATCGCCGGATGCGCCGTCGACCGGTAAGTATCGAGCACGAGACGTACGCGGCGGGCCGTATCCGGACAGGACGGTAATAATTGCCGCTCGGACCCCATTCGCGCATTCGCGCAAAATGAACGCAGCACCGCCGCCGCGGCGATGTTGGCTATAAATTGCCGCTCTATCTTGTGCATAAATTCCTCATGCCCGATCGGCGCATCCCCTTGGGTTATCACCATCACCATGTTCAGGCAGGCTTTCAGATCAACCTCCGCCTTGTCCAGGGCGACCACCGCCCGCCGCTCGCCTTCGTCATCATCGCCCCGGCAGACGAATTTGCAGTGGCTGCCGGCAAAAAACAGGTGCAAAGCGGCGCGCTCCGACCAGGTGCGCATAACACGCATCGGCGGTTGTTCGTCGGCCAGCGTCGAATGATAATCCACGCAGGCATTCAGCAGGCGCAGTGCGTCCATATAATGCCGCTCAATGCGCCTTGCCGCGCTTGGGGTTGTCGCGGCGCCGATCTCACCCATGCGGAAGCGTCTTACCAGGGCGTTGAGATAGAGAATTTCCGCGCTTTGTGCATCCTGCGGCAGCGACTGCGCTTGTGGTAACCGGTCTTCTTCCGACACCAACGCCGTTTCAGCAAAATGCTGCGCATTGCTCCAGTCGCCTGAAGTTACCCGCTGCGCCGCCGCTATGGCGAAGACCAGGCCTGGTTGTTCAAAAAGCGCCGATCGATCCTTATCCGTGATCAGCGGCGCCATCGAGTCGCCGGCAACGCGTTGTTCGAGTAAATCGCCGATCTCGACCTTCCGGTTTCCCACGGTCAAGGTCAAACGGAGTGCAACCGGTACCCTCGACAAGACTCCGCGTTCCGGAGGCCTCCACGCGTTAATGAATTCGAGGGCGAGCGGCAGCGCCATATTTCCGCTGCTCTCGATCAACTGGCTTACGATGCCGGAAATATATTGCTCGAAGGCAACGGAAGAATCGTAACTATCCTTTGCGTCGCCAAGGCTTAGAAACTCCCTTTCCACCGCCTTCACACGGCGATCAATCAAGCCGTTGCATTGCGCCAGCGCGGCGCGCTCGAACTCCCGTAGACTGCTCATGAGAGATTGCAGTTCGGCCAAAAATTTCGTTGGGTCCTTGCGGCGAAGCAGCTTTACTAACGGATCATAAACCGGATCATTCTCGATCGGCTCACGGACCGTCAGCCGAAGCGCCATCAGCTCCCGCATCCGGGTGACGACGGTCTCCGGCGCGGGGTTTGCGACGCGTGAAAGATTGAGCGGCAACAGCATCGTTTCTAAAACCCGGAGCAGTTCCTTGAACAGGTCTTTGTAGGCATCGCCCCGCACCAGCCCCGAGTCGATAAGGTTGATCGAGGGTGCGTATTGCGTAAGGCGGCGCAGGATGAAGGCTTCGCTATATTCCTTGTCGCGTTGGGGATTTAGATTTGCGTACCAGCGGCGATAGGCGTCAAAGACGACATCATCGGCAGTAACGTAAATCAGCTTTCGATTTGCCGAAGCCGCCGCTACCCGCCGTGCCGCCCAGCGCACCAGCGCAAGGGTCCTGGCATCGTCGCGAAGCGCTCCCACCGAGCGATGGCGCCCGCTCTCATCCACATGCTGGTTGCGTTGCGGCGCCTCATCGCCCTCCGCTGTTGGGGGCACTATCGTGATGCCCTTGAGACCGCATTCCGCCGCCAATGCATCATACCATTTTCGCGTATCGGCCTGAATTTCCGGCCAGTCGGCTTCTGCAGGCGGGGTCTTGAGGTGGAGATGCAGCGTCTTGAAATTTGTTCGCAACGGCTCGGTGACCAGCCGGCGCAGCTGTTCAACTGGCTCCAGGATCCTGTCGGCCGCCAGCGCCGCAATCGACAGCCGTGTCGTCAGATACGATTTCTGCTCGCTTTCCGGCGCACTTGCTGCCTTGAACCTTTCAAAGTCCTGAATAAGCATGCGGTCGTTGACCGACACCTTCAACTGATCGGGGCGCAATTTCCACGCTTCCAGCGCATCAATCACATTTTTGAAACGCGAACGGACCTCGTCGGCACGCGCTTCCTTTAGGCGTCTGATCTGTTGATCGCGCAAGGCCGTCAGGCGCCAGCGTAGCTCCCATCGATGCCATTCGCTGATATAGATGGCGCCCTGTTCTTGCCCCGGCAGCGTTCCATCGACGAGATACTCCATCGTCGCGAGCGCCGTCTGTGCGACATAGGCATTCCATTCAGGACGATCCTGGGCGTCAACGGCCCAAGAGCCGGCATGCAGGCTGGTAACGGTTCCGCGACGCAGATGCGGATGCACAAAGATTTCGAACAAGGAAGCATCAAAGACGTAATCGATGCTGCCGCCATCGTCACGGAATGCCCCGTCTTCTTTGTTGCGTTCAAGGTCGCGGCTGAAATCCAGTATCTGAAACACCAGCTTAAGCGCGTCGCCCAACTGCTTCGTGGATTGCGTTATGTCGCTCATGCGGCCCACATTTCCGGCGGCTCGGCGGGTGCGCCATTTTCGCGGTTAAGTTCGCCCGTCATGGCGTCCAGGCCGGCATCGATCAGCACTGGCGTGCGATCGAGATAGCGCAGCTCTTGAGAAAACTCGACGTCGAGTTCCATGTAGAGCGAAAGCTTGAGGTTTTGATCATTTAGAAATTCGGCGACAGGTGCGACAAAGCCGACATAACCGGTGCCGGCGACGAGCAAGCCGATCGGACGCTGGTCCCAGGTCGCCACGAGTTGACCGCGATCACTCGGCCCAAGAGGCGGCAGGGGATTGCCACTTGTCTTGTCGAATTCGGTGAACCTGACGGCGATAAGGTCCCTCACGGCGAGCGTGTTTTCATTGTCCTCGATATATGTCAGGCCATACATCGCATAGGCCCGGCCGGAGATCGTGCCATGCGCCTCGTGCAGGCGGTGGACATCGAGCCCCAGGCATTCCAGGCCTGAACTGCACGGGTCCGCGCCGATCGACCGGCCCACCGGATTGCGTGCGTGCGCGATCCGGCGCATATCCACCAGCTCCGCGGGATGATGCACGGCGCCACGCCCAAAGGTGTCCGCCCAGCCGGCCGGCTCCCTCACAATAAGCTGATATTGCTTTGCCGGATCGTCGGCGTCCTCGACCACCACCCATAGTTTTTTCGGTCGCGCCTCAGCGCTTTTCAGGCTATCCCGCTGCGCCATCTACAATGCCGGCACGCGGATTGCCACGCCTTCGGAAAGCGGAATTCTGAACAGCGATCTCGGCACCGGTATGTGCGCGGCGGGTGCTGCTTTCAGCGCGGAGGACTGAGGGTGATAAACGAAACCCTCCATGGTTGCGGTGAGATAGGCGCCGGGGCTGATCACATTGATCAGATCGCGGGCCATCGCATAGCGCGTTTTGACGAACTTGATATTGCTCGTGGGATCCGCCGAAAATGTCGGATAGGGGGCCGGGGGCTCCGCCTTGGCCCGGCTGACCATATCGATATAATCCGCAAGCATGAGTTGCCGCAGGCGCAGAATATTGCGTTCCACGTCGATGAGCTGGGTTTTCAGGTTGGCCGGCGACGCATGCCGGACGATAAGATGGTATGCATCGTCGATAATCTCATGGGAATTCAGATCCAAATTGACCACCACTGTCTTTTTGGCGGCTTTCATACTGCGCGACTTTTTTGCTCTGAGTTCTGCGCGTTCGTAACTAATAGCGTACTCGCCGCGCAGCGCGTGGGCAATCATGATTTTATGGATCGGCGCGGCAAACGCGCTGAACGGTTTGACTTGGCGGGAGATCAATCGTACCCGTCCGAACTCGACATTCGCCGCCCTTTGCGATTCGTCCAGCAGATCCTTCGCAGATTTCGGAAGGCAGTCGACCACGTCATTATAGACGGTCGCAAGCCTGCCAATGATATCGGCATTCTCGGTTCGCGAACCGATCTTTTGCGTGCTGGGGCTGGAGGCTTGTTCGCCAAAGTTCATGAAGGCGATTGAGCGCTCGGCCATCAAGGCGTGATCCTCCGCCTCGTTGATCATCGTGTCGAACTGATCGCCGAGGCAATGCGCAAGCCTGACCGCCAGCCAGCCGATGTCGAAATGCGCGTGGACGAGGCGCAGCGCATCGATCAGTCCGCCATCGCCGCAGCCGCTAACGATCGCTTTTCTGCCGCTGGCGCGCCAGGCTTCAACATCGTCTTCATCCCAATACGAACTGGCCGGCAGACCCTCAGCCTCCTGTTCCCCAAAGCCGGTGGCGATGATTGCAAGCTCATACCCTTCCGGTGGCGGGACACCCGCGGGCAACGTTGTCGTATTTTTGTCGAATGCCAGTACCAGGCGAATGCGTTCATCGGCGCACCTCAATTCCTTGGCCTCAACACCCAGGATAGGTCGCTGGTCGGGCTTGTCGAAGCGCATGAGGTCCCAATCGCGCAGCATGTGGCGGATGACGGCATCAGCGGGTCCGGACCCCCAATCAAGGAAGGGGAATTCGGTGGTCAGGGTCAACGGCTGTGCCGGCCAGCGGGAAATGGTGGGATGCACCAGGCGGTGCTTTGCGCCGCTCTGCAAGGCAAGCAGGGTCTTGTTCTTCTCAAAAAGATGAACTTTGCAGCCACGTCCACGCAGCGCAGCGCAGGCCGTAAGCCCGGCAATGCCTGCCCCGACGACCGCGCACAGCTTGGGCCGCCCCGTCTTCGAAACAAGCCACCCCTTGGACCAGAGCGCGTCGACGAGGTCCAGCGCCCGATGCTGCTGGGATGCGAAACTGACGCGGCGCGCGAATGGGCCGATAAAGTAGCATCCCGGCTTCGTATGAATATAGGCTGCTTCGATGACTTGATCGTGATATATTGTCACGGAACCTCTCCTGCACGACATATTGATACACTTCGAGTAGGTTTTGCAAGCGTTTCGTTACGGTCTACTGCCAGGGCCGGGGCCAGGGAAGATAGGGGTGGGAGCGACAGGATGATGTTTAACCGCGTGAGCGCCGTGTTGGGAAAATTCGCGCGGGCCTTCAGAAGGGCCGGCAAAGTGCTGCCGCACGCGGGAAAGGTGACGGTCAGTGTTCCAGGCTGGATCAGTATCGAGCTTGAACCGAACGTCGTCGAGAAGAATGCCGCCTGGGCGATGTATGTGGAGATTTCCACCCGCATCGCCTCGCAGCCTTTCAATAGGGAAACCGGCCGACTGCGTGCCGCGCTTACCTCTCTCTACTCGCTTTTCGATTTTACCCGCCATGTCCTACGTGATGCCGGCCCCGATGTGGCCCATGGCCCGCGATCGCTCGGTCCCGTAGCGATCCGGTTCCTCACTGAGGTGATCGCGCCGTTCACCACCAAATGGAACGAGACCTTGGCGGCGCACGAGCATGCGCGGACTGAATCTCAGGGCGAATTCGCCCATGAGCGGGAATGGATCCACTTCAATGACTGTGTTGATGAGTTAGTCCTGCTTCAGATAAAGGTCTCCGCCTATAAGGCCGCACTGAGCAAACTTTCTTTTGCGGAAGGTTGTGAGCACGACTCGGGAATCCTGGCGGCCGACAGGTTGACGCAATGAGGTAAGAGTTTAAGCTATCGTAGGCCTTGGCAGATCCCGACCTCGATCGTAAGCTGGCCGATTAATTCTCCACGAAAATCATCAAATCTCATAAAAAATCAACATGTTCTGCTCAAACCGTCACATATTTTCCTGGCTGACGAAGGCGATGAGCATGTCGCCCATCCCTTAGGCGAAGCATGCATATTGGTAATCGAGAGGAAGGGCTCAGTCTAACCGCTGCGCGTCGCCAAGCCCCAACAATTCTGCCTGGCGGACGATTGGCGCGAATGTCTGCTCTCCGCGTGGAAGCTACTTCCGCGGAATGGCCGACTTCAGGCGCGAAGCAGGCCGTCTGCTCACGGCCGGACCGGGGCGATGACGGCGATCGGTTCCGGAAAATTAGGTGAGTTGAGCCAAGGGGGCGTGCCGTGGGTGATTATGGACCGGGCTGCGGCTTGCGAGAAGAAATTGACTTCACCTAGAGAAAGTATGAATATATCATACTCGACAATGGACAAGTGTGTCTCTGGAGGTCTTGCCGTGGCGTCTATTGAGAAACGGACAATCAGTCTTCCCGTTGAGCAGGCAAGTTATATCGATGCCTTGGTCGCGTCTGGTGGCTATGCCTCTGTAAGTGAAGTGGTGCGTGCCGGCCTGAGGGCGCTCCAGGAGCGCGATGCGGTGGTTGAACGTTGGCTGAAGGCGGAAGTGCTCCCTGTCTATGACGCTATGCAAGCCGAACCAGGCAGGGCGCTGTCGGGTGAGCAGGTTGCTGATCGCCTGCGCACTCATCATGAACGGCGGCAGAAGAAGGCCTCCAGTGACGCGTGACGTTTTCTTTGCGCCGGAAGCTGAGGACGACCTTCTCAAAATCTACGATTTCATCGCTGACCGGGCTAACGCGGAACGGGCATTATGACTACGCAGAGCGCATTAGCAGGCTGCTGCAAAACCAACCGGGCTGAGAGATTTTTTCCTTTGACGTACTGGTGGGTTGAGGGAATTGGCGCCTGTTTACGCCTATTCTGGGCCTGCTCCCGGCATCATGCGGGCTGTTGGTTGAGCAGTTTTGGTAATCTGACGAGGTTATAGGCTGCGGCGAAGAAGCTGAAGACGGCTTTGGCTTTGGCTATGCCTTTGACCTTGAACTTGGTCAGCCCTGCGCTGGCCTTGGCCCACCCGAAGACCTCCTCGATGCGTTTTCGGCAGCGCTGGCTGATCTCATAGCCGGGATACCGCCCAACTCGTCGCCGCCGCGCCGCGCTTGAGCGAGATACTGCAGGGAAATGGTAACACTTCAGTATGAATGTTGCGCGATGCCCGCCACCTGTGCCCGCCAGAAGTTGGCGAGGTCAGAGGCGGTTTGCGTTGGGTGCTCCCAATTTGGCGCATGGCCCGTTTTGGCATAGGTGCTGGATTTTGCTGCAGAATAATGGCGATGCAATTCGTCCTGGTCAGGCTCCGGAAAAATACCATCGTCTTCGCCCCAGAGTATTAACGTGGGAATATCGGGCGGCGCATCATGCGGCATCGGCTCATCGAGCAACCCGGCCAGCGCGCCGCGCCATACAGCGGCCGTCACCTTGCGCGTTTCGTCGAGAAAGCGGACCAAAACCTCTTCCGGCAGAGGCGTGAAACAGGATGAGCCCTGGAACTCACGCGCGAGCGCATCCGGCACCGGATCAACGAGCCCCGCCAGTAGCGGCACTGTCTCGCGCAGCGCCTGGTTGCCCACGGCATGGCGGGCGGTGCTGATGAGCGCCAGGCTGCGCACCAGTTCCGGCCGTGCCGCCGCCACGCGCTGCGCCACGATGCCGCCAAGCGAATGGCCGGCAAGATGTACCGGCGCCACGCCAAGCCCGGCAATGAAGGCGATGGCATCCTGCGTGAAGCCGGCAATGCTGTACTCAGACGCGGGATCGCTGTCGCCATGGCCGCGTTGGTCGGGCACGAAAAGCCGATGTTCCCGGCTCAGTGTATCGGTGAGGCGGAAGAAGCTGACATGGGAGTCGAGATAGCCATGCAGCAGCACCACGGGCGCACCCTCGGTACCATATTGCGCATAGGCCAGGGCCCGTCCATCCGGCAAAATAAAAAATGGCATGGCGTCAGATCCAGGAATGCAGCGGCGGTTCCGCGCCGGTGAGATGGTATTTGCCGATAATCGCATATTTCCACCGCACGGGATCGTGCAGCGTATGCGTCCGCGCATCGCGCCACAGCCGGTCGAGATTATGCGCCTCCAGCGTCGAGCGTGTACCGCCCAGCTCGAACAGCTTGTTGGTGGCGAGGATGGCGATTTCCGTGGTGAGGATCTTCGCCTCCGCCACCGCGATCTTGGCGCGGCCGATGCTCTGCGCATTCGGCGCGGCGATGGCCTTATCCACCACATCCGCCGCCTGGCTCAGCACCTCCTGCGCCGCATGGAAGTGGATTTTCAGCTCGCCGATGGCGGCGATGCTGTACGGATCCTGCCAGGCGTGGTCCTGCTGTGCGTCGATCCAGGGGCGGGCATGGTTACGCACCAAATCTATGGTTTTTTCAATCGCCGCCTCCGCAATGCCGAGATCTATGGCGGCATGGATGAGCTGGCTCTGCGGCCCCGCCGGGCTCGGCTGGTCATAAGCGATATAGGCGGGCAGCACATAGAAAGCCGGGACAAGAACATTCTCGATCGTCACCGTGCCGCTCGCCGTGGTCCTCTGCCCAAACCCATCCCAATTATCCGTCACGCTCAGCCCCGGCGCATTGCGTTCGGCGATGGCGGCATACACACGGCCGTCATCCTCCGAGATGGCGATGATCGGCACGAGATGCGCGAACAAAGCCCCGGTGGCATAGAATTTCTCGCCATTCACCACATAATCATCGCCATCACGGCGGATGCGCGTGCTGAAATCCTCGACATTCTTGCCCTTGGCTTCGGAAAACGCGTTGCCCAGCCGCGCGCCTGAGAGGATGCGGCCGAAGATCAGCCGTTGCTGCGCCTGCGTGCCGGTCTGGCGGATGAGATCGACGATTTCGAAATGATTTTGCGGGATCTGCGCCAGAGAGGAATCGCCGCTGGCGAGGATGCGGAACACATCCGCCACCACGCGCTGGCGCACCTGCGCGCCGCCGAATTCGCGCGGGATGGTGATGCCCCACAGGCCCGAGGCCAGCGATTCATCAAGTTCAGCCCAGGGCAGACGGCGCTCGCGGTCACGCAGCCCCGCCTCGGCACGGAATTTATCCGCCAGGCGTTGGGCGGTGGCGATGGCCTCCGCTTCGGTACGGATAATGGCGGCGGTCATGCGGGCTCCTTGTTATGGGCGAGATTACGGTGGCCTGCACCATGATGGCGGGCTGGCAGACGCGGGCCTTCGCCCAGCAGTTTTTCGCGCAATGTGCCCTCGGCATAGCTGGTCTTATAGGCACCGCGGCGCTGCAGTTCGGGCACCAATAGATCAGTAACATCCCGGAACGTACCAGGATGGGTGATGGCGGCAAGGTTGAAGCCATCCAGACCTGTCTCCGCCTGCCACGCTTGCAGCGCATCCGCCACCGTCGCGGCGGAGCCGACGATCACTGGCCCGTCGCCACCAATGCCGGCGAATTCGGCGATCTCCCGCACTGTCCACACCTTGTCAGGATCGGCGGAGGAAAAAGCCTTCGCCGTGAACTGGATCGCATTGCCTTCCAGATCACCGAGCGGCGCATCGGGGTCGAATTTGGAAAGATCCACACCGGTCCAGCCGGACATCAGCGCCAGCGCGCCGTCACGGTCGGCATATTGCTTATAGAGATCCAGCTTTTTCTGCGCCTGCGCATCGGTTTCGCCGATCACGAGGGTGAATTGCGCGAAGGTGAGAATGTCATCCGCGCGCCGCCCCGCAGCCACGGTGCGGCGGCGCAAATCCGCCACATACTCGCGTGTCAATTTCTTCGAAGGTGCTGCCACAAAAGCCGATTCCGCATGCTTCGCCGCAAAATCGCGCCCGCGCGAGGAGGCGCCTGCCTGGTACAACACAGGGGTGCGCTGCGGTGAGGGTTCCGACACAAACGCACCCGGCACCTTGAAATAGCGCCCCTCATGCTGGATCTCATGCACCTTGCGCGGGTCGGTATAAATATTGCGGGCGGCATCGCGGATCACCGCGTCATCTTCCCACGAACCCTCCCAGAGTTTGTAGCAGACTTCGAGATAATCTTCCGCCACGTCATACCGGTTGTCATGGTCGAGCATCTGCGCCGCACCGAGATTGCGCGCGCCGCTATCGAGATAGGAGGTGACGATGTTCCAGCCCGCCCGCCCCTTGGTGAGATGGTCCAGCGTGGTCATGCGTCGGGCAAAAGGAAACGGATGTTCAAACGCCACCGAAGCCGTGATGCCAAAGCCCAGGTGTTTGGTGAACGCCGCCATCGCCGGCACAAGCTGCAACGGATCATTCACCGGCACCTGTGCGGCGGAACGGTAAGCCTGGTCGCCATTGCCGCCATGCACATCGTAAAGCCCGATCACATCGGCGATGAACAACCCATCCACCAGCCCGCGCTCCAGCGTCTGCGCCAGGTCGATCCAGAATTCGAGATCGGTATATTTATGTGCCGTGTCACCGGGGAGGCGCCAGACGCCGGAGGAAATATGGCCGACGCAATTCATGGCGAAAGCGTTGAGGCGAATCTGTCTGGTCATGCTCTCAAATCCAGGAATGCTGCGGCGGAAGCTGGCCATTCAGGTACCAATTGCCGAGGATGTTATATTTCCAGCGTACGGGGTCGTGCAGCGTATGCGTGCGGGCATTGCGCCAGTGCCGGTCCAGCCCATGGCTTGCCAGTACGGAGCGCGTGCCACCCAGCTCGAATAATTTATTGGTGGCGAGCAGTGCCGCTTCCGTCGACAGCACTTTCGCCTCCGCCACCGCGATGGACGCCGCAGCCACGGTATTAACGCTAGGGTTGGCGACGGCCTTATCCAGCACCCGGCCTGCTTTCCGCAGCAGCGCCTCCACGGCCCGCAGCCGCACCGCGATGCCGCCCAGTTGATATTGCGTATGCGGATCATCCACCGCTCTGTCCTGCCCGGAATCGATCCAGGGTCTGGCATGTTCGCGCACAAATGCCAGTGTTTCCTCAAACGCAGCGCGGGCAATGCCGGCATCCACCGCCGCATGCACGATCTGGCACAGCGGGCCGTTGGCGGAGGGCCCTTCCGGCAGCGCAAATACCCGCTCCGGCGGCAGCAGCACATTGTCGATAATGGTGGTGCCGGACACAGTGGTGCGCTGACCAAAGCTGGTCCAGTCGGAATCCACGCTCAGCCCCGGCGCATGCCGGTCCGCCACCGCAATATACGGGCGTTGCGCCTCATCCACCGCGATAATGGGTACGAGATGGGCGAGATAGGCGCCCGAACAATAATATTTTTTGCCGTTCACGCGGTACTGCTCACCGTCGCGCGTGATTCTGGTTTCGAAAGCCCCCGCCGTACGGCTGGAAAATTCGGAAAAGGCGTTGCCAGTGCGCAGGCCGCGTAAAATTTCCGGGAAAAAGAAATCCTGCTGCGATTTGGTGCCGGCGCTGCGCACCGTATCGACGAAATCCAGATGATTCTGCACGAGCTGACCGATGGAGGGATCAGCTCCGGACACGATGGCGATGGTCTCGGCAATCACCGCCCAGGAGAGATCAGCGCCGCCATGCGAGGCGGGAATGTTGAGCCCCCACAACCCGCTTTGTGAATACCAGTCCAGCTCCTCAATCGGAATGCGGCGTTCGCGGTCCCGCGCGGCAGCGCCTTCCGCCAACCGCGCCGCCAGTTTGCGCGCCACCTGCAGCGCCTCGCCGGCGTTGCGGATGATGTGAGCCGGCTGCTCAGGATAGACGTTGCGGGGCAAAGGCGGGGCATCCGCGACAGGGTTGCTCATGGAGACCTCTTCTGGCTGATAACCGGCGTTAATATTCTAAAACTACCAATAATATAGAGATTAAAAACTGACAAGCGTGCCGGAGAAGAATATCTTGCTCGCTCGATCAGATTTTTGGCAATTAACACCTAATATATTTGAATTATTTGCAAAATCATCCCGGCATCATCAGAAAAAACAAAGGCTTACAAACACCCACCACCACCCGATAGCGCTCTTAATCTATACTTAAAACATAGACAAATAATTTTTAATCCGATAGGCATAGTAGACACGCCAAACATAACGGGAACAAGACCATGAGTGACATCATCGCACCCCAGGCCCAGCCGGCCGGCAAGGGCCTCAAATCGAATCATCTCGGCTTTTTCGAAGTCGTTTCGCAATCAATCGGCGTTATCGCCCCCTCCGGCACGCCGGGGCTCGTCATCCCGGTGGTGTTCGCCACCGCCGGCAACGGCACCTGGCTCGCCTATGTCTTCGCCACGGTGGCGCTGCTTATCGTCAGCCTGCAGATCAATGTATTCTCCTCGCGCATCGCCTCGCCCGGTTCGCTTTATGTTTATACCGGCCACGGGCTTGGCCGGTTCGCAGGCGTCATCTCCGGCTGGGCGCTGCTCATCGGCTATGTCTTCACGGCCGCCGCCGTCATCAACGGCACGGTCAGCACCGGCCTCGCCGTGCTGCAGGATTTCGGTTTCCATACTAATACGCAAGCAGTGCTCATCGGTTTTTCAATCCTCGCGGCAGCGGCAGCACTCGCCCTCGGTTGGCGCGACATCAAACTCTCCGTCCGCACCACGCTCATTTTCGAATTCTCCACACTGGCCCTCATCCTTCTTACGGTCTTCATCTGGTTTATCCATCACGGCAGCGTTGTTGATAAAGCGCAGACCAGCCTGCAAGGTGTAAACCCCACCACGCTGCGCCTTGGCCTCGTGCTGGCCTTCTTCAGCTTCGTGGGCTTCGAGAGTGCCACCGTGCTGGGCGTGGAATCGCAGCAGCCGCGCCGCTTCATCCCACGCGCGGTGCTGGCGAGTGTCGCCATCTCCGGCCTCGTCTTCGTCATCGCCGCCTACGGGCTCACCTTCGCCTTCCACGGCAATGCCACGACGCTCGACCAGTCCAACGCGCCGCTCACCGTCGCTGCCCAGGCATTCGGCTTCGCGCCCATCGGGCTGGTCATTTCCGCCGGCGTCGCGCTGAGCTTCTTCACCTGCATCCTGGCAAGCATCAATGCCGCGGCGCGCGTGCTCTACACGCTGTCGCATAACGGTCTGTTCCACGCCCGTGCGCAATCTACCCATGGCAAACACGGCTCACCGCATATCGCGCTCAGTGTGGTCTCTTTGCTTGCCATCGGCCTGTCGGTGGGGCTTTCGCTCGGCCATTGGGCGCTGCTCGATGCCTACGGCATTCTCGGCTCACTCGCGACCTACGGGTTCCTGGTGTCCTACGGACTCGTAACACTGGCAGCCCCTGTCTACCTGCTGCGTCGTGGCGAGTTGAAGCCGCTGCATCTGCTCACCGCCGTGGTGGCCTTCGCGCTGCTGCTGGTGGCGGTGGTCGGCACAGTCTATCCGGTGCCGGCCTGGCCCTATAACGTGCTGCCCTATATTTTCCTCGGGCTGCTGCTCATTGGCTTTCTGTATTTCCTGGCATTGCGCATTATCGCCCCGGCGCGCCTGGCAGCGGTAGAAGCCGAGATCCTCGGCCAAGCCTGATGCCCTCAGCCCCGCGCGGCACCGCGCGGGGCTTTTTCTGCAAAACATCTACGCGCTCAATGTTTTTGCCAATGGAAAGGATACCAACGCCTACTTGAGCTGGAGGTGAGCAGAGCCTAGTGCGTGATCCGGCGAGCGGGACAGGCCTCCAGGTGCTGGTCTGGTCCGCTGGAATGCCTTGCGCCAACGCCGCCGCCCGCTTTAAGCATTACCGCCCACCAGAGGATCACATTCGATGAGTGTCAACAAAGAGCCCAGACAACGGCGTAACAAAGGGTTCGACACCACGCATAATGCGATCATCCTGTCAGCCGTACGCCTCATCTCTGAAAAGGGTGTCGAGGCACTGTCCATGGCGGCGATTTCCCAGGCAGTAGGGATCAACAGAACGACGCTCTATTATCATTTCAGCGACCGGGACGCATTGATCGCCGCCGTCAAACTCTGGTCGTCCGAACAACTCGGCAGGGGATTGGAACCCAAGGTGCCACAGCAGGACCGGATCGACTATATCTCGCGCTTCGTCCTTGAAAATACCGAACTCATCAAGCTGTGGTTCGAGGACTTTGTCTCTTCCGGCGACATTCGCGACCGCTATCCGCAATGGGATGCATTGGTAAGCAGCATGGCTGTCACGCTGAACCGCCAAGGCGGCAAGTCCATTGATGCGGAGGTCTATTGCACCATTCTCCTGACGGCCGCCTTCATCGCGCCGCGTGTCTACCATCTGAGCGTGCGCCCCGACCTTTCGCTGGAGGAGGTGACAAAGCGATTCCGCGCGGAGCAACAGCGCGTTCTTGAGCGCGACGAGCTTTTTCACGTATAGGCAATTCTAAAATTACGACATATATGTTGTAAGAATAATTGCTTTGTGCTTAAGGGGCCTTAGCGGATTGGCCAGCCATGGGTCTGACCGCACGGAGTGAGCCCCATGAACACGCACAACCCCGCTTTTCAGCCTGTACCGCAAGAGGATCTCGCCTGGCTTGGCACAGATCCCATTCCCGCAAAGCCCTATTATGATCCGGCCTATTTCGAGCTGGAGCGCAAGGCAGTGTTCATGCGGACATGGCTGCAGATCGCCCATGTCTGCGAACTGCCAGAGCCGGGCAGCTTCATCCGCCGCGAGGTCGAGTTCGCCAATGCGTCCGTCCTGATCGTGCGGGGCAAGGACGGCGTGATTCGAGCCTTCCACAATGTCTGCACGCATCGCGGTACGCAGCTTGTGAGCGCAGAAACGGGACGGCAGGCGGCCTTTAGTTGTCCGTATCACATGTGGACGTTCTCGGCCGAAGGCGCGCTGCTCTCGGCGCCCGACTTCGGCCAGTTCAATCTCGATAAGAAGGATTGTTCCCTGCCATCCATCGCGCTGGATGTCTGCGCGGGGATGATTTTCATCAGCTTTGCCGAGAAACCGGAGCCGTTGCGCGAATCGCTGGGCGCTCTGGCGGAACGGCTTGAGGCGCTGCCAGTCGCACGTGCGACGACTTTTCACGAATATGTCTATGAGATCGATGCCAACTGGAAGCTGACCTACGACAATTTTCAGGAGAATTATCACCTGCGCTTCATCCATCCGCGCTCCGCTGGCGCCGGAACCGGGCCGGAAAATCCCTTTGGCTATCCGGTGCGTTATGCTTTCCATGGGCAGCATCGGACGCAGATTATCTGGTCCAATCGCGGCGCCCCGCCGCCGCCAGCGCCCGCCTTGCTGGCCTATGGCAAGGCGGCTGAGGCTGCCGCGGCAAACGGCGTCCTCGTCTCACAGGATGCAAAGGACTATTTCGCGCTATTCCCGAACTTCTTCCTGTTGGGATCTCCGCTCCAGCATTTCTCCCATGTCGTGATGCCGATCAGCGCGACACGATCGCGCGGCGTCATCCGACTGTACTGGATCGGGGATGATGGCAGCGCCACCGAACGGTTCGCCCGGGAATATCTGATGGCCACGGCACGGGACATTCACGCGGAGGATCGCGCCGTGATCGAGGCCGGGCAACGCGGACTCAGTAGCGGGGCGCTAAAGCACATCCACTTCCAGACGCAGGAGGTTCTGTGCCGCCACCTGTTCCGTTCAATTGATGCAAAGGTTGAGGCCTATAAGGTGGAAATCGGTCTGGCAGCGGAGGCGCTGGTATGAGCCGCCTGCTGCCTGCCGGATTTGAAGTGCTGGAACCCTTTGCCGCGCGTTGGGCCGGAGAGACGGCAATGGAACGGGCGCATTTTCGTGCCGCGTATCCCGAAGCAGAACGCGATGCCTTTTACACGGCCTGCGCGCCGCTGCTGAAATTGGGCCTCGCGCGCCTGGATGAAAAGCCACTGGCAGAGCAGGACGAGGTGGAACAACGGCTTATGCGGCTTCTCCTGACCTTCGCTCATGTCTCGCTGGCGGTAGAGTTGCAGGGCCCCGATGAGCACAAGCACGCCCGGCTGCGGGTATCCATGCGGATCGTGCGGGCGACTGCGGATTGCTGATGGCGCGGATATCAGGGTGACGTTTTACCTCGGCAAGGGCCGGGCAGGCATAGGAAATTGGGAGAAGCTACAATGGAATTCGCGGGCAAACTGGTTTTTATCACGGGCGGCGGTGGTGGCATCGGCGGAGGCATGGCAGCCGCTTTTGCCGAACGCGGTGCACGGCTGGTTCTGGCGGACATCAATCTCGCCCATGCCGAAGAAGAAGCTGCCAAGCTGCCGGGCCATGTCGATGTCGCCTTGTTGTCCCTCGACGTGACAAGTGCCGATAGCTGGCTGGCTGCTCGGGCCCAAGTGGAGGACCGCTTGGGCCCGGTCGACATCCTTTGCAACAATGCAGGCGTCGCATCGGGGTTCAAACCCTTGGTAGAAACGACGCCCGAGGAATTTGAGCGGGTGATGTCGATCAACGTGAAGGGCGTCTATAATGGCATCGCAGCCATGGCGCCGGGGATGATCTCCCGGCGCGCCGGGCATATCGTCAACACATCGTCCATGAACGGCCTTAATCCGTTTGGTACGTTCGCAGTTTACTCCGCCAGCAAATTTGCTGTGCTCGGATTATCCGATGCGGTCCGCCAGGAACTTGCGCCATTCGGGGTGGGTGTATCGACCTTGTTTCCAGGACTGACGCGCAGCCGGATGTCGGAATCATCCACCGAAGGACCTATTGCACGGAATGCCGCGCAAGCCGCCGCCATCCGCGCCAATATGATGGACCCGCTATGGCTCGGCAGAGCGGTTGTGAAAGCGGTTGAAGCCAACGAACCCTATATCATCACGCATCCTGAATATGCTGCGGACACGAAGGCGCGGTTTGACCAAATCCTGTCTGCTTTCGGGCAGCCGGCGCAACCCGGATATCGGAGCGGTAGCTCGGCTACAGCCGGATAGACGTTATGGCTGGCGGGCTCCAGCCAGCTTGAGAAAGACAACCGGGGGCACCCGCAATGATCAGTTGCCACGATGTGGGAGCGACCACCGAGGCCGCGCGAGCAAATGATCCGCTTCGAGGCAGCGCTCAGAGCGGGATCTGCCGTCTCTCGTGCCTCGTGACCAACATCAGAAGCACCGGTAGCGCCAGCAATACCAGGGGGAACTGTACCAGCAGCCCAGCGATGATGGCTACCGCCAGAGGCTGCTGCATGCCCGCCCCTTGGCCGATATCGAGCGCCAGCGGCAACAAAGTGAGAATAGCGGTCAGTGTGGTCATGGCAATGGGGCGCAGCCGGTTGGTGCTGGCGGTGCGCAGCGCCTCCGCCAAAGGCATATGTTCCGCGAGATGCTGGAATTCCGACACATAGAAAATCGCCATCTCGGTGGCGATGCCGGTGATCATCACCATGCCCATGATTGCCGTGATGTTGAGTTCGAGCCCGGTAAGATACAGCCCGGTGAATACCGCGCTGGTGGAAAGCAACGACGTACCCATGATCACCAGCACCCAGGTGAAACGCTCATATAGTGCCAGGAGCAAAATAAACTCCGCCAGCAGGGCCCCAATGAAAACGCGCAAAAGTCCGGAAAAGGCGATCTGTTGCTGCTGGTACAACCCGCCCAGCGTATAGGTGACGCCGGGACCCAGCACGCCGGGTCGGCCAAGTGCTGTCTTCACATCCGCTATGCCGGCGCCAAGCCCTCTGCCGGTCAGGCGCGCCGTGACATCGACGATCTGCTGCAGATTTTCGCGCGTGATTTCCGGCTGGCCGGAGATGGTGGTGAAATGCGCGATGCTGCCCAAAGGCACCAGCCCGCCGGAAGGTATGGCGATGGGCAGTTGCGCCAGATCATCGCTGTTAAGCTGGGCTGCCCCGGTAAGGCGTACGCGCACGCCAACGAGCTGTTGCGTTCCCGCAAATGCCGTGGCGACAGTGCCGGCCATCTCTGTCTGTACCATGGCGGCAACACGTGTCGCATTCAGCCCCAGTGCAGCCGCCCGAACGGGGTCGACCGTGATGTCGATGGCATCGCCAGCCGGAATGATGCCGTCATCGACGGAATCCACCCCCTGGATTTTGCCTATGGCATCGGCCACACGCAGCGCCGCAGGGCCGAGGGCGGCAGGATCGGCGGCGGCAAGCTTTACCTCGATCGGCTGCGGCACGCCGGTGAGATCGCCGATTTCATCGCCCATCAACTGGTGTGGGTCGATTGTCACGCCGGGCACATGGGCAGTGATGGCGTCGCTGATGCGGCCCATCACCACATCGATGCCTGAACGGCTGGCCAGCGGTTTCAGGAGAATGACGAAATCACCTTTGTTGGATTCCGCGATATCGCCGCCCATGCCGGCACCGGCGCGCAGCGAGAAACCGGCGACGGCGGGGTCGTTGCGCAAAATTATTGCGACTTCGCTCATCTCGCGCTCTGTCTCGCTCAGCGATGTGCCTGGGGCGGTAAGATAATCGAGTACGAAACCTCCTTCATCGAGATTGGGCATGAAGCCGGTCTGCACACGCGTGAAGGAAAACAGACCGACGACAATAAGGACGGAAGCGGCAATACCCAGCAGGAAGGGGCGGCGGAATACGGCCGCCAACCCTGCCGCATGCAGGCGCGAGAGCGCGTCGTCTCGCCTCTTTCCTGGGTCATGCCAGCGTTCGAAATCGATGAGGGAACCCGCCAGCAGCGGCACGGCCAAGGCCGTGAGTGCCCAGGAGGCGATCAGCGTCGCCGCCATGGTGAGCGACAGCGCCTTGAAGAATGCACCGGTGACGCCTGAGAGAAAGCCAAGCGGTGCAAATACGATAAGTGTGGCGATGGAGGATCCCGTGAGCGGACGGAAAAACTCCGTGCCGGCCTGCAGAACCCAGAGCCGGCCCCGCTGCGGCGCATCACTCCGCCGTGCGATGTGCTCAATCATCACGATGACATCGTCGATGACCAGCCCGACCGAGGCGGCGAGGCCGCCAAGCGTCATGATGTTAAAACTCATCCCCAGGAGCGAGAGTACCAGTACGGCCAAAGCGAGTGCCGCCGGCACGATGGTGATGGCAAGCAAAGTGATGCGCCAACTGCGCAGGAAGACCAGCAGCACGATGGCGGCCAGCACGATGCCGATGAGAATGGCATCGCGCACCGAGCTTGCGGCCGCCAGCACCAGCGCACTCTGGTCGTACCATTTGCTCAAAATCACACCGGGCGGAATCTGCGGTGCGAAACCAGCGAGGGCTGCCGTAACCTGGCGGGCGATGGCCACCATATCCGTGCCCGGTTGCTGGTACAGCAGCAAAGTAACGGCGCGCTTGCCATCGGCATCAACGGCTAAAAACTGCGGAACCACGCCGAGCTGCACTGTGGCGACATCCTGCAACCGCACCACGCCAACCACGCCAATCACGCCACTGGGGCCGGCGCGCAGCACGGTCTGTTTCACGTCATCCAGCCCGTGCAGCGCGTTATCCGCCATCAGCAAATAAAGCCGCTCACGGTCTTCCATCTGCCCCGCCGCCTGCAGCGTGTTGGCAGCGCTCAGCGCATTCGCCAGATCGTCCAGGGTGAGGTGATAGGCGGCCAGACGCCTCGGGTCGGCATCCACCTCCACCTCGCTCGTATCGCCGCCCTGCACTTGTACACGCGCAATCCCGGGTATGGCGGAGAGCAGCGGCACCATCTGGTATGTCGCCATCTCCTGCAACTTCACCTGGCTTACGCTTGGGCTGGTGATTGCATAGGCCATGAAGGGGAAAACATTGGGCGTCATGCGCAGCACGGTGTAGGCGGTGCCGTGCGGCAGGGCCGCAAAACTCTGGGCCATGGCCGCGTTCACCGCCAGCGTAGCGGTGGTCATATCCGTGCCCCAAATAAAATCCACCGTGAACTGGGCAGAGCCGCGCGACGTGGTGGAGCGTACGTCCAGAACACCCGGCACGGCTCGTAGTGCCGCCTCAACGGGCTGGGTGGTTTGCAGCACCATCTGCGCCGCCGGTTGGCTGCCGGCATCGATGTTGATGCGCACACGTGGAAACGAAGTTTCCGGGTACAGGCCGATGGGCAATGAGACAGCGGCTGCGATGCCGGCCAGCGCAAGAGCCGCGGCGAGGGTGAGGATGGAACGGCGGTGGCGGTCCGCCCAGGCGCAAAAACTCAAAGGCTGTTTCCTTGAGTTTGGCTGTTTCCTTGAGTATCGGCTGCCATGCCGTCTTCCAGTTGATAAGCGCCGGTAGTGACGAGCGGTAGCGCGGGATCGAGATCGGGTGCCAGCACGGTCACGGTACCTTCCGCCTGCAGTATGTGCGCGGCTTTGCGGTGGGCGATTCCGCGCGCGTCGAGCTGGAAGACATAATCGCCTTGCTCATCGTTCAGCACCGCGTTGCGCGGCACTTCATAGCCGGTGAGGTTGCCGGCAACGATGGTGAGTGCCAGCGGCTCGCCCAGAGGCAGGGGGTTTTGGGGGGCGAGGGTGATGTCCACCAGCCCGGTCTGGGGGTCGAGCATGGCGGCACGCTGCAGCACAATGGCATTGGTGCGAATATCGCTGTTCAGCGCCGTGATTGTCGCGGCATCGCCGGGCATGATGCGATCCGCCTGCTGCTCCGTCACCCCGGCCACCGCCACCAGCCCGGCGGGTGCGGCAACTTTGAACAGAATGCTACCGGCTGGGCTGAGACCGCCGGGGCTGGCGGCAGTGCTCGTCACCGTGCCGGCAAATGGCGCGCGCAACACGCGGGCGGTGCCTGTGCCCTGTGCCGTCAACGCTTGCAGTCTGGCCGCCGCATCGTTTTCGGCCTGCGTGGCCGCCGCCAGATCGGCGGCGGTGGCAAGATGGCTGGGGAGCAAAGCAGCAGTATGGGCGCGCGCCGCCTGCGCTGCTGCCAGCGCATCACGGGCCACACTCAGCTCGGCAATGGACGACGCATCCGGCGCGATGCGGGCCAGCTCCTGCCCTGCCGCAACACTTTGCCCCGGGCGGACGAGTACATCCGTCACCACACCCGCCGCGTCCAGAGTGATGTTCTGCTCCGCCGCGCCGGCTACGATGCTTCCAAACGCTGGAATTTGTACCGGCACACGCTGCCGCGTGAGCTGTATCACGCTGACCACGGCGCGCGGGGCGGCCGCCACCACGGCAGGCGCCATGTTGCCGCGCAGGTATGCAAATAGGGCCAGTCCGGCCAGTAACACGACCCCGGCGGCAACGATTTTCTTCATGGTTTTGTATTTCCGGTATCTGGCGAAAACGGCGGCAGGCCGAGTCCGAGCATGGTGGCAAGCGAGATTTCCGCGCTCTGCAACTGGGCACGCAAGGTGATGGCGGCACGCTGCCGCTCACCGGCGATGCTTTGCAGCGTGGCAAACGCCGGTGCCGTAATCTGGCCCGCATCAAAACTCTGCCGCGCGGCATTGGCCATGGTTTCGGCCTGCCCCGCCTCCGCCTGTGCTGCTGCCGTTTGCGATTGCAGGAGTAAAATACTGGCATAAAGCGCCTGCGCGCCGCCCGTGGCACTGGCCAGGCTCGCCTGGTATTGTGCGGCCAACGCAGCGCGCGTGGCACCTGCCGCAGCCACGGCGCCGCGGTTGCGGTTCAACAAGGGCAAAGCCAGCGTCACCTGCGGCCCGGCAGAATATACGCCGGATGTATCGCGCCCCCCGGCAGCACCTAGGCTGAGCGGCAGAAACTGAGTGAGGATGGCGGCTCGCAGTTTTTGGTCCGCTTGACCGTAGCCGTAGCGCAGGGCGATCAGATCTGGCCGGCGCTGCGCCATCGTGGCGACGGCCGGGGCCAGCATGCCGGGGGCTGGGGGAGCCACCTCAACTGGTGCCAGAGCTACGTCGATGCCGGACTCAAGCCCCAGCAGGGCGTCGAGCTGGTCGCGGTCACGCGCGGCGGCCTGTGCGGCCGTGTTCAGCGCGTCCCGTACCACGGCAAGTGCTACCAGGCTGGCGGCGCCTTCGTTCACCGTCTGGTTGGATTGCGCAATCTGAACCTGCGTCGCCGCACCGATGGGACCGAGGACAGCGATATCCCGCTGCAGGCTGGCAATGGTCTGTGCGTCGGCGGACAGCGCCACAACGAGCTGCTCAGCCTGGGCTGCCACCTGCCATTCCTGCCACAAAATCCCGGCATCCACCTGCGCCTGCCCGGCCGAGGCTGCCCGGCGTTCGGCCTTGTAGGTAATCAGCGCGGAAACATCCTGCGTCAGCCCGGCCGAGATGGCGGGCATGGCCCCAGGTCCGCCCAGAAGTGCCGCCACCCCGCCGGTGATGGATGGGTCCGGCGGCAACCCGGCGCCCAGTAATTCCGCCGCAGCGATACCATGCTGTGCCCGGGCCGCCGCCAGATCGGGATCGTTGAGCACCGCCAGCGCCGCCACATCGGGTAGGGACAGCGGTGCGTCCACGCAAATGGCGCTGCCATCGGGCCTAATATGGCGTAAGGTGCTGAGCTGGCTATGCAAGGGCGGCACCGTGGCCAAGGGAGCGGCATGGTAGGTGGTGCAGGCAGCCAGCACCCAGCAGGCCAGCCAGGGCGCGTTACGTAACGGCGAACAATTCATGGCACGCTATTGCGCGCTCCTCATTGACCGCAACGCTGCCGCAGCTTTGTCGAAATTTAATGTTTTCTACAGCAAGCCAACATGAGCTAACCACACCCTATGCGTATTTTGCTAATCGAGGACGACCCCAGGGCCGCAGCCCATATCCGTGCTGGGCTTGAACCAGAGGGCCATCATGTCACCATTGCCCCCGATGGGCGTGAGGGACTGCTCGGGGCCGCCGCCGGCGGGTTCGATGTGTTGATCATCGACCGCATGCTGCCGCTGCTGGATGGGCTGACCCTGCTGCGCACCCTGCGCGGCGCCAGCATCCACACCCCCGCCTTGTTCCTCACCTCCCTCGGCGGGCTGGATGACCGGCTGGAGGGGTTGCGCGCCGGCGGCGATGATTATCTGGTAAAACCTTTCGCCTTTGAAGAGCTCTCCGCGCGTCTGGTCGCGCTTATGCGCCGCAGCAGCGCCCCGCCGAAACCTACCAAGTTGAAAATCGCCGATCTGGAGCTCGACCGGCTGCGCCGCACGGTGCACCGGGCAGGACGCAAGATCGAGCTGAAGCCGAAGGAATTCGAGCTGCTCGAATATCTGCTGCTGCACGAGGGCGAGGTCGTCACCCGTACCATGCTGCTCGAAGATGTGTGGGGATTCCATTTCGTACCAAAAACAGTCATTGTGGAGGCGCATATCAGCCGGCTGCGCGCGAAAATCGACCAGGGCTTTGTGCCGCCGTTGATCCATACCTATCGCGGCGCCGGGTACAAAATTGATGTGGCGTGAGCGCCCCTCCCGTGCCCTGCTGAAATCCTCAGGGTTCCGGCTCGCCTTGCGCAGCCTCGCACTTTCGCTGGGCGGTGCCATCCTGGTCTTCCTCATCATTCACCACGATGCCGATGCCATCTGGCGCGAGCAGAACGATACCGCCGTGAACGCGGCATTGAGCGATATTCTCTCCGACATCCAGGAGGATAATCAGGGTGTTGCGCCAAATGTGCGCGAGACAATCGACGAAGGCGGCGGGTTGTTTTTTGCCGATATCGGCCCGGGCGGGACATTGCGCGCCGGGAATTTCAATGTCGCCCCTGCTTTGCTCGCCAATTGGCACGGCATGCAAAGTTTTGAGCGCGCGGATGGGCTGACCCTGCCGCCGCGTGTGCTGGCGGTACGCGGCGTTGCACACCGGTTTGCCAATGGCGAAACTTTGCTGATTGCCGCTAACGCCAGCCCGCTGCTGACATTGAATGCGCTCGTCGCGCGCTCCTTCACCGCCGTCTTCGGCACGATACTGGCCCTCGGCCTGCTCAATGGCTATTTTGCCGCACACGCGGCATCGCGCCGTGTCGATGGCTACGCCACCGCCATAGAAGAGATCATGAATGGCGATCTCTCCCGCCGGCTGACCGTGGGGCGGGCGGGCGATGAGTTCGACCGGCTCGCAACCGGGCTGAACGCGATGCTGCAGCGCCTGCAGGAGTTGATGGAAAACCTGCGCCAGGTGACGAATGACATCTCGCATGATCTGCGCTCGCCTCTGGCCCGCTTGCGCGAACACCTTGAACTTTCACGCCGGCGCTTTGCCGGCGCGGAACTCGCCGCCATGTTCGACGAGGCGCTGGCACAGATAGACCAGGCACTGGATATTTTCACCGCCATGCTGCGCATCGCTGAAGTTGAAGCGGGCGCGCGGCGCCGGAAATTTGCCGCACTCCCGCTCTCATCATTGCTGGAAGAGCTGGCAGAAACCTATGAACCCGCTTTCAGCACCGCCGGCATTGCCCTCACGGCCCAGATACAGCCCAGGCTTTTGCTTCGCGGCGACAAGGAGTTGCTGTTGCAGATGCTCGCCAATCTGCTCGACAATGTGATGCTGCATGCCGATGGGGCGAGCATCGCCCATATTACCGCAGCGCAAACGGGCGGGCATATCGACATCGAAATATCTGATAACGGCGCAGGCATACCGGACAGTGAACAAGCCCGCGTGTTCCAGCGCTTCGTACGGCTGGATGCATCACGCCACCTGCCCGGGCACGGTCTCGGCCTGTCGCTTGCCACGGCCATTGCGGCATTGCATGACGGCAGTATCGCGCTGCGGGACAATCATCCTGGCCTTAAGGCGGTGGTCAGCCTGGGCAACGCGGATCAAGGCACCGGCGCGTAAATTAACAGCTTCAGGCTGCCAGGCGCGAAAATGTAATGAGTCCTTCCTCCCGGCGTAGCAGACGGAACGATTCCGGTCACCGTCGCGGTGACGGTGAGCACATCCCCGGTCTCCGGGTCCAAAGCCATGGTACGCGCGCCTAGCGCGGTCCGTACTGTGCCGAGCTGCCTTGGCACCGTGCTGTCATCGATCACCGTCAGCGTGCCGTCACCATTGGTGGAAAAGGCGCGGTGCCGGACTGCATCAAAACCGGCAGCATCCGTGCCCTGGCCAATGGGGATGGTGGCCAGGACAGCGCCACTATCGGCATTCAGCGCCACCATGCTGCCGCCACGGCAGGAAATGAACAGCAGGCGTTTTGCATCATCCATGGCCAGACCGGTCGGCTTGATACAGCCCGGTGTCGGCCAGCGTGCGGTGATCACCCGCTGTTTCGTATCGATGCGAACCAGCTCGTTTTTGTCGACGATGTTGACATAAAGCGCGCCTTTGCCATCCGCGAGAAATCCTTCCGGCGCGCCGCCGAGCGGAATATCGGCATAGGTCGCACGGGTCGCGGGATTGATGGCGGTGAGCGCCTGGCCATCGCCACCCGAAACGAAAATGCTTTTCGAGGCCGGGTCGTAGGCCATGCCATCCGCATCCTCCACCACATGCACGGCGGCCAGCGGCGCGAAACCGCCGGGACTGAAGGTGATGGCCCGGCTCGTGCCCGCGCTGTCGGCCCATATATCGCCAGTGGCGGGATCGACGGCAATGCCGTGGCTGCCGGGTAACCCCGCAAGCCGGCCGATAACCTCTCGGCGCCGCAAATCCACTACCGTGACCTCCGTGCCATGCGACACATAGAGCCGGTGCTGCTGGGCATCGACGGTAAGATAGTCCCATTTTACGCCGCCGCCGAGTGGAATGGTGCCCACCAGCCTGTAGAACGGTGCTGCGGAGACTGGGAAAGCTGGCAGGCTGAGTGCGACCGCCAGCCAGGCGGAGCGAAAATATTTCATAATGTTAGTCTCCATCGACGCTGGGGACGGCGGCGCGAAAAATCACGGTGACGGTGACGCTCTCCGCCTGGCCGTGGAATTCATCTGGCTCAGGCGGATAAGGTGCGATACGCACCGCCTGCATCGCGGCGGCATCGAGGCGCGTAAAGCCGCTGCTCGTCACCAGCGCGATATTTGATATGACACCGTTTTTATAATCAAAGCTGACCACGGGCGCGCCCCCCTGCTGCACACCGTTGGGATAGACCTGATCAGCCACAGATTGCACCGCGGCGCGCATGGCGAGCCGGAACAGATCCACCTCGCCCTGGGAGATAACAGGCAGCGGCGGCGGTGTGGGTGGCGCTGGCACGGCCGGGGGCTGTGCCGGTTGCGGCGGCGGCGTTACGTGCCGTGGTGCAAAATGGCGGGCGGCATGCTGCGCCGCCGGGCGTGGCGGCGGTGGCGGCAACGGCCTGGGCGGCGCAACAGGCGGCGAGGGCACGATGGGCTTGGGCAGGGGTGGCTTGGGTGCCGGCGGCGGCGGTTTGGGCGCCGGCGGTGCCACGATGGTGATTTTGACGACGGCCGGAACCTGGGCCGGCGGCGGCTGCTTTGCCAGATGCGGGATGATCAGGGCCAGAGCGGCAATCTCCAGCAGCAGTGCGGCCAGAAGGGCAGCGGCGAATTTCTTGCCATCCGGCGTCTGGTTGAGCCATATAGGCGGCTTGTTCATTCCCGTATCAATCCAAAGCAATTTGTGAATTCCGTGATTGTAACGTGTTGGGGTCCGGCTGGTGCCGAACCCCGTTCTGGTTGCAACGAATTGCCGTGCCGGCTTAGAAGTTGAGGGGCACGCTCAGCGACGCAAAGGCCGAGAAACCGGTCAGGCGGTAGTAGAGCAGGTCGCCGGCGGTGTTGGTGCCGTTGTCGTAGATGATCTGCTTCTGGTTGGTGATGTTGTCGAGATTCAGCTTCACCTTGACCGGCGTCTTGTTGGGATTGTCATGGTTGAAGGTGTAACCCATCGCGACGTTCACGACATTATACGGATCGTACCAGCCGCCAGCACTTCCCTCGGTTTCGCCATTCGCGATGTTCACACCGGTATTGCCGCTATATTGGCCACCGGTCCACTGGTCGATGACCGAGCCATAGATGCCGTTGGCGTCGTAGATTGCACCGAGGTTGGCGGTACCCTGCGGCGCACCTGTGATATGGTCATTCGTCGAAGTTTGGAAAGCCTGGTTGTAGCCGGCATTGCCAAACAAGGTGACGCCATTGCCGAAGCTGTAAGCCGCCTCACCCTCGACACCGCGATAGATCACCCCGCCCGCGTTGAAGAAAACCGTTTGCTCGGGGCCAGTGCCGTTGATCTGCTGCTTCAAGTTGGCAATAAAATTCTGGAAGTGGATGGTGTACAGATCGCCACTCAGTGCCCAATGCTCGTCCTGATAGGCAACACCTGTCTGGAAGTTGATCGTGCTCTCGGGCTGGAGGCTCTGTGAGCTGATGGCAGGCGTGTAGAATGTGTTGAGGTTCGGTGCGAGGAAGCCTTCCGCGCCTTGGACATAAGCCGACAGATTCGGGGTGAAGGCGTATTTCACCTCGAAGGACGGCAGAAGCTTCTGCCAGTTATGGGTATAGCCGGTCTGTACCTCGGTCTTCTGCTGCACCGGCGCATTGAGCGCACGGCGGAAATAGGCCCATTTCACACCACCCGTCACGGTCAGCCCGTCGATCGGTTGCCAGTCGACCTGGCCGTAAGGCTGGAAAGTGTAGAGCTGGTTGTGTTGCAGACGCTCTATCGAGCCGAAATCATTCGTCGCGGTGACTTTGCCACCATTCGAGTCCGCCGAATCAAAATTGATCGCATCGCCATTCGTGAATGAGACGTTCTGCACGAAGCGCGTATTCACCTGATGGTCGAACCACAGGCCGGTCTTGATGTCGCCCCAGTCGAAATCCTTCTGCAGACGCTGGATGGTGCCGACGGAGCGGTAGTCGTTTTTGAAAAGCTGACCGGGAATACCCGTGACTTCAGTACCACCCGGTGTCAGCACCACATCGTTCTGCACTGCACCGGTACTGGCCGGTGCCTGGGTAAAGCCATCCGCGCCGGTGTCATTAGCATCATCGCCGTTCTGGTCGTGGTGGTAATAGGCATAGGTGTAGATCTTGCCGTCATAGAGCCAGCCATCGCCAAAATTCGACTGCACATCGATATATTCGAGATCGGTCGTGATCGTGTCGTTGTTGAATTTGCCATAGGCCTGCGAATTCGGGTCGGAACTATACGCATAATTCCAGCCTTGCGTTTCCATCTGCGACAATGTCGCGCCGATCGACGGATTTTGATACAGCTTGTTGTAATCGGCCAGCAGCGTCACGGTCGTATTGTTGCTGACCGGAATGACGACCTTGCCGAAGAAATTGCTGCGCTCCTGACCAGCATTGGTCAACGCGCCATCGCTCTTGATGTGCTCGATATTGAACACGGCGGTGCTGCCATTTGCCGCGGCGATGGAACCGGTGTCGAGACGAATACCATTATCCGAGGTATTGTAACTGCCGTAAGACGTGTTCCCCGTTACCGTGGGGGTGGGTGCCGGGTTGATGGTACGGATGGATAATGTGCCACCGAAGGTCGCGTCACCCACCGTTTCCGCCGTGCCGGGGCCGCGGTCGACGATCGTTTGGTCAAGCTCGGAATTGGTGAAGAACGAAGTCGAGTGCTGTGTGAAATCGTTGGAATCGCCAATGGGAATACCGTCATAGGTGACGTTGTACTGGCCGTTCTGGAAGCCGCGGATGACCGGGCCGTTGGTTTCCATCAGGCCCGGACCATTGGGGTTGATGGTGCTAACCGACGGCGTGAGGCGCGCGATATCCGCCCAGCTCTGCGTGCCGGTCAGCATGTTGTCGATCGTATGTTTGTTCACCACCGAGGTCGGCTGCGAGGCATTCAGCGGTGCCACGGAAGGCGCCTCATAAGGTGCCGTGCCAGGAGTGCTGATCAGTGCTGCGGCATTGCCCGAGCCGGTGGAGACAACCGCTCCAAGATCGAGATTCACCGGCGCCGTGGCGGTCTGTGCCAGAGCAGGTGCGGCGGCCAGGCTTAATGCCAGCGCCAGTGGCGAGCAGGCGTGCGCCAGGATTTGGCGCATCGAAAATTTACCATCCATTATTAAAACCCCCTGTTAAAGCCAGCGCGGAATCACCTTCGTTCCGCGCTGCAACACAAGCAGCGCTTAAAACAAAACGCCTCATTTATGGTGATGGTTTTGCGAAACTTTGCTTTCATCTACGTGATTTAAGAAGGGTTTTCTTGCGCATTTTTAATGTGCTTCAGCACAGGCGGAATGCCACATAAAAAACTCGCCCTATTCGGGCGGGTCCCTAAACCGTCGAGATGGCAGCAACCTATGAGCTCGCTGGTTGTGCCGCGATACCGATATCAGTAATGCCGGCTTTACGCGCATCGTCAATCACATTCATGAATTTCTGGAATGCAGTCGTTTTATCCGTGGCTATCGTCAGCTCTGTCTTTGTCGGGTCGCCATCGGCTTCAAGCATGCCGGTCAATTCCGAATCTGTTACATTTTGACCTTTCACCTGGATGGTGCCGTCAGGCAGCACATTCACGGTGAATTTCGGATGCGGGAGCTGATCCGTCTGGGTTGAGACCGGGAGTTGCAGGCTCACCCCGGCATCGGGGATCATCTGCAGAGTGACGATGATGAAAAACACCAGCAGAAACAGCATCACGTCGATCATCGGGATGATCTCGATACGTGCCTTGCGGGTTTCGAAATAGCGCATTTTCACCACTTACGCCTCCACGAGTCTGCCAGCGGGGGCGCGCACCGGCATCATGGGCAAACCATCCGTGCGATTTACGATCATCATTTTCATGGAATCGAGCTGATGGATGATCAACCGGACCTGGTTGGTCAGCGCGTTATAGAAAGTGAGCCCGAGCATGGCGATGAAAATGCCAAAGGCGGTTGCCACCAGCGCATCCGCCACACCGCCCGTCACCTCGGCCGGCGCGTGGCCAGGCTGGGCCAGCACATTAAAGGCATGGAACATGCCGATGATCGTACCGAACAATCCGAGCAGAGGTGCCAGCGTAACAGCGGTATCCAGCAGCCACAGGCGCCGGTCCAATGTGGGCGCGATCAGCATCACCGCCTCATCCAGGCGGTTCGCCATGGCATCCGGCCCAGCCATATCCAGATGGCGTATCGCAATGTCCAGCAACACCGCTTCCGGCAGGCCACCAGCAGCCTCCCGCAGCGTCCTTAAATCGGCCCGCGTTAAGGCTGGCCGTTCCGCCGTGGCACGGATGATGGATTGGCCTTTCAATATAGTGCTGCGCAGCGACCAGGAACGGTCGATGATGACGGCCAGCGCCAGCACGAGTAGCATGGCCAAGACATAGAGCACCCCGTCCGAATAATCGGCGAGATAGATGATGTAATGATAGTTCAAAGCGTGCCCCTTTGTTTATCGGCGGGCGATACAGCAAGTAGAGGGGGCGAAGTGTGATAAAATGATGTCCCTTCGGACCTTTCTTGAATATTTGGTAATTTGGTGATGACAACTTGACTGCCCCATTGCTGGTTCAATCTTGGGGAGCAATGTCCCGCCTCGTGCCGGCTTGCCGCGCGTCAGCGCCCGTTTGCTGCCATTTGTGTCAAATCGCTTCCAACCGTGCCCCCTTTGGCGTTAGTTTTTTCGCTGAAAATTCACCAGCGATCATCTTATCAGTACGCTGTTATCCGGACATTAAGAGATCATAGTTAGCCTCAACCCAGGCAACTTCGAGTGGCGGTTCATATGGGTGCTGAACGATGGTCGATTGTCAAATTGTCGGGCGTGATCGATATCCGCTCAATAGACAATTCTTTCATGAAGATTAAGGAGGCTGCCGGTGACGGTGCATCCCTCGAAATCGATCTTACGGATGTTACTGATATTGACCTGACATTTCTACAGTTGATCGAAGCCGCGCGGCGGAGTGCGGCACAGGTGGGGTCAGGCATCCGGCTGTCCCGGCCGGCTGACGAAATCATTCTGGAAACGCTCCGGCGCGGTGGGTTTCTCAACAGCCCGGAGGACGAGCGTACCCGTTTCTGGCTTGGCCAGCCGGAGTATGGCGCATGATATCCATTCTCACAGTTGATGATTCCGCAAGCGTGCGCTGGACCGTCAAAATGGCACTGACGGCTGAGGGCTATGACGTTACCGAAGCCGGCGACGGGGCGGAAGGGCTGCGTAATGCCGTAGCCAAGCAGTTCGATCTGATCATCACCGATCTCAACATGCCGGAGATGAACGGCCTGGCCATGATCCAGGCCTTGCGCAAGCTGCCGGAACAGGCCGGCGTGCCGATCTTGTTTCTGACGACCGAGTCCGATGGCGGGTTGAAGGCGCAAGCCAAGGCCGCCGGGGCGACGGGCTGGCTGACGAAACCATTCGATCCGGATAATTTGATCCGGATCGTCAAAAAGATCCTCAGCAAATGAGCGCGGATGAGGGGATAGGCATCTTCCGGGTGGAAGCTCAGGAGCTGCTGGAGCAAATCGAGCAGGGGTTGCTGGATCTGGCGCATAACCCGGGCGAAAAGGAACTTGTCGCCACGGTGTTCCGGGCGCTGCATACGCTCAAAGGCTCCGGGGCCATGTTCGGCTTCGATGCTCTGGCGGCATTCACCCATCACTGCGAAACCGCATTCGACCGGGTCCGCAAGGGCGAGGTACCGGCCACCCGGGAGCTGGTGACGGCGGTGCTGAATGCCATGGACCATATGCGCGCGCTGGCTGAAGGGCGCGCCGCCGCTGCCACCGAGGGCGAGCGGCTGCTGGCAGCGCTGGAGCTGGTGGTGGGCAGTGCCGCAGCGGGGGCGGGTGCCCCCATGCCGCCGGTGCCCATAACACCCACACGCTGGCATCTACGCTTCACGCTGGGGCCTGATGTTCTGGTGAACGGCACGCGGCCGCTGCCGATGCTCGATGAATTACGAGCCCTGGGCCCCTGCGAGATCAAAATCATTACAGATCATATTCCGCCGCTCAACGAGCTTATCCCGACGGAATGCCATCTTGGCTGGGATGTGTTGTTGACGACCGATCAGCCACGCGCGGCAATCGAAGAGGTGTTCATGTTCGTCATGGACGACATGACCCTGGCCATCGAGGCGCTGACGGCGGACACGGCGGGCCCGGCTGTACTGGCGCAAACCCAGGTGCCGGAGGCGGAGCTGGCGCCCGGCGGCGATGCGAAGGCCTGGCGACCTGATGCTTCGGTGCGTGTGCCGGCCATGCGGCTCGACGAGCTGATGGACCGGGTCGGGGAGCTGGTGATCGCGCAGTCGCGGCTGAAACAGATTGCTAGCGCCAGCATCGATATGAATCTGCGTTCGGTGGCGGAAGAGATCGAGCATCTGGCCTCCGAATTGCGCGACAGCATGATGTCGGTGCGCATGGTGCCCGTGGTCCAGTTGTTCGGCCGTTTCCGCCGCCTCATCCACGACCTTGCCCGCGAAACCGGAAAGGAAATCGAGCTGGTCACTGAAGGTGAGAGTACGGAGCTGGACAAAACCGTGATCGAGCGCCTGGCCGATCCGCTGGTGCATCTGATCCGCAATGCCGCCGACCATGGGTTGGAGCTGCCGCAGGAACGCCATGCGGCGGGCAAGCCAGGCTTGGGCCGCATCACGCTCTCCGCCCGTCAGGCGGGCGCCGAGGTGGTGATAACCGTGCGCGATGACGGCCGTGGCGTGAACCGCGCACGGGTACGGGCAAAAGCCGAGGAAAACGGACTGATCGCCCCAACGGCCGTGCTCAGCGATCAGGAGCTGCTGCAGATGGTCTTCCAGCCCGGCTTCTCCACCGCTGCCACCGTAACAAATCTCTCTGGCCGGGGCGTCGGCATGGATGTCGTCAAGCGGACCATCGAGGGGCTGCGCGGCACTCTGGAACTTGCCAGCCCGCCAGGCGAGGGCTCAGTGGTGCGCCTGCGCATTCCACTCACATTGGCCATCATCGATGGGCTGCTCGTGCGTGTTGGCATGGCACGCTATGTCATTCCACTCTCGGCGGTGGAGGAATGCCTGGAGCTTTCGGCGGAGCAGGACCAGCGTTCCGCCGGGCGGAGCCTGCTCACCATCCGCGGGCAGCTCGTGCCCTTCATCCGGCTGCACGACATGTTCAGAACCGGTCTGGCACCCGATCGCTACCAGAAGATCGTGGTGATCTCGAGCGGCGCCGACCGTGTGGGGCTGGTGGTGGACCAGATACTGGGCGACCACCAGACCGTCATCAAGCCGTTATCGCCCTTTCATGCGGAACTCGGTGCCTTTTCCGGCGCCACCATTCTGGGCGACGGCAGTGTTGCCCTGATCCTGGATGTGGGCGCGCTGGTGGCGGCCGAGACACATCAACATCCGGCTCCCTTGCGGGCCGTTAGCTGAAAGGGCCGGGACATGCAGGCACAATCGATTACGGTTTCAGCAACGGGCGGCGATGATGGGCTGGAGGTGCTGACCTTCGATCTGGCGGGCGAAACCTTTGCGTTGGAGGCGGTGCTCGTGCGCGAGGTGCTGGACAGATCTCCCGAAACCTACGTGCCGGGCGCACCCTCTTTCGCCGATGCCGTGATCAATTTCCGCGGCCGGATCATCCCCCTCGCCGATCTCAGACTAGCCTTCGGGCTTACAACCAGCGGCAGCTCGGCCGACAGCCGTGTCATCGTCATCGAATTCGAGATTGACGGCGAAGCCGCGCTGCTGGGTTTACGCGCCGACAAGGTCTACGAAGTGACGGCGATTCCCGATGCCGCGACCGAGGCCGCGCCGCGACTGGGGACACACTGGCGGCCGGATTTCATCCGCCGCCTGGCCAAACGCAATGACGACATCATCGTCCTGCCCGATCTCGCCGCCATTTTCGCCGCCCGCGGGCGGGCCGCTCTCTCCTGACTTATCAATCATTTTATCTGAAAGATCACGTCATGCGTTTTACCATCAAACTCAAGCTCGCCCTGTCCTTCGGCCTCATCATCCTGCTGCTGACCGGCGCCGCCGGCTATGCCGTGGTGGGTCTTGCCACCATGAACAGCACGATGACGGCGCTGATCAACGGCCCGGTTGCCAAGATCCAACTGGCCGATGCAGTCAGCGCAAAACTGCTCGAAATCAACCGCGCCGAAAAGGATATCATCCTCGAAGAGGATCCGGTGAAGATGCAGGCCTATGATAGCGAACTCACCCAGGAGCGTCAGGATTTCGAGACGCTTCTCAATCAGGGCGATCAAAGTTCCTCCCCTGCGGAACAGGCGAAATACACCGCATTGCGGACATTATGGGAAACCATGAAGCCTTTGGACAGCCAATTGCGGACGTTGGCGTTGGCCAATAAAGATCAACAGGCGGATGCCCTCTCCGTCGGGCAGTTGAAGACGGTGACTGACCAGAGCAGTACAATCACCGATGATCTCGTGACGCTGTCAACACAGGAAATGCAGGCCCAGCAGCAGCAGGCCGCCAGCACCTACGGCTCCACCCGCGACGTGCTGATCGGCGTCGCCGCCGGGTCGCTGCTCATCGCCCTCACCGCGGCCATCTGGCTGGCGCTGTCGATCAGCAAGGGGTTGAGCAAGATTGTCACTCTGGCCGAGGCCGTTGCGATCGGCGATCTAAACAAATCCGTCGAGATCAACAGCAATGACGAGATCAAGGACCTGATCGAAACGGTCAACCGCATGAGCACTAATCTGCGGGCTACAGCCGGTATCGCGGATCAGATCGCGGATGGCGATCTGACCGTGCAGCCTAAACCGCTCTCGGAAAAGGACACACTCGGCCTGGCTCTGGAGCGCATGGCGCAGCGCTTGCGCAATGTCGTTGGCAATGCCCTGCAGGCCTCGGGCAATGTCTCCTCGGGCAGCCAGGAGCTTTCGGCCACGGCCGAACAGGTGAGCCAGGGTGCCACCGAGCAGGCCTCGGCGGCCGAGCAGGCCTCGGCCTCGATGGAGGAGATGAGCGCCAACATCAAGCAAAATGCGGACAACGCGACCCAGACCGAAAAAATCTCCCGCCAGTCAGCCAAGGATGCGGAAGCCAGCGGCGAGGCCGTGAACCGCGCCGTGGCCGCGATGCAGACGATCGCGGAGAAGATCAGCATCGTGCAGGAGATCGCACGCCAGACCGATCTTCTGGCCTTGAATGCAGCGGTCGAAGCAGCACGCGCCGGCGAGCATGGAAGAGGCTTCGCCGTGGTCGCCTCGGAAGTGCGCAAGCTGGCCGAGCGCAGCCAGATCGCCGCAACCGAGATTGGCGCGGTGTCCGGCGAGACCGTGAAAGCGGCCCGGACGGCCGGCGAGATGCTGACCAGCCTGGTGCCCAACATCCGCAAGACGGCTGAGCTTGTATCCGAGATCAGTGCCGCCTGCCGCGAGCAGGATATCGGCGCCTCGCAGATCAACGAGGCCATCCAGCAACTGGACAAGGTCACCCAGCAGAATGCCGCCGCCTCCGAGCAGATGACCGCGACATCGGAAGAATTATCGACTCAGGCGGAAGAACTGCAGGCTGCGATCTCTTATTTCCGTACCGATGAGGCGGGCAAAGGCAAGTCCGAAACGGTAAAGCGGCCGCATGTGCCGGTGCTCAAGGCGCCGGTTCGGACCAGGTCTGCGTCACCGGCGAAAGGCAAGTTCATTCCCATCCAGCCGTCGGGAAGCAACGGCTTCGCCCTCGACCTGGCGGTAGGCGGCCCCGACGAGGGCGACGCGCAATTCAAAGCCTATAGCTGAGGGGATTGCGGCATGCAGGCCGGAGATTTCGTGACATTGGCATTGGGGAAGGAAGTTTTCGCAATGCCGGTCGCCTATGTGCGGGAGATACTGGATTATCGCGCCCCCTTCAAAATACCGGAGGGGCCCGATTATCTGCTCGGGCTGATCGATGTGCGGGGGCGCGGTACCCCCATGATCGATCTGCGCGCCAGGCTGGGCCTGGCCCCCACCGTGCCGGATGGCGCAACACGCATATTGGTGCTGGATGTTCCCGTGAACGGACGGCTCCTCGGCCTCGGCCTCGTGGCCGACCGCGTGATCGAAGTTGTCAGCTTTACGGCGGAGGAGATTGAAGGGGCGCCGGAGATCGGCGTGGCCTGGCACTCGGATTACATTGCCGGCGTCGTGCGCCGCGAGGATGGGTTTGTCGTCCTGTTCGACCTGCCGCAACTCCTGACAGGCAGTGAGACCCTGCTGGCCACCACCTGACGTGAGCGACTCATCCTTGGCCGTTTTAACAGACGCCGCCCCCGAACATTTCAGCGCGCGCAATTTCGACCGGCTGGCCAGGCTGATCCATCAATACAGCGGCATTAAGATGCCGCCGGCAAAACGTACCATGCTCGCGGTCCGGCTGCGCGCTCGTCTCGCCGTTCTTGAGCTGCGTCATCTTGATGAATATTGTGATTATCTCTTCAAGGATGACGGCCTTGAGTATGAGCTGGTGCATCTGATCAACGCGGTCTCGACCAATAAGACGGATTTTTTCCGCGAGCCCGCGCATTTCGATTTTCTGCGCGACAGTTTCCTGCCGGCACTGGTACGCACGGGACGGCGTGAGATCAAAATCTGGAGCGCCGCCGCCTCCATCGGCGCCGAGGCCTATACCATCGCCATGGTGCTCGAAGCATTCCGTCAGCAAAACCGCGGGCCAGATTATTCCATTATCGCGACGGATATCTCGACCGAAGTTCTCAAGGTCGGCGTGGCCGGGCAGTATCCCAGAGCTATGATGGACCCTGTGCCGCCCGATATGTGCTCACGCTTTCTCCTGCAGTCACGCGATCCGGGGCTGGATCTGGTCCGCATCGTGCCGCAACTGCGCGCCAGGATCGGCTGGGGCCATCTCAATCTGATGGACGAACATTATCCGGTCAGCCGCGATCTGGACTGCATCTTCTGCCGCAACATACTGATCTATTTCGACAGGCAGGCACAAAACAATGTCTTAACCCGGCTGTGCGATCATCTGCGGCCGGGCGGCTATCTTATCCTCGGCCATTCAGAAACCGGCGCGGGCGAGGGCTTGCCCGTGGTGCAGGTGATGAGTACCGTTTTTCGGAGGGTATGACGGGATGCTGCAAAGCAGAAAGCGGGTGCGGGTGTTGATCGTCGATGATTCCGCCACGGTACGCCAGACATTGGCCGAAGTATTGGCCGCTGATCCTGAGATCGAAGTGCTTGGCATCGCCTCCGACCCTTTCGTTGCGGCCGCACGCATACGCGATGAGGTGCCCGACGTCATCACTCTGGATGTGGAGATGCCGCGCATGGACGGCATCACCTTCCTGCGCAAATTAATGGCGCAGCATCCGATTCCCGTGGTGATGTGCTCTTCCCTCGTAGAGGCGGGCTCCGAGACCTTGCTTCAGGCGCTGGAAGCCGGGGCCGTCGATATCATACTAAAACCGAGAATTGGTGTAAGCGACCATCTGACCGAGGATCGCCTGCATATATGTGAAGTGGTCAAAGGTGCTGCGCAGGCGCGGGTCGGGCGCCGCCGGGATCGGGCGGGCACCACCGCGCAGGATGCCGGCCGGAAGCTGACAGCGGATGCGATGCTGCCGCCGGCCACCACCGGCGCCATGGCGCGCACCACCGAGACCGTCATCTGCATCGGCGCTTCCACTGGTGGCACGGAATCGCTGCGCGAAGTGCTGGAGGCGCTGCCAAGCGATTCACCAGGAATCGTGATCGTCCAGCATATGCCTGAAAAATTCACAGCCTCCTTCGCTCGCCGGCTTGACAGCCTATGCGAGATGTCGGTGAAGGAAGCCGAAGATGGCGATACCGTACTGCGTGGGCGGGTGCTGATCGCCCCGGGTAATCTGCATACCATGATCGAGCGCAGCGGTGCGCGTTATTATGTCTCGGTCAAGGATGGTCCACTGGTCACACGGCACCGCCCATCCGTGGATGTACTGTTCCGTTCGGCGGCGCGCGCGGTGGGTGCCAATGCGGTCGGTATCATCATGACAGGCATGGGGGATGACGGTGCCCGCGGCCTGGCCGAGATGAAAAACACCGGGGCACTCACATTGGCCCAGGATGAAGCAAGCTCCATTGTTTTCGGCATGCCGAAAGAAGCCATCGCGCGTGGCGGTGTGGATAAGATCGTGCCGCTGCATCACATCGCGCAGGAGATCCGCCGTGCAGCCGCCCGGTGAAAACGGGAGTGAAGATGATGGTACTTGAAACATCGCCACGGAGCGCCGGCGGCATGATCCAGTGTATGGAAGCCTCGCGCCTTGTAATCGAAACAAAATTTCTGGACGCAGGTAAAATTCTGGCGGCGGCGGTCAATGGCATTGCGACTCTGGTGGCCACGCTGGACGAGATGGCGAAAGCCCTCAGCCCCGCCACCATCGCCGCAACCACAAGGCAACTCCACGATGCATCCGCACAGTTGGCAGCACTCCCCGCCAAACAAAGCGAGCGCCGCGCCACCATCGGCCAGCTTGAATACCAGCGGGCCATCCTTTCATCACGCATCGAGGATATGCGCCGGAGCCTCACCTATATGCGTGCCTTCACGGTGAGCATTAAAATAACCGCGGGCGGGGTTCCCAATGCGGATGCGGAGTTCGAGCTTTTCGCCCAGGAAATGTGCCAGCGTGTTGAAGCGGGCCGCACCGAGGTGGATGCGCTTGAACACGGGCTCGACATGCTAAAAGACGAATTGCAGACGGCCATGCAGCGGGCGGAGACACTCGGGCGCGGCAGCGCGGATATGATTCAAACAGTATCAGGCCAGTTGCACGATGCCGCCGGGCTTCTCTCCGGGCATCAGACTAAAATGGCGACCGCGACCGCCGATGCCAATGAGCTGGCGCAAAAAATCCGCAAGCAGGTGATGCGCATGCTTGTCGCTTTGCAGATCGGTGACATCACCCGGCAGCGTGTCGAGCATATTCAAACCGGTGCCGCATTGCTGGCGAGCATCGAAGCTGCCCTGCCGGCGCAGGAGGCGGCGCGCATACGGGCTCTGCTGGCGGCACTTCTCGCCGCCCAGTTGGATGCCACATTGCTCGGTTTCAACGATGAGGTCGAACACATCGGCACCGGCCTGGAAGGCTTGTCGCGGGACGCCACTTCACTGCTGTCCCTGCGGGATGTCGCCTATGGACAAAACGCATCCGGTGGCTTTCTGCGGACGCTGCAACAGCGTGTTGGTGAAGTTATTGGCCTGGCCACGGAAATAGAAGAGGCCGATGCTTTGGCCCAGGATACCGGGGGCCGCGCCGCCGCGGCCGCGCGCATCCTGTCGGACCGTCTGGATGCGATCCAGATGATGAAATCCGACGTGCTGTACATGGCGTTGAATACGACATTGAAATCAACCAGGCTTGGCGACGCGGGCCGGCCGCTCAGCATCATTGCAACGGAGTTGCGCACACATGCGGGCTATCTGGAAAGCACAGCCAATGCCTGCGTCGCCGCGTTGAAAACATTGATCGAGACAGCCTCCGGCCTATCATCGGATCTCTCCAAAACAACGGAGGCGGGAGATGCATCCGCCGGCGCGGCACTCTCCGCCGCGATAGAGTGCATCACTGCCGCGGCGGGAACCACCGAGCGGGATGTCGCGGCACTCACGGCCAACGGCCAGGTTGTACTGAATCTCCTGAAGGATTCACGTGATGGGCTGGCGTTTCATAGTGAAATCGGAAACGCCCTGGGACATGCCGGGGAAGGACTGAATGATTTGGCCTCCGCCGCGCAACCTTGCGATAACCGCATACAGGCGCCGCTCGCCGCCGTCTTCACCGAACTCGGCGCCATTTACACAATGGCGCAAGAACGGGATATCCAGGCCACTGTCGCAGCACGCTGGGGTATCGTCGTGGAGTCCGCACCATCCACCGCTATCCAAACCGAAAGCGACAGTTTCGAGGATGCTCTGTTTTAAACGAGCATCAGATGGTATTATACTTCTGAATTCCAGCTCAAAGCATGTGACGGCTTAGTCTTCGCGCGGCGAACTGGGCGCCGCAGGCAAAACGCAGTAGCGGCCCGAATGAATTCGCCGCCGAAGGGCCAACAAAATAGAGGCCGGGGACCGATGATTCGAACCAACGTGACAGCACGGGTGCCCCCGTCTCATCGATCGCGATCTGTTCGCGGAATTGAGGGGCCAGAAACGGCAGCCGAGCCAAATCAACCCGGTAGCCCGTTGCTGCGATTACATGATCGGCTTCCAACGAACGGCCTGCCGGCTCCTCGAAAGACAATTCAACCCGTCCATCGAATCGTACCGAAACGGTTTTTAAGGTAATATTCGTGTGCTGCATTACAGTGGATTGCACCGCATCTCGCATGAACCAGCAGCCCGCCGGGCCCAGGTATCGCCGCGTCACCCTAATGCGCAATTCCGCCGGCATGGCATGAAAAGCTACCGGGCCACGCGTCAAAAGCACGCTGCGCCAGCCCGGTCCGATCGTCGTGCGCGGCGTCTTCAGGCGATCCTTCCACGTCCAGCGCCGCGGTGGATCGTGAAACCCGACCCGTGCACCGCGCGTCAGCAGATGAGTGGTGGCGCCGGCTTGCGCAAGCAAACCGGCGCAATCTGTCGCCGAGGCACCACCGCCCACCACAGCCACGGTCTTCCCGGCAAAGACTGAAAGATCGTTATGCGCGGAGGAATGCGACACGAGATCACGCGGCAACCCCGCCATGAGCGGCGGCATATAGGCGTAATGAGTAATGCCCACGGCGGCGACAACACGTTTGGCTCTCACGGCCCCGCCATCCGCCATTATGAGTTCAAAACCTTCCGGTATACGGCGTAGCGCTGAAACTGTCCTGTCCTCCAGCATTGGGGCATAACGCTTCGCGAATTCCATTCCATAATCCGCGAAATCTTCGCGCGTAACCGGTGAACCGTAATCTGCATAGTGAATGCCGCGTTCCTCGCAGAACTTGCGGAACGGATATTTCATTCCTGGATCATATAAGGTCGATGCACAGCCTTCGGATTTCAGGCGCATGCCGGCCGGCATCTGGTGACGCCACGTCTGCATAGGCGTTCCAAAAGCACGCAACTTCAAGTTGCTTGCCGCCAAGTGAGCTACAACTGAAAGGCCGTATGGTCCGGCCCCGATCACCGCAATATCTTCCATGACCGTCCTTCTTGAACAGCATATTCACATTGTATAGTATGCAACTCGAAATGAGTAAATAAAGGAGTGTGATAGCAGTTTACGCTAGCTTACGGTTTTTGTGTGAGATAGACATCTCGTCTGACGTTAGTCACATCTGCCGTCGTTCGTTTTATACACCATCTGCCCAAGCCTGTGGGGCAGAAAACGCAAGGCAACAGATTTCGATGTGGAATACTGGATGAGCAAATCAAGGCCGCAACGAAAATCGCCTTCGATTCTGTTGGTAGCAACCTGCTGGTGGCCATCCACGGCGCGGTTTGCGCAACTACTCATTCATGCTGGCTGTGAGGTTTCGATTCTCTGCCCACCAGGCCACCCCGCAAGGGCCGTACCCGGTATTAGGGCTTTGGCACAGAACGCGTTTTTCCCGCATCGTTCCATTTCACGCGCGGTCGATGCCGACGCGCCGGACCTGATTATTCCAGTTGATGAACGCGCCGTCGGGTTGTTACACGGACTGTCGGAAATAGGGTCGGACCAGCTTCGCCAACTTGTGGAGCGCTCGCTTGGGCCTGCCTCTGGCTATTGCATCACATCCTCACGGCCAAGGCTCCTCGAGTTGGCCGCGCACCTGGGTATCGCCATCCCGCCCAGCGCGGTGTTGCCCAACCGGGCCACGCTGGGGAAATGGCTGAATCACATACCTGGGCCCTGGGTCCTGAAAGTCGATGGCTCGTCGAGCGGAAGTGGCGTATTCAACGTCGAAACGCCGCAAAATGCGTACGCCGTCCTCAAAAATTTACAGAATCGCCCTTGGCGTCTGCTGGTTGCCCTCAAACGGCTGCTGGTAAACCGAGACCCCTTCTGGCTGGCCGATTGGCTGCGGCATGCGCCACCGCAGATCACGGCACAGGCCCATGTGGCGGGGCACCCGGCGGACCTCGCGATGTTTTGCTGGAACGGAGAAGTGCGAGCCGCTACGATGGCTGAAGCCGTGACCAATGCCGGCAAAAACAGGCCCACCACCATGGCACGGCTGATTGATCGTGAAGATTTCATGGTTGCCGCGAAAACGCTCGCTACCGCGCTTAATCTCACCGGTTTTTATGGGCTCGATTTTATGATCGACGACGCCACCGGCAAAGCTTTTCTTATAGAACTGAACCCGAGACCCACTCCACTCGCCAATCTACGCTTAGACCAGGAGCGTGACCTGGTGGGCGCCGCGATTACCGCATTGACGGGCGAACCCACTTTCGTCACGTCCGATGCACCGGCCGGAAAGCTCGTTGCCTATTTTCCCAATGCGTGGGTCTCGAAACAGCACGACCCGAGGATGGCGACCGCTATCCAGGATGCGCCGTGGGATGAACCGGCCTTGCTTGCGGAGATGCTTCGGCCGATGTGGCCGGACCGCCAATGGCTTTCCAGTCTCATCGAATTCTTCAGCCGGCGCTCTACCGAGCATTTTTAAAAGCAAATGGCACTGGGCGAGGTAGCCGCCGGATCAAGTCCGGCAGACGGGGGCCACGACGTAAATATCAGCTATAGCGGTGCCGTGCATTGGGCGCCGGCGCGCGGCCTCAGCAAGCGCTGCACGAACTGGCCCTTGTTGTAGTTCTGCTGGTTGGTCAGCAGCACCTGCTCGATATATTCCGGTTTGTTCACCAGAAACGAGTGCAGGAAGAAGATACGCGTATGGCTCAGATCGCGCGTAAATAATTCCGGCCCCAGCAGCTCCAACTGGTTACGTTGGGCGCGGCGGATGAATTCCAGCAGTCCGATGCGGCGTGGCGCCGCGGTTTTTGCAGGTGATGCCGTGCTCATCCGCCCGCCGCCGCCTCAATCAAGCCGTGTAGCCCGTAAAAATAGGCGCGCAGCAGCAGGCCGGGCGTGTGTGGGTCGATAAAAACCGCGGCCGCAACAAGCAGAACCAGGAGTGACAGGAAGATGTTCCGGATAATGCCCGTCTTTCGGGTTACGGTCTGAGCATGCGCCATTTAGAAAACGCCTGTCAGCCCCGTTCGCCGGTGAATTTGGCCGAGCCGAGCGCGCCGATGCGGGCTGTCCCGGATATCTCGTCACCATCGAGTGCCGCGGAAAACGCCACGGTGGCGCTGAGTGGTTTCTTGATGGTCAGGTCCCAACTGGCTTCGTCGCCATCCACCTTGCCGTTCTGAATATCCTGCGTGTGGCCCTCGGCATTTGTGGCGGTGCCGGTGAGCACATTGCCTTGCTCGTCGAATGTGACATCGAATTTCTGTACACCCAGAGGGGCTTTTACCTGAATGGCCCAATTACCCGTGAACGACATGAGATGCTCCTTTGGTTAGTCTGTTTGAAACGCTGGCCTATCGGATGTTCCGTACAGCAGGCGCCGCCGCGCTGCCAGGAGCGCGATGAGTGAAATGAGGGAGGCGAAGATGAGGTATAGACCAGGGCTGCGCGGGTTGCCGGTATGGGCGATCAGCCAGGTGTTGATGAACGGTGCCGACCCGCCGAACAAAGCGATACCCAGTGCATAGCCGACGGACAGGCCGGTGCCGCGCCGGCGGACGGAGAAGATCAGCCCCATAATGCCGGCCATTGGTCCACCGTAGAAGAGGCCGATGATGGTGAAACTGAAGGGGAGCAGGAACAGCATGACGGGGCCTGGCCAGAGGCCCAGCAGTATGAAGGCGGGATAGCCGCTGGCCAGCAGCACGAGGCTGGCCAGAAGCATCGGCAGGCTGCGGCGGGATCTGTCGTACCGGCTGGCGATGGCGAGCTTGAAGGGCGTCAGCGCCAATGTTGCGGCATAGAGCAGAAATACGGCCCCCAGCGCCGATCCGGCGGCGACATGCAGTTGGATGGTGGCATAGGTCGGGAGATAGACGACCAGATAGGTCTGGGCCGTGCCGATGGCGAGCATGCCGGCGACGATGGCGATGCCGCTCAGCGTACGGGCCTCGCGCGGCGGTGGCGTATACCGTTGCGCGAGAAAAACAGGCGCCTCCTGCAAGCCGCGGCGCAGTGCCAAGGCGATGGGGCCGGCGAGCACGCCGAGGCCAAAGGCGATCCGGAACGCCGGGAGGTGAAGCAACGGCGCGGTGACACCGCTGCTGAACAGCCAGGCAATGCCTGAGGCGAACAGGCCGGCAAAATTCTGGCTCACCGCCTGCCAGCTTGCCGCCCGCGCCTCGCCATTGGGCGAATGTTCGATCATCAGCGCGGTCGCGCTGCCATATTCACCGCCGAGGGCAAAGCCCTGGATCAGCCGGGCGAGAAGAATGCCGATGGGTGCGGCGATGCCGATGCTGTTGCAGCCGGGCATCAGCGTGATGATGGCGCCAGCCAGTGTGGTGAGCGAAATGGCCAGGGTCAGGCTGGCGGTGCGTCCACGGCGGTCGGCATAGGCGCCCAGAACCAGCGCCCCCACGGGCCGTGCAAAAAACGAAACACCGAACACGCCGAATGTGAGAAGGAGTTTTGCCGTGGCGTTCTGGCCGGGGAAGAAGGCGGCGGCGATCGAGGTGGCGAAAAAACCGTAGATGGTGAAGTCATAATATTCGAGCGCATTGCCGATGACGGCACCGGTAATCATACGCGCCCGGCTGGGTGGCGTGGTGCGCGATGCTTCGACCGGATTGGAGATCGTGCCGCCTGTATTGCCTTCGGGCATCGCCGTCTTTCTCGCGGTTCCGGTATCCGTAACCGGCAGATTGTTGAAATGATGGAGACAGGCTAGCATTAAACTTATACAGCCGATAGATTTTATATTATTTTTCGGCTCAGACAGCGCGGTGAAAACATTACAATGGGAGAGCGATAATATGGCACGCGTTTTGGTCACGGGGGGCACAGGGTTCGTCGCCGGCCATTGTTTGAGACAGCTTCTGGCGGCGGGGCATGAGGCGCTCAGCACGCCCGCAACAAAGTGAGCCAATAAGGCCCTCTGAGCCAGCATAGAAAGGCGGCTGCGATGGCGATCCATCATTAGCCTTTTCTCCGCTACCTATGTCAGCCCTCGATATTATGATCCGCTAGCGCCATAGCGCATTTCCTTTCACAGCCGGCACCACTTGATAAACGATAGTATTCCTACTGTTTCTATAGAATACTTATAATACGAACCTGCCGTCAGCCTCATATCAGCACCCCGCCCCAAAGATGACGAAACGGTTATGCGCATGCGTAATATAGGGCTATGTGCCGCCCCACCGTCATTCTTGATGATTCCCTATATTCGTATGAATGTTTCTAATATGTCTATCATTCACATAGTTTTTATATTGTATATTATGCCTACCGGTGCTCTACAAGGAGGCAATGTCCCAATTTCGTTTCACGCATCGTATGTTGATACGATCAAGGGGCACCGCGTGTCGCCTTGTTAACGCTGTTACGTGGTCGTGCCGGCTCGTCACATCCGATGCCGGCAACGGCTCCTAACGCTCTATTTTAACGAGGCAAAGAAGGCATATGCCAACCAGACGCTATTTCAACGCGCTCCTCGCGGGCACCTCCATCGCCGCAGCCACAACCGAATGGGCGCGGGCGGCAACTTCACCAGGCGGCACTCTGACGGTCGCTTTCGATGGCGCGGCGGTCGCGAGTTTCGTGCTCGATGCGCATAACTGCCGCTTTGCCCCGCAGGCGCGGATTATACGCTCCCTTTATGATAATCTTGTCGTGTTGAGAGACGACGGGGTTTTGTTGCCCTGGCTTGCCACGGCATGGGATATCTCACCCGACCGCCGGCAATATGTTTTCACCCTGCGGCAGGATGTCGTATTTCACGACGGCACCAAATTCGATGCCGCGGCTGTAAAAGCCAATTTCGACCGGATTCTGGATCCCACGAACGCGTTGCAGTCATTGCCTGAGATCGGTTCTTATACAAATGCGACCGTGCTCTCGCCCTATCAGGTACGGCTTGAGTTTTCCGAGCCTTTCGAGGCGTTTTTACACAATCTTTCGTCCGTCGGCCTCGCCATCGTCTCGCCCACGGCTGCCGCCAAATACGGCAAGCTGCTGGGGCAGCATCCGGTCGGTTCCGGGCCTTTCCGGTTCGTCAGCCTGACACCCGGCTCGGAAATCCGGCTGGAGAAAAATCCTGATTACAACTGGGCACCGCCAACGGCCTCGCATAGCGGGCCGGCCTATATTGACAATCTCGTGTTCAGTAATGTTCCGGAACAACTTACCCGGGTGGCCGCCTTGCAAAGCGGCCAGGTGCAGGTCGGCGATTTGATCCCGTCGCAAAATATAGCCGAATTCAAGTCGGACCCGGATTTCCTCTTCCTGCAAAAGGAGATGTTGGATACCAACTACGCCTTCGCCCTGAATAATGCGAAGGCGCCGTGGGATGATCTCGATATCCGCAACGCCGTGCGGCTTTCGTTGAATATCGACCTCATCGTGCGGGTCGTTTATTTGGGTACGATTGAGAGAGCCTGGTCGTCGCTGTCGTCCAATCTGTTCGGCTCCGCGGAACGGGCTCTGAGCGGTAGCTGGCAACCCGACCCGGCAAAGGCCAAAGCGATCCTCGACGCCAAAGGCTGGATTCCGGGCAGCGATGGTATTCGCGTGAAAGACGGCCAGCGTCTGGCCATTAGCTTTCTCGATACACAGGGCAACCGGGAGCAGCGGCTCGACGTGATCCAACTGGTCCGCCGGCAATTACGGGAAAGCGGCATCGATCTTTCGATCGACAGCGAAACGGCTGGCACCTATCTCGCAAAAATCGCGCATAGCACGTTCGATGCGAGTGCCGGCGCACAATATGCCGCCGACCCCGATGTGCTGCGTTACAGCTACGTGCCTCAGTACCGCTCCAAACTGGAAGGTACACGCGTCAATGATCCACAATTAAATCAATTGCTCACCGCCGCCGCGACCGAGGGTGATACGACTCAGCGCGAAAAATTATACGTGCTGGCACAGCAGCGCATCATTGATCAGGTCTATGCGATTCCGATTTACATCCTGCGCTATAATGTCGCGGTCGCGGCATCGGTACAGGGCGTAACACTCGATGCGCATGGCTTTCCCGTCTACCATGGCGCAACGCGCGGCAGCGCCTAACATGGAATATGTCCTGAAACGGCTGGCAAGTTCCATACTGGTCGTGTTCGGCGCCATCACGCTGGTGTTCCTCATACTGGATTGGCTGCCCGGCGACCCCGCCATGTTGCTTGCCGGCGATGGCGCCAATAACGCCACAATTGCCAACATCCAGGCCCAGCTCGGCACCAACCGGCCGCTATGGGTGCAGTATGGCAGCTACCTTTGGCAACTCGCGCATTTGAATTTAGGGACGTCGTTCGTGACCAACGAGCCCGTCATCAACCGTATCTGGCAGCAGTTTCCACAAACCGTGGAACTTGGCGCGTGCAGTTGCCTGGTTGCCGTATTGTTCGGTGTAACCTTGGGTATCGCCTCCGCCGTGTATGAGGGCCGCTGGTTCGACAGGGCCGTTCAAATCGTTCTTTTGTTTCTCACCTCGATGCCATCGTTCTGGATCGGCATTTTGTTGATCCTGGTGTTCGCTGTGTCTTTCCATTGGCTGCCGGCGATGGGCAGCGGCAGTTTTCGCCAGCTTATTTTGCCGACCGCCTGCCTTGGCCTTGGCCGCATCGGGCATCTTGAACGCCTGGTCCGCAGTGGTGTGATCGACGTGCTGCATGAGCCCTTCGTTACGACCCTACGCGGCAAAGGGTTGAAGGAAATACCCATTCTGTACCGCCATGTGCTACGCAATGCGCTGATTCCGGTGATCACCCAGTTCAGCATGGTGATCGGCGAGATTCTGTCTGGCGTGGTGGTGATTGAAACGCTGTTCGCCCGCCAGGGTCTCGGCCGGCTCATCGTCGATGCCTTGAGCGACAGGGACATTCCCGTCCTGCAAGGTGTCGTTCTGTTCGTCTCGATTTTTTACGTGTCCCTGAATTTTTTCATCGATCTGTCTTACGTGTGGATCGACCGCCGCACACGCATTTAAGGTAGTAAGGCTATGAGCGATCAAACCATCAAAAATGTATATCCGGATCTCGTGCCAGTGGCGCCGGATAAGAGCGTGGCGAGCAGCCAGCCAGCATGGTCGTTGAAGGATGCCTGGCCCTGGAAGATACAACTGGCAATATTTCTGCCTTGCCTGGTGATCGCCACGATATTCATCTTTGCCGCAGTACCCAGTCTTGTGGCACCCTACGCGCCTACAGATATGGATGACAATGCCATCCTCGCGGCACCCAGTCTCCACCATCTATTCGGCACAGACCAGTTCGGTAGCGATATACTGACGTTGGTCATCTACGGCGCCCGGCAATCGGTACTCCTGGCGCTCGGTGCCATCCTGCTCGGCGCCTCCAGCGGCACGCTGGTCGGGCTTGTCACCGGATACGCCGGTGGCAAACTCGATGCCGCGGTTATGCGCGTGATTGAAGTCTGGATGTCGATACCGCCGATGCTTCTCGCGCTGATTATCGCGGCAGCCTTGGGCGGCGGCTTCAGCAGTACGATCATCGCGATCGCCTCGATGATCGTGCCCCGCTTTTCACGAATCGTCCGCGCCCAGGTGATCTCCATCAAAGCACGCCCGTTTATCGTCGCGGCCCAGGCGCTGGGCGCGTCCAAAACATGGATACTCCGCCGCCATGTTCTGCCGCATGCGGGCTCGTTGCTCCTGGTGCTCTCAACGCTATGGGTTGGTGAGGCCATTTTGGCCGGCTCGGCACTGAGCTTTATCGGCCTCGGGGCAAATCCCGACCATCCGGATTGGGGTTTTATCCTGGCCCAGGGCCGAAACTATCTCACGGATGCCTGGTGGTATGCGACCTTCCCCGGCCTCGCCATCACCTCCCTCGTCGTTTCGGTCAACCTCCTCGGCGATACGCTGCGCAGCAAATTCGACCCACAGCACAAGTTGAGATAGGCACGACATGGATACGCTGCTTGAACTCGACGGCATCTCGGTTTCGTTGCCGACTCGCGCCGGCCGGGTGGAAATCGTACAAGGCGCCGAGCTTACGATTGGTGTGGGTGAGATCGTCTGCCTCGTGGGCGAGTCCGGCAGCGGCAAAACGCTGACGGCTCTGTCGATCACCCGTTTGGTCGACTACCAGGGTGGCCAGATAACCCATGGCGAGATCAGGCTTGGCGGCAAAGACCTCGCCACGCTTTCCCAACGGGAGATGAGCGATTTACGCGGACGGCGGATCGGGCTGGTATTTCAGGAGCCGATGACCGCCTTCGATCCCTTGTTTTCCATAGGTGAGCAGATCGGCGAGGTCTTGATCCGGCATTGTAGCGTATCTCGCGTGCAGGCGCGCCAACAAGCGGTGGCATTGTTAGGGCGCGTGAGATTGCCGGACCCGCATCTGCGTGTGGACCAATATCCGCATGAGCTCTCCGGCGGTATGCTGCAGCGTGCGATGATTGCCATGGCGCTGGCATGCCAGCCGCAATTACTGATTGCCGACGAGCCAACGACAGCGTTGGACGTTACGGTGCAGGCACAGATACTGCAATTGCTTAAGGATATCCGGGCCGAGACGGGACTTTCGATTCTGCTGATCACACATGATTTCGGCGTCGCCGCCAGCGTCGCTGATCGCGTGGTGGTGATGTATGCCGGCCGCATCGTCGAGAACGGTCCGGTTGACCAGCTTCTCACGCATCCCAGGCATCCTTACACACGGGGATTGCTGCGCTCGATCATCGGCGGCCATCTGGAACCAGGCGAGCGGCTCTATTCCATCCCGGGCTCCATACCAAGCCTCACGGAATTACCTGAGGGCTGCCGGTTCAATCCGCGATGTGAGCGTGTGACCGCGAAATGCCGCGCAGAGGCACCGCCGCTTGAACTTTCGGGAAAAATTGGCGTCGCCTGCTGGCACCCGCACGGTCTGCCGCTCGCCGCAGTTGCGGAGGCGAAGCCACGAACAGCAGATGCTGCGCCGCCGGAAAAGATATTATTCGATGTGGTCCAGTTGCATAAACACTACAAATTAGGTGGCGGCTGGCCGAGCCTGCGCCGTCCTGTCTTGCGTGCGCTCGATGGTGTTTCATTCCAGATTCGCCAAGGTGAAGTATTCGGGTTGGTCGGGGAATCCGGTTCCGGAAAATCAACGCTTGCGCGGGTATTGTTGCAGCTTGAAAAGGCAACCGCTGGAAAAATTCTATTCGATGGCGAGGATTTAACGCAGTTCGGAGCCAAGCGGCTACGGCATGCACGGCGCGATATGCAGATGATCTTTCAGGACCCGCAAGGGTCGATCGATCCGCGCTGGACGATTGGCGAGATCGTAGGTGAGCCGCTGGCCATTCACGAACAGCAAACCGCCGCCGAGCGGCGCCACCGGGTGAATATTCTGCTCAACCAGGTGGGTCTTGATCCAAGCTGGTATGGCCGCCATCCGCATCAGCTTTCCGGTGGTCAACGGCAACGCGTGGCCATCGCACGCGCCATCGCCTTGAAGCCCCGTTTTATGCTGGCCGACGAGGCTGTTTCAGCGCTGGATGTTTCAGTGCGCGCCCAGATTGTAAATTTGCTGCAGGAATTTAAGGAAGAACTGGGCCTGACCTATTTGTTCATTGGCCATAGTTTAGGATTGATGCGGCATATCTCGGACAGGATCGGCGTGATGTATCTAGGCCGCCTGGTCGAAATCGCGCCGGCCGATGCTTTGTTCCGTCACCCGGCGCATCCCTATACGCGTGGATTGATCGATGCAATCCCGTCATTCGATCCCGCTCTGCATCAAAACGCCGTCCTGATCAGCGGTGAGATTCCATCCCCGGTCAACCCGCCCTCAGGGTGCCGCTTCCATACCCGCTGCCCCATCGCGACCGCGCGCTGCCGCGATGAAGACCCGCAACTGGTGGCGAATGATACTAATCGTGCCGTGGCCTGTCATTTTCCGCTCTAGGCCAGGCGGCCAATCGCGACTTTACGATACGATAACGACAAAGAAAAACCTCCGGCCCAGTGGACCGGAGGTTTTTTGTGCGCCGGTTAGAGGTCAGCGTATTGCGGCTCATCCTGGATGAGAATCCGGTCGAGCAAGCGCGGAAAATCGTCGTAATTACGCACGGCGTAGTGCACGGCGGCGCGGTTGTCCCAGAAGGCAATCGAGCCAGGACGCCAGGAGAAACGCACCTGAATTTCCGGCCGGCGGTATTCCTCGAGGATCAGGCTGAGCAGCTCTTTACTCTCGGCAATATCCAGCCCGATGATGTGTGGCTTCTGGCTATAGTTGACCCAAAGAATTTTTTCGCCGGTCTCTCGATGCGTTCTGACAACTGGATGAGCGACGATGGGATAATCCAGCCCTTTTCGGTTAAGCGCCTCGCGGAAATCATGCGTCACATGGCGCCCTTCGAGCCGCGCTTTTACGTCATCCGGCAGATGTTTATAGGCAGCACCGGCATCTACCCAAATTGTGTCGCCGCCGACCTCCGGCAAATCGACCGCGCGGAGAACCGCACCCCAGGTCGGTACGAGGCGCCAACTGGTGTCCGTATGAAAGCCGGCGTTAATGGCTGTTGGGTCAGCGGTCCGTTCATATCGGCCAAAATCGACCGCCGAAATCTTATGCAGCGGCGAGATTTTGTCGTCTCGGCTGGAGCTGGGGTGCGTATAAAGCGGGCCGAACCGCCCGGCAAATTCGGCATGTTGTTCGGGCGTCAGATGCTGGTCCCGGAAGAACACGACTTTGTATTTCAGAATGGTCTTTTTGATTTCGTCGCGTACGGCATCCGAGATCGGCTGGCTGAGATCGACACCGAAGATTTCGGCGCCGATATGCGGCTGAAGCGGCCTAACGCTTAACTGTCCCTCAGGCGGCCTATGTAATTCTTGTACTGCGCTCATGGTGTTTTCCTTAATGTTTTTTGACGTTGGTCCGCTAAAAACGACACAGCTTGCCGGTGGCGCATGGGTTGAGGCGAAGGAGCTAAAATGGCGCCAAACGGACCGGCCCGATGCTGTCATGTTCAGACCCGCAGTAATATAACATAAACAATAGAGATATTTCGAAATTACATGACGATATTTTCTTATACTTACTTTTGGGCCGCTGATATACGCCCGGTCCGTTGTCCTTTATCATTGTTGTTTAAACAGATATAAAATTCCGATTTTTATAATTAATGTAGAAAAATACAGCATTTCTTAGATGATTGCTTATCGATCTGAATTGATGCCCTTGCTGTGAATGTGGATTCAACCTGCCAAGGCCTCACAGGCCGGATAAATAACTATTTGCAATATTGATTTAGTAGATAATAAGGTAATTTTCGCGGAAAGTTATCCTGAGTAGTTGTTCCAGCGTATGCAATAACAGTTGGAGAGTGTTTTACCACGACGACCCATCCATCCTTCGCTATGTCAAAGCGCTTCTGGGATCATTGCGGCGGCCGCCTTAACCAGCCCCAGCGGTGCCGAGTTCTGCGTTTATCACCATGCCCGTCGGCATGATTTAGCAATCAATAGAAACACGAACAGGTAGACCAATATGCTATTTCGAAACAAAAAAACAAGTCTGGGACATGTACCCCGTATGCTATCGCGTGAACAGTTGAGCGTACTGATGATGGTGCCCTTGGTGACTCTGGTGCCCTCCATTGCATTTGGCCAGTCTGCGCCACCGCCGCCTGCTCCGGCAGTGGCAACCGGCCTGCAGGATGTCGTGATCACCGCGCGCCATCGTACCGAACGGGTGCAAGACGTGCCTGTCGCGGTGACGGTGATCGAAAAAAAACAACTCCAGAATCTCGGCTCGATCAACCTCGACAAGATCAAGGTTCTGGTGCCCTCGCTGACCATCAACTCCTTCAACCCGCGCAATACCGGCCTGGATATTCGTGGACTCGGCAGTAACGGCTTTAATGGCTATGACGGCCTGGAAGCTGGCGTGCCGATCTATGTAGATGGCGTGTTGCTCGGGCGATCGACGGAGGCGAATTTCAATATCCCGAACATCTCCGACATTGAGGTGCTACGCGGTCCACAGGGTACGCTTTTCGGCAAAAACAGCGTGGACGGTGCTCTGGTTATCACGACCAGACCACCCAGCTTTACACCGGAAGCCGATATTTCGGCCTCATACGGGAATTACAATTACTGGCAATTCCAGGGCTATGCGACGAGTGCCATCGCGGGTAGCGACAAACTTGCAGCGTCCATTGCCATCCAGGGCGAGCAACATAACGGGTACGAAAAAAATACCTTTAATGGCCAGGGCTCGGACAATTTGGATGACAAGGGGATTTCGACGCAATTTCTGGCGGAGCCGAATAGCCGGCTGACGATACGCGTCACACTGGGGTATGATCATCGCGACGAAAATTGCTGCGTCAATGCACCCACGGGCCTGCTTACCAACTACGCGAATGGCGCCGCGACACCGTACAATGCGCCGGCACTCTACCAGTCCATTCTGGGATACAAATTGGCCCCCATAGACCCGTTCGATCGTAAGCTCAATTATAACAGTTGGGACCACTACGCGATCGAATCTACAAATCTAGCCGTTCATGCCGATTATGCCCTGGATGGTGGCTATACCATCTCCTCGATTACCGCGGGCGGCTATTATAACTGGTATCCGCACCTTGATGGCGACAGCCTGGGCTTCAACGCCCTGACGGCTGGCAATAATACCACGCATCAGCGCCAGTTCAGCCAGGAGTTCAGGTTTATCTCGCCTCTGGGTGGCGCGATCGACTATACTAGCGGGCTGTATTTCTTCTATCAACAGTTGAATGACCAGGCACGTACACAATATGGCGCTGACTATGCGGCGTTGAAAGCCGGAAACAACACCCCCGGGAACGCCGCTTATCAAAACGACCTTGCTATTTACAACAACTTCGCCACGGCCGCGACGGATATTCCGGAGACCTATAGTGGCGCCGTCTATGGTCAGGCGACCTGGCATATCACCCCGCAGCTCGACCTCACCGGTGGCGCTCGCTTTACCTATGAAGATAAAACCGGCGTGTATTATGTCGGAGAGGAGTCAAACCAATCCGATCAGGATCCGGCGGACCAGGGTGGCCTGCCCTATTCGGCCCTAACGCTGTCACAACAACAGGCCCGCAATTCCACGACGACCGGCGTTGCAACGCAATCCACCCTTGGGTTTCATATTCAGCATTCGAATATTCTCCCGGGCGGTTTAGTGACTTTGGCCTATAGGCCGGAACCTGGCATCCTCACCTATGCGACCTATTCGCATGGCGAAAAATCCGCCGGTTTTAACTTCACCTATGCGAAAATTCCCCTGCTCGTCGCGCCTGAAAAAGATGATAATTATGAAATCGGCATCAAAACCACGCTGCTGGGCGGTCGACTCTTACTGGATGGCGATGCGTTCTGGGACGAAGACACGGATTTCCAAACGATAACGACACAGCTACAGTCGAACGGACTTTATACCCAGGTCCTGGCCAATGTTCCAAAAGTTCGCACGCGCGGCTTTGAAACCGATGATCACGCTCAGATCACTGACAATCTGAATGTGTTCTTCGCGGGTGCCTATACGGATGCATATTACGAATCAGATCCCAATGGTGTGTGCCCGGTCGAGGCTAACAATCCATCTGGAACCTGCAACCTGACCGGCAAACCAATTGCCGCCAACTCGAGATGGGTCGGTTCGCTAGGTGGCGAATATGATTATCCGCTGCGCCCCTTGCGTGGCCATGACACGCAAATCTATTTCGGTGGGAATTATTTGCTGAAAAGCGGATTCTATTCCACCGGCGACGACTCGAAATACAGTTTTGTCCCAGGTTATGGCGTTGGCAATTTAATCTTCGGTGTCCGTGCGGATGATGGCACCTGGGATTTCTCCGGCTGGGTCCATAACTTCACCAATCAGAACTACTACATCTACAGGACGATCACCTCGGCGACGGCTATTCCGACTTACAACCTCATTACCGGTCAAGTTGGTGACCCTATCACCTTCGGCATTACCCTGCGGGGTAAATTTAACTGAGGGGTAAAATATTACCAAGCCAACCCTGATTAGATTACAGGGTCTCTTCATCGGCTCAATCGGGATCCAGCGATTCCGGTTGAGCCGATGTCGGTTTTAAGATATTGCGAAATTTCCAGATGCAATGATCTGCCCGATTCAGAAGAGACGCCGCCCATGTCAAATTTCGAAATTCGTCGCCTCGGGATCATCGATGTTGCGGATTACCGCTCTATACGCCTAGCGGCTTTACAAGGAGAGCCGGACGCCTTCGGTTCTGTATACGAGGTCGAAGCCGCCCGTCCTTCGAGCGCATTCGCGGAGCGGCTCGATACATCCATCATATTTTCCGCTTACGCCGGCGGGGACATCGTTGGCATGGCAGGTTTGAAACAGGAAGCGGGCCTGAAGGACAGACATAAAGGATTCGTCTGGGGTATGTATGTGCGGCCCAATGCGCGTGGCCAGGGCATCGGTGCGGCATTGCTTGCAGCCATCATTGGCGGCGCTGAACAGATCGTCGAGCAACTTACTTTGACGGTCGTGCAGGGGAACAACGCCGCGCTTTCGCTGTACGAAAAATATGGGTTCAGGGCTTACGGTGTTGAACCCCGGGCCCTAAAAACCGCCGCCGGATATTCAGACGAAATTCTCATGTCCCGTATTTTGTGACGTTCTCTGCGCCGCTGCCAAGGACGATTATTCGGCGGCCTCTTGCCATTCGCCGGGAATTTTCCGGGCCCGCTGATCCGCGAGAATCGTGGCTCGCCTTTCCTTTTCTTCCGGTGAAATGGTTGACGGGTCTTCGCGGAATTCCGGGCCGAGCGCCATTGCCTTCTTCACTGCCGCCCGCGCGCCGATCTCGTCCAGCCATGCTTTTACCCTGGGGAATTCCGCGATATCTATGCCGCGCGCCTGCCAGCCTGTCGCCCAGGGGTAGGAAATAATGTCGGCTATAGTGTACTCACCCGCCGCCAGATAGCGCTTCTGGAACAGCCCGAGCTCCAGTACACCGAAAATCCGGTGGGCCTCATTGTCGAAGCGCCGGACGGCATAGGCGAGATCACCATTCTCGGGGTTCTCGGCCGCACGGCGGAAATGCCCCTGCTCACCAAGCTTCGGCCCCTGGTTCGCGGACTGCCACAGCACCCATTGCACCACCTCGTATTTTTTTCGCGGCTCCTGCGGCCAGAAGCGGCCGGCCTTTTCGGCGAGATACAATAAAATCGCGCCGGACTCGAAAATCGACAGTGGCGCGCCGCCGCCCAGCGGATCATGGTCGATGATCGCCGGCATCCGGTTGTTCGGCGATATTTTCAGGAACTCTGCCGAGAACTGGTCACCGCGGCCGATATTCACCGGCCGGATCGTGTAAGGAATACCCAGCTCCTCTAGCAGGATGACGATTTTCTTGCCATTTCCGGTGGGCCAAAAAAATAACTCGATCATGGCTGGATGCGTCCTCAAAAATATTTTTCGTTTTCGTGTTTCAGCGCGGCGTGCGGAAGGCAAGCAGTGCTTCGCTCTCGACAACCTCCTGGATCGCCCCGTCGACAGCATATTTCGCCAATACGGCCCGCAACTCAACGGCCAACTCATCCGCGCGAGCGCCAATGCGGCCAGGCGAGCTGCCCTCCAGCAGCGTGAGCCGCACCCCGGCCTTGGCAGCGCGCTCGCTCGCCAGCCGCAGCATCTCTGGTTCCGGGTCTATGGCGGTAACATCCGCAACATAAGGTGCGAACGCCACCGCCAGCAAACCAGGCCCCGTGCCCAGATCGAGAAGTTTATGGGTTTTGTCGAAGCCGAGCAGGTTCGAGATGCGCCTGACGAGCCGCGCGGCATAGGCTGGGCGCCCGGCCAAATAATATGGCGCGGCGCGCTCGAAACGACGCGGCTCGAATGCGATAACGGATGTCATCTACCGCCCTTTTCTGCGTGCAGATATTACTCCGCCGCGACCGCCGCAACCTCACCCCGCGCCCTGGTATAGCGATTTTCCGGTATCGGCAGGCCAAGATTACCGCGCAGTGTGTCGCTGGTATATTCGGTGCGGAACAGGCCGCGCTGCTGCAATATCGGCACCACCCGTTCGATGAACAGGTCGAACTGATCCGCCCGTGAGCTTTGCAGATTAAACCCGTCGGCGGCACCGCCAACGAACCAACGCTCGATCTCATCGGCCACTGTTTCCGCCGTACCGGAAAATTTCGACCTCTGCGTACCAAACCGCCAGGCCGCCTCGCGCAATGTCAGTTTTTCATCACGCACAATGCGCAGAATACGTTCGGCGCGGCCCTTGTAGCTGTTCAGAGTGAGGTTGCTGATATCAGGGAAGGGTTCGTCGAGCGCATATTGCCGGAAATCATGATAATTGAAGGGCCGTCCGAGCTGAACCAGCAATTTGTCGAGATCGAGCTTGCCTTCGCGCGCTTTTTCAATCGCCTGGGCCTCCTCGACGGTGTCGGCAATGATCGGATTGAAGCCGGGAACAACGCTGATATGGTCAGGGTTACGCCCCAATGCGGCGGCGCGGCTCTTCAGGTCTTTGTAATAGGCCTGCCCCGTCTCAAAATTCTCCGCCGAGGCAAAAGTGGCGTCAGCGATGGCGGCACCAAGGTTGCGGCCTTCATTGCTGTCGCCTGCCTGGAAGATCACCGGCTGCCCTTGGCGCGAGCGGCTCAGCGCCAGCGGGCCTGCCACGGAAAAGAACTCGCCCTTATGGTTCAGCTTGTGCTGCTTTGCCTTGTCAAGAAATACACCGGTTTCCTTGTCGCGTGGAAACGCATCATCTTCATAGCTATCCCAAAGCCCCTGCACCACCTCAACGAACTCGCGGGCCCGGGCGTAGCGCACCGCATGGTCGAAATGCGCCTCGCGGCCGTAATTCTGCGCGGCACCTTCGAGGCCGGTTGTCACCACATTCCAGCCGGCCCGGCCATTGCTGATATTATCGAGCGAGGCAAACTGCCGCGCAACATTATATGGCTCCCAGTAGGAGGCCGTTAGCGTGCCCACCAAGCCGATATGCGTGGTGGAAACCGCAAGCGCGGATAGCAGGGTGAGCGGCTCCAGCCGGTTCAGGAAATGTGGCGTGGTGTCTGGGGTTATGTAGGGAGAATCGACAATGAAGACATGATCGAATTTCGCGGCTTCCGCCTTGCGGGCATTGGCAATGAACCAGTTGATGTCAATGCTGGCATTGGTCTGTGCACCCGGCTCGCGCCAGCCGCTCTGGTCGTTGCCGACGCCTGAAAGAATAACGCCGAGCTTTAGTTGCCGCTTTGTATTGCTCATGATCTCACCTTGGATAAAAATACTCTTTTCGGTGCTATCAGAGCAACGCCTGCTGGAATAATGAGCATTCCTTATGGAAATATGAGCTGGCGTTTGATCTTCCATCAATGAGAACAAACATCTTTATGTGAACATAGTTAAGCAAAAAAACTTCACGATTCTTGGTTTCACTGGTGGAATCAACTATGGGCACGAATGTAAAATTGGGATGATAATCACCTGTTTTGTGACCGCCCGTCGCTCCAGACTGGCAAAGTTTAGCAACAGATCATTTTAAGACCAGGTTTTGTCGCGTGCGCTGAGGATCTCAGGCCGCAGTGTTGATGGCGAGATAAGCAGCAGGTTTGGCGCGGGTGGCCGCGTTTGTGGTTTTCTCTCGTAAACATGGATAACATCAGAGGTCTCGGCCTCAACCCGCCGCCATTATGTGGGCGGACTCTTCTTCGTCCAGGGCATTGAGCTCCTCGGCCGAGGCGGGCACGCCCAGTGCCGCGGCGCGGGCATACCAGTGGCGGGCGGAATCTGTGTCTCGTGCCCCGCCTGTGCCGTGCGCGGCGTAGCGCGCGAGCATGATGGCCGCGAGCGGGTGATTATGGGCGGCACCTTGGGCGAACCAGTACCGCGCCGTGGCGAGGTCTTCGGCAAGTTCAAAGCCGCCGCTATGTAACGCGCCGAGGGCGAACATTGCCCCCGCATGCCCGGCGGCGGCGGCGCGCAGAAACCAGTTTCGTGCCGCTTCATGGTCGCGGGCCCCGCCACGGCCATTCACAAGGCACTCGGCCAGGGCCGCTTGCGCATCGGGCAGGCCCGCCTCGGCGGCGGCGGCGAACCAGCGTACCGCCTCGTCCGGGTCACGCACCGTATTGCCGCCAGTGAGGCACAGCGTACCCAGCGCGCGCGCTGATTCAATATGCCCGCGCTCGGCGGCCAGACGCCACCAATAGGCGGCTTCGCTCTGCGGGCCGGAACTGGCGTATATATTCCCCAGACAGGCCGCTGCCTCCGGGTCTCCGCCACGGGCGGCGCGGCGCAGCCAGGTCTCGCCGTTGAACGGGTCTGTTACATAAAGCTGCAGGCCAAGGCGCGCCTGGGCCAGGCCAAGCCCGGCCTCGCCGGCAATTTCATAATGCCGCCGGGCCTGGGGGGCGCCACCTTCCTCTGCTTCGCTCAGGCGGCCGAGCAGGTAATGGGCCACGGGCAAGCCGGCTTCGGCGGCACGCTCCAGCTCAGCGCGGGCGGCGGCGGTGCAAGCTCGCTGGAGCAGGGCGATACCGTAACCGAGCGCGCCTTCAGCCGAGCTTTGGCCGGCGGATTTACCATACCATTCGAGCGCCGCATCGGGGTTGCGCAGAGCAGTGGGCCCATTGGTGAAAATATGCCCGAGTATGACCTGCGCTTCGGGCAACCCGGCTTCGGCGGCGCGCCGGGCCCAAGGCAAAGCGGCTTCATAATCGGCTTCGCCGGGCTCCTCGGGCGCGAACAGATTAACGTGCGGCGCGGCCGCCACGCCAGAGATATAAAGCTGGGCCAAGCGGTATTGGGCTTGCGCATGCCCAGCCTTGGCGGCGCGGCAATACCAGTGCGCCGCGGCAAAGAGCTGACATATAACGCCCTGGCCGGTGAAATACGCCTCGCCCACCCGGTAGGCCGCCTGCACATTCCCCGCCCGCGCCGCCGCAGCGAACAAGGCAAGGGCGCGCGCCGGAGCGTGGAGGCTCAGCGCCTCGGCCCGCGCCAGCACAAAACGCGGGCAGCGCGCGGCCGCAAAATCGAGCAAAGGGGTGCGAAGGCTCATAGCGCCTTAAGGATGGTGCCGGAGCCCTTAACACGCCGTTAAAGCTGGGCCGTGCGAAATATGAGCCAAATATGAGTACTGCATTCACCTTTTGGTAAGTCGGTGCGGCTAGAGGTCGAATACTGGCAAAAAAGCTGGAGATTGAAGAATCGGCGCCAAGACGGCGGGTTTGTTTTAGCACTCTCCAGCAAGGATTTTAGATCTTATGAGCTCGATCACCAGTCTCACCCCGGCGCAGATCGCCGCGCTGCCAACCGCTTCCATAGCCGGGTTGACCACCGCCAATGTCAGTCTGCTGACCACGGCGCAGCTTGCGGCCTTAACTTCGGCCCAGATCACGGCACTGGGCACTGGTGATATCACAGCCATTCCCTCGGGTAATATCACGGCGCTGACCTCTGCGGCGCTTGCTGGTCTCAGCTCGGCTGAGGCTGGGGTGTTGACCACCGGGCAGGTGACCTCGCTGAGTTCGGCGCAGTTGCATGCGTTGAGCACGGCGGCGGTGAATGGTCTTGGCGGCGCGGTCACGGCGCTGAGCACCGCTGCGTTGGCCGGGCTGAGCTCCACGCAGCTCGCCGCGCTGGCCACCACGCAACTGACAGCGCTGAGCT
>JAMFRO010000009.1 GCA_026224825.1 bacterium | reverse complement strand
TGTGCTTGGCGGTGATCTCGCCGAGCTTAAGCTGGCTTCCCGCCCCGGCATTGGCGAAGACGATGTCGAGGGTTCCGCGCTCGGCCTTCACCGCTGCGTAGAGTCGGTCGAGGTCGGCCTCATCGGAGACCGAACCCTTCACCGCGCGGGCATTAGACCCGAGCTTGGCGACAGCGGCGTCCAGCTCTTTCTGCCGGCGGCCGAAGATGAAGACGAAGGCACCCTCCTCGATGAAGCGCTTTGCTGCGGCGCGGCCGATGCCGGTAGCGCCACCGGTGATCACAGCGGTCTTTCCATTCAGTCTGGTCATGTCGTGCATCCTTCCTTGAAGTTGTACGGAAGCAGGGGAACTGCTTACTTGAGACAAGCATGCACTTCTGATAACCTAATCACAAGTATGCACCTTTTGGTAACCATGAAATGACCGACTCTTCTGACCATTGCGGTGGCCGCTACTCCTACGGGCTCGCCGCCACGCTCAGCATCATCTCGGGCAAGTGGAAGCCGCTGATCCTGTACTTCCTGCTCGACGGCCCGAAGCGCTACGGCGAGCTCAAGCGCAACGTCCATGGCGTCAGCGCCAAGGTGCTGATCCAGCAATTGAAGGAACTGGAGGCCGATCACGTGCTGGCGCGGACCGACTACAAGGAGGTGCCACCGCGCGTGGACTACGCGCTTACTCCCCTCGGCCGCAGTCTGGCTGACAAGATTGTCCCGCTGTGCACCTGGGGAACCGAGAACATGGCAGAAATGGTGAACATGCTCGCCGAGCGCGACCGCTTGCTTTTGCCGGATACGCAAGAACCGCTGAGAACGACGTGAGAGACGTGTTGTTCCCAGCGGTGTTGTGGACCTGTCGATGAAGACGCGGCGTCGGTGATTCAGCCGATCTCGACGTTCAAGGCGATATCCCAGGTGCCGGCGCCGTTTTTGGCCAGGCCGATCATCATCAGACCGAGCGCCTCGAGCGTCGAGGCCATGTGCAGGCCACCGACATCCAACGGACGCAGTCCGAGACTCTCGATGAAGGTCGAGACGCGCGCCTTGGCCTCCGCATCGTCGGCTGCGATGAACGCGTCGAGGCGTCCGTTCTTGGCAAGTACGTGGCCAAAGACGGTGTTGAACGCCTTTACGACGTGCGCGGTGGCGGGAAGACCCTTGGCGATCTCCTGCGCGCCGGAACTGCCGAGCGGGGTGACGAGGCCGGAAAGGTCCGGGGCGACCGGATTGGTGATGTCGATGATCACCTTGCCTTCGAGCGCGTCTCCGTAATCAGCCACTACCACCGCCGCACTGCCGTACGGCACGGCGAGGATGACGATATCGCCCGCCGGCGCGGCGGCGTAAGTCCCCGTGGTCGCTCCCGCTGAGAGCTTATCGGCCAGCGCCCGCGCTTTGGCTGGGTCGCGGCTCAGGACCTCGACGGTATGTCCTGCCTTGGCGATACGGCCGGCGACCGCCGTGGCCATGCCACCTGTGCCGATGATGCTAATAGTGCTCATGTCAAATATCCTTCTGAGTTGGGGTATGCCCGTAATCTGTACGAGGCTTTCGCCCATAATGTTTTCCGTGTGCGCCGAGCCACTTGCGTCACCCTCCTACCACTCCGGGAGAATAGTGTCTTGGTCGGGCTCGGCGCGATGCGGGAGTCCCTGCCATCCCCTCAGCTGGCAGGGAGTCGGGCTCGGCGCGATGCGGGAGTCTCTGCCATCCCCTCAGCTGGCAGGGAAGTAGTGGCCATTGTCCATATCGGCAAACAGGCCGGGCTGCGTTGGTGTCCAGCCGAGCGTCTGGCGCGTGATGGCATTCGACGCCGGGGTATCCAGCGTGACCAGACTCGCAAGGAACCCGAAATACCCCGGCAGCATCAGCACGTCCGCGGGAATGGGCACAGCGGGCAGCTTCAAGCGACTGCCGATGGCCTCGGCGATCTCGCGGTACGGAATGCTCTCGTCTGCAACCGCGTGCCAGCTTCTGCCGGCGGCGCCCTTCTCAAGCGCCAGGCGGAACACGGTGGCGAGGTCGCGGGTGTGCACGGCGGCCCACCTGTTCGCACCGTCTCCGGGGTAACCGACGATACCCTTTTCCTTCGCCAGCCCGATCAGCAGCGGAAGGAAGCCGGCATTATCGGTCGTGCTGTGCATGATTTCAGGAATCCGAACGACCGAAGACCGCACGCCTTTTTCGGCGAGGCCGATTACGGTAGTTTCCACGATGTTGCGAACCCGCAAGGTGTTCTTGTATGGATCGCCGCCGGGAAGAGGCGGATCCTCCTCGGTGGCCGGCCGACCCAGGTTTTCCCAGCCGGGCGAGCCGATGCTTCCCGATGAGACCAGCGGCTTTCCGGTTCCGGCCAGCGCCTCGCCATATGCGAGCATGATCTGAAGCTCCGCATCGGCCACGGCGTTGATCCCGCCGACCGGAATCAGGTCTTGCCGGTGTGCGACATGGATGACACCGTCGGAGGCGGCGGCCGCTTCTTTAAGACCGTCAAGATCCTCGAGGCTACCGAGACGCGCCTTCGCACCGAGTTCGGACACCGCAGCCGCCGCCTTGTCTGAACGAGCCAGGGCGGTAACCTCATGGCCGGCGGCGATGAGGTCGGAGATGATGTACGGACCGGAATGGCCGGTCCCGCCAGTGACGAATACGTGCATGTTAGGGCTCCTGTTGATGATGTGATGCGAGAAGTTCTGCGAGTGCGCTCAGCCGAGAAGGCAGGCGCCGAGTGTGAAGTTGACGGGGTTTGTAAAAATTCATGGGCAGCTTACTCATGACTTTGGGTATGACGGCCGGCTGCTTTGCTACCGGCGCCCTGCCGTCAGCTTGTCAGCCGGCAGGGAAGTAATGACCGTTGTCCAAGTCCGCGATCAGGCCGGGCTGAGTGGGCTCCCAGCCGAGGACCTGGCGCGTGATCGCGTTGGACGCCGCGAGGTCCAGCGTCACCACCGCCGTCAGGAACCCGAAATAGCCTGGCAGCATCAGTTCGTCAGCGGGAATGCTCACGGCGGGCAGGCCCAGGCGGGCGGCAATGGCCTCCGCTATCTCGCGGAACCGGATACCCTCGTCGCCGACCGCGTGCCAGGTCTTGCCAGCAGGTCCTTTTTCGAGCGCCAGGCGGAACAAGGTGGCCAGATCGCTGGTGTGCACCGCGGGCCACCGGTTTTCGCCGTCGCCGGGGTAGCCGACGAAGCCCTTCGTTTTCGCGAGCCCGATCAGTTGCAGGCGCCCGGTCGAACTATGCACTAAGGTAGGAATTCGCACGACCGAAGACCGCACGCCCTTCTCTGCGAGCCCGACTACAGCAGTCTCCACGATGTTGCGAGCCACCAGCGTGCCCGCGTCCATGGGTCCACAAGGAAGGGCCGGGTCATCCTCGGTCGCCGGTCGGCCGAGGCTGGCTGGTGCGAGGAGCGGGCCTGCCCGCCCCAAGTTCGTGGGCGCGCCGATGCTCCCCGCCGCGACGAGTGGCTTTCCAGTGCCCGCCAACGCCTCGCCAAACGCGAGCACGATCGAAAGCTCCGAGTCACCTAAGGCAGTGATCCCGCCGGACGAAAGCAGTTCGGCCCTGTACCCGAGGTGGATGACGCCGTCGGACTCCGCCGCCGCCGCCTTCAGACCGTCAAGGTCGGCAAGGTTTCCACGTCGTACCCTGGCGCCGAGCGCAGACGCCGCTGCCGCAGACGCGTCCGACCGGGCCAAGGCGACCACCTCATGCCCGGCGGCGATGAGGCCAGGAATGAGGTATGAACCGACCTGGCCGGTCCCGCCAGTGACGAAAACGTGCATGTGAATGTTCCTTATGAGTAATGTGATGCGAGAAGCTGTGGTACCGGTGCGCTCAGCCGAGAAGGCTGACGCCGATTGAGAAATTGGTGTGCTTTATGGAGTCGGTGAGAAGGCCCAGCGACAGCAGGCAGGCGTGCTCCAGCGTCCTCGCCATGGGCAGCGGCCCGGTATCCATAGGGCGCAGTCCGAGGCTCTCGATGAACGCCGAGACGCGTGCCTTTGCCTGCGCGTCGTCCCCGGCGATGAACACGTCCAACGGGTGGCCCTCGGCGGGACCGGCAGCCAGCACGTGGGAGAACTGGGTGTTGAACGCCTTGACGACTTTCGCATCGGCAGGGGCGGCCTTGGCGATCTCCAACGCGCCGAAACTGTCGCCGGGGGTCACAAAGCTCGTGTGATCGGAGGCGACGGGATTGGTGATGTCAACAAGAACCTTGCCTGCCAGCTTTTCGCCGTACTGCTTCACCACGTTGAGAACGGCGGAGTAGGGAACCGCCAGGATGACAATCTCCCCGGCCGGGGCGGCGCCGAACGTTCCTGTTGTCGCGCCGGATCCGACCTTCTCGGCCAGCGCCCGCGCCTTGGCGGCGTCGCGACTCATCACCTCGACGGTGTGTCCGGCCTTGGCGGCAAGGCCGCCGATCGCTGCGGCCATGCCGCCTGTACCGATGATGCTGATAGTGCTCATGTGCAGCCTCCTGGTTTGTTGGGTGCTGCTCGTACTCTCTGACAACCATGCTAGTCAAATTACTTGCGAAAAACAAGTAAACGATGGTAATT
>JAMFRO010000073.1 GCA_026224825.1 bacterium | reverse complement strand
TGGTCATCCATACGCGTGAGGGCCACCGCGCCGACCTGGCCGATTGCCCGCCTGCGAAACTGACGCGCGGCGGCAAGACGTTCATTGGCACCGACGGCCCCATGGGCCGCATCCTGGTTCGCGGCGAGGCTGGGCACGACATCATTCCCGAGCTGTATCCAACGTTCGGCGAACCCATCATCGACAAACCCGGCAAGGGCGCGTTCTATCAAACCGACCTGCAGCTGATCCTGCAAAACCACGCGATCAAGACGCTCATCGTGTGCGGGGTGACAACGGAAGTCTGCGTGACAACCACCGTTCGCGAAGCCAATGACCGCGGCTACGAGTGCATTATTCCGGCGGATTGCGTCGGATCGTATTTCCCGGAGTTCCAGAAATCGGCGCTGGAGATGATCAAGGCGCAGGGCGCAATCTTTGGCTGGGTCAGTGACGCCGCGGCCATTGTCGACGGCTTGCGTGGCTGAAGCGGGCCGGGCAGCCATGGCACGCCTCCTCACTTTCCCTGTGTGCTCCGTTGGTTATATGGCGGAGCACGGGCCGCGCGAGACGCTGCGGTTCTGGGTTCATAGCTGCTTTCAGCACGCCCTGAACATGTCGTCGGCGAGTGGCGAGCTGCTGACCTTGCTGAGTCCGCACTATCAGAACCTGCCCACGGCTATCCGGCTATCCGGCTATCGACGCCGCCTGGCTGGGACTGGCGCCATCAGGCGCATTCCCGGCAGCCCATCACGCTCGAGAACAACGAGTTGCGCGGCACACTCTGGCGCGCGAACCTGAGCCGGGCGCCGTGCTGGCGGCCAGGAACGGATCGGGTGCCGGGCGGCCATTCGCCGAACGCGCTGCTGGCGGCTTATCCGTTGCTGGCGAGCCAGTTGCTGGAGTATTGCCTGGAACGCGAAGTGCGCAGCAGCCTGCAATTGCTGCCGGGCTGGCCGCCGGGTGGGCGCAACCCTCGCTTGAACCCCGGCGACGCAAAGGCGGAGGTGGATAGCGGCGTTTCGGAACTGATTGGGTACGGCGCAGGGCTGACGCCCGATGGCGACGACTTCCTGCTGGGTTATCTGGCGGCGTTATGGCCGTGGCAGCATCTCGACGCCATATCCGCCCATTTGAAACTATTGCGTCCGGCAATAAAGAGTCAGCTTCACCAGACGACTAGTATCAGCCGGCATTATCTGGAGCTTGCGCTGCAGGGCCACTATTCACAGTCGATCGATCATTTGACGACTGTCCTGATTCACGGAGGCCCGACGGCAGACGTGAAACGTTCGGCAATCGATGTCATGAAATTCGGCTCGTCATCTGGCGCAGATTGTCTCGGAGGTTTCCTGCGCGGAATCAGAGCGCTTGGAAAGGTGGAGCAGAAAGAAATGAACTGATCCTTTATGCGGATTAGCTGAAAACGATTATCGAGTTAATCAGATTGATGGCACTCAGCGCGTGCAACGCCGGGTTCGCCAGGCGGGCACTCGGCCGAATCTGGACCAGGCAAGTGTAACGATTACCGGAAGCTGAAATGAGCATAAGAACCAAGGTCTTCAAGAACATGTATCAGGACTCCGTCTCCCTGATGCAGATATCCGCGCATATCTCCAAGCTTGCCGGCATCGAGCAGGCCTCGGTGGTGATGGGAACGAGCACCAATCTCGCGCAACTGCGGGACGCGGCTCTCGACGACGGCTGCACCGCCGGCCCGAACGATCTCGTGATCGCGGTACGCGGGGAGATCGCGGCGTGCGACGGCGCGCTCGTTATCGCGGAAGAGCGTTTGAACAGCAAGCCGGAGGAGTCAGGCGGCGACGGCGTGCGTCCGCCACCGCTTGCCAGCCTCGAAATGGCGGTGGAACAGCAGGCGGCATCGAATCTCGCGCTGATCTCGGTCCCTGGCGATTACGCCGCCGCCGAGGCGATCAAGGCGCTGCGCCTGGGGCTGTCGGTCATGCTCTTGAGCGATAACGTCAGCCTCGCCCACGAACGCGCTATCAAGACACTCGCGGCTGAGAAAAACCTGCTGGTGATGGGACCCGATTGCGGGACGGCCATTATCAACGGAATGCCGCTGGGCTTTGCTAATGTGGTCAGGCGCGGCGGGATAGGCGTGGTGGCGGCATCGGGCACCGGATTGCAGGAAGTGACATGCCGCATCGACCAGTTGGGCGCCGGGATTTCCCAGGCGCTCGGCACGGGCGGGCACGACCTGCACGAATCGATTGGCGGGATCTCCATGTTGTACGGTCTCGATGCGCTGAGCGCCGATCCCGACACCCAAGTGATTGTGCTGATCTCCAAACCGCCCGCTCCGGCAGTCGCGGAAAAGATCCTGGCGCGGGCGCGCGCGGCGGGCAAGCCGGTCGTTGTCAACTTCCTCGGCGCGCGGCCGGAAGACATGAACGTGCCGGGGATCACCCCGGCGTACACCCTGGCCGATGCCGCCGGCTTCGCCGTCGCGTTGCTCTCGGGCAGTGGACTGCCGCCTTCGGTGGCCGAGGTCAGCTCACCCGACGCCGGTCGTCTCCACGATTACAGCCGTACCTTGCGGCCCATGCGGCGCTTCATCCGCGGGGTGTTCGCGGGTGGCACCTTTTGCTACGAGAGTCAGTTGTTATGCCGGCAACGCGGCTTCGCCGCATCGTCGAATACGCCGGTTGCGTCCAACAACAAGCTTGAGGATATCTGGCACAGCACGGGTCACACACTCGTCGACATGGGCGATGACGA
>JAMFRO010000072.1 GCA_026224825.1 bacterium | reverse complement strand
CAGACCCGATAGTTTACCGCTTTTGGCCCGACCTACGGACCCGCTCTTCTTGGACATTTAGTAGCCCCCTTATATTTTCTTGTTGTCCCAGACGTCTCGACGAAACCTATAAAATGGTGTGAAACCGCAACAAAAACGCGCGCGCCTTTGGGGGCTCCAAACCAGATACCGTGAACATGACACGCAGTGCCACGCTATTCAGGAAAACGATTTTAACTCAGCTTTTTGAACGAACGGACGAACCGGCGGAGAACGATATCTCCCAATTTTTTCTGTATTTGTCTTGAATCGTGCATAGTGGACTTAAAAGGCGTGAGCAAGGGGCTTTAACTTTGGGTTTTAGGACATTCCAGTGGGTTTAGGCCAAATACCGGGCGGTGTTCTGTAGCAGATGGTGCGGTAGGCGAGGGCGTGGACGGGCCAGGATATGCAGCAGGCTGCATGATATTTCAAAATGTTAGGCGAGCTTGCCATGGCTCGCCTAAACCCTGGACACGAGGTTGTTTTAAAAATTATCCATGCCGGCTGTTACTGCATTCTTCCCTGGTGTTGCTGTGCGGTCACAGCGCCAGAACGATCTTGCCCCCGTTGCCGCCTTGCTCGACGAGGCGGTGCGCGGCCGGAGCTTGGTCCAGGGGCAGGGATTGCGCGATGGGGACGGGCAATAGCCCGGCGGCCACGGCTGCGGACAGTTCGCGCAGTTTTGCGGGGTCGTTGTGCACCACAACAAAAACCGGGGTGCTGGTGAGGTCTTGGGGGTCGATCGGCGTGGTGGCTGCCGTGAAGATCGCGCCGTCCGGGCGGAGGTGGCGGCATAGATCGGCGACCGCACGGCCGCCGACGGTATCGATAACGTATTTGAAATCCGCACCACTCCAGCCTTCGGCGCCCAGGATCAATGTCTCGGTGGCACCTAAGGCGCGGGCTTCGTCGAGCTGGTTCTCGCGTACGGCGGCGACGATGTGCACGCCCCGGCGGTGGGCGGCGTACATTGCAAACCTGCCGACGCTGCCTGTGGCGCCTGTGATCAGCACGATATCGTTGGCTTGCGGTTTGGCGTATTCCTCGATCATCTGCACGCCGGTGAGGCCACCGGTGGGGATGGCAACGGCGGTGGCGAAATCGAGCGCGTCGGGGATGGGCACGATTTCGGCTGCCGGTACCAGCACGTATTCGGCATAGGCACCGCGCTGCAGCATATCGAGCATGGCGAAGACGCGCGCGCCGGGGGAAAAGCCGGTGACGCCGGGGCCGAGGTCGTCGATGATGCCGGCGACATCATAGCCGAGGATTTGCGGAAAATTGAGGGGGGCGACGGAGTCGAACATGCCCTGGCGCAGTTTGGTATCCGCGGGGTTTACAGCCGCCGCGTGCACGCGAATGCGGATGGTGCCGGGGGTTGTCGCGGGGATGGGCCGCTCGGCCAGATGCAGTACCTCTGGTCCGCCGTATTCATTGCATTCTACCACACGCATGTTGTGCTCCCGGGGTGAAATATGTTTTGCGATAAGGCCTATACCCTGCGCAGGCCTTGCTCGGTTGCGATGGCGTGCAGGGGTAGGTCGGTGTGCCCGTGGGGGATGTCCGCCACCTGTTGCGCTGCGAAAGCGCAGCCGAGGCGGAAGGCGTTGGGCTGAAGGGCAAGTGTTCTGTCGTAATAACCGCCGCCGTAGCCGAGGCGGTGACCGAAAAGGTCAAATGCCAGCAGCGGGAGGAGGATGAAATCCGGTGCGGTTTCGCTGCCCGATGGGTGATAGGTGTTGTATCTGCCGCGCAACATTTTTGCGCCCGGCACCCAGGCGCGGAAGATCAACGGCGATCCGGGGCTGGTTGTTTCCGGCAGGCATAATGCGTGGCCGCGTGAATGCAGTTGGTGCAATAATGGGCGGATGTCGATTTCATGCGGCATTGGCCAGAAGCCGGCGATTGTGGCGCCGGTGGGGATGATGTTGGATTCCAGTACATGCGTGGCGAGGGCTGCGCCCAGCGCGGGGTCGAGTGCGGCGCGGATGCCGAGCATCTCTGTCCGCAACGCTGCTTTTCTCGCTGCGGTATCCAAGTGTTTAAGGCGTGGTCAGCCGGAATTCGATCCGGCGGTTCTGCGCGTAGTCTGACGGCTGGTCGCCGGGGGCGATGGGGTTGTTCGCCCCCATGCCGGAGGTGACGAGGCGGTTTTCGGGCACGCCGTCGGCGATGAGGAGGTCCAGCACGGCGAGGGCGCGGGCGGAGGAGAGGTCGAAATTGGATTTGTAGGGGCCGCCTTTAATGGGCTGGGCATCGGCATAGCCATCGACCGAGAGGACCCAGTTGACGTTGGGCGGGATTTTTGCGGCGATGGATTTTATGGCGGTGGCGACGTCGGCGATTTCCGTCTGGCCTTGCGGGGTGATGGTGGCGTCGTCGACGGAGAAGAGGACGTCGCTCTCGAAGACGAAGCGGTCGCCGACGACCTTGATGTTATTCTGGCCCTTCAGGCTTTCCGAGAGGGCGCGGAAGAAGACGCTTTGGTATTGCTGCAGCTCTTCCACTTTGCGGGCGAGGGCTTCGTTGAGCTGTTTGCCGAGGTCTACGATTTGGACGTTGTCCTTCACGTCGGCGGCCTGGGCGGCGTCGAGTGCTTGTTGCAGGGCGGCGAGCTGGGAGCGCAGCGCTGCCATCTGCTGGTTGAGGAGGGCGATTTGCGCTTCGTCCCCTGCGGAGAGTTTTTGCGCGGCTTGGAGTTTACCTTGCGTGTCTGAAAGCTGGGCTTGGGTGTCCGGCGTGCCGGCTATGGTGAGCATCTGGGCCTGGAGGGCGGAGATGCGTCCGGCGGCCGCGGCGGCTTGGGCCTGGGCGTCCGCCAGTTGGGCCTGCATGCCCTTCTGGCCGTCCTGCAGGGTGGTGATGGTGGCGGTATCGCCGGCGAGCTGCTGAGTGAGATTGGTGTTGGCGGATTGGGCCTGGGCGAGCTGGGCGTTCAGTGTGGCCAGCTCCTGGGAGAGCGTTGCGTCCTTGGAGGTTTCCATGGAGAGGCTTTGGGTGAGTTGCGCGATCTGCTGTTTCAGCAGGTCGATGGTGTTGTTGGAGCCGGTGAGGGCGGAGGAGAGGAAGGCTTCGGCCAGGACGAAGACGAGGAGGACGAAGATGGTGACCATGAGGAGGGTGGACAGGGCATCCACATAGCCGGGCCAGGCTTCTAAGCCGTTGTCGCCACCGCGCTTGCGGCGGCTCATGCCCGCACGCTCATGCGCGCATTCCTATGCACGTTGGTCGTCGGCTATGGCGGCGATGGTGCGCATGAGGACTTTTAGGTCGCTGCGCAGCTCGGCGAGGCCTTGGGTGCGGCCCTGCTCGGCCTCGGTTGTCATGCGCGAGAGCAGGAGTTCGATGTTGCGCAGATGGGCGCGGGAGACTTCATCGCCGGGTTTTTGCTCGGAGAGGCGGATGAGCACCGGGCCGAGGGCGGATTGATTGGCGGCTAGTTTTTCCATGAGCTGCTGGTTGCTTTGCAGCGTGTCGCTGAGCTGGGCCAGGCGGTCGCCCATGCCGAGGAGTGCGTTGTTGCTTTGGGCCCGGCTTTCCTCGCCGCGCACCAGTACGCGCTGGAGGCCCTCCATGTTCTCGGCGGTCTGCTCCAGCAGGGCTTGCACGTAGACCGGCACGCTGGCTTCGCCGTCGCCCGTTACGCCGCCGGTGGAGAGGCGGGTGAGGCCTGCCAGCCATTCCTCCAGCTCGTTGAAGAAGCGGTTTTGCGCCTGGCCGGCGGTGAGGTCGAGAAAGCCCAGGATGAGGGCGCCGGAGAGGCCGAAGAGGGAGGAGGAGAAGGCCGTGCCCATGCCGGCGAGCGGGCCGGCGAGGCCGGATTTGAGCTGGGCGAACATGGCGTTGACGTCACCACCGGCGAGCGACATGCCGTTGATGACCTCGGCCACGGAATTGACCGTGTGGAGGAGGCCCCAGAAGGTGCCCAGAAGGCCCAGGAAGATCATGACGCCGGTGACGTAGCGGGAGAGCTCGCGGGACTCGTCCAGGCGGGAGGAAATGCCGTCGAGTATGGTGTTCAGGGCCTGGCCGGAGAGGGTGATGCGGCGCTCGCCGTCCGCGCGGCCTTGGAGCATGCGGGCCATGGGGGCGAGGAGGATGGGGGGGCGGGATTTTTCCAGCTTTTGGCGGTTGCGGCGGAACTCTTCCACCCAGGCGACCTCGGGGTAGAGGCGCTGGACCTGGCGGATGTTCCAGAACACGCCGAAGATTTCGACCGCGACGATGACGGAGTTGATGACCGGGTTGGCCATGTAGAAATGGACCAGTTGCGGCGAGACCAGGACCGCAACCCCGTAAACCGCGACGCAAAAAATCACCATGCGGATGAGGTAGTTGGTCGGCTTGGTCATTTTTCTGTTCCGCCGCCGCTCCCTACTATCGCCTCATCCTCGTTCTGCCCTGGTACCGCACCTTGGGCGCGGGGGAGGATGTTTTGCGGTGGTACACCGCAGGCGGTGAGTGCTGCTTGCACGGTCAGGGCGCGGGCGAGGGAGAGGCGCATGGCGCCGGAGGGATCGGAGGGGTCTGTGGGGGCGCGGGCATCCACTGCCACCTTGCCGGGGGCGGCGCAGAAGGGTTTTAGCGCGGCCGTGGCGTTGGCGGGGAGGTCGGCGCTGCCGGGGGCGAAGACTAACGCGATGGGGGCGGCGGGTTTGGGCGCTGTGGGCGGGGCGGGCGGCGGCACATGGGCGGCGGTTTGTACCGGCGCGGGGGGCTTGGGACCGGCAACAGCCTGCACCGGGGCCAGCGGCCTGGAAGCGACATGCACACTATGCGTCCAATGATGTACCGGGGCTGCTACCGGAAGCGATACCGCCACCGCCACCGGAGGCGGCGGCGCGATGCCGGCGAGCTGCTGCAATGCGGCGGGATTGACGGTTACCTGCGCCAAGGCAGGCAAGGGGGCTGCGAGCAAAAAGCCGGTCAGGAGTAGAATCTGTTTCACAACAGGAAGACTAGCCTCAACCCTTCGAAGCCGCCAGACCGTCGCGGACCACTTCCAGCAGTTTGGGGTGCATATGCGGATTTGCCGCCACAACCGTGTTGGCGATCTCATCCTTGCCCTCGGAATCCGTGGCGTAACCCCCGGCCTCGCGCACGATGAGCATGCCGGCCGCGATGTCCCACGGCTTGATGCCGGTTTCCCAGTAGCCGTCGTACCGCCCCGCAGCGACCCAGGCGAGATCGAGGGCTGCCGCGCCGAAGCGGCGGATGCCGGCGACCTGGGGCATCAGCGCGCCCAGGGTGCGGGCGAATTCCAGACGCTGGCCGCCATTGCTGATGGCGAAGGGAATGCCGGTGGCGAACAACGCGTCCTTCAGCTCCCGCCGCGCGGACACGCGCAGGCGCTTGTCGTTGAGATACGCCCCAACGCCCTTCTCAGCCCAGAACATCTCGCCAATCACCGGCGAATACACCAGCCCCGCATGGATCTCCGTGCCGCCATCCGGCAGACGCTTCTCCAGCGCTATGGAAATCGCCCAATGCGGTATCCCATGCAGAAAATTCGTGGTGCCATCCAACGGGTCCACAATCCACCGCCAGGACCATTTGTCGCCGCCGGACGCCCCGGACTCCTCCATCAGCATCCCATAACCAGGCCGCGCCTTCTCCAGATCCTCGCGAATGCTCTGCTCCGCCCGCAAATCCGCCTGGCTGACAAAATCCCCCGGACCCTTCATGGAAACCTGAAGATTCTCCACCTCCATAAAATCGCGCAGCAACCGCTTAGCCGCCTTCGTAGCCGCGGCCTGCATAACGCTCATGTGCGGGGAAAGACGAGGCATCATGGATCGGGCTCCTAAAAGGTAAAAAGGCCAGGGCTCTGCCCTGGACCCGCCGGGGCCTGAGGCCCCGGACCCCCGCTACTTATCGGGGTTGAGAGAGTGGGGGGTGGAAATCGCCCCCTCGGACGATGGGCATATTGGAGAGGATGATGGGGGCGATTTCCACCCCCCACTCTCTCAACCCCGTAAATTAATGGGGTCTGGGGCCTGCGGCCCCAGCGGGGTCAGGGGCGGAGCCCCAGCCTTTTTATCCTTTAGCCCGTTCCACGTAGCTTCCGTCTTCCGTGCGCACGACGACGCGTTCGCCGGCTTCGATGAAGGGTGGGACGAGGGTTTTGACGCCGTTGGAGAGTTTGGCGGGTTTGTAGGATGAGGAGGCGGTTTGGCCTTTGACGACTGGGTCCGCTTCCACGATTTCCAGGGTGACGTGTGGGGGCAGGGTTATGCCGACGGGGTCGCCTTCGACGAGGGCGACGGAGACGGCCATGTTGTCCTGGAGGAAGGGTGCGCTGTCGCCGAGGATGGTGGTTGGGACCATGAATTGTTCGAAGGTTTCGGGGTCCATGAGGACGAGGTTATCGCCGTCTGTATAGGAGTAGGTGTAGTCCCGGTCTTCGGTGGTCAGGCGTTCCACGGTATCGGCGGTGCGCCAGCGTTCGTTGGTTTTATTGCCGGTTTTCAGGTTGCGCATTTCCACCTGGATGAAGGCGCCGCCTTTGCCGGGTGTGATGATTTGCTGCTTCAGCACGGTCCAGCGGTTGCCTTCGTGCTCGATGACCTGTCCGGCGCGGATGAGGTTAGCCTGCTGCTTCATGGGTGTGCCCTGCGGATGGAAACTTTGAATGAACGTGGCTTTGGCTTTTGGCCTTGGCCGTGAAGCGGGGGCTTACGCCGTACGGGTGATTTGGGCAAGCCGGGCGGGAGATGTGGGCCGGGAGTGGTTACCCGGCCAGAAACTTTTTTTGAAAATTCTCCGGGGCGATTAACGGTGAATTCATATTTGCCAGGCTAAATGGGGTCACCCCCCCCGTTTGCACTGGCGCCAAAAATTGGCCCGATCTCCAAGGATTTGGCCCCATGTTTTCGCACCCCCCCCGTGCGGTACGCCGTCACGCGCTCAGTACCTCTTGCTTGCTCGCTTTCCCCACGGCTTTTGCTCTTGGCGGCTCTGCTCAAGCACAGACCGTGATCAGCGCCAATCAGTCCAGCACGCTCAATTTGTCCTCTTACGGGGCGGCTGGTGTCAGCATTTCCAATGGCGTGAGCATCACCAGCACTGGGCTGGCGGCGGTTTCCGCCACCGTGGCGGCGCAGCTCGGCAATGCCGGGCAGGTGTCGGATATGAGCGGGTCGGGGATCGACCTTGGTGCCGGCGGTGCGGTGAGCAACAGCGGCAGCATTAACGGCGCTGATTATGGTGTGCGGGTGAATGGCGCCGCCGGCCAGGTGAGCAATACCGGCGCGATTGCAGCCGGGTATGACGGTGTGAGCCTGAACAAGGGCGGTATCGTGAGCAATAGCGGCTCCATCTTTGGTGCGCATATTGGCGTGTATACCGGCAATGGCCAGGGCAGTGTTTCCAACAGCGGCACCATTACGGCGCGCAGTGGTGATGCGGTGTCTCTTTATAGCGGCGGCAGCCTTACCAATACGGCCTCGGGCCAGCTCAATGGCGGCTATAGCGGTGTGTATGCCGGGGGCAATGGCTCACAGATCACCAATGCCGGGCTCATCACCGGGCCGGAGTTTGGCGCTTACCTTATGGGGGCCTCTTCCGTCAGCAATTCCGGCACCATGGCCGGTGGGGTTGATGGGGTGATGGACCTGGGTGCTGGCGGCGTGGTCGCCAATACCGGGCTGATCCATGGCGGGCAGATTGGCGTGAGGCTGGCCGGTAATGGGTCGGTTGATAATTCAGGGATGATCTCGGGCGGCACCATTGGGGTGAAGCTTGGGGTTAACGGCACGCTGGCGAATGAAGCCAGCGGGCACGTCACCGGCGGTACGACATCTGTGGTCGCCGCCGCCGGTGATGTGCTCACAAATGCGGGTAGCATCAGTGGGCGGACGGGTATCAGCACCACGGGTGCCGTGAGCATCGTCAATACGGGGGTGATCAGCTCGACCGTGGCGGGTGGGAATGCGATCTCGTTGAGCGGCGGGGCCAGTACCATTACTTTGGGCACGGGTTCGCAGATTGATGGGAATATCGCGGCCAATAATACGGCCAGCCAGATTATTCTGACCGGGAGCGGCACGCTGGCCTGCGGCATTAGCGGTTTTGCCGCGGGCAGCGCGCTTACGGTGGCCCAAGGTGCGGTGTGGACCGGTGAGGGCAACTGGCAGGTGGCGCAACTGGTGAATAACGGGGTGTTTACGCCGGGGCTGGTGGGTACACCGCTTAGCCTGAGCGGTAATTTCGTGCAGAATTCCACTGGTACGTTGCGGGTGCTGGTGACGCCTGGGGGTATCTCCAGCTTTGCCATTACCGGTACGGCGACACTGGGCGGTACGCTGCGCTACGTGCTGGCGCCTGGCACTTATGCGCCGGGTAGCGATACTTTCCTCACCGCGAGCGGCGGCATCCAGGGTGATTTTGCCCAGGTGACCAGTACGCAGACGGGGCTGCAGGCGACGCCGCTGGTGCATACCGTGGGCAGTGTGGTGGTTGTGAATGGCGCGACGACGCAGGTGGCGCTGACCATTACGGCGCCCCTCACCGTTACCCCCGGCGGTGCGACGCTCTTTGCTGACAGCACTCAGGCTATGGTGCTTGGTGCCTTCGCTGCTGGTGCCAGTGTGTTGGACCGTGCCGATAGCGGTGCGCCCGCCGGCGGCTGGGCTCAGGCTAGCGGTAGTACAGCTTCCGCTTCTGGGGCTTATTCCGTGCGGGGCGGCGGGTTTCTCGCCGGTATCGACCATGGCAATGGGTTTGGCGGGCGGATAGGCTTTGCGGTGGGGCTGGATAGCAGCAATATGCGGGATAAATCCTCCGGCACGGCTGGCTTGAAAACCGTGCGCCTTGGCCTGTATGCCGCTCAGCCGCTCGGCCGCTTTGTGCTCAGCGCCGATGTGATGGACGGGGTTATCTCCCGCAACACCACCCGCACCACCGGCGCCGATGCCGCCACCGCGAAAGGCAGTGCCAATGTGCTCTCCGGCGATGCCCAACTTGCTCTGCCGCTGGTGTGGGGTGGGGCGGATATCGTCCCGGCCTTCGGCCTGCGCATCGCCAGCGTTACCGCCGGGCGGTTGGACGAGGCCTCCGCCACCCAGGCGTACGCGCTGAATGTGGCTGGCGCCAGCGGCACAACAATCGCCCCCTATCTGCGCCTGGCGGTGCAGAAAAGCTTTATCACCACCAGCAACCTGGTCATCACCCCCACAGCCACCCTGGGTGTGACCACAATGCTGAACAACCCTGGGGCCGACACAATGTTCACGGCACAAGACGGCACCGCATTCCTCTCCCACCCCGAACACATGGCCCCCATCTCCGGCCAGTTCAGCACGGGTGTGACGTTGAGCCGCGGCGCCTGGAGTTTTACTGCCACTTACAGCGGCGAGGCAGGAGGAAATTGGTCGGGTCAGAGCCTGCAAGCGGGGGTGCAAGCTAGGTTCTAACCCTCGACCAATGCCGCCGGCCCCGGCTGCGCGCGCAGCCGGGGCCGGCGGCATTGGTCGAGGGTTAGAACCTAGCTTGCACCCCCGCTTGCAGGCTCTGACCCGACCAATTTCCTCCTGCCTCGCCGCTGTAAGTGGCAGTAAAACTCCAGGCGCCGCGGCTCAACGTCACACCCGTGCTGAACTGGCCGGAGATGGGGGCCATGTGTTCGGGGTGGGAGAGGAATGCGGTGCCGTCTTGTGCCGTGAACATTGTGTCGGCCCCAGGGTTGTTCAGCATTGTGGTCACACCCAGGGTGGCTGTGGGGGTGATGACCAGGTTGCTGGTGGTGATAAAGCTTTTCTGCACCGCCAGGCGCAGATAGGGGGCGATTGTTGTGCCGCTGGCGCCAGCCACATTCAGCGCGTACGCCTGGGTGGCGGAGGCCTCGTCCAACCGCCCGGCGGTAACGCTGGCGATGCGCAGGCCGAAGGCCGGGACGATATCCGCCCCACCCCACACCAGCGGCAGAGCAAGTTGGGCATCGCCGGAGAGCACATTGGCACTGCCTTTCGCGGTGGCGGCATCGGCGCCGGTGGTGCGGGTGGTGTTGCGGGAGATAACCCCGTCCATCACATCGGCGCTGAGCACAAAGCGGCCGAGCGGCTGAGCGGCATACAGGCCAAGGCGCACGGTTTTCAAGCCAGCCGTGCCGGAGGATTTATCCCGCATATTGCTGCTATCCAGCCCCACCGCAAAGCCTATCCGCCCGCCAAACCCATTGCCATGGTCGATACCGGCGAGAAACCCGCCGCCCCGCACGGAATAAGCCCCAGAAGCGGAAGCTGTACTACCGCTAGCCTGAGCCCAGCCGCCGGCGGGCGCACCGCTATCGGCACGGTCCAACACACTGGCACCAGCAGCGAAGGCACCAAGCACCATAGCCTGAGTGCTGTCAGCAAAGAGCGTCGCACCGCCGGGGGTAACGGTGAGGGGCGCCGTAATGGTCAGCGCCACCTGCGTCGTCGCGCCATTCACAACCACCACACTGCCCACGGTATGCACCAGCGGCGTCGCCTGCAGCCCCGTCTGCGTACTGGTCACCTGGGCAAAATCACCCTGGATGCCGCCGCTCGCGGTGAGGAAAGTATCGCTACCCGGCGCATAAGTGCCAGGCGCCAGCACGTAGCGCAGCGTACCGCCCAGTGTCGCCGTACCGGTAATGGCAAAGCTGGAGATACCCCCAGGCGTCACCAGCACCCGCAACGTACCAGTGGAATTCTGCACGAAATTACCGCTCAGGCTAAGCGGTGTACCCACCAGCCCCGGCGTAAACACCCCGTTATTCACCAGTTGCGCCACCTGCCAGTTGCCCTCACCGGTCCACACCGCACCTTGGGCCACCGTAAGCGCGCTGCCCGCGGCAAAACCGCTAATGCCGCAGGCCAGCGTGCCGCTCCCGGTCAGAATAATCTGGCTGGCCGTATTATTGGCCGCGATATTCCCATCAATCTGCGAACCCGTGCCCAAAGTAATGGTACTGGCCCCGCCGCTCAACGAGATCGCATTCCCACCCGCCACGGTCGAGCTGATCACCCCCGTATTGACGATGCTCACGGCACCCGTGGTGCTGATACCCGTCCGCCCACTGATGCTACCCGCATTTGTGAGCACATCACCGGCGGCGGCGACCACAGATGTCGTACCGCCGGTGACGTGCCCGCTGGCTTCATTCGCCAGCGTGCCGTTAACCCCAAGCTTCACCCCAATGGTGCCGCCCGAGATCATCCCTGAATTATCAACCGACCCATTACCGGCCAGCCTCACGCCAATCTGCCCGCCATGGATCAGCCCGGTATTGGCGACCACGCCGCCAGCACCCAGGTCCATCACCCCATCAACCCCACCGGCCATGGTGCCGGAATTGCTGACGGAAGAGGCCCCCATAAGGTAAGCGCCAAACTCCGGCCCGGTGATGAGCCCGGCATTGGTGATCTGTGAGCCATTGCCCCCGGCATACACACCGCTATAGCCGCCATTGAGCTGGCCCGAGGCCGTATTGGTAAGGCTGCCGCCGCTATAAAGAGACACCGCATCACCACTGCGCGCCGTAATGGTGCCGCTGTTGGAAACACTGCCCTGGCCATTGCCGGTATACACGCCAATATGCGCACCAAAGATGGAGCCGCTATTGCTCACGATACCGCCCTTGTTCAGGCTCACACCGTCATACCCGGCTGCAATCGCGCCGGTATTGCTCACCTGGCCGGCGGCGCCATTCACCCGCACACCATAATCAGCGCCGTTAATGCTGCCGCTGTTGCTCACCGCACCGCCGGCACCAAGGTCGATCCCCGACCCGCTCATATCCGACACCTGCCCGGCATTGCCGAGCTGCGCCGCCACGGTGGCGGAAACCGCCGCCAGCCCAGTGCTGGTGATGCTCACGCCATTGGAAATGCTGACACCAGCCGCCCCGTAAGAGGACAAATTGAGCGTGCTGGACTGATTGGCGCTGATCACGGTCTGTGCTTGAGCAGAGCCGCCAAGAGCAAAAGCCGTGGGGAAAGCGAGCAAGCAAGAGGTACTGAGCGCGTGACGGCGTACCGCACGGGGGGGGTGCGAAAACATGGGGCCAAATCCTTGGAGATCGGGCCAATTTTTGGCGCCAGTGCAAACGGGGGGGGTGACCCCATTTAGCCTGGCAAATATGAATTCACCGTTAATCGCCCCGGAGAATTTTCAAAAAAAGTTTCTGGCCGGGTAACCACTCCCGGCCCACATCTCCCGCCCGGCTTGCCCAAATCACCCGTACGGCGTAAGCCCCCGCTTCACGGCCAAGGCCAAAAGCCAAAGCCACGTTCATTCAAAGTTTCCATCCGCAGGGCACACCCATGAAGCAGCAGGCTAACCTCATCCGCGCCGGACAGGTCATCGAGCACGAAGGCAACCGCTGGACCGTGCTGAAGCAGCAAATCATCACACCCGGCAAAGGCGGCGCCTTCATCCAGGTGGAAATGCGCAACCTGAAAACCGGCAATAAAACCAACGAACGCTGGCGCACCGCCGATACCGTGGAACGCCTGACCACCGAAGACCGGGACTACACCTACTCCTATACAGACGGCGATAACCTCGTCCTCATGGACCCCGAAACCTTCGAACAATTCATGGTCCCAACCACCATCCTCGGCGACAGCGCACCCTTCCTCCAGGACAACATGGCCGTCTCCGTCGCCCTCGTCGAAGGCGACCCCGTCGGCATAACCCTGCCCCCACACGTCACCCTGGAAATCGTGGAAGCGGACCCAGTCGTCAAAGGCCAAACCGCCTCCTCATCCTACAAACCCGCCAAACTCTCCAACGGCGTCAAAACCCTCGTCCCACCCTTCATCGAAGCCGGCGAACGCGTCGTCGTGCGCACGGAAGACGGAAGCTACGTGGAACGGGCTAAAGGATAAAAAGGCTGGGGCTCCGCCCCTGACCCCGCTGGGGCCGCAGGCCCCAGACCCCATTAATTTACGGGGTTGAGAGAGTGGGGGGTGGAAATCGCCCCCATCATCCTCTCCAATATGCCCATCGTCCGAGGGGGCGATTTCCACCCCCCACTCTCTCAACCCCGATAAGTAGCGGGGGTCCGGGGCCTCAGGCCCCGGCGGGTCCAGGGCAGAGCCCTGGCCTTTTTACCTTTTAGGAGCCCGATCCATGATGCCTCGTCTTTCCCCGCACATGAGCGTTATGCAGGCCGCGGCTACGAAGGCGGCTAAGCGGTTGCTGCGCGATTTTATGGAGGTGGAGAATCTTCAGGTTTCCATGAAGGGTCCGGGGGATTTTGTCAGCCAGGCGGATTTGCGGGCGGAGCAGAGCATTCGCGAGGATCTGGAGAAGGCGCGGCCTGGTTATGGGATGCTGATGGAGGAGTCCGGGGCGTCCGGCGGCGACAAATGGTCCTGGCGGTGGATTGTGGACCCGTTGGATGGCACCACGAATTTTCTGCATGGGATACCGCATTGGGCGATTTCCATAGCGCTGGAGAAGCGTCTGCCGGATGGCGGCACGGAGATCCATGCGGGGCTGGTGTATTCGCCGGTGATTGGCGAGATGTTCTGGGCTGAGAAGGGCGTTGGGGCGTATCTCAACGACAAGCGCCTGCGCGTGTCCGCGCGGCGGGAGCTGAAGGACGCGTTGTTCGCCACCGGCATTCCCTTCGCCATCAGCAATGGCGGCCAGCGTCTGGAATTCGCCCGCACCCTGGGCGCGCTGATGCCCCAGGTCGCCGGCATCCGCCGCTTCGGCGCGGCAGCCCTCGATCTCGCCTGGGTCGCTGCGGGGCGGTACGACGGCTACTGGGAAACCGGCATCAAGCCGTGGGACATCGCGGCCGGCATGCTCATCGTGCGCGAGGCCGGGGGTTACGCCACGGATTCCGAGGGCAAGGATGAGATCGCCAACACGGTTGTGGCGGCAAATCCGCATATGCACCCCAAACTGCTGGAAGTGGTCCGCGACGGTCTGGCGGCTTCGAAGGGTTGAGGCTAGTCTTCCTGTTGTGAAACAGATTCTACTCCTGACCGGCTTTTTGCTCGCAGCCCCCTTGCCTGCCTTGGCGCAGGTAACCGTCAATCCCGCCGCATTGCAGCAGCTCGCCGGCATCGCGCCGCCGCCTCCGGTGGCGGTGGCGGTATCGCTTCCGGTAGCAGCCCCGGTACATCATTGGACGCATAGTGTGCATGTCGCTTCCAGGCCGCTGGCCCCGGTGCAGGCTGTTGCCGGTCCCAAGCCCCCCGCGCCGGTACAAACCGCCGCCCATGTGCCGCCGCCCGCCCCGCCCACAGCGCCCAAACCCGCCGCCCCCATCGCGTTAGTCTTCGCCCCCGGCAGCGCCGACCTCCCCGCCAACGCCACGGCCGCGCTAAAACCCTTCTGCGCCGCCCCCGGCAAGGTGGCAGTGGATGCCCGCGCCCCCACAGACCCCTCCGATCCCTCCGGCGCCATGCGCCTCTCCCTCGCCCGCGCCCTGACCGTGCAAGCAGCACTCACCGCCTGCGGTGTACCACCGCAAAACATCCTCCCCCGCGCCCAAGGTGCGGTACCAGGGCAGAACGAGGATGAGGCGATAGTAGGGAGCGGCGGCGGAACAGAAAAATGACCAAGCCGACCAACTACCTCATCCGCATGGTGATTTTTTGCGTCGCGGTTTACGGGGTTGCGGTCCTGGTCTCGCCGCAACTGGTCCATTTCTACATGGCCAACCCGGTCATCAACTCCGTCATCGTCGCGGTCGAAATCTTCGGCGTGTTCTGGAACATCCGCCAGGTCCAGCGCCTCTACCCCGAGGTCGCCTGGGTGGAAGAGTTCCGCCGCAACCGCCAAAAGCTGGAAAAATCCCGCCCCCCCATCCTCCTCGCCCCCATGGCCCGCATGCTCCAAGGCCGCGCGGACGGCGAGCGCCGCATCACCCTCTCCGGCCAGGCCCTGAACACCATACTCGACGGCATTTCCTCCCGCCTGGACGAGTCCCGCGAGCTCTCCCGCTACGTCACCGGCGTCATGATCTTCCTGGGCCTTCTGGGCACCTTCTGGGGCCTCCTCCACACGGTCAATTCCGTGGCCGAGGTCATCAACGGCATGTCGCTCGCCGGTGGTGACGTCAACGCCATGTTCGCCCAGCTCAAATCCGGCCTCGCCGGCCCGCTCGCCGGCATGGGCACGGCCTTCTCCTCCTCCCTCTTCGGCCTCTCCGGCGCCCTCATCCTGGGCTTTCTCGACCTCACCGCCGGCCAGGCGCAAAACCGCTTCTTCAACGAGCTGGAGGAATGGCTGGCAGGCCTCACCCGCCTCTCCACCGGCGGCGTAACGGGCGACGGCGAAGCCAGCGTGCCGGTCTACGTGCAAGCCCTGCTGGAGCAGACCGCCGAGAACATGGAGGGCCTCCAGCGCGTACTGGTGCGCGGCGAGGAAAGCCGGGCCCAAAGCAACAACGCACTCCTCGGCATGGGCGACCGCCTGGCCCAGCTCAGCGACACGCTGCAAAGCAACCAGCAGCTCATGGAAAAACTAGCCGCCAATCAATCCGCCCTCGGCCCGGTGCTCATCCGCCTCTCCGAGCAAAAACCCGGCGATGAAGTCTCCCGCGCCCATCTGCGCAACATCGAACTCCTGCTCTCGCGCATGACAACCGAGGCCGAGCAGGGCCGCACCCAAGGCCTCGCCGAGCTGCGCAGCGACCTAAAAGTCCTCATGCGCACCATCGCCGCCATAGCCGACGACCAACGTGCATAGGAATGCGCGCATGAGCGTGCGGGCATGAGCCGCCGCAAGCGCGGTGGCGACAACGGCTTAGAAGCCTGGCCCGGCTATGTGGATGCCCTGTCCACCCTCCTCATGGTCACCATCTTCGTCCTCCTCGTCTTCGTCCTGGCCGAAGCCTTCCTCTCCTCCGCCCTCACCGGCTCCAACAACACCATCGACCTGCTGAAACAGCAGATCGCGCAACTCACCCAAAGCCTCTCCATGGAAACCTCCAAGGACGCAACGCTCTCCCAGGAGCTGGCCACACTGAACGCCCAGCTCGCCCAGGCCCAATCCGCCAACACCAATCTCACTCAGCAGCTCGCCGGCGATACCGCCACCATCACCACCCTGCAGGACGGCCAGAAGGGCATGCAGGCCCAACTGGCGGACGCCCAGGCCCAAGCCGCCGCGGCCGCCGGACGCATCTCCGCCCTCCAGGCCCAGATGCTCACCATAGCCGGCACGCCGGACACCCAAGCCCAGCTTTCAGACACGCAAGGTAAACTCCAAGCCGCGCAAAAACTCTCCGCAGGGGACGAAGCGCAAATCGCCCTCCTCAACCAGCAGATGGCAGCGCTGCGCTCCCAGCTCGCCGCCCTGCAACAAGCACTCGACGCCGCCCAGGCCGCCGACGTGAAGGACAACGTCCAAATCGTAGACCTCGGCAAACAGCTCAACGAAGCCCTCGCCCGCAAAGTGGAAGAGCTGCAGCAATACCAAAGCGTCTTCTTCCGCGCCCTCTCGGAAAGCCTGAAGGGCCAGAATAACATCAAGGTCGTCGGCGACCGCTTCGTCTTCGAGAGCGACGTCCTCTTCTCCGTCGACGACGCCACCATCACCCCGCAAGGCCAGACGGAAATCGCCGACGTCGCCACCGCCATAAAATCCATCGCCGCAAAAATCCCGCCCAACGTCAACTGGGTCCTCTCGGTCGATGGCTATGCCGATGCCCAGCCCATTAAAGGCGGCCCCTACAAATCCAATTTCGACCTCTCCTCCGCCCGCGCCCTCGCCGTGCTGGACCTCCTCATCGCCGACGGCGTGCCCGAAAACCGCCTCGTCACCTCCGGCATGGGGGCGAACAACCCCATCGCCCCCGGCGACCAGCCGTCAGACTACGCGCAGAACCGCCGGATCGAATTCCGGCTGACCACGCCTTAAACACTTGGATACCGCAGCGAGAAAAGCAGCGTTGCGGACAGAGATGCTCGGCATCCGCGCCGCACTCGACCCCGCGCTGGGCGCAGCCCTCGCCACGCATGTACTGGAATCCAACATCATCCCCACCGGCGCCACAATCGCCGGCTTCTGGCCAATGCCGCATGAAATCGACATCCGCCCATTATTGCACCAACTGCATTCACGCGGCCACGCATTATGCCTGCCGGAAACAACCAGCCCCGGATCGCCGTTGATCTTCCGCGCCTGGGTGCCGGGCGCAAAAATGTTGCGCGGCAGATACAACACCTATCACCCATCGGGCAGCGAAACCGCACCGGATTTCATCCTCCTCCCGCTGCTGGCATTTGACCTTTTCGGTCACCGCCTCGGCTACGGCGGCGGTTATTACGACAGAACACTTGCCCTTCAGCCCAACGCCTTCCGCCTCGGCTGCGCTTTCGCAGCGCAACAGGTGGCGGACATCCCCCACGGGCACACCGACCTACCCCTGCACGCCATCGCAACCGAGCAAGGCCTGCGCAGGGTATAGGCCTTATCGCAAAACATATTTCACCCCGGGAGCACAACATGCGTGTGGTAGAATGCAATGAATACGGCGGACCAGAGGTACTGCATCTGGCCGAGCGGCCCATCCCCGCGACAACCCCCGGCACCATCCGCATTCGCGTGCACGCGGCGGCTGTAAACCCCGCGGATACCAAACTGCGCCAGGGCATGTTCGACTCCGTCGCCCCCCTCAATTTTCCGCAAATCCTCGGCTATGATGTCGCCGGCATCATCGACGACCTCGGCCCCGGCGTCACCGGCTTTTCCCCCGGCGCGCGCGTCTTCGCCATGCTCGATATGCTGCAGCGCGGTGCCTATGCCGAATACGTGCTGGTACCGGCAGCCGAAATCGTGCCCATCCCCGACGCGCTCGATTTCGCCACCGCCGTTGCCATCCCCACCGGTGGCCTCACCGGCGTGCAGATGATCGAGGAATACGCCAAACCGCAAGCCAACGATATCGTGCTGATCACAGGCGCCACAGGCAGCGTCGGCAGGTTTGCAATGTACGCCGCCCACCGCCGGGGCGTGCACATCGTCGCCGCCGTACGCGAGAACCAGCTCGACGAAGCCCGCGCCTTAGGTGCCACCGAGACATTGATCCTGGGCGCCGAAGGCTGGAGTGGTGCGGATTTCAAATACGTTATCGATACCGTCGGCGGCCGTGCGGTCGCCGATCTATGCCGCCACCTCCGCCCGGACGGCGCGATCTTCACGGCAGCCACCACGCCGATCGACCCCCAAGACCTCACCAGCACCCCGGTTTTTGTTGTGGTGCACAACGACCCCGCAAAACTGCGCGAACTGTCCGCAGCCGTGGCCGCCGGGCTATTGCCCGTCCCCATCGCGCAATCCCTGCCCCTGGACCAAGCTCCGGCCGCGCACCGCCTCGTCGAGCAAGGCGGCAACGGGGGCAAGATCGTTCTGGCGCTGTGACCGCACAGCAACACCAGGGAAGAATGCAGTAACAGCCGGCATGGATAATTTTTAAAACAACCTCGTGTCCAGGGTTTAGGCGAGCCATGGCAAGCTCGCCTAACATTTTGAAATATCATGCAGCCTGCTGCATATCCTGGCCCGTCCACGCCCTCGCCTACCGCACCATCTGCTACAGAACACCGCCCGGTATTTGGCCTAAACCCACTGGAATGTCCTAAAACCCAAAGTTAAAGCCCCTTGCTCACGCCTTTTAAGTCCACTATGCACGATTCAAGACAAATACAGAAAAAATTGGGAGATATCGTTCTCCGCCGGTTCGTCCGTTCGTTCAAAAAGCTGAGTTAAAATCGTTTTCCTGAATAGCGTGGCACTGCGTGTCATGTTCACGGTATCTGGTTTGGAGCCCCCAAAGGCGCGCGCGTTTTTGTTGCGGTTTCACACCATTTTATAGGTTTCGTCGAGACGTCTGGGACAACAAGAAAATATAAGGGGGCTACTAAATGTCCAAGAAGAGCGGGTCCGTAGGTCGGGCCAAAAGCGGTAAACTATCGGGTCTG
>JAMFRO010000071.1 GCA_026224825.1 bacterium | reverse complement strand
TTTCTGGTTGAGGCAGTAACTGGCATCGAAACGTTGAAGGCCATGGCGATTGAGCCGCAGATGCAGAACCGATGGGAGGAGCAGCTCGCCGGCTACGTCACGGCGTCGTTCAAGACCTCGAACCTCAGCAATGTGGTGAGCCAGGGCATCCAGCTCGTCAGCAAATTGGTAAATGCCGGTGTGCTGTTTTTTGGCGCCGAGGCGGTTATGAATGGCAGCATGAGCGTGGGCGAGCTGGTGGCCTTCACCATGTTCGCCAGCCGGGTATCGCAGCCGGTGCTGCGTCTGGCGCAATTGTGGCAGGATTTCCATCAGGCCCGGCTTTCCGTATTGCGGCTCGGCGATATTCTGAATTCGCCGATGGAGCCGCAATCCTCACCCGGGCGGGGCGTGCTGCCGCCGATCAAGGGCAAAATCCAGTTTGACCATGTGAATTTCCGTTACCGAATCGACGGCCAGCGTGTGCTCAACGAGCTGAACCTGGCCATCGAGCCCGGCCAGGTGATTGGTATCGTCGGCCCGTCGGGCTCAGGCAAATCCACCGTGGCCAAGTTGCTGCAGCGGCTGTATGTGCCGGAGAGCGGGCGGGTGCTGATCGACGGCGTGGATCTGAACATGGTCGATACGGCCTGGCTGCGCCGGCAGGTGGGGGTGGTGCTGCAGGAGAACCTGCTGTTCAACCGTTCAGTGCGCGAAAATATCAGCATCGCCGATCCGGGAAGGCCGATGGAATTCGTCATCGCCGCGGCCAAGCTCGCGGGGGCGCATGAATTTATCCTGCAATTGCCGGAAGGATACGACACTGTGGTGGGTGAGCGCGGTGCCGCACTTTCAGGCGGTCAGCGCCAGCGCATTGCCATCGCGCGCGCGCTTATCGGCAACCCGCGCATTCTTATATTCGATGAAGCAACGAGTGCTCTGGATTATGAAAGTGAGCACGCGATTCAGACCAATATGCAGCTCATCTGCCGCAACCGCACGGTCATCATCATCGCGCATCGCCTGAGCACGGTGCGGGGCGCGCATCGCATCGTCACGGTGGAGGGCGGCCGTATTGTTGAGGATGGCACGCATGACGAGCTGCTCAAACGCGGCGGGCGCTATGCCGCGCTGCACCGTATCCAAATGGGTGTTGTGGCATGAGCAGTGCCGTGGAGAACGATAACCGCACCGAGCCACCAGTAAGCAAGGGTGTTCTGGTGCCGCTCAAACCCGTGAAGCCGCCGCAACGCGGCAGGGATGAGCTGGCCTTTCTACCCGCAGCACTTGAGATTATCGAAACTCCGGCGTCTCCGGCGGGGCGTGCGACGGCGATGACCATCGTCGGCGCGGCGCTGTTCGCGATCATCTGGGCCTCCATCGGTAAGGTCGATATTGTGGTGACCTCACAGGGGCGGATCGAGCCGGTTGGCAACAGCAAGATCATTCAGCCGTTGCAGGCGGGGGTAGTGCAGTCGATCCTCGTGCAGGATGATCAACAAGTCGTCGCCGGCCAGCCGCTTATTCTGCTCGACCCCACGAATGCCGTGGCGGACAGCACGCGGGCGGGGTATGATCTGTTGCAGGCCCGGCTTGACAGGTCCCGCCTTACCGGTTTGCGGGCGGCCATGTTGAGCGGCCAGCCGCCGCAATTGGCAGATCCGCCGGCAGATTCGTCTCAGGCATTGCTGGAAGCGACCGAAGCCGCCATGCAGGCGCAATATGCGGGGCAAATCGCCAAACTGGCATCTCTTGATGAACAGATCGCGGAACAGCAAGAGAAGAATGGCGAGGCGGTGGCCACGATGGGGCAGCTTCAGGCGACACTCGATTATTCGCAGCAAATGGCGACTGTTCGTGACAATGCCTTGACGCTGGGAGTTGGTGACAGGATTGACTGGATCAGCGCGCATCAGCAGCTCACCCAGCAGCAGCACCAAGTGCCGGTGGTGAAAATGCAGGCGACGGAAGCGCTCTCAGCACAGCAGGCCCTGGTGGCACAGCACGCGCAGACCGTGGCGGATTACGAAACATCCGTGCTGGGCGATCTGGTCAAGGCCGAGCAGCAGATCGATCAGGACCAGCAGGATCTGGCCAAAGCCGGTGAGGAATTGCGGCTCGACACGTTGCGGGCGCCCATTGCCGGGACAGTGCAGGAATTATCGGTGCATACCGTGGGAGGGGTGGTGACACCCGCTGAGGAGTTGCTAGTCGTCGTTCCAAACGATCCGAAGCTCAACGCCGAGGTCCGGATCGAGAACAGGGACATGGGGTTTGTGCATCTGGGGCAGAAAGTGCAGCTCAAAATTGCGGCCTATGATTTTACCCGCTACGGAACCGTTCCAGGCACGGTGATCGGCATTAGCCACGACGTTGAAGGCGCGATGCCGGTCGATACCCCACCTTTGTCGGAGACGAATCCGGCCCAGGCAAATGGGGCGCAAAGCAGCAGCAACCCGACGCCGGCACAGCAGGA
>JAMFRO010000070.1 GCA_026224825.1 bacterium | reverse complement strand
CTTCATTATCTTGGCCCTGTCGAAAAGGTTAATCAGGCCCCCACCATGAATTTGTCGCCATCCGGAATGAACTGGGTTAGGCGCTGATGCTGGCGGAATTCGCCCATTGGTGGATGAGCCAGATGCGAACGCTCGCACCCGGCCTGCTGGCCCGTGCCCGCCTTCCGGAAGATGCGCTGATCATCGCCTTCGACGGCCTCGCCACCGGTATCGAGCAGGCGCCCGCCGGCACGCTACTGCTGCGCCGCCAGGGGAGTGAGGGCGGGCTCGGCATGCTCGATCTCACACGCCCCTTGCCTGCCGGTCTGCCGCCACATCTGGCAACCGGCCTGCGCCTGCCGCCGGGCGCGGTGCTGCAGCGCGAAGTGGTACTGCCGCTCGCCGCCGGGCGCGACCTCACCGCCGTGCTGGGGTTCGAGATGGACCGGCTTACCCCCTTTACGGCCGATGAGGTTTACTGGAGCGTCGCCCATCTGTGTCACGACCGCGTCCGGGCAAAACTGCAGCTTACCCTGTCCATCGCCCTGCGCACCCAGGTCGATAGTCTGCGCACCGCTCTCGGGCGCATCAATGTCACCCCCAGCTTCATCGAGACGGAGACCGGGCGCCTGCCCCTCGGCACGCCGGGGCAGCAACCCGGCTGGCGGCTGCAGCAGGCCCTGTTCGCGCTGTGCGGCGTGCTGGCGCTGACCTGCCTCGCGACCCCGTTCCTGCGCCAGCAGATGGCGCTGGATGCTGCGGCACAGGAAATTGCCGGTGTGATGCCAGCGGCCAACCACGCCCAGGCGCTACGGCAGCAGCTGACCGCCGCCGCGCAGGGGCGCGCTGCCATCGCTGCCGCGCGCCACGCCGGCGATGCGCTGCAGGTACTTAGCGTCCTCACCGCCGCCCTGCCCGACGACACCTGGCTCAGCGACCTGACGCTGAAATCTGGCGACCTCGCCTTCGATGGCCAGTCCGGCAACGCCGCGCAGCTCATCAATCTACTCTCCGCCGTACCGGGCCTGCGCAACCCAAGTTTTACGGCGCCGGTCACCCGCAGCTCGGACGGCAAGGCGGATCTGTTTTCTCTGCACGTGACGGTCTCAGAATGACGACGGGCTTCTCCTTGCCCGAGGGAAGGCGCGGCCAGGCCCTGGCCGTGGCCATCACGATCTTCGCCGCCGTGCTGTTGTGGATGAGCACAGCCGGGCCGCTGATCGGCTGGTACGAGGCGCGGGCAGACGAGCTGACGCAGCAGCAGCGGCTGGCGGCGCATCTGGCCGCGCTGGGTGCGGAAATCCCGTCGCTGCGTGAGGCCGTGAGCACGGCCGGGCTGCAATCGGCCAATGACCAAGTACTGCTGGCGGGCGATTCCGACGTGATCGCCGGCGCCAATTTGCAAACGACGCTGCAGGGGCTTGCTGCGCAATCCGGCACCAGCCTGGACAGCGCCGCCTTGCAACCCGCCCAGCCGGACGGCGCGGTACGGCGCATCAGCATGCAGGTGAGCGTCACCGCGAGCTGGCCGGTGCTGGTCGCGCTGTGGCAGGCCATCGGCACGGCGCGGCCGCGCATGATCATCGACCAGCTGAACCTCAGCGCGAACAGCCAGACCCAACAGGTGCAGGCGAGCTTCTTCGTCACCGGTTTTCGTGCCGGGTCACCATGATCTTCTTTCTGAAGATCCATAATATCCATCCGGCATGGCCGGGGCTGGCGGGCACGCTGCTGCTCCTGCTCGCTGCGCTCTGGCTACTGCCGGACCCTGCCGCGGCACCCGGGTATTTTCCCGGCGGCCTTCCCGCCGCACCGCCATATCTTTCCGACACCGCCGTCGGCCAATGGGGCAGCACGGCTTTGGCCGGGCCCCTGTTCACCCCGGGGCGCCACGCGGCTGACCAGCCGGGCGCCAGCGCGGACAGTGCCCTGCCACGCCTTTCCGCCATCATCCTCGTCGACGGCACTGGCACGGCAGTGTTCTCGGCCGACGGCCAGAAGCCGCACCTGGTGAACCAGGGCGGCAGCATCGACGGCTATGAGCTCAGCCGCATCACGCCCGACCATATCGAACTCTCCGGCCCGGACGGCGTGCACACTTTGCACCCGCATTTCTCCGCCGCCGCCGCATCCGCCGCCACCCCGCCGGGCGGCACGCCCCTGCCCCCTCAATTCGCCCCCATGCCCGGCCAGACCCAAACTAGCCTCAGCCCTTCGAGCACCCCTGCTTTCATGATTGAACAAAATTTCTGATGCATAATTTCCGGCGCCTCGCTCTTGCTGCTTTGTTTCTGCTTGGCTCCTGCGCCAAGCCGCCGCCGGCCGCACAAACCAGCGCGCCGATAACGCCCGTGCCGCTGGCGCCCATGGCACCGCCGCCTTCCAACCGCATCAGCGGGGCGGTGACGAGCGCCATAATGCCGGCTTTGCCCAGCGCCAGCTACGCCCCCGCGGCCGCCGCGCCGGGCATGGCTGCAACGCCTGCAACTGCCGCCAACGGCGATATCTCCTTCAACTTCGCGGATACCGATATCCGCACGGTGGTAGACCAGATTCTCGGCAGCATCCTGCATGTGAATTACACAATAGATGCCGCAGTGACCGGCACGGTGACATTACGCACGGTGGCGCCGCTGACGCGCGATGCGATGCTGCCGACGCTGCAGACATTGCTGGCACAGAACAATGCCGTGCTGGTGCAGAGCAACGGCATCTACCGCGTCATGCCCGCTGCCAATGCCGGCGCATCTCTGGCCGCCAATGCGGCGGTGGGCGGCGGGCAGGTGCTGGCGCTGCAATATGCCTCCGCACCGCAGCTTGCCGCCATGCTGCAGCCTTATGTCGCCAAGGGCGGCGCGATCATCGCGGATCCCAACAGCAATTCGCTGGTCATCCAGGGCGATCCCTCGACGCGCCAGGCCCTGACGGATATGATCCAGGCTTTCGATATCGATGCTCTGGCCGGGCAGAGTTATGAATTGTTTCCGGTGCCGGACGGCGATGCGCAGGATTTTGCCACGGCGTTTACCGGGGCGCTGGCCAAGCAGAGCGATGTGAAGACCACCGCCATGGTCACGGTTGTTCCGCTCGAGCGCATCGGTGCGGTGCTCGTCATCGCGCGCGCGCAGGAGCAGCTGGCAGATGCCGCGCGGGTCTATGCCGTGCTCAACCAGGTGCAGCGCGAGACGGTGCGGCAGTGGCATGTGTTTTACCTGCGCAACAGCCGCGCCAATGATGCGGCCTATCTGCTGCAGCAGGCGTTCACGCCCGATAATGTGACGGCGCAGCCGACGCCGGCCATGACGCAATCCTCCACGACGCTCTCGGGCAATGGTAACAGCAGCAGCAGTGCGACGGGCAGCACCGGCAGCAGTATCACCAGCAACAGCAGCGGTGCCGGCGGGCTGCTGGGCTCTCCCGGCACGGCGGATGGCAGCCAGAGCAGCATTACTGGCGGCGGCAATAACACGGCAGCGGCGGGAACATCGCAGTCTTCCACTTCCGGCGCCAGCGCTCTGCTCGGCCCACTCTCTTCCACAACGTCCAGCAGCGCGGTTTCCACCATGCGCATCATCCCCGATATTCCGAATAACGCGCTGCTCGTCTACGCCACACCGCAGGAGGATGATCAAATCCAGGGCATGCTGGCCAAGCTCGACATCATGCCGTTGGAAGTGCGCATCGATGCCACCATCGCCGAGGTGGATCTCACCGGCGCACTGCAATACGGCACGCAGTTCTATTTCAAATCCGGCGACATCAACGCCGTGCTGAGCACCGCCACGACATCAGCTCTGGCGACTAATTTCCCCGGCTTCGTGCTCTCGGGCGCCGGGGGCGATGCCGCCCCACTCGCCATCTCCGCATTGCAATCCGTCACCAAGGTACGCGTGCTCTCGGCGCCGGAGCTGATGGTGCTGGATGGGCAGGCGGCGAGTTTGCAGGTCGGCGATCTCGTGCCTTATCTCAGCCAGACCTCGCAGAGCACCACCACCTCCGACTCCCCGGTGATCAACTCGATCAACTACCAGGAGACCGGCGTGATTTTGCGCGTCACCCCGCATGTCGGCAGCGACGGGCTGGTGACGATGGATCTCGACCAGGAGGTGAGCGGCGTCTCGCCCACCATCACCACCACCGGGCTCAACTCCCCCACCTTCACGGAACGAACCGTCACCTCGCGCATCGCCATTCAGGACGGGCAGACGATCGGCCTGGCCGGGCTGATTTCCGATAATGATTCGCACCAGAATTCCGGCATTCCGGGCCTAAAAAACATTCCGCTGCTGGGCGATCTGTTCGGCTCGCAGGACAATAACCGCAACCGCGAGGAGCTACTGGTGCTCATCACCCCGCATGTCATCCGCAGCCAGGAACAGGCGCTCGACCTGACCCAGGACATGCAACAGCAATTGTCAAATGCAGCACTTGTGCCCGCGGCTTTGCAGGGCACGCCGGTTGGCGGCTCGCCCGACCCGGATGCGGCCACGCGCGCCAGCTTGGCGCAGAAATGGGGGCAATGAAACCCGCCCGCGACCGCGGCTTCGCCCTGCTGGTCGTGCTGTGGAGCCTCGTGCTAATCGCGCTGCTCACCACACAGATACTCGCCAGCAGCCGCACCGCCCTGCGCCTCGCCAGCAATCTGCGCGACGCCGCCGTGGCCCAGGCCAACGCCGATGGCGCCATCAACGAGGCCGTGTTCCATCTGCTCTCCGAAGGCAACAACGGCTGGCAACCCGACGGCACGCCACATGTGCTCGTCGTCGGCGGGCTGCCCGTGACCGTGCGGGCCATCAGCCTCGCCAGCAAGATCAACCCCAACCTCGCCTCAACCCCCCTACTCGCGGGGCTGTTCCAGGCCTGCGGCGCCAGCAACCGCCAGTCACACATGATCGCCGACGCCATCATCGCCTGGCGCAGCAATGCCGTCTCGCCGCAGGCGGCCCAGGACCGGCTCGCCGCCTATCGCCAGGCCGGCCTGCCCTACGGCCCGCCCGCGCACGGCTTCGACGACCTCGCCCAGCTCTCCTACGTCACCGGCATGCCCCCCGCTCTGCTCGCCGCCGCCCTGCCGCACATGAACCTGTACCAATCCACCGACCCAGACCCCAAACTCGCCGACCCCATCGTCCTCCAGGCGCTCACTATCTCCGGCCAGACCGGCTCCAGCAGCACCCAATACAACGGCGCCAACCTCGTGGTACAAATCGACGCCGAAGCCCTGGGCCCCTCCCACCTCGCCATCCACCGCCACGCCATCGTCAGCCTCGCCGGCCCGGGCACACCGCAGCCGTACGAGTTCATCGCGCTCTATTGAGGCTGG
>JAMFRO010000069.1 GCA_026224825.1 bacterium | reverse complement strand
GTGTTTGAAACACCGAAGTGGCAGGCCTCTTTTTTAAGTCTTCAACTAATGGGGGTCTGGGGCCGTCACGCCGGAGGCGTGCTGCGCACGACGGCCCCAGCGGGTCCAGGGCAGAGCCCTGGCCTTTTTCCTGTGAACCTTACTGCGCCGCGTTCTTTGTCGCTGCCTGCAGGTCGGCGGCGCGGGATAGGATGCGGTCTTCTAGGCCGCTGGCCAGGGAGGGGTCGGCTGGGGCGTCGGCCCAGCCGGTGCTGGTTTGCACCTGGTGGAACACGCTGACCTGGATGGCGTTGGCGGTGAGCTGTTTGCTCAGGATGTAGGCGTTGACCTTGAAGCGTTCGCCTGGGGTGCTGGGCGGGCTGTACCAGTCTGTGATGACGACGCCGCCGAAGGGGTCGGCCGAGACCAGGGGCAGGAAGGAGAGCGTGTCCAGCGTGGCGCGCCACAGATAGGCGTTCACCTGGATCTGTGTGGCTTGGGCGGTTGTGCTGCCGCTGCCCTTGCCGAAGACCCAGCCGGAGCTGCCGCTGTCCGCACTCTGGCCCTGGGGCAGGCCGGCATTTTGCGAGTTGTTGATGTCAGCGTCCGAGGTTTTCACGCCGCAAGCACTTAAGGCCAGCAGCGCCGTAACCAGCGCAACGGGGATGGCAATGTTTCCAAGACTCCGCAAATTCGCTCTCCAAGACCCTAAACTGCACGCTGTTTAGCTGTGCCGGCCCCATCCGCCAAGGGCAAGCGGGCTGTAGACATAAAAAGGCACAAAAAAGGGTGGCGGTTGCCCGCCACCCTTTTTTAAAAGCTAAGCTTGTTAGATGCTTACCACTTGAAGGTCGCGCCGGCGGCAATCGCCTGGACGTGGTCGTTGCCGGACTTCGTGGCCGCAAAGGCGGTTGGCGCAGCGCCGTGCACGTTGCCGTACATGTACTGCACGAACAGGCTCAGCGGCTTGGCGACGATGTAGTTGCCGCCGACCGCAACGCCATATTCGCTAAGCGTATGACCTTCAACGCCTTTGCCGGCCGCGCCGACAACGCCATTGGATTCCTGCTGGTCCCAGAAGGACGCACCGATAACGTAGGGGCCGACAGTGTAGGCGGCTCCCGCGATATAACCCAGCGCGTTGCGCGTGCCCTTCTTCTTGAAGCCATATTTGTCGACGAGCGAACCGCCCTTGACGTTGGCGCCGACGGTCAGGACGTCAGTATCCGAGATCAGACCGGTGTAGGAGGTCTGGCCGCCGAGCTGGTACACGGTCATTGGTGAATAGGCCTGGGGGCCGCTCAGGTTGCCGAGCGGGGCGCTGCTCAGCACGCCGCCGGAGACCTTGGTGGCGAAGCCGCCGATTTTGACCGAGTAGTCGACGATGCCGTCGATGGTGTTGCGACGGCGGTTGGCGCTGCCACCAGCAATGCTGGAGGCACTGTTGCCGAAGGTGCTGGAGGTCGCCGCGTCGCCTTCCTTGATGCCGTTGGAGTTCGGCTCATAGCTGATACCGGCGGAGAGCTTACCGCCGATCGGGTCTACGAACGCCGGGGTCAGGTACACAATCTTGTTGGTGGTGTAGAGCGCGCCCTGATCAGCATAGATGAACTGGGTGGGTGCGCCGACGGGCAGCATGGTGACCATGGTGCCTTCGCCGGTCCACTGGTTGCCGTCACCGAAGGTCTCGATCACGCCGCGCTGCAGCAGGTCGAACGCGTTATCGCCCTGGCCAAAGCGGACATAACCGGCGTCTGTCGTGCCGATGTAACCATAGGCGCGGCGAACATAAAGGCTGTTCACGCCATTGGTGGAGGTGGAGTTGTTGTTCACGCCGGCGCCGTTGGCGTTGGAGACGGCCGTACGCAGCTCGATCTGCACACCATAGCTGAGGCCATTGATGGTCTTGCCGTCAAAGCCAGGATACAGGCGGATGTCGCCGGTCTCGGCAACCGGGCTGAGCTTGTAGGCCGTAGCAGCAGCCACGGTGCCGCCGGACGTGCCGTTGCCGGCGATGTCACCGATGGAGAACTGCAGGAAGCCGTTCAGATGGATCTGGATGGTGCCGGGGGCGACGGGCTTGAGGGCCTGGGCCTGGGCCGCGCCGCCTGCGAGCAGGGTGCTCAGCGAGGCCGCGGTGGCCAGAAGAAGTTTACGCATGAAATTCATCTCCTAGATTGCCGGATTTACCCAGCATTGTGTCGTGAGAGCCTCGAAAGGACCGCTGCCGGCCCAACCGCACGGCCCTGGGACCGAACGCTCGACGCCCTTAAAACCGCATCCTTAAACTGTGGCAATGTTTAGCTGGGCGGACTCCGGCGTTTCGGCGCCACTGTGGCACGGAGGCCACATGTATATGACGTTAGTATGAAATTTTTCGGTAAAAAATGCTGTAAATTGCACAAAGTGTCAGTTTTGTGACAGTTTCGGGCGTTATCTTGATACTTAACCGATGGATTTATCTACTGCCTGTCATCCGGACTCGGAGAACCGCTTGAAACTTCGGACTTCTACTGCTGCGGCTTAGGGAAAAACGCCTCTATGGCGCCCACGGCGGCGCAGGCTTTGCCCAGGGCGCGGATGGTTTGGCCGCTTATTCCCCCTAAAGCCGCTGCGTTTGTGGCCCCGGCCAGGCGCGCCAGGCGGCGCCAGCCCGCCGCCCCCAGCACCGGCGCGCCGCTATGGCTTTTTGTTTCATGCACTGGGGAGATGAAGACCAGCCCGGCGCCGGCGCGTTTGGCCCGTACCAGTTCGGCTGCGTCATGCGCGGAGGCGGTAACGAGGCGGGGGAGCCGCAAAACTCCGCGCCGGCCGCCGCGTAAGTGCAGCCCGGCGTGCAGGCGGGCCGCCAGATGTGCATCGCCCGCCACCACCAGCACCAGGCGCCGCGCCCGGCATAAAGCGGCGATTTCGCGGCCCAGCGCGAGACGGTTGGGGGCGGCATCGTGGCGGAACACCACGCCGCAGAGCCCGCGCGGCAGGGTGGCGATGACCGGCAGGGGGTTTGGCAGGCGGGCGGCGTCGGTGAAAAACCATAGCGGCGGGATTTTGTTTCTGCGCCGCCGCCGCTTTACCCTACGGCCCCAGGCCAGTAACCCTGCATCCATGCCCGCTCCCATAAGCGACCCTAGCGCGATCGCCGCGAACCTTGAAACCATTTTGCGCCGCATTGAGGGGGCAGCCCTGAGCGCCGGGCGCGCGCCCGCCGCTGTTACGCTGGTGGCGGTGAGCAAAACCCATCCGCTGGAGGCCGTGCGCGCGGCGTTCGAGGCCGGGCAGGCGGTGTTCGGTGAGAACCGGGTGCAGGAGGCGGCACAGAAATTTCCGCTGGCGGGGGCAAGGCTGCACATCATCGGGGGCTTGCAGACCAATAAGGCGGCGCAGGCCGTGCGGCTGGCGGACTCCATAGACAGTCTCGACCGCGCGGCGCTGGCGGATGCCATCGATATCGCCGCGCAGAAGGCGGGGCGGCTGCCGGCGCTGCTGGTGCAGGTGAATATCGGCGATGAGGATCAAAAATCCGGTGTGGCTTTGGCGGAGGCGGATGGTTTTATCCGGGCCATGCGCGCGCGGTTTGGCACGCACCTCGCCGGGCTGATGTGCATCCCGCCGGAGGGGGTGGACCCGCTGCCCTATTTCCAGCGCCTCGCCGCCATGGCGGATGTGCATGGGCTGGACGTGCGCTCCATGGGCATGTCGGGGGATTTCGAGGCCGCTATTGCCGCCGGGGCCACGCATGTGCGGGTGGGCAGCGCGATTTTCGGGGCGAGGCTAGCTTCGTAGGAAGATTCTTAGATCGTAGGAAGATTCTTACATGGATTCCGTTAAATTTATGGAAGTCTTCACTATATTTATGGCGGAATCATACTGCTGACCTGTGCGCGGCGGCGTTTTGGCTGTAAGGCAAAGGTGTTTGCGTTGTATCCAGCCATGTATTCAGCCATTTTGGAGTTGATGCCCCGGTGATCAGGCTATCGGTCCCGTTCCGCCAGGCCGTTTCCCGGCTCAGCCCCGTGCTGATGCTGATGCTCTCGCTTGGCTGTATTCTCATCGGCCGTGCCGACCAGCATTTCGACGAGGATCTGCGCGCCGGACTCAATGATATTCTGGCACCCGCCTATATGGTGTTTGCCACCCCGATTCAGGCGGCCGAGCATGGCACCGGTGTGGTGGGGCATTTATTCTCGCTCTCCGAAGAGAATGCGCAATTGCGTGAGCAGAATGAAGAGCTGCTGCAATGGCAGGAGGTGGCGATGGCGCTGCAGGCGCAGAATGATGCGCTGAAGGCCTCGATGAATTACGTGCCCTCGCCCATGCCGCAATATTCCACCGGCGAGGTGGTGGCCGATACCGGCGGGGTTTACGACCGCTCGGTGCTGGTGCTGGTGCCGCCGGCCAACGGCAACCCGCAAAGCCTGGTGGGGGCGGTGGCCATGGATGGCCGTGGCGTGGCCGGGCGTGTGGTGGAAGCAGGGGCGCGGTCCGCGCGCGTGCTGCTGATCTCCGACCTCAATAGCCGCATCCCTGTGGCCCTGGGCGCCAATGGCGCGCCGGCGCTGATGGCCGGGCGCAATGATCCGACCCCGGCCTTGATCTATTGGTCTCCGGGCCAGCCGCCGGCGGAAGGGGCGATGGTGCTTACCTCCGCGCAAGGCGGCGCCTTCCCGCCCGGCCTGCCGGTGGGGGTGGTGCATTACAATGCGCAGAACGACCCGGTGGTGCTGCCGCTGGCCAATCTGGACGCGCTGCGCCTGCTGCGGCTGTTCAGCTATCCGGATAATCTGCCGGTGCTGACGCAGATACCGCATACCAAGCCCGCTCCAGAATCCCGGCACGGCAAGCGGCACTGAGATGAGCCGCCTGCCCGCTGCGCGCCGGCGCCAAACCATATGGCGCCAGCTTGATGCCGCCGCGCGCTGGGCGTTGCCCGGTGCGATGCTGGCGTTTGGGCTGTTTCTGCTGGGGCTGCCGTTTCACATTCCCGGACAGGCGCTGCTGCGCCCTGCCTATGCCATGGGGTGTGTGTATTTCTGGTCGCTGTTCCGCCCCGGCTCCATGCCCATACCGCTCACCGGGCTGATAGGACTGCTGCTGGATTTAATGGGGGTGACGCCGCCGGGACTATGGGCCGTGCTGCTGATATTGCTGCAATCGGCGACACTTCTCGCCCGCCGGCGCCTGGCACCCCGGCGCTTCCTGTTCACCTGGGCCGCGTTTACCGGATTTGCCGCCGGCACCTCGCTGCTGGCCTGGGGGATGCAATCGGGCCTGGGGTTTTCGCTCCTGCCGCTCTGGCCTTCGGGGCTGGAAATTCTTATTTCGGCGGCTTTATACCCGGCTTTGGCGGCGGTGCTGGTGCGGGTGCATCGCGGCGCCGCGGCGGTGGAGCTTTCATGAGCGAAGGCGATAAGGCTTAGATGAGCAGGTTGGCCAAGGAGAGATCGGCGTTTACGCGGCGGGCGGCGCTGATCGGTGCGGGCGAGGCGCTGGTGTTCGGCGGCATCGCGGCGCGGCTGTATAATCTGCAGATTACCGACCATGGCAAATATGCGCTGCTGGCGCGGCAGAATTCCATCTCGGAGCGGCTGGTGGCGCCGGAGCGCGGGCTGATTACCGACCGGTTTGGGGTGATTCTGGCGGGCAACCAGCAGCATTGGCGCGCTCTGTTCATGCAGGCCATGGCGCCGGAGCCGCAGGCGGTGCTGCAGAATTTTTTCACTTTGGTGAATGTATCGCCTGACGAGCAGGCGCGTATTGCCCAGGATCTGGCGAGCCGGCCGGGGTATATTCCGGTGATGCTGAAGGATTTCCTCAACTGGCAGGATATGGCGGCGATTGAGGTGAACACGCCGAATTTGCCCGGTGTGGTGGTGGAGGTGGGGGCCAGCCGGGTGTATCCGCTGGGGCCGGTGGCGGCGCATGCGGTGGGTTATGTCGCCCGGCCCAACCGCAAGGAGGCGAGTGCCGATACCGTGCTCTCCCTGCCCGGCATGCGGGTGGGGCGGACGGGGGTGGAGGATGTGCAGGACGGTGCGCTGCGTGGCCAGCCCGGCTTTGTGCAGACGGAAACCAATGTACATGGCGCGCTGGTGCGCGAGGTGGCGCATGATGCCGGGACGCCGGGGCAGACGGTGGCGCTGAGCCTGGATGCCGGGTTGCAGCAGCTCGCGATTGCGAGCCTGGCCGATAATACCGGTGCCGTGGTGATGCTCGATGCCACCAATGGCGAGATTCTGGCCATGGCCAGCACGCCGGGTTTTGATCCGGGATTATTCGACAAGGGCGTGCCCTCGGCCGTGTGGAACGGCTGGATGAGCGATGCCAAGGACCCGTTGCAGAACAAGGCCATCGCCGGGCTGTTCGCGCCTGGCTCCACGTTCAAACCCACCGTGGCGCTCTCCGCCATGCAGGCGGGGCTGCTCACCGGGGATAGCATCCTCACCTGCACGGGCTCGTTTACCCTGGGCGACCATGTGTTCTGGTGCGACAACCATGTGGCGCATGGCTCGATCAACCTCACCACCGCCTTGCAGGTGAGCTGCGACGTGTTCTTCTACCAGGTGGCGCTGCTGGCCGGGATAGACCGCATGGCGGCGATGGCGAGCCAGCTCGGGCTGGGCGTGGATCTGGGTGCGGATCTGCCCAATGCGGCACCTGGGCTGGTGCCGACGCTGGCATGGGCGCATGGGCGCGGGATTCATTGGGCGGAGGGCAGCACGGTGGTGCAGGGCATAGGCCAGGGCTACACCCAGCTTACCCCGATGGCGCTGGCCACCATGATCGCGCGGGTGGCGACCGGTACCGCCGTGGGGCCGCATGTTACAAGGCGCGTGGGCGGCGAGCTGCAAATTGGGGCCGCCACCACCGACTGGCCGGCGCTGGATGTGGATGACCGCTATCTCGCCACCATCCGCCAGGGGTTGTTCGAGGTGGTGAACACGCCTTCCGGTACGGCCTATGCGTCGCGCCTGACCATCGATGGCGTGCAGATGGCGGGCAAGACCGGGACGGCGCAGGTGCATAACAATACCGCGGCACAGAAGCAGAAGAATTTTAATGACATGACCATGGCCTGGGAGGACCGGCCGAATGCGCTGTTCATCGGTTACGCGCCGTTCGATAATCCGCGCTACGCCATTGCCGTGGTGGTGGAGCATGGCAATTTCGGCGCGCAATCCGCGGCACCTATTGCCAAGGCGATGATGACCTATGCGATACAGAACGACCCCTCCGGGCGCGATGCGCCGCTGAGTGTGCCGCTGCAATCGGGCACCGCCGCGTTGCCGGTTAACGGCACATGATAAGCGAAACGGTTAACGGCACATGATGATGGAATCGGTGAACGGCACATGATGATCGAATCCTCGCTCTCGCTGCGCCGGCCGTTCCGTGAGCGCTCCTTTGGGCTGGCGGCCAAATTCCTGCGCATTAACTGGTTGTTCATGCTGTGCATCGGCCTGCTGGCGGGGGTGGGGTATGCCGCACTTTACTCCGCCGCCGGGGGCAGCCCGCAGCCTTATGCGCAGGGGCAGATCATCCGTTTTGCCGGCATGATGGTGCTGGTGCTTTGCATCGCCATGGTCGATATCCGGATCATCGCCAAACTCTCATGGCCCAGCTATGTGGTTGGGATTGCGCTGCTGCTGGTGGTGATGAAATTCGGCCATACCGGGCTGGGCGCGAAACGCTGGGTCACGATAGGCGGGATTGAGCTGCAGCCGAGCGAGTTGATGAAATTATTTCTCGCCATGGCGCTGGCCGCCTATTTCAAACGCGCCACGCCGGAGCAGACGGGCAATATCCTTTATGTCCTGCCGGCGGTGGTGGCGATTGCGATTCCTTTCGCGCTGATATTGAAGGAACCAAACCTGGGTACGGCGGTGATCCTGGCCGCCATCGGCGCTGTGGTGATGCTGGCGGCGGGGGTGCGCTGGTGGTGGTTCGCCATCGTCATCGTCATTATCGCGGTCTCGGCGCCGGTGCTGTATGAGCATCTGCATGCCTATCAGAAGGCGCGGATCATCACTTTTCTCAATCCGGGGTCCGATCCGCTGGGGGCGGGGTATAATATTATCCAGTCGAAAATCGCGCTGGGGTCGGGCGGGTTTTTTGGGCAGGGGTATTTGCATGGTACGCAGAACCAGCTCAATTTTTTGCCTGAGAAGCAGACGGATTTTGTGTTCACCATCATCGCCGAGGAGTTTGGTTATTTCGGTTCCATGGTGGTGCTGGCGCTGTTGTTCACCATCGTGACGTTGGCGTTTTATACCGCCATGACCTGCAACCATGTTTATGGGCGGCTCGTGGCGCTGGGGATCGGGACGAATTTCTTTCTGTATTGCTTCGTCAATCTGTCGATGGTGATGGGGCTTATTCCCGTGGGTGGCGTGCCGCTGCCGTTGATCTCTTATGGCGGTTCCGCGCTCACGGCGGTGATGCTCGGCTTTGGTGTGCTGCAATCCATCCATGTGCATCGCGACGTGGAATTCGGCGACGGCCACGATTTTTAACCATGTTTCTGGTTTTTGACTCCGGCATTGGTGGATTGGGTGTTGTGGCGCAGTTGCGGGCACTGGCGCCGGAGCGCCCCCTCACCTATCTCGCCGATAACGGGTTTTTTCCGTATGGCGAGAAAAGCGATGCGGTGCTGGTGCCGCGCATTGTGGCGTTGCTGGGAAACGCCATCAAGGTTTTCAAGCCACAGGCTTTGGTGGTGGCGTGCAATACCGCCAGCACCATCGCTTTGCCCAGCCTGCGGGCTGCGTTTTCGCTGCCCATCATCGGCTGCGTGCCGCCGATAAAACCCGCCGCCGCCGCGAGTGCGCGCAAGACCATCGGCGTGCTGGCCACGGCTGCCACGGTGCGGCGGCCTTATTTGAGCGATCTCATCGAAAAATTCGCGCCGGATTGCAGCGTGCTTTCGCTGGGGACGCCGACGCTGGCCGAGCTGGCCGAGCAGAAATTTCGGGGGGCGGTGGTGGATGTCGGCCCCGCTGTTGCGCCATTGTTCGCGCAAGCGGGTGGTGCGGCGATTGATGCCATCGCGCTGGGCTGCACCCATTACAGTTTTCTGGTGCCGGAATTCTCGGCACTTTATCCTGGGGTTGCCTGGTTCGATCCGGCTTTGCCCGTGGCACGGCAGACGTTGAAAGTTACGGTGGATTTGCCGGTGGATGAAAACATGCAGGCGCAGACAGCGTATTTTACAGGCGAATGTTTATCCCCTGCCCTGCTCGCCCCTTACGGCTTTACGCGCGCAGAAACATTCCAATGGTAAGCACGATGCCGATGCAGGCGACCGCGATGCGCAGCACGTTGAGCGGCGCCCGGCGCAATATGACGACACCGATATAACCACCGATAATCGCGGTCACACATTGGTCCGCCACCAGCCCCCAGGCGACATGGCCGCGCACCACAAAAATCACCACGGCGGCAACATTCATGATGCCCGCCAGCACATTCTTGGTCGCCCCCGCATGGCGCACGGCGAGCCCCGCGGCGGTGAGGGCCGCCAGCATGAGAATGCCGATGCCGCCGCCGAAATACCCGCCGTAAATGGCGATGATGAATTGCAGCACCATCGCCGCCTTGGCCGGCAGCATCGGGGCCTCATGCTCACCCCGCTTGCGCGCGCAAAAATTGCCCCAGATGAAGACGAGTGTGGCGAACAGAATGAGCCAGGGCACCAGATGGGTGAAGACCGAAACCGGTGTGGCCAGCAGCAGCACCGCCCCTATGGCGCCGCCGATGATGCTGATGACGATGAGCGTACGCAAGCTGAGGCCCGACGCGCCTTGCGCCAGGCCGCGCCCGGCCCAGCCCATGGTGAGCTGTGCCGGAAACAACGCGATGGTGGAGTTGATGTTGGCCGCGCGCGGGTCCAGCCCCGCGAACAGAAGCGCGGGGAAGGTGAGGAAGGAGCCGCCGCCGGCAATGGCATTCTGGGCGCCGGCGAGAAACCCCGCCAGGCCGACCAGAATATACCCCAGCGTCAGATGAGTTTCCACAAATCCGCTTCCGGTGGGCGCGCGCCGATACGGCTGATGGCGAGAGCCGCCGCCTTGGCGCCCAGCACGCCCGCCGCCTCCAGCCCCGCATTGCGGGTATAGCCAGCCAGAAACCCGGCGGCAAAGGCATCGCCCGCACCGGTCGTATCCACCACCTCGGTCGGCACCGCCGAGATCTCGATCCGTTTGCCGCCTTGCAGGATGATCGCGCCGTCTTCGCTGCGCGTGAGCACGGCGAGCGGCACATGCTGCGCGGCCTGCGCTGCCGCATCCTCGAAATCATTGCACTGATACAGGCTGCACACCTCCACCTCATTGGCGAAGAGAATGTCGATACCCTCGGCGATCAGCCGGCGGAAACCATCGCGGTGGCGGTCCACGCAGAAGGCATCCGAGAGGGAGAGCGCGGTCTTCTGCCCGAAGGCACGAGCCATGCGCGCCGCCTCGGCAAAGGCGGCCTGCGCTGCCGGCGGGTCGAACAGATAGCCCTCCAGATAGGTGACAGCAGAGGCGGCGATGATCGTCTCATCCAGATCGCCCAACGAAAACTCGCCGCCGGCACCCAGATAGGTGTTCATCGTACGCTGGCCGTCCGGTGTGACGAGGATGAGGCAGCGCCCCGTGGGAATCGGGGCCGTCAACGGCTTGGTCGCATAATGCACCCCGGCGTTCCCGATCTCCTCGCGGAAGACCTCGCCCATGTCATCCGCACCTACCTTGCCGAGAAACGCCACCCGCGCCCCCAAAGCCGCCGCCACCGCGCAGCTATTGGCCACAGACCCGCCCGAGGCCGTCAGCCCGCCCCCCATCGCCGCCGTCAGCCTGGTGGCCGTATCGGCGTCAATCAGCGACATCGCGCCTTTTGGCATGTCATGGCGGCTTAAAAAACTGTCATCGGTCTGCAATAGATAATCGACAATCGCATTGCCAATGCCTGTAATATCAAAACGGGTGACGGCCATGCCTGCAAACTCTCCTTATCCAAGTGCCGCAGCCGTTAGCATCCCGCATCCTTCTCGGCAAACCGGCCTTGTGTTGTGGCGCTGCAATGCAACGTGCTACGCCGTGGCGGATGCAACGGATGAGCCTCGGAGGATTTTGTGTTCGGTAAACGCAAAAGCGATGAACCCACAACGGCACTGCCAAAACCGCAGCCAGCCGAGCCCACACCTGAAATTCAGGCGACGGCTCCGCCCGCGGATGACCCAACGCCGGCCGATGCCCCCTATGTCCCAAGCCTGAAGGAGACCCCCATGGCCCGCTCGCCATTCGCCCCGCCCCCCATCCCCTCCGCCCCGGCCAGCGTGCCCGCCCGCGCCACGGTTACCAGCACCCCCGCCACGCGCGATACCACCGAACGCCGCACCCTGGTCGTCGGCCGCGGTATAAGCGTGCAAGGCACCGTGCAGGATGCCGAACGCCTGGTCGTGGAAGGCACCGTTGAAGCCAACAGCATCAACGGGCTGGCCGAACTCTCCATCGCCCATGGCGGCGTGTTCAAAGGCGAAGTGGAAGTCGAGGAAGCCGAAATCGCCGGTACCATCGACGGCACACTCATCGCCCGCCAAACACTCGTGGTGCGCTCAACCGGCCGCGTGCTCGGCGTGGCCCGCTGCCGCCGCCTGCAAGTAGAAGACGGCGGCCAAATCACGGGCCGCATCGAGATGATGACCGAAGCCGGCTCGGTGGCTGAGGCGTAGGTTCTTGGGGTTGAGGGTAAAAAGGCTGGGGCTCCGCCCCTGACCCCGCAGGGGCCTGAGGCCCCTGACCCCCATTAGTTGAAGACTTAAAAAAGAGGCCTGCCACCCTGGTGTTTGAAACACCTTGGAGGCAGGCCTCTTTTTTAAGTCTTAAGTAGCGGGATCCAAGGGCCTTTCGGCCCTTGGCGGGTCGTCACGCCGGAGGCGTGCTTCGCACGACGGCAGAGCCCTGGCCTTTTTACCCTCAACCCCCAAGACCCTAAGCCTCAACCAGCGCGTTGGGCTTCGATCTTCGTCCAGATTTGGGCGGCGAGGTTTAGGTTGTCGAAGCGGGATATTTGTTGGAGGCCGGTGGGGCTCGTCACGTTTATTTCGGTCAGGTAGTCGCCGATGACGTCTATGCCGGTGAAGAGCAGGCCTTGTTGTTTCAGGGTGGGGCCTATGGCGGCGCAGATTTGGTGTTCGCGCTCGGTTAGTTTTGTGGGTTCTGGCCGGCCGCCGGCGTGCATGTTGGAGCGGGAGTCGCCTTCGGCCGGCACGCGGTTGATGGCGCCCAGGGGTTCGCCGTCGATGAGGATGATGCGTTTGTCGCCTTTGCGGACGGCGGCTTCGTAGCGCTGGACCATGAGGGGTTCGCGGGAGGCGGCGAAGAACATGTCGAGCAGGGAGCCCAGGTTTTCGTCATCTTGCTTGATGCGGAAGACGCCTATGCCGCCGTTGCCGAAGAGGGGTTTGACGATGATGTCTTTGTGTTTTGCGCGGAAGTCGCGGATGGATTGACGGTCCCAGGTGACGATTGTGGGGGGCATCAGCTCGGGGAAGTGCGTTACCAGCAGTTTTTCCGGGGCGTTGCGCACGGCGGCTGGGTTGTTCACCACCAGGGTTTTGGGGTGGATGTGTTCGAGCATGTGGGTGGCGGTGATGTAGGCCATGTCGAAGGGCGGGTCCTGGCGCATCAGCACCACGTCCATATCGGCGAGGTTGACCAGGGTTTCGGGGCCGAATGTGTAATGCTGGCCTGGCACGTTCTGTACGGTGACGGGCTGCACCCGGGCGAACAGGCGGTTGCCGTCCAGCCACATGTGGTGGACCTCGTAGTGCCAGAGCTTGTGGCCGCGCGATTGCGCTTCCAGCATCAGGGCAAAAGTGGAGTCGCCGGTGATATCGATGCTGTGCAGCGGGTCCATCTGCACGGCGATTTTCAGAGCTGTCATACCGTCCTCTTATCTAGCGAGGACAGGCTATCAGGAGGAGGCTTGGCGCTCCAGTGCCGCGGCGGTTATGCTATGCGCGAAGCTTTGCATGCAGCTCGCGGGGTTGCCGTTATCGGGCACCGCGGCGGCGACGCGGGGGGTGCCTCCGGCATCGGGGTACAGAAACACCTGCAGCCCGCACACGGCGGATTCATACACCCAGACCTGGGCCGGGCCATCGACCCGGCGCAGCATGGGCGGGCCGAAATCGGCATTCAGCACCTGCGGGGTGGAGCCGACGAGCGCCTGCGCGCTGACGGGAGCGTCAGGCGTGGCGGATGTGACGGACGTTGGAGCAACAGCGCAAGCGGTAAGACCGGCGAGCCCGAAACCAAGCGCTAAAAATCGGAAAAAAACTTGGCCGGCCATACAAACTCTGAAACGAGGGGTGCTCTCAATCCGGTATATCAAACCACAAATTTATTGCCATGGGGTTAACGCGAATTATCCAATATTTTATTGCTGCGCTGCGCAAAAATACTCCATATTGTCTTAATGATTTCAGCGGGGCGCCATATTGATGCCTTTGTTGCAGACGATCTTTAACCGCATAGGATGTTACGTCCTAGAGTCCAGCTAATGGAGTGTCTGATATGCCCGCTAACCCGCTCAAGACTGAAGCCGAATTGCGCCACGCGGTGATCGACCGGCTGATTGCCGCCTCCCTCAGTGAAGGCAAGCCCGCCCGCGAGGCGACGCTGGAACGCTGGCGCGCTTTGGACAGAAAATCCGCTGTGCAGCCTGGCGCCTAATTGGCGGCCGTAACCCTTACCGGCCGCGCCGCATAGAATTGCGGAAATTGCGCCTGCAGCGCCTGTAGTTTCGGAATGTCGTTATAGGCGATGTAGGGATTGTCCGGGTTGAGGATCATGAAATCCTGATGATAGGCCTCGGCCGGGTAGAAAGCCCGGGCGGGGTCCAGGCGGACCACGATGGGGCCGGAGAACGTCTTTGCTCCGGTGAGCTGCGCGATATAGGCGCTGGCGATTTTCTGCTGTTGATCCGAGGGCGCGTACCAGATTTCCGAGCGGTATTGTGTGCCGCTGTCCGGCCCCTGGTAGTTCAGTTGGGTGGGGTCGGCCGCCACTGTCACGAATATCTGTAATATTTGCCCGTAGCTGATCACGCGTGGGTCGAAATCGATCTGTACGGATTCGGCATGGCCGGTGCTGCCGGTGGATACGATCTCGTATTGTGCCGTATCGGCTGCCCCGCCCGTATAGCCGGCGACCACGCGCGTAACACCTTTTACATGCTCGAACACGCCCTGCATGCCCCAGAAACAACCGCCGGAGAGGACGGCCTGCTCCTGGGTGGCGTTGATGCGTGGGTCGAACTGCGGTGCGGGGGCGGCTATGGCCGCGCCTGCTTGGGCGAAGACTGCGGCAGCGAAAGCGATTGCGAAAGCGGTGGCGCAAAAATATCTCATCGAATCCTCACTTTGATACGGCGTGGTCTGGCCCCTATATAGAGACCATCTGGCGCTGGCGCGCCCGTAGACAAGGGAGAATGATATGAGTGCCGATGCCCAAACGGGATTTGCTGTAGCCCATACGGATGAAGAATGGCGCCGCCTGCTGACGCGGGAGCAATTCGCCGTATTGCGCGGGCATGGCACTGAGCAGCCCGGTAGCTGCGCCCTGAATTACGAGAAGCGGGCGGGGCATTTCGCCTGCGCCGGATGTGACCAGGTGCTGTTCATCGGCGGCAAGAAATTCGAGAGCGGCACGGGCTGGCCGAGCTTCAACGATCCGGTGGAAGGTGCGGTGGGCACCACGCTCGACCGCAGCCTTGGGATGATCCGCATGGAGGTGCATTGCAACACTTGCGGCGGCCATCTCGGCCACGTGTTCCAAGACGGCCCGCCCCCCACCGGCCTGCGCTATTGCATCAACGGCGTGGCGATGAATTTTACCCCCGCCTGAGATCCCGCGTACTGCTGTTCCAGGGCTGCCGCCGGCGGCCCTGGAACAGGGACAAAAAAACGACAACAAAAAACCTGCCCTGGTATCCCAGGGCAGGTTTTTTAATGGAACCCGTTCGGGCTGGGGTATTAGCCGGCGATGCCGGTGACCGAACCCTGCTGGAAGGCGTGGATACCAGCAATCTGGCTGGTGGAGAGGCCCTTCAGTTCGATGAGCGTGCCATCGCTCAGGTGGATGTCGAACTGCGTAGAGTCGAACTGATCGACGCCCGCGCCGGAGACGCTCGCACTACCCGCACCACCGAAGCCGTTGCTCAGGAGAATGGTGGAGTTGGCACCCGTGAAGTTGTAGATGCTGTACAGACCACCACCCACCACAGAGCCACCAACGGTGCCGCTGACGATGAAGTAACCGTTGTTAGCCGTGGAGGCGGTGGAACCATAGATGGTCTCGCCGCCCGGCACGTTGCCGAGGAAGAAGGTCTGGTTGCCGCTGCCTGCCGTGCTGATGACGCCGCTAACGGCCGGGTTGCCCAGGCCAGGATAGATCAGGCCGGCACCGAAGAGGTTGTCGACCGTGCTGGAGGCGGCAAGCAGCGTCTCCGGGCCTTGGCCCTGGGCCAGGAAGTTAGAGCCGCTGGAGCTGGCTTCCAGAATGTCGCCGGAACCGCCGCCGACCAGGGTGACAGCACCCGTGCCGCCGATGAGGGAGTTGTGGCCCGAGGAGCCGCCCACGTAGAAACCGCCGCCGGCGCCGCCGCTTACGGTCACGCTGGTCTTGGAAGCCACGCCGTTGAAGATGCCGATTTCGATTTTGCCGGCAGCCGTGGAATTATTGATGAACACCAGCGAACCGCCGGCGTTGGCACCATCCCAGGAGAGGCTGGTGGTGGCGTTGCCCTCAGCCGTAACCGTGGCGTTGGCGGAGAAATCCTGGATGGTGGCGTTGCCCAGAACGGTCACAAAATCCGTGCCCTGGCCAAAGAGGTTGATGGTGTCCTGACCGGCGGAATAGATGCTTTCCTGGTTTACATCCGTGCCCACGCTGAGCAGCGAGATGGAGTTGGCACCGCCCGCCAGGTAGATGGTGCCGGGCGTCGTGTCGGCAGACACCGTGTAGTTGACGTTGCTGTCGGCGCCGAAGATCGCGTTGGTGGTGGTGGCGACACCGGTCAGCGTGACATTGCCGGGGGCCTGGACAACGAGGCTGGTCACACCGTTGGTGACGACTTCGCCAGGATAGCTGCCGGAGCCGGCGGAGCTGGCGCCAGTGCTGTCAGCCGTCACGTTGGTGAATTCTTCGAAGCTGCCGCCGCCGCCGACGCTGCCGGCAAGAATGCCGCCCGTGCCGGCCGCCAGATCGCTGTTCTGGAAGTCGACCGTGCCGTTCGCGAGGCCATCGGTGATGGTGCCGAGATAAGCCTGGATCTGTGCGTTCAGTGTGCCGCCAACGGACGCCTGCCCAAACAGAAGCGAGGAAGGAACGCTTACTATGCCGGTTGCACCGTTAAACGCGCCACCAATCGTTAATACTGTCGAGCTCATCCGGAAACCCCTATTTAAATTCCACCGTTAAAATATCTTTACCGTTGCACTGCGGTAGAATCAAGAAAAAAGAGATTAACAAAAATCTAAAATCTTCTTCAGAAATCGCGCTCGCGTGATATTCCTTAGATATCTTCTGTTAAATACGCATGAAGGTCTCATTTTATAGAATAAATATCGTCTTGTATGTATATAAAAAACAAAGACCACAGCGGCTTTGACTCGAAAAGCGAAGCTATGTTATAGATGCTGTCGTAGTTTGATGGGTTTATTGAAATTTTTTAACACTTTTCCGTGAGTTTCTCCGTTTACCCCTGGATTCGGCCCAACCATCAATATTACGTTACATCCATACTGGAAATAAGAAGAGTTTCCGGAATATTTTCACTTCCCTTTACTCTCCCGATATTTCCTTGCGGCGGCGGTCCAACGCCTCAGTATAGCGCCGCAGCGCGTATTGCTCCGTCAGCAGCCCCAGTATTGCGCGGGACTCGGGCCCATCGAGCACCACCAGCGCATCGGCCTGGGCCGATTCGAATATCCTCAGCGCCTCTTTCACGCTCATCCCCGGCAGCAGGAACTGGTCCCGCAGGTGCAGAATCGACTCCACGATGCCCTCGCTCACTTTGGCACCCACCATGGCGGCGGCCTCGGCCGGGTAGGCGATGCCGGCGTAGCGGCCGGTGGAGCCGGTTACCACCACGCGCTGCGCGGCGCCCAGCGGCACATCCTGGCGGAACGCCTCCAGGCTGGCGCCGGCCCGCACCGTGAGCGGCACGGGGCGCATCATCCGCCCCACCGTCAGCGCCCTTATCCAGCCCACATCCACGGCCGAGCGGATCTGCTCGCCGCGCAGGTGGAAGCGCCAGGTGGCGAAGGAATAGCCGAACAGCCGGCGCACGGTGATGGTGGCGGCCATGGCGGCAGCCAGCACGGCCATGGTGACGGAAAAATTCCCGGTGCTCTCCAGCGCCAGGAAGGTCATGGTCAAAGGGCCGCCGACGATGGCGGCCGCCAGCCCGCTCATGCCCACCACGGCGTAGAGGCCGGAGGGCAGAGCGGGGACGAAGGGCATGATGCCGACCACGCCTGCGAATACCTTGCCGAACATGGCCCCCAGAAACAGCGAGGCGAAGAACAGCCCGCCGCGGAAGCCGGAGCCGATGGAAAAGGCCGAGGCGACGGCCTTGGCCAGCAATATGCCGAACACGACCCAGAACGGGAAAGACACGTTTATATAAGAGTGCAGCGCCGAATGGCCGGAGGACATGGCCTTGGGCGTGAGGCAGCCCAGCACCCCCACCACCAGCCCGCCCAGCAGCGGCCGTGCCCAGAGCGAGATATTGCTCCGGCGGAAGGCGGCCTCGATGGCGGTAACCCCGCGCATGATGGCGATACCGGCCAGGCCGCAGGCGATGCCCTCTATTATAATAAGTGCGTAGGCGTCGTGCGGCACGGTGGCGGGCAGGGTGACGATGAGCGGCGGCGAGGCCATGCCGCAGATCTGCACCGTGAGCGTGCCGGCGAGGGCCGCCAACACCACAAAGGGCAAAGTGGCGACGGAATACACGCCGATGATCAGCTCGATGCCGTAGAACGCGCCGCAAAGCGGGGCGTTGAAGGCGCCGCCGATGGCTGCCGCGGCACCACAGCCCACCAGCACCCGCAGGTCATTGCGCCGCAGCCGCAGTTTTTGCCCGGCCCAACTGGCAATGCCGGCGCCGAACTGGGCATAGCCCGCCTCCATCCCCACCGAAGCGCCGACGCCGTTGGACCAGGCGGTCTGCGCCGCGACGATGAGCGAGTCCCGCAGCGACATGCGCCCGCCGTACATGGCATTGGCCTCGATGGGGTCCACCAGATTGCTGGGGCGCAGCCGGGCCAGCGCCCAGGTGGAGAGGCCAAGCGCCAACCCGCCCAGGCTGGGCACGGCGACGGCGAGCACCGGGTTGAGCACCGGCGATTCGGAGAGACCCTGGCCCGGGGGCAAGGCAAAGAGGAACGTGTGCATCCAGACGGTGATGCTGTTGATGACCACCACGCCGAGCCCGCCGCCCACGCCCATGATGGTGGCGAGCACGGCAAGCCATACCTCGTCCATACGCATCAAGCTGCGCAGCGCCGGCAAAATCGTGGAGAGGTTTTTGGGCTCGCTCACGGGCTCACTGTTGCCATGGCCGGCGTTGCGCTAACAAGCGGCAATGTCAGTTTTCACCTCTGCCCCCCCGCCGCTGCGCGATGTCATCACCAGCTTCAACCTGCGGGCGGATAAATCTCTCGGCCAGCATTTTTTGCTGGAGCCGGGGTTGCTGGGGCGCATTGCCGCGGCGGCGGGGGATTTAACCGGGCTGAATGTGGTGGAGGTGGGGCCGGGACCGGGCGGGTTGACGCGCGCGCTGCTGGAAACCGGGGCGGCGCATGTGACGGCCATAGAATACGACCCGCGCGCCGTGGCGGCGGTTACCGCGCTGGCGGGGTTGAGTGCGCGGCTGACGGTATTGCAGGGCGATGCGATGCAGGCGGATATTCCCGCTTTGGTGCCGGGGCCAAGGGCGATTGTGGCGAACCTGCCTTATAATATAGGCACGCCGCTGCTGGTGCGCTGGCTGCACGAGGCTTCGGCCTATGTGTCTCTTACTCTTATGTTCCAGCAGGAGGTGGCCGAGCGCATTGCCGCAGCACCGGATACCAGCGCCTACGGCCGGATTTCCGTGCTGAGCCAATGGCTGTGCGAGGTCTCCCTGCAAATGCACATCCCGGCGAGCGCCTTTGCCCCGCCGCCGAAGGTGGATTCGGCGCTGGTGCGGCTGGTGCCGCGCGCGGTGCAGCCATCGGGGGTGGAAATACGCGCGATGGAACGGCTGACGGCGGCGGCGTTCGGGCAGCGGCGCAAGATGCTGCGCGGCTCGCTGAAGGGGCTGGGGGGTGAGGCACTGCTGGCGCTGGCGGGGATTGAGCCGACCCGCCGGGCGGAGACGCTGAGTGTGGCGGAGTTTGAGACGCTGATGCGGGTGGTGTTGCAGCGGGAAGGCGGGGCGGCCCGTTAATCCGCCTACTCCCCCACCAAAGCCTTGCCAAACTCCACCGGATCGAACGCGCGCAAATCCGCGATCTGCTCGCCGATTCCCACGGCATGGATCGGCAGGCCGTATTTCTCCGCCAGCGCCACCACGATGCCGCCGCGTGCCGAGCCGTCCAGCTTGGTTACGATCAGGCCGGTGAGGTCGACCATCTCTTTGAAGATGCCCACCTGCGTTACCGCGTTCTGGCCGGTGGTGGCGTCCAGTGTGAGCAAAGTGGCGTGCGGCGCCGTGGGGTCCAGCTTGCGCAGGACGCGGATGATTTTGCGCAGCTCTTCCATCAGCGCGGTTTTGTTGTGCAGGCGGCCGGCGGTGTCGATGAGCAGGACGTCCGCGCCGGATTTCTGGGCGCGGGCCAAAGCGTCATGGGCGAGGGAGGCGGGGTCTGTATTGGCCGGGGCGGTGACGACCTCCACGCCGGAGCGGCTGCCCCAGACCTGTAGCTGCTCCACCGCGGCGGCGCGGAACGTATCGCCCGCCGCCAGCACGGAGGTGAGGCCGGCTTCCTTATAAACCGCTGCCAGTTTGCCGATGGTGGTGGTTTTGCCGGCGCCGTTTACGCCGGTCATCAAAATCACAAACGGCTTGCGGCTCCGGTCTATCTCCAGAGGCAGCGCCACGGGGCCGAGGATCTTACCGATCTCCTCGCCCAGGGTTTCGCGGATCTCTTCCGAGGTCACCTCTTTACCAAAGCGCGTGGAGCGAAAGCCTTTGATGATCCGTGCCGCCACGGCTGCACCCAGGTCCGCCGCGATCAACTGCTCCTCCAGCTCCTCCAGCGCCTCGTCATCCAGCTTGCGCTTGGTGAAGGTGGCGGTGATGCTCTCGGTGAGTTTGGAAGCAGAGCGGGACAGCCCGGATTTGAGCCGGGCGAAAAAACCTGAAACAGCCATGACTACACCAGCTCCGGTAGCGCGCCGGCGAAGGCGGTTTCGGCCGGGCCGCGCATCAGCACGCGGCCATCCGCTGTCCAGCTTATAAGAAGCTCGCCGCCATCCATCACCACATGCGCCTGGCGCCCGGTGAGGCCGCGCCGGTGCGCGTTCACCAAAGCCGCGCAGGCGCCGGAGCCGCAGGCGAGTGTCAGGCCCGCGCCGCGCTCCCATACGCGCAGGCGGATGCGGGACGGGCTTTCGATTTTGGCGAAGCCGATGTTGGCGCGTTCGGGGAACAGGCGGTGCGTTTCCAGTTTCGGTCCGATCAGCTCGATGGGGAGGTGTGTAAAATCATCGATGAAGAAGGTGGCATGCGGGTTGCCCATGGAGCAGGCGGCGGGGTCTGACACCGGGCCCAAGGCCAGTGAGAGATGCAGCGTGTCCGCTGGGCCCGCGAGCGGGATATCGCCCCATTCGAGCTGCGGCGTGCCCATATCCACCTCGACCAGCCCTGGCCCGAGAATCTCGGCCCGCAGCAGGCCGGAGATGGTGCGGATTGTCACCACCCGCGCCCCGCTCTCCTCGGCCAGAAGTGCCGCGACACAGCGGGTGGCATTGCCGCAGGCGCCGGATTCAGAGCCATCGGCATTCAGGATGCGCATGAACGCATCGGCCCCGCCCTCATCGGGCTCGATGATGACGAGCTGGTCGCAGCCCACGCCACGCCTACGGTCCGCGATGTGGCGGATTGTGGCGGATGGCAGATGGACGGGGGTGGCACGGCCATCGAGCACCACGAAATCATTACCGGCGCCGTGCATTTTAAGGAAAGGGAGTGACATGGCGGCAAAATAGCCTGCCGCCGCCAGCGCGGCAAACTTGTTGCCCGCAGGGCTGATAGGGTCCAGAAACGTGACCCCATGGAACAAATCGCGCTCATCACCGGCGGCGGCAGCGGCATTGGCAAGGCGGCGGGGATGAAACTGGCGCAGGCGGGCTGGCGCGTGGTGCTGGCCGGGCGGCGGCTTTTGCTCCTGGAAGAGGCGGCGGCTGCGCATGCGAATTTGACGCCCATCGCGGCGGATGTAACGGATGAGGGGTCTGTCCGGGCTTTGTTTGGGGAGATTGTGCAGCGCTTTGGGCGGCTGGATCTGTTGTTCAATAATGCCGGGGTTTTTACGCAAGGCGCACCCTTCGGCCAGACGGAGCTTGCGGCGTTTCGCGCCTCGCTCGATGTTAATGTCACCGGCTCATTCCTCTGCGCCCGCGCGGCCTTCCGCATCATGGCGGGGCAAAATCCGCGCGGCGGACGGATTATCAATAATGGCTCCATCTCGGCGCATGTGCCGCGCCCGCAGGCAGTTGCCTACACCGTGTCCAAACATGCCATCACGGGCTTAACGCGCAGCATCTCGCTGGAGGGGCGCGCTTTTGACATCGCCTGCGGTCAGATCGATATCGGCAATGCGGTGACGGAACTTTCCGCCGGTTTGGCCAAGGGTTCCTTGCAGGCAAGCGGCGCCGTGGCGGCGGAGCCGATGATGGATGTGGAACATGCCGCCGCCTCGGTGCTGCATATGGCCAGCCTGCCGCTTTCCGCCAATGTGCAGTTCCTCACCGTAATGGCCACCAATATGCCGTTCATCGGGCGCGGCTGATGCGCTTCTCCGCGAATATTTCCACGCTGTTCACTGCACTCCCGTTCCTCGACCGTTTCGCCGCCGCGTCGGCCGCCGGGTTTGCCGCCGTGGAAATGCAGTTCCCCTACAGCCACAAACCTTCCGAGCTTGTCGCGGCGGCGGCGGGCGTGGAGATCGTGCTCATCAACCTGCCCGCCGGGGATTTTGCCGCCGGCGAGCGTGGCATCGCCTGTATCCCCGGCCGCGAGGCTGAATTTTCCGCCGGCATCACCCAGGCCATTGCCTATGCCACGGCGTTGCACTGCCCGCGCGTAAACTGCCTGGCCGGCAATGTGCCGGAAGGCATGGATGCGAATGCCTGCTGGGATGTGCTCGTGGCGAATTTGCGAGACGCCGCCGATGCTTTTGCCATGCACAACATTGAATTGCTGATCGAGCCGCTGAACCGTGCCGATAATCCACGCTTCGTGCTGGAGGGAAGCCGGCATGTACTGGACCTCATCACCGCCGTGGCCCGGCGCAATGTGGCGCTGCAGTTCGACCTCTACCATAGCGCCGCTGCGGGCGAGGATGTTTGCGCGCAGCTTGCACGGTACATCGGGCAGATCGGCCATATTCAGATTTCCGATTTTCCCGGCCGTGGCGCGCCGGGCACGGGCACGCTGGATTTCGCCAAATTCTTCAAAACGATCTCGCATCTTCCTTATGAAGGCTGGATCGGAGCCGAGTATTTCGCGGCGGAGCCGGATTTTGCCTGGATGCGGAATCATACCAGTTCGCGTTAGGCCTGGCTCTCGCCACAACCGTCATTCCCGCGCAAGCGGGAATCTCCTCGCGCCCATGTACCGGGAGTGACAGATTCCCGCTTTCGCGGGAATGACGGTTGTGGGCGGTCGGGGGTTGGGGATGGGGCGGCTTGGCGTTGGAGATTTTTTCTTTCGAAACAGCGTACTACGCGCTCAGTCCGTAGCCGAATTTCTGCATCACCGCCCCATGCGCCGTCTCGATCCGCCGCACCTGTTCAGCGGTCAGGCGCCCACGCCACTGCCCCGCTTTGCCCGCCCGGAAAAAATTTTTAGCACCACCCCCGGCGCGGTAGCCCTCCGCCGCCTCCTGGCCTGCGAGCGTGCCAAAACTGCTGAAACCGATGGCGCGTTCCAGCCGCGCCGCATCCACCTCGCCCGTGCCCAGAAATTTTATGATGCGGGCGAAATAACGTGCGGGCTCAGCCAGCAGATCCTCATAACGCACCAGCAGACGTTTGGGTGCTGCCACCCAGGACAGCGCATGTTCGGACCATGAGCCCAGCAGCTCGAACACCTGCGCGGAATCGGGCGCATTGGATGCCCCCGTCGCATTCATGAATTCGATGATCTCATCAATATTTTTGCGCGCGAAGGCGGCGTAGGACAGCGCCACATCTCGCGGATCGCGCACGATATACACCGCCCCCGCCGTTACCGCCGGGGTGCAGAGCGGCACATCATGCAGCGCCACATGGGCATTATGCGTCTTCACGAACACCAGATCATCATGCAGAAGCGTCAACCGCTCATGCACCGCCGGGCGCAGGCGCTGCACCTCCTGCGTGCTCAAACCCGCTGCATTTTGCCCGAAGAACGCGGCGGCACTTTCCACCACGGAAAAATCCACCAGGCTGTTGATGCTATGCGGCGTATCCGCATTGACGATGTAATTATGCAGAAACGCCCGTACCCAGGTGTTGCCGGATTTAGGGTAGGAGGCCAGCCAGACGATTTTGCCCAATTAAGCCGCCTCCGCCGCCGCCGTGCGCTCCCCACCGAACAGATAATCGATATCCTCGGCATTGAAAGCGAGCCCGCCGCCTTCCTGGAAGGCGATGGAAGCCAGCTCGGCCTTGCGCTGCTGCAATTCCAAAATACGTTCTTCAACCGTATCCGTGGCGATGAGCTTGTACACGAACACCGACTTCGTCTGGCCGATACGATGCGCCCGGTCCGAGGCCTGCGCTTCAACGGCTGGATTCCACCAGGGGTCGTAATGAATAACCGTATCGGCGGAGGTGAGGTTCAACCCGCGCCCGCCGGCCTTCAGCGAGATGAGGAACAGCGGCACCTTGCCGGCCTCGAAGGTTTCCACCGGTGTGGCGCGGTCGCGCGTATCGCCGCGCAATTCCACGAAGGGTATGCCCAGCTCATTCAAGCGCGGTTTGATGAGGTCGAGCATCGAGGTGAATTGCGAGAACACCAGAATGCGCCGCCCTTCCGGGATCAGCTCGGAGATCATCTCCATCAGATCATCGAGCTTAGCCGAACTCTCGGTGCCGCGCGCATTGCCAAGCTTCACCAAACGCGGGTCGCAGCAGGCCTGGCGGAGTTTCAGCAATGCGTCCAGCACGATGACGCGGCTTTGCGCCAGAGTGCGTTCGGCCATCTGTTCGCGCACGGTCTCGTATAATGTACCGCGAATGGTCTCGTAGAGTTCGCGCTGGTCCGGCGCCAGAGTGATGCGGCGCAGGATGGTATGTTTCGGCGGCAGTTCGGTCGCCACCTCGGATTTGGTCCGGCGCAGGATGAAGGGCGCGATGCGCTGCACCAGTTGCGCGCGGCATTCGGGGTCGCCGTTCTTCTCGATGGGGGTGCGGAAACGCTTGGTGAAACCACGGCGGTCGCCGAGCAGGCCCGGCATCAGGAAGGCGAATTGCGACCAGAGTTCATCGAGATTGTTTTCGATGGGCGTGCCGGAGAGGCAGATTTTGTTGGTGGTCTTCAACTGGCACACGGCCCGCGTCGCCCGCGCCTCGGGGCTCTTGATCGCCTGCGCCTCATCCAGCACCACGATGTGCCAGGGCAGATGCTTCATGATCTCGATATCGCGGGTAAGAACCGTATAGGTGGTGATGACGACCTGCACGTCTTCCAGCCGGTCGCGCTTTTCGTGCCGCTCCAGACCGTGCAGCACCACCACGCTTAAATGCGGCGAGAATTTTATCAGCTCGGCGGTCCAGTTGGCGACAAGCGAGGTGGGGACCACGATCAGCGCGGGCGCGGTCAGCCGGCCTTCGGCATGTTCCACGCAGATGTTGGCGATGGTCTGCGCGGTTTTGCCGAGGCCCATGTCGTCGGCCAGGAAGCCGCCGAGGCCGTGGCTGGCGAGATGCTGGAGCCAATCCACGCCCTGCTGCTGATAGGGGCGCAACGAGCCTTTGAACTCTTCGGGCACTTCCACCGGGATGATATCCGGCTCGCCGCGAAAGCGCTCGACATAGGCTTCGATATCCGCCGCATTGGCCCAGGATGTGGTGAGCACATCCTCCAGCTCCAACACGGTGGCGGCAGCGCCCATGGGCAGGATCAAGGCTTTTTCCGCCGTGCGCCCTGCGGCTTCGATGAGGTCGCCCATCACCGCCAGCAGGCGTTTGATGCGTTCGGCGGGGAGTTTGATCACGCGGCCGTCTTCGAGGCTGGTGATGATCTCGCCTTCGACGATCTGCGCCGCCTCGATGCCGCCGCGCGCCAGCAGATGTTCCAGAATCGGCAGCAGCGGGTGGCGCTCGCCATCGATCTCGATGCCGAATTCCAGGCTGAACGTGCCCTTGTCGCCATCCTCGACCGTGACGTCGATATTGCCGACGTTCTCAGCCAGTTGCGGGCCGAAATTCGCGTCGATATGGCTCTGCCAGCCCTGGCCCGTGAGCTCGGGGATGCGGACAGCTACGAAATGGTGCCATTTGGCCGCCGCTTCCTGGCCACGGAAGGTGAGCACACGCTGGCCGCGCGCGGATTTGCCGTCGGCCACGCGCATCTGCACAAAACCATCCGGGCGGAGTTGGTCGAGCGCCTCGACCTCGGCCGCGACATCGCGGCGGATAAAGGCGATCTGCCCCGCCGAACGCACCCGCACGAACGGGTTTTCATCGGCGCCGTCCACACGCACGCCGCCGTAGTCGTAATCCAGGGTCAGCACGTCGATCATGCGCTGGCGGTTATGCTCATCCGGCCCATGCACGCGGCGCAGATGCAGCACCGGTATGAGTGTGCGTTCCAGCACGGTCGCCCCCTCCTCCGGCACATCCGTGGGGGCGGGGGTGAGAATAGCGGCGGGGCGCGGGCGGCGGCCGGTGGCGCGGATGCGCTGCGGCGGCGGCGGGCCCGGCGGGCGGTCGCGCGCGGGGATGATCGTGTCGATCATGCTCTTCGGCTCGGGCTTGCGCAGTTCCGGGAATTTAGCCAGCGCCGCCAGAGCCGTCGCCGCCAGATGCCGGCAGGCGCGCTCGCCGCAACTGCATTCACGCTCGGCAAAGGAGATCCGGCTGCCCTTCTGCTCCGGGGTGATCGAACAGGTCCGGCGCGTGCCGTCCATATCCTCAACCGCACCCTCGATGGTGTCGCCCTGCAGCGCCACATCCTTCACGAAGCCAAGCGCAATAACGCTCTGGGCCCGTCGGACCACGGTCGCGTCAAAAACCCGGTCAAAATCCTCGGCGGAAAACGGCACCGGCATAGTCTACACTCGCTCCAAACATTCGATCCGGGCCGCGCCCGACAAAACACCCCGGATAAACCGGGGCCAACGGGTGTAATACCCTATCCGCCACAAAAGGCGAGAGGAAAACCGTGATTTTTTGCTTGGCGAATGGCTGCTATGGCGGCGCGCCGAGCCCCATGAGTTTTGGAACCACACCCCGCAGGCGGTCATGGCGCGAATCACTCGGCCCTATGCCCATCCGTTCGGTTTCTACATAAGTTAGATAGGCCATCAATTCGCTCTGAAAGTCAGTCCCGCGCGCTTTCATTAAAACGGCTATACCATTGACATAGCTGTCGTATTCATCGTCAACACCGCCTGGAATCGCAACACCGAGCGGGTCCCATTCTACATTCAGAAGGTCTCGCATCGCCCAATGCCATTGCGTCCAACTGCTCTTGTCGGAATTAGACAGAGGATACATGGCTATTTTAACAACGCCGTAAACCCGTTGGTGAGCGGGTAGCGCCGATCCCGCCCAAACGCCCGCGACGTGATTTTCACCCCCGGCGGGGCCTGGCGGCGTTTGTACTCCGCCCTGTCCAGCAGTTTTTGCACGCGCAGTACGGTGGGGCGGTCGAAGCCGGCTGCTACGATCTCATCCGGGGATTTTTCGCCTTCGATGAGATGGGCGAGGATGGCGTCCAGCACCTCGTAGGGGGGCAGCGAGTCCTGGTCCGTCTGGTTGGGGCGCAGTTCCGCGCTGGGTGGTTTGGTGATGATGCGCTCGGGCATGGCCGGGCCGGGTTTTGTGAGGGCACCGGCCGGGTGGTGGGCGTTGCGCCAGCTCGAAAGCGCGAACACCGTCATTTTGTAGATGTCTTTCAACACCGAGTAGCCGCCGCACATGTCGCCATAGAGGGTGGCGTAGCCTACCGACATCTCGGATTTATTGCCGGTGGTGAGCAGCATCGGGCCGAATTTGTTGGACAAAGCCATGAGGATGAGGCCGCGCGAACGGGACTGGATGTTTTCTTCCGTGATGTCCGCCTGGGACTCGGCAAAAGCGGGGCCGAGGGCGGATTCGAAGGCTGCCATGGCACCGGAGATGGGGATGGTCTCGTAGGGGATGCCCAGCATCTCGGCACAGGCGGCGGCATCTTCCAGGGAGTCGGTGGAGGTATAGGGGCTGGGCAGCATCACCGCGCGCACGCGCTCCGGGCCCAGAGCATCAGCGGCCACGGCGGCGGAAATGGCGGAATCGATGCCGCCGGAGAGGCCGAGGACCACGCCGGGGAAGCCGTTTTTGTTCACGTAGTCGCGCAGGCCCCACATCATCGCCTGGTAGATCAGCTCCAGCCGGTCCGGCTCGGGGGTGAGTTTTTGCGGGGTGCAACGCAAGCCTTTTTCGGTGCGGGTCCATGTGGTGAGGGTTATGGATTCGGCGAAATGCGGGAGTTGTACGGCCAATGTGCGGTCGGCATTGAGGATGAAGGAGGCGCCGTCGAAGACGATTTCATCCTGACCGCACACCATGGCGGCGAAGACGTAGGGCAGGCCGGTTTCGACCACGCGCTCGACGGCGAGGGTGACGCGGCGGGTTTGTTTGCCGTCCTCGAAGGGGGAGCCATTGATGGAGAGGAGGATTTCCGCGCCGGTTTCGGCCAGGGTTTCGGAGACGGTGGGAAGCCACCAATCTTCGCAAATCATCAGCCCGATGCGGAAGCCACGGAAGGGGACGGGGCCGGGGCATGGGCCGGCGTTGAACACGCGCTTTTCGTCAAATACGCCGTAATTGGGCAGTTCCACCTTGGCGCGGCGGGCGGTTATTTTGCCGCCTTCGAGCAGGAAGGCGGCGTTGTAGAGGTTGGCGCCGTCGCGCCAAGGGGTGCCGATGATGAGGCCGGGGCCGCCGTCTGCTGTGTCCTGTGCCAAGGCTTCGGCCGCGGCCTCGCAGGCGGCGACGAAGGCTGGTTTTAATACCAGGTCTTCGGGCGGGTAGCCTGAGATGGAGAGTTCGGGGGTTACGACTAGGTCGGCGCCGAGGCGCGCGGCTTCTGCCCGGGCCGCGCGGATGGCGGCGACGTTTTTGTCGATGGCGCCGAGATGCAGGTTGATCTGGGCGATGGCGATGCGGATTTTGTCAGTCATTCTGCTTGTCTTTGAGCCAAAGATTTGAACTGGGCGCAAACAGCAGCCCGGCAGATAGGAGGGAGGCGAGAGCGAGTGCAAGCTCTTCGGGATGGAAGAGATCCAGCGCCACCGCATTTTCGGCGATGCTGAGCAGGACTAGCACGGCGAACACGTACCGCGCCCAGCCAAAGCGAAACCAGACGAGGGCAGCAATGGGGAGGAGCAATAGGGCGTCGATGTACGACTGAAGTATCGCCAGGACAGACGCAATTGCCCTGTTTTCGGCAGCGTTATTTTGCGGTCCAGGGTAAAAGGTCACGCCCCCGATATGTGGCGCAAAGACGATTGGAGCAACGACGACGGCAACCATCAGCAGCAGACCGATGATGATGGTCATGGGCCTCCGTTTTTTCGGAAGTGCGCTACCGGGCATTGGAACAAAAGGCGTAGATGCCCGCATTCGCGGGCATGACGGTGGATGGGCCGGTGCCCCAAGTAATGGGGGTTTGGGGCCGTCGGCCCAAAGGGCCGCCGGTTAGTTGGATCGGCACGCCTCCGGCGTGATGGCCCCAGCGGGTCCAGGGCAGAGCCCTGGCCTTTTTATACTTTTCCAGCATTGCGGAGCAAAAATTCGCGGCCGATTTTTACCATGGGCTTGCCGTCATAGGCGATGATGTCCGCCGTGGCGTAGGTTTCGCTCCAGCTTTCGGGAATAAAACTCCCCGTTCCCACGACGTCTATGGGGGCTTTGGCGTCGGCCATGACGGAGCATTTTTCCACGCCGAAGCCCGACGAAGCCACGATGCGGACGGCGGGGAAATCGGCTTCGTCCAGGGCTTCGCGCATGCGCCAGATGGCGGCGGCGGAGACGCCGGTGCCGATGAGATAGCGCAGTTCGGCCTGGCTGCGGTAGCGGCGGAGCGCGCCTGGTACGCGGCGTTCCAGCACGGCGTAGCTTTCCTGCGGGTCGAGGCCTTCGAGGAAGCGGCCGCCGTGGGTGTCCAGCCGCACGGCGAGGCGGCCGGCGGCGGCCATGTCCGCAAAACGGGTGCAGACTTCCAGCGCGTCCGTCACCTCGCGGCCGAAATAATCCACCAGCACGGTTAGGTCGTCATGCGGGAAGCGTTCCACGAACATCTCGGCCGCGCGCAAAGTGGAGCCGGCGTAGCCGATGAGGGCGTGGGGCATGGTGCCGTAGCCCACGGGGGCGCCGAAATAATGCGCGGTCCAGTCGTTGGCGTTGCCGATGAAGCCGCGCGCGCCTTCCTTCTGGGCGGCGCGGGAGCCGACGGCGGCGGCGTAGGCCATGATCTCCTGCATTTCGGCACCGGCGCAGTGGCGGGCATCCATGGCGAGGAAGGCGGCTTTGGGGAGAGCGGCGCACATCTGGTAGGCGTTGTGTGCCGCCACACAGGCCGCACCTATTTTCTGCAGCGCCAGCGTTTCCAAATCCGCCAGTGCCGCGAAGGAGCCGGTGACATACACCAACGGCTCGCCCGCCCCCACCCAGTCGCCCTCGGGGTGCAGCAACTCGATATCGAACACCTGCCCCCGCTCCCGCGCCACGGCCTGCAGCCATTCCACCAGCAACCCGGGCGCGGACACCACAGGGCGGCGGAGGAAGATGGCGTAGGTCACCCGCGCATCGCCGAATGTTTCGACAATGGCGCGGGTGCGGTTGAAATACGTGTCGGTACGCGCCGCTATATCGGCATCACCGAGCGGCGTGGGCGTCACGCTTCGGCTCGCAAGGCGCGGCGGGCTTTCAGCTCCTCGGCGAGGTAGAACGCGACCTCCAGCGATTGCTCGGCGTTGAGGCGTGGGTCGCAGAAGGTCTCGTAGCGGGCACCCAGATCATCCTCGGAGAGCCCGCGCGCGCCGCCGACGCATTCGGTCACATTCTGCCCGGTCATCTCCAGATGCGCGCCCCCGGCAACCGTGCCCTCGGCCTCATGCGCGTCGAAGAAGCCGCGCAATTCGGCGACGACGTCATCGAAGCGGCGGGTTTTGATTTTGGCGGCGGTGGTGATGCCGTTGCCATGCATGGCATCGCACAGCCATACCGGGGTCCGCCCCGCGCGCTTCACGGCACGCAGCAAAGCCGGCAGCTTCTCCGCCACTTTCCCGGCGCCCATGCGGGCGATCAGCGTCAACCGCCCCGGCTCATTCTCGGGGTCCAGCACGTCCATTATGCGCAGCAGATCGTCCACCTCCATGGTGGGGCCGACCTTCATGCCGATGGGGTTTTTAATCCCCCGCATAAACTCCACATGCGCGCCGTCGAGCTGGCGGGTGCGGTCACCGATCCACAGGAAATGCGCCGAGCAGGCGTAGAAATCGCCGCTGGTGGAATCCTCACGGGTGAGCGCCTGCTCATAGGGCAGCAGCAGCGCCTCATGGCTGGTGTAAAACTCCGTCTCGCGGATTTGCGGCGTGGTGCCGCTGTCCAGCCCGCAGGCGGCCATGAAGCGCAGGGTCTCGTCGATGCGCGTGGAGAGATCCTGGTAGCGCGCCGCCAGCGGCGAGCTTTTCACGAAATCCAGATTCCAGCGGTGCACCCGGTGCAGATCCGCATAGCCGCCCGTGGCGAAGGCGCGCAGCAGGTTGAGCGTGCCGGCGGATTGGAAATAGCCGAACTCCATGCGGGTGGGGTCGGGGATGCGCGCCTCGGCCGAGAATTCCGGGCCGTTGATGATGTCGCCGCGATAGCTGGGGAGTGTGACCCCGTCCAGCGTCTCGTTATCGGAGGAGCGCGGCTTGGCGAACTGGCCTGCCATGCGGCCGAGTTTTACCACCGGCAGCGCGCCGCCATAGGTCAGCACCACCGCCATCTGCAGCAGCACGCGGAAGGTGTCGCGGATGACGTTGGCCGTGAAATCGCCAAAGCTCTCGGCGCAATCGCCGCCCTGCAGCACAAAGGCCTCGCCCTTGGAGGCGCGGGCCAGTTGCGCCTGCAAATTGCGCGCCTCACCCGCAAACACCAGCGGCGGAAAGCGGCTCAGCCGGGCTTCCATGGCGGCCAGCCGGTCCGGGTCTGGGTAGCTCGGCACCTGCCTGATCGGGCAATCGCGCCAGCTCGTCGGGGTCCAGCCATTGCCTAAAGCGGCTGGGATGATCGTGTCCATGGTCTCTCCGTCGTGCGCAGCACGCCTCTGGCGCGTCAGGGGCGAAGTCTCCGGCCCTTATAGTCAATAAATGCGGGCTCCGGCTACACGCTGCCAGTGCCGGGTCCGGCAACCCTGGTCTGTGTCCGCAACGTCACAAACTCCTCCGCCGCGGTGGGGTGGATGCCGATGGTGGCATCGAAATCCGCTTTCGTGGCCCCGGCGGTGATGGCAACGGCGATGCCCTGCATCATCTCAGGCGCGTCCTCGCCCAGAATATGCGCGCCGAGAACCTTATCCGTCGCCTCATCCACCACCAGTTTCATCAGCGTCTTGCGCGTGGTGCGGCCGGAGAGCTGGTGGCGCATGGGCGTGAATTTGGTCACGAAAACCTTCACCGGGCCCTTCCGCGCGGCCTCCTCCTCCGTCAGCCCCACCGTGGCAAGCGGCGGAATGGAGAACACGGCGGTTGGAACATTGTTCAAATTCACCTTGCGCGGTTTGTTGCCGAACAAGGTATCGGCCAGCGCATGGCCCTCCGCCGTGGCCACGGGGGTCAGGTTGAGCCGGTCCGTCACATCGCCCAGCGCATAAATATGCGGCACGGAGGTGGCGAAAGCCTCGTCCACCAGCACCTCGCCCTTGCTCCCCAGTTTTACACCGGCAGCCTCCAGCCCCAGCCCCTTGGTATTGGCGGCCCGGCCGGTGGCGAAGAACACCAGATCCACATCCAGCAACGTGCGGTCGCTCAACGCCAGGGCTTTACCGGTTTCGGTCAGGCTGATGGAGGAAGGCAGCGTGTCGGGATGGAGCACAATCCCATTGTCCGTCAGCGCCTCGGCCAAAGCATTGCGCACATCCCCGTCAAACCCGCGCAAAGGCAGGGGCTGGCGGTAGATGAGATGGGTTTCCGCGCCCAGCCCCGCGAAAATACCGGCGAATTCCACGGCGATATAGCCGCCGCCGACAATCGCCACGCGCCTGGGGAACGCCGGCAGGTAAAACGCATCATCGGAGATGATCGCATGCTCGGCACCGGGAATGTCCAGCCCCGTGGGGTGCCCGCCGGTGGCGATGACGATCCGCTCGGCCGTGACGCGCGCGCCGCCGACATCGAGCGTATGCGCATCGATGAATTTGGCCCGCGCATCGAAAATTTTAGCACCTGCCTGGTCGAGCAGGCGGCGGTAGATGCCGTTGAGCCGGGAAATCTCCTTATCCTTGGCGGCGATCAGCGCGGGCCAGTCATGCGCGCCGGTGGCCGCGTCCCAGCCAAAGCCGCGCGCGTCCTGCACCAGCCCGCCGTATTCCGCGGCCATCACCAGGAACTTCTTCGGCACGCAGCCGATGTTAACGCAGGTGCCGCCCCAGAAACGGTCCTCCGCCACACCCACGCGCGCGCCATGCCCGGCCGCTATCCGCGCGCAACGTACCCCGGCGGAGCCGCCGCCAATCACAAACAGATCGAAGTCCATGCTTAACCCCAGATGTCTCTGGGATTACGTAGCATCTGCGGAGGCGGTTACCAGCCCCGCTGCCTTTTGCGCGCTTGGTTGCGCGGTGCCGGTCACCTCCTGCAGCCGGGCCAGCACTGTGGCGCTGGAGAAGAACCGCCCCGGCACCGCCCCCCTGGCCACGGGCCTCACCCGGCCGGTGGCGATATCGTCTATCGTGCCCAGCACCGCCTCAGGCGAGGCCGGGAAGGGGAACACCACGCCGAATTTGGCCTCGCGCACCCGGTCCGCCGGCGCCCCGATATCCGGCACCATCGGGATAAACCCATGCTTCACCAGCTCCGAGAGCGTGTAGGAATAGGTCTCCGGCCAGCCCGGCAGGAACAAAGCCAGCCGCCCGGTGGTCGCGGCCAGCAGCGCCGGCAGCTCTTCGGGCGTGTACTTGCCGGTGATCGTCACATTGCCGATCGCCCGCAACGCCTTGTCGATATTGGTGTAGCCGATGATGCGGAAGCTCAAATGCGGGTGGGTGAGCCGGGCACGCCGGGCGATGTCCAGCAGCGTATGCGAGCCCTTATGCCCGCCGATGGCACCGAGCATGACGATCTCATGATCATCCCCCTCCCGCGCCTGGGCGGCAATGCCGTGGTCCGGCTCGGGATGCGGCAGCACCTCCCATCTGGCATGGGGGTAAATCCGGGCAAGATAGGCGCTCGCATTGGCCGAAGGGGCAACCACATGGCTGAATTTGTCCAGCAGCCCGGCGAACAAGGCGCGGTGCTCCACCGGCGCCAGCTCGGTCAGGCGCGAGGATTCATGCGCCCCCTCCATCGCCACGCAGCGGCCGCAGGTAGCGGCATCCGCCCCGCCACAGAAGCGGCCGATGGCGTCGATCATCGTCACGCGCGGGCAGAGGGCGTAGAAATCATGCGCCCAGAATGTGCTCTGCCGCCCTTCCAGCCAGGGGCCGAAGGCGGTGACGAACGCCGCCGGGAAGCCCAGCAGTTGATGCACCATCACGCGTTTGGGTGCCGCCGCATCCAGCACGGCGAACAGCTCCGCCGTCTCCTTCAGGCTGAAGCCCGCCAGCAGCAGCGGTTCATCGCCGCTCAGCTCCACCAACCCGGTATCGCTCACGGACAGGGTCAGCACTTTCGCGCCGCCATAGCCGATGTGTTTCTCGATATCCTTCACCGCCTTGGCCGTGCCGCCTTCGAGCGTATTGCTCACCACCAGCACGAATTCCACCCCCGCCGCCACGGCGCGGGCGAGGCGCGCCCGGTCCAGCGCCCAGCGCAGCCGGCGCATGCCGTCCTCACGCTCGAACTGCATGATCACCGGCACATATTCCGGGTAGAGCGCATTCAGCCTTGGCAGGTTCTGGGCCAGCAGGCTGGCCCGCTCGTTAACAAAGGAGATGCTCTCCTTATGCACCACCAGCGCCCCGCCGGCGGCCACATTGCGGTAGCCCAGAACCGCCGCACGGGCGCAAAAATCATTCTCCTCGCCATAACCCCGGCCAAACGCCTCATCCAGCAGGCCGACCCGGCGCAGCACCTCGCCCTTGATGAACATGCAGAAGCCATGCCCGGTGGGCACATCCTGGATGAGCCCGGCGTTATGCTCCAGCGCCAGTGCCGCCAGCTCCGCCCAGGAGATATCGTCCAGCACCTGATGCCGGATGGTGGCATTGGGATAAGAGAAAATGGTGGCGTTGTTCGAGATCGCCGTAACGGTGCCGATCTCGGGATGCGCCGCCGCCACGCGCCGCAACTCGTCCAGCCCGCCCGCATGCAGCACGGTGTCGGAATTCAGCAGCACCACATCCGCCCCGGCGGCAACCCGCAGGCCACGGTTTACGGTGCGCACGAAGCCGAGGTTCTCATGGTTGGTCAGCACCACCGTATTGGGCAGATGGGTGCAGGAGAGCAGCATCATCGCCATCATCGGCTCGGGTGAGGCATCGTTGATGAGGATCAACTGGTCCGTCTCCGCATTGCGATGCGCCAGCACCGAGGCGATGCAGTCATGGGTGATTTCCACCCCGCGATAGACGGGAACGATGATCGAGAGACGCGGTGTGGTTGCAGCCACGGGCTGGCGGTTGAACACCGCCCCATCCTCGGCAATGCGCGCCCGCGCCAGGTAATCGGCCAGCGCCTGGTTCAGCACCGCGCGCTCGCCCGGGCCGATGCCCGGCAGGCCGATATTGGCCAGTTGCGCCACGCGCAGCGCCGCACTCACCGCCGCCGCCCGGCTGGTGAGCAGATAAGGCCCGTCGAACAGCTCCCGCGTACCACCGGCAAAGCGCACGCTGAGCGAGACCGGCGCGGTTACCGCCAGCTCCTCGGGCGCCAGGGTGACATCGAACCCCGGGGTGACGGAATCGGTATGCACATGGCGTACATCCTCGCGCGCCACATCGTTGCGCGTCTCCCCCGCCACCACGCCGTTGCGGTAAAAAACCAGATTGAAAACACGCGCCGGCGCCGAGGGCGAGAGCAGCCAGCCGGCGCAGCGCGTGGCGGAGAGGACCTCGACATTGCCGGCCAGGCCCAGATTGCACGAGGTGCTGGCAAAACCCTGGCCATTGGCCCGCAACGTCAGCAGCATCTCCCCGGCGCCGAAGCACTCATCATCCAGGATGATGGCAAAACGCGCCGGGCTGAACAGCGGGTCGCCATCGTCGGCGCTGAATTGGCTCTGCCCGCGCCCGACCTCCACACCCATGTGATTGACGATGGTGATGAGCGGTGCGGCGAAACCGGCGATACGCTCGCTCACCCAGCCAGTCACCCGGTCCTGGGTCAGCTCGGCCTGGCCATCGAACAGGCCGGGCCCGGTGATGAAGGGCGCCCCCCCCAGCTCCTCGCCATTGGCCCGCACGAAGAGCTGGCGGTGCCCGGCCTGGTGCGGCACGGCGACGCGAAACGCCAGCGTGGAGCGGCCATAGCCGAGCGAGGTCAGATCTTCCCGGTGGCGCGAGGCACGGCCCTTGGCCAGCACCTTGCCCTGGGCATCCGTTACGGTAATGGCACAGTTCCCGGTGTCAGGCACGGCAATCGCCCAGCCATTCACATAGGCACCTTCCATATTGTCGACATGCCCCTGAACCGCCATCGAAAACCCCGCTTGTTATCCGCCGTATACGCCCGCCAACCGCATTAACTAACAGTATTGTAGCTGACATTACGTCATTTGTTCACCATCATCAGCATCCGCTCAAGCTATTGTGACAGATTTTTTTGTTAAATGCGTACAATGGGCTCTGGCTTTAATGGCAGACTCTATGGCACAATGCTGCGTCTGCGAAGGACACCTTGGCGGCTAGTCTATCAATTTTTGCGAGGTCTATTTTGCGGTCCTATAATTACCTGATCAGCGACGCCGGCGGCCCGGATGGGCATTACGTCGAGTTGCTTGAATCCAAACTCCTTGAATTATTGCAATCGCTCCTCACCGGGGTGAATGTCGATGAAAAATGGTATCTGGCACGGTACCCGGATGTTGGTGCGGCAGTGAAATCCGGGGCGGTGAAATCCGCGCGCGAACATTACATCCGCGCCGGCTATTTTGAGAATCGCCTGCCGGCGCCAATACGTGTGGATGAAAGCTGGTACACGACCGAATATCCCGACGTGTCCGCCGCCATCAAATCCGGTTCCTTCAAGAACGGGCAGCAGCATTTCGAGCGCAACGGCTTCACCGAAGGCCGGCTGCCCAAGCAGGGCTGGTCATTGCTCGGCTAACGCCGCTTAGTATCATGCCCGGCTTATATTAAGCGGGGCATATATTAATAAGTGTACATCTTATTGGTGCATGTTAGATATTTGCGCTAGCCCGGCAGGCGCAGCCAGCCGGGCACAAGCGGTGTCAGCAGCGCTTCGCCCGCTGTTAGCACCTTGCCGAGCGCATCCACCCGCAACATGGCAAGGCCAAGCAGGCCCGCGGTAGAGCGCAAACTTCCCACCTCCACCCCGGCGGCCAGCACCGGCGTGCCGGGCGCTACCGCCTCACGCAGCGCCACCGGCACCAGCCGGCGTTTGACCAGCCCGCGATATTTTGTGCGCGCCGTCAGTTCCTGGCCCATATAGCAGCCCTTGTCCCAGGCCACGCCCGAGAGCTCATCGAACCCGGCCTCCAGCAGCAGTGTTTTATCCACCTCCAGATCCGGCGGCCCATCGGGCAGGCCCAGGGCGATGCGGTGGGCCGCATACTCATCGGCGCTGGCATTGGTCTCAAGAGGTGTGTCGCTCAGCAGCCGGTACCCGGCCTCGGGCAGGCGCGGATCGGGCGCACTCAACCCCGCCGGCGGCGCGCCGTCCCATGCCGCATACACGCCGTATTGCGCCGAGGCATCCGCCAGCTCCACCACCGCGCGCAATTTGAAGCGCCGCAATTTCGGCATCAGGCCCGCGATATCCGCCGCCGGAATATCCAGCAGCAGCGCCTCCGCCGTGGCGAAAATGAAGAAATCCGAGAGGTATTTGCCCTGCGGCGTCAGTATCGCCGCCCAGACCGCCCGGCCCGGCGCGGCATTGCTCACCTCATTGCTGACAAGCCCGTTCAGGAAAGCCACACGGTCGGCACCGGTGACAGCAATAACACCGCGTTGGGATAGATGCGCCAGTTTCGTCATGGCGGGGAAGATGGGCTGCACACCGGATCAGGGCAAGCCCGTTTTGCGCAGGGCCCCAAACCGGCTAGATGCGGCCCAGCATGCGTATTCTCTTCATCACCTCCTCCCGCATCGGCGACGCCGTGATCTCCTGCGGCATTTTAGAGCGGCTGCGGCTGGATTACCCGGCGGCACGCTTCACCATCGCCTGCGGCACGGTGGCGGAGGGGGTTTTTACCCGTTTTCCGGCGCTGGAGCGGCTGATCGTGTTCGAGAAGGAGCGGTTCGACCTGCACTGGCTCAAACTCTGGGGGAAAACCGCGCCGCATCTGTGGGATCTGGTGGTGGATGTACGCGGCTCCGGGATTTCGCTGTTTCTGGCCACCAGGCGCCGCAAAATCCTGCGCGGCGGCCGGCGGCCGGGGCGGCGCTATGTGCAGCTCGCCGATGCCTTCGGTTTTACGCCCGCACCGCTCCCCGTGGCCTGGACCGGCCCTGAGGATGACGCCAAAGCGGCTGAACTGCTCGGCGGCGCCCCGCTCATCGCCCCGCTCATCGCCCTGGGCCCCACCGCCAATTGGGACGGCAAGATCTGGCCGCCCGCGCGTTTCGTGGAACTTTATCACGCGCTGGCGGCAAACATCCCCGGCGCCCGCCCTGCTATTTTCGGCGGCCCTGGTGAGGCTGAAGCGCGCCGCGCGGCACCTGTGCTGGCCGCCCTCCCGGACGCCATCAACCTGGTTGGCAACCTCTCCCTCCCGGAGGCCGCCGCCTGCCTGCGCGGCGCAAAAATCTTCATCGGCAATGATTCCGGGCTGATGCATCTGGCCGCCGCCGCCGGCACGCCCACCCTCGGCCTGTTCGGCCGCTCCAAGGCCAGCGAATACGCCCCCGCCGGCTTGCGCACCGCCATTGCCACCGCACCCGGCCCCGAGGGCGATGCCCCCATGGCGGGGCTGAATATTGACGCCGTGCTGGAAGCGGCGTGTTCTCTGCTCGATATAAAGGTGACCACATGAGCTACGATCTGATCATCGAAAACGGTACAATCGTCCTGCCCTGGGGCGAGGTGGAGGCCGATATCGGCGTACGCGCCGGCAAGATCGCCGCCATCGGTAAAAACCTTGGGGTGGCGCAGGAGGCTTTCAACGCCGCCGGCCTGCATGTGCTGCCCGGCATCATCGACCCGCATGTGCATTTCCGCGATGGCGGCGAAGGCGGCATTCCCGGCGTGGAGGACATGCGCTCCGGCTCGCTCGCCGCGGTGCTGGGCGGTGTGACCACGGCACTGGACATGCCCAACACCAAACCGCCCACGGTGGATGAGGCAACGGTGAAACTGAAATACGACTACATCCCCGGCCACACCTATTGCGATTTCGGCTTTTACGTAGGTGCCACCAAGGAAAATGCAGATGGTGTCGGCGCGCTGGAGGACATGCCCGGCGTGTGCGCGGTCAAAGTCTTCGCCGGCTCCTCCACCGGCGATCTGCTGGTGGAGGACGACGCCAGCATCGAACGTGTACTGCGCGGTTCGCGCCATCTCGTCGCCTTCCACGCCGAGGACGAATACCGGTTGCGGGAACGCAAATCCCGTTTCTCCGTAGGCGACCCCTATGCCTCCCACGCCGAATGGCGCGACCCGGAATGCGCCGCACTCGGCACCCGCCGCGTTACCACGCTCGCGCGCAAAACCAATAAGCGCGCGCATATACTGCATGTTTCAACAATCGACGAGTTCGCCTTCATCCGCGACAACAAGGACATCATCTCCGCCGAAGTGCTGGTGAACCACCTGCTGCAAATCGGCCCCGAAGCCTATGAGCGCCTCGGCGGCTACGCGGTGATGAACCCGCCCATCCGCTCCCAGGAGCATGTCAACGCCGCCTGGGCCGCCATCGCCGATGGCACCGCCGATACCATCGCCTCCGACCACGCCCCGCACTCCCGCGAATCCAAGGAACGCCCCTGGCCCACCTGCCACTCCGGCCTCACCGGCGTGCAGACCCTGCTCCCCCTCATGCTCACCCAGGTAAACGCCGGCCGCCTCTCGCTCCTGCGCCTCGTCGACCTCATGTCCGCCGGCCCAGCGCGCATTTATGGCGCCGTCGGAAAGGGGCGCATCGCCGCCGGCTACGATGCGGATTTTTCGGTGGTCGATATGAAAGCCAGGAAGAAAATCGAAAATTCGATGATCGCCAGCCAGTGTGGTTGGACACCGTTTGCAGGTACGCAATGCACGGCATGGCCCATGGCTACGATTATTCGTGGCAAGGTGGTGATGTTTGAAGGGACGGTACCGGGCGAGCCAGAAGGGAAAGTGTTGCGGTTTAGGAAGTAAGCAGGTTTTTGAAAAAGCGCGAAAATGGTGGATGACTCTCTTTTCCCGGACGGGATCGGACCGAGAGCCGCCCGTCCGCTTTGGAATGAAAGACGCGGATAGCGGGCGGGTTCCGTTTGTTGCCTGGCCCGTGCCGAACTTACGCCTTGGCGGTGTTCTGTACGGTCTCAAATACATCGCGTGCGGACGTCGTACCCGCTACGTGCTCCATAGGCGCAGCTCCGAGGTCCATCCATCCCGCGTTCACGGCCTCATACATTTCCTCGGCTGGTCCGGTGTGGCCCTTCGGAATGCCAAGCTGCTCGAACGACCCCGCCCACCCTTCGCGCGGGATCGCAAAGGCTTTCACGTCGAGCCTCAAGACCTCACCCAATTGCGCGGCGACTTCATCCGCGCTGACCATCGAACCAAGCTCTACGACGCGCTGCCCTGACCAGGCTGGCCCGCTCAAAAGGGTTGCGACCTCCGCGCCGATGTCGTTCGTCGCGACCATGGTCGATTTCCGGTTTGTGGGATTGTAGTAGACCGGCAATGTGCCGCTCTTTGCGACGTGCAGGCCGTAAAGAAAATTTTCGAAAAATCCGCCTGCGCGCACAAATGCGGTTGGGGATGTCAGGTCGCGAAAACCTTGCTCCAGAAGCGACAAGGCCGTGATCATCCCGAGCCCGCTGGCTCTGTTCGCACCCATCGACGAAAGTGCTACCACGCGCGGCGGCGGTGCCCTGGTGAGCGCTTCGACATAGTTTGCGATCACGCCTTTGGCTTCTTTGTAATCGGGCGACGGCGCCCAGACAGAAGGCAACATGACGAACGCGCCTTCGACGCCTTTGAGCGCTTGCGCGATGGCTGCCGGATCATTCCAATCGCCATCGACCAGTTCCACGCCCTGGTTCGCCCAGTTAGCCGCCTTCTCGCGATTGCGGACGAGCGCGCGCACCTTTTTGCCGTGCGCCAACAGATGTTTTGCCGTTGCGCCGCCAACTTGTCCCGTGATTCCCATTACTAAAAACATGTGTTTGCTCCTGATGTTGAGGGACAGAGGACTGCCCTGTTTGTTCAACGAATAAGCGGCAGAATGGCCCGGATACGGGGATCGCGCGCGTAGAGGCCGCCCCATGTCATCGCGCCCAGAAGCAGGGAAATGATCTCCGGCGGCGACCCCAACTCACCAATGCGGACATGGGCGCAGATGGCACCTCCCAGATAGCCCGTCACCAGGATCGCGCCGAGGACGGTGGTGGCCGGGATGGCGTAAAGGATGGCGCAGGCGAGTAGGATCGGACCCACGATACGGGTCAGGTCCATCGCGAACCCGGTTTCCTGCAACACGCTCGCGATCTGTGCCGGCACGAAAAGCTGAATGGTCCCATCTGCCACCAGAGTGATAACGACAATCGCGCTCATGATCCGGCCGGCCCACAGGCTGCGATGCAAGGTTATAGCTTCAGGCACGTGATGCAGGTTCATGGTTTTGAACATTTGTCGTTCTCCGATGGGGTCATCTGATTTTGAGGCTTACTGTTTCTCTTGAGTGTGATAAACACCGATAAAATGAACACACTGTTCTCTCTTTGGTAAACAATGCCGAGGCACGAAATGCAGAATCTCGAACCCATCCTCATATTCATAACGGTAGCGGAAATGGGGAGCTTCACCCACGCGGCCGATAGCCTGGGCATCCAAAAGGGCAGGGCCTCAACGGCGGTGCGGAAGCTGGAAGAAGATGTCGGTGTCAGACTCCTGCACCGGACGACGCGGAGCGTGCAGTTGACAGAGGACGGACGTGCGTTTCATGCGCGCGCCCGCGATCTGCTTGCTGAAGTCGATGACCTGCACTCGATGTTCGCAGGCGAGCACGTGGCACTTCGCGGGCGTCTACGGGTGGATCTTCCGTCCGAGGTGGCGCGCACCACGGTCATGCCAGCCTTGCCGGAGTTCATGGCGACTCATCCCGAGTTGGAGCTGGAGGTGTCGAGTACGGATCGGCAAGTCGATCTGGTTCAAGAGGGGTTCGACTGCGTGTTGCGGCTTGGACCCATACGGGACGAGACGCTGATTGCCCGCCCACTGGGCCTGTTGCGCATGGTCAACGCTGCCAGTCCCGTCTATCTGGCGCGCTATGGCGTGCCTCGATCGATAGGAGATCTCCAGCGTCACGAACATCAAGCAATTCATTTTTCGACGATGCTCGGCTCAAGACCTTATGGATGGGAATATCCGGACGGCGACAGCTACGCGACGCTTCAGTTGCCGGGTACGCTACACGTCAACAACGCGCAGACCTACGAAGCCGCTGCCCTCGCCGGCCTCGGCCTGATTCAGGCGCCACTCTTGGGGATTGGCCGATACCTGGAGAATGGAGCGCTTGTGGAGGTTATGCCCGATTCTCGTCGCCGGGCGCTCGCCGTGTCCCTCGTCGTAGCTCATCGGAGCAATCTGTCGCGTCGAGTCCGCGCATTCATGAAATGGATCGAAGTTGTGCTGACGCCGTATCTGGAATGAGGGGTGGTGGATAAACATTGATCGAGAGTGCCCTAAAATTGACTGCTCCGAAGCTGCCACTCGTCAGGGGCCGCAACGGGTCGAACTGAGCCGATCACCATCCGGCTGAGTTCGGCCAAGGGACGCGGACCATCGACCCTAAGGCGAGGATCGTCGACATTCGTGTCACCATGGACCAACCGGTCGGCGCGATTAAGGCAACTCTGGGCGGCTATTTTGGAGTGGAAATACTCGTACAAATGCAGGCACATTCAACTTGGGGCTGTCGTCTACTCCGGGAAGGAACCGATAGTTTGGCCCTTCCCGAGGCCGCGTTGAGCGAGTGAAAAAGCGGGCGCCCTATGCAATTGTCCGAACGACACCGCCGTCGACACGCAAGGAAGTGCCTGTTGTCGCCGACGCCTGCTCCGAGCAGACATAGACGACTAGGTTTGCGACTTCTTCGGTTGTCGCGAAGCGATTGAGGAGCGTGGTCGGGCGATTCGTTTTCAGGAACTGCTGCTCGGCTTCCTCACGCGTAATGCCTTGCGCATCTGCGTTCGCCTGCGCCCAACCACCCATGATCTCCGAATTTGTCGGACCAGGGAGAACCGAATTAACGGTGACCCCCGTTCCGCCGACCACCTCGGCCAAGCCCCTCGCAATGGCGAGCTGAGCGGTCTTGGTCGTAGCGTAGTCGATCATGTCCTTGGGGATGGCAAGCGCGGACTCGCTACTGATGAAGACGACGCGCCCCCAGCCGCGCTTCGTCATGTTTGGCACATAGTGGCGGGAGGCGCGAATACCGCTCATGACGTTAAGTTCGAAGAGATCGATCCACTCGCTGTCCTCAATTTCGAAGAAGGACTTCGGACGCCCAGTACCCACATTGTTGACGAGAATGTCCGCATCCGGCGCCTGCGCGAACAAGTCCGCCGCGCCTTTCGGGGTCGCAAGATCTGCGATGACGCCGGTAAACTTCGCCTTTGGCAAGAGTTCGCGAAGCTCCCGAAGCGCCGTGGAGACGCGCTTCTCGGTGCGGCCGTTGATCACGACCGCGGCGCCTGCGCGCCCCAGCCCTTCTGCAATGGCTCGGCCGATACCTGCTGTGGACCCAGTAACGACGGCCTTGCGGCCAGTGAGATCAATATTCATGACACCATTCCTTCAGCTGTGGGGAGAGCTGCATTGTGAGTGATGTCGAAACCAATGATAATAGCTTAATTTGCCATAATATTAATTCCCAGGAGGAATGGAAGTGGATCGATTCCACGAATTAAGCGCCTTCATAGCCGTGGTTGAAGCCGGCGGTTTTACAGCTGCCGCGCATCGAACCGGCGATTCACAGTCGGCAATCAGTAAGGCTATCGGCGCGCTCGAGAGGCGACTCGGCGTGGTGTTATTTAACCGAAGTACGCGCCGCGTGACCCTGACGGATCAGGGGCAGAGATACTACGATCGGGCAAAACCGCTGCTTGACGAGATGGATGACGCCGACGGCGAGCTGACCAGCAGCACGCATAATGTCTCGGGTCTGATCAGGATCGCTGCATCAGGTACTTTTGGCCGTCTTCATATTTTGCCGCTTATTCCTGACCTGCTATCACTCAATCCTGGTCTTCAGGTGGATCTCATTCTCTCGGACTTCGTGCGAGATATGGTGGAAGATGGGATTGATCTGGCGATCCGAGTGGGGCCCGTGAACGATCCTGACGCGATCGTCAGGCGCGTGGCCAGCACTCCTCTCGTCTGCGTCGGATCCCGTCGCTACTTCGAGCAACGCGGAATGCCAAAGACTCCTGTCGAGCTCGTTGATCACAATTGCCTTTTATATCGCGGCCTGACGGAGTCAACGCATTGGCCTTTTGTAGGGCCAGAAGGTCGATTTAGCGTGTCCGTGCACGGAAATCTCACGTCCAACAGTATCGAAACGATCCGGGCTGGTGTTCTAGCCGGTGTGGGAATCGGCCTGTTTGCCAAGATCTCTCTTGCCGATGATCTCCGACATCCGGACGTCATCACCGTTCTCGACGAATTTATAGGCGACGCCAGAGACATAAGCCTCATCTGGCCAAGACGCCGGTTTGTACCGGCGCGTGTGCGACAAGTCACCGATTTTTTCGCAGAGGCTATACCGCGGCGTATTTAGTCGCCCGAACTTAGGAAAAATGGTCAGCGATGGGGGAGGGGCCTTCGGATCAGTCAAGCGGACTTCCTATTGATCGCGCGAGCCATGAAAGCTCAAGAAGCAGAGCACGAACACGGTCCAGTCCCCTGAAACATGGTTGGTATTGCTTGCTCGAACACCTCACATTCCATCCTTGCCGAAGGTTTCGTCGCACAGCCAGACGCCATACGTTCTTCGTTCTGGATAGGATGGAGGATGAGTTACTCATGATTGAGCAAGCCTGCCGTTTGCCGGCAAGATGTGCCTTATTGGTACCTGCGGACTCGCCATCAATGGGGCCTTCCGGTCGGCGAGCATCGGTTTCGAGTTGGAGAGACGCTTTTGGGGACAAGGTCTCATGCGCGAAGCTCTTAGCTCAATTGTCGACCATGCCTACGATCGCTGGGACATCAATCGAATTCAGGCAACGACCGACCTCGACAACCACGCGTCTATAGGGCTTCTGCGCAGCTTGGGATTTATAGAGGAAGGCATCATGCGACAGTGGGGGTACTGGAAAGACGCATTTCACGACGTTTCGTCTTTTTTCCTCGATCAAGGCTGAACGACCCATCTATCCCACACCGTAGGTTCTGGCGCTTGATCAACGATCCGGGCGGTTGTCCGCGACCGTCCGCTATCGAGAAAATCGACGGTCCTTTCAGGGTCGATCACAGGCGTCGCCGCTCGGCCCAGAAGTAGCACAGCCACGATGACGCACGAAGCCGTGAATGTGTTTGTGGAGAAAGGAGCGCCAACGCATATTTGAGACACGCGCCCAAACCCTCATCTGGCTAGGTAGAAATCCAAGGGGATAAGCTCGACGACCCATCCGCCTTCTTCGCCCAGCGTGGCCGCCGGGTGCATGGAGGCGATGCGCAACGCCTCGTCAAGGGTATCCGCCTCGATGACGAACAGGCCGCCCACGACTTCCTTCGACTCGGTGTAGGGCCCATCGATGACGTGCGTCTTGCCATTGCGCGGGCGGAGCGTCCTCCAGGCGTCCAGATCGCCAAGCGACGCGGAAATCAGTACCTTGCCGGTAGCCCGCATCCTGTCGTCCAATGCGGGGCATTGGCCGACCAATTTCTTGACGTCGTCTGGCGCCATCGTGGCGAATTTTTCGGGGGTAAAGTAGGCCAAGCCGAGGTATTTCATGGGAGATCCTTTGGGTGGGAATACCCTGACGACGAAGCTGATGATCGAAAATCGACAATCTTCTGGAGAGTTTGTAGCGGGTCTCGCCAGCCTGTCCGCTTTGGGGCCGCGTGGTGCCGACCGCAGGGCTCGTGCAGCACATGCGGATCGCATGAGGCAGTGGTCGGCCACGTCCGGACGTTCGACACTCTGCCCAACGTTGTGAACAATCAATGGTGAGGAAGTGATTTACGGCAGTCGTTCAAACCGGCGCTTGACGCCGAGATGGAGCCGCCCTCGCCGCGACCGGTGCGAGACCAAGCACAATCACGAGGAATCCGACTTGGGCTAAATAAAATGGCGCAAGCCATTGATTGTTGGCCGCGACATAGTACGTGTTATGGATTACGTCGCTCACGATGATCGCAACGGTTAGCGAGATTCCCGCCCTCGGTTTGACGAACAACAGCACGGCGGCGAGCGGGTCAAGAATAGTCAGCACAGCCCAATATATCTGGCTGGTAAGGGCAATCTTGCTACCGTAGCCATAGTCCCAAAGCACGCCATGCTGCAGAATGGCACGGGCATGATTCAAGGTTGCAGCAAGAAGGCATAGTGCGAATAGGGTGCGAATGACAATCGATGCGCGGAGCATTCTGACATTCATAGAAAGGAGTTGCGCCCAGCTTACCAGACCCAAATTGATCGCGACCATCGCTGTGGAAGGTCGTTCCGCGTCGACTTATGTAAGACGCATTGGCCAGCAACCGGCCAACTACGGACGTTGATCCTCAGCGGTCAAATCGGCGACAATCGACGTACTAGGGGGCGGCTACGGCCCCAGTCTTTCCTTCTATGTACTTCAGCGCACGGGTGACCATGATCCGCGAATATTGTCCGAATGACTGGGAAGCCGTACGCGATATCTACGACCTGGCAAAGCCAGATGAGATGCGCGGCGTCGTTCCGACTGATTCGATTATTCCATTGAGTTCGAGTCCGGCCATGCTCACGCTATTTGAGGAATCGAAAATTCTGGTATTCGAACTCGAAGGGGTAGTTGCTGGGTTTGGTGGGTATCGAAATCAAACGATCACGTACCTCTTTGTTCATCCAGAGCATAGGAGGAAAGGAGTCGCGTCACTGTTAGTTGTGGCCATGCTAAACGTGCTTGAGGGCGAGGCGAAACTAAACGTTGCGAAGAAAAACGTCAGCGCTTATCAACTGTATAGTCGCCTCGGGTTTGTCACCGAGACGGAATTCGAAGGCCAATACAACGGGTATCCGTGTGAAGTCGCGCGTATGCGTCACTACCCGCTGAAATAGCGGCTATCTCGCGTCGTAGGGAACCTCTTGCCGGTCGAGTGTCGTTGATGGTCTAGAGACGTAGTTCTGCCAGTAGCGGGCGTTCGACATGCTCTTCTGAATCGTTGACAATCGCGGTATCGACTCGCGTCAATAGGTGGACCGCGCGAGGAGCAACGACCGGAAACGGATGTCAGACATGACGACCTAGATCGCTGATAGTCAAGACGCGCAGGCACGACAGGAATTGCATGGACCACAAGACATTGCTCTTGGCATACAAGGATGCGTTAGCGACTCAACGTTGGGACGAAGTCGCGCCGTTGATCCACGAAGACGCATGTTTCATTTTCAGCGAAGGAACTTACTTAGGCAAGGCCGCAATCGAACCTGCCGTCAGAGCAACCTTCGATTTGATAAAGAGCGAGCGCTACGCTATCAAAGATGTCGTTTGGACCTATGTCCACGAGGACAGCGCTGCCTGCACGTATGGCTTCGAGTGGTCTGGATTGATCGAGGGCCAACCGGCATCGGGAACGGGGCGAGGTACCACGGTCGTTGTACGGGGCGGAGAACGATGGCAAATCATTCACGAGCACCTTGGACCGTCTGCAACCTCGTCGCCTTGAACCGTGGCAATCCCGGGACGACAGCGAGGAATCCAACGATCGGACCATCGACAGAAAGTCACCGTGGGACAGGGATCGGCCGAATCGGTCACTTAGATCGGCCGCGAAAAGCTGCGCGGCCGAGGAGCATTAGCCCGTAGTTTCAGGTGCGCGAAAGCAAATAGTAGTCAAAGCCGAGCGTTGCGCGCCCCCACCGCAAGTATGAGCTATGCCAATCTTGCATCCGAAAGAGCTTTCATACACGAACCTCCTAAATATTGTCGTTGTGCGGCGCGGCAAGCTTACACAGATTCTCAAACGGCTGCAATTCTTCATCCTCGGGAACGTCCGCTCTGGGCGTTCGCGAATGGCTGGTCGGCAATCGGTCTATGCCTTTCGCATGTTCACCCCGATCAACGAACGATCAAGTCGCGGATCTGACCGGGCGCAGACTATTTCTTTCGACAGTACCGTTGGTCGTACAATCTGGCGAAAATCCAAGAGCCCCGGAGGAAGCAATGCTTGCCGAAGTATCCAAGCGGACCTTATCGCTTTTGATTCCCACTGCATTGATCTTCTTCGTCATTCAGTACTATCAGACCGGCAGGTTGAGTGTCGTTGGAATCGCGGTGTACCTCATTGCATTCCTTCTTACGGGTATGGCGTTTGAGACACTGAATGTGTTGTGGAGACGGCGCTTCGGGCCGGGCAAGGGCCCAACCATTGCGAAGGCCGTGTTATGGCTCGCTGCGGTAGTCTGCATGTATCTATTCTTTCGCCACATGGATCGCGGATGAGTCAGAGGCCGCCTCGCATGGACCATCGTTACCACGTACCTATTAAGCAGTTCGAATATATCGGAGACGTGGAGATGCATCTATCGAACACACCTGTCACTCCAACGAATGTCGACGCGTATTACCTCCCAAGCGTGCGTTCAAAAAACGCCACGACATCGCGATTCATTTCCGTATGAAACTCAACGCGATCAAAGCCCGGGCGGGTCGTACAGATCTCCGGGATTTCGCGCGCGGCTGCTGCGCTGCACGCAGGCAGAAAATCGTAGTGATCAGCGTTCTGCACGAGATGAAAATCCGGCGCAACGGGCAGCGCGGCGCGCACGGCGTCCGCGTAGTCGGGAGCGGGTTCCACGTGGTCGAACTGCGCGCTCCATAGCTGAACGGGGACATGAACATCGACGAGTCCTCCCCGACCGAAGACGAAGCCGACACCCGGCGCTGCGACGACGGCCGCACGAATGCGCGTGTCGTGCACCCACACCGACGCCGGCAACGTGGCGAAACGATCCACTAGCCCAGGCGTGCTGCGCACGACGGTACAGGCGTCGGTGTCCGGGTGCTCAACGCAGTATGGTCCAATCAGACTGAGATCCGGCACGCCGCCTGCAGCGACGAGCACGGTAAAGCCGCCAGCGGAGAAGCCGAACACGCCGATCCGGCTTGCATCGATCGACGCGCGCTGTGGCCAGCTGGCGACCATGTAATCCGTGAGCCGCTTGAGTTGCTCGGGACGAACCCAGAGCTGCGCGGTGCGGCTGTGATCATCGAAACTGTCGCCGCGGTGTGTCACAGCCGCGACGACGAAGCCAGCCTGTACGAGCGCAAGCGCCGTGTCGTAATGACCGCCGTACCACCCGCCAGAGCCATGCGATATGAGGATCAGCGGCAGGCCCTGGCCCGCGATGGGCGCGTTCAATGCGACTGTTTGGGTCGCCCCGCCGATCCGATGCGGTGACGCCTGCGCATCGGTCGGATACCACACGCCGGCGCTCAGCGGTTTGTCGTCGCCATCGGGAATTGCGACCTCCTGAAAACCGACATCGGCAGCGCACGCAATTCGCAGCGTGGTTAGCAGGAACACCACAAGAAGCAGGGTCGTGACGGGGCGCACGGTAGAGCTCCATGGACGAGTGGGAGCTTAAAGTGCACCAGGACGTGGAGGATTGTCAACCTGACGCGGCCCGGCGGTGGTTATTCCAACGAAGCTCTTTGGCCAGGATGACGAATCGTCGAAGACAGCATCTCCGTCTTCGATAACCAGGCGCCCTGGCCGCCGTCCGTGTTAGGCCTTGTTAGTCGACAGTGTGTAGCGCGGCGCAGCCTTGGCGTTGGCGAACTTCGGTGTCAGTGCACGGCGGTCCGCTTCCCAGTTCGTCCAGTCGTTCCCATCCTGCAGTGTGGGGATCGTCACCAGTTCGCCTTGATCCAGCCCGGCGAGTGCCGCGTCGACCAGGTCTTCGGCTGTCATCGTGCTGGCGGACTCTTTCTGCTTGGCATAGCCAGCCACATCCCAGAACTCGGTGGCAGTCGCTGCTGGCAGCACGGTCTGGATGCGCACGCCCTTATCGGCGAGGTCGCGCTGAAGCGCATGGCCAAAGCTCAGGACATAGGACTTCGAGGCGCTGTAGACACCGTTCAGCAGCTCGACGGCAATGCCAACGGCCGAGCTGATGTTGATAATCGTGCCCGAGCCTTTGCTGGCGAACACCGGCGCGACGGCGTAGGTCAGGCGCGTCAGCGCAGTGATGTTCAGGTCGATCATCGCTTCCATCTCGTCGACGTTGCCACCGAGCACCGAGGCGACCGAGCCGACGCCCGCGTTATTCACGAGCACAGTGATGCTCTTGTCGTCGCGCAGGACGCTCTCGATCTTCGAGAGGCCGGCCTTGTCGTTGAGGTCGGCAGCGATGGTGTTCACCGAGCGGCCGGTTTCCGCTGTCAAGCGGGAGGCCAGCGCCTTCAGTCGATCGGCATTGCGGGCCACCAGGATGAGGTCGTAACCGCGTTTGGCCAGACGGTCGGCGTACACCGCGCCTATGCCGGCGGATGCTCCGGTGATCAGCGCCGTGCCTTTCGGGGAGGTATTAGAGGAAGAGGAGGTCATGGTCGTTTCTCTTTCGGAATGTTGACCCGAAGCTTGTGTTGCATCAGCGGCGTGGCGGCGGGCAGTCGCAGTTCTCGGCGCTGCTGGAGCTGGATGCAAAGTCCGACCGCGTGCAGATGGCGCTTACCTATGCAATGGAGAATCTTGGCCGCGACCTCTCGGTTGAGGCCTTGGCCGAAGTCGCGCGGCTGAGCCCACGTCAATTCAGCCGGGTGTTTCGTGAGGAAACCGGCCAGTCGCCCGCCAAGGCCATTGAGCGTCTGCGCGTCGAGGCGGCCCGGCTGATGATGGAGACGACACGGCATCCGATCGAAATCATTGCCCGTGAGACCGGATTCGGCGACCGGGAACGCATGCGTCAGGCGTTTCTCCGCGCATTTGGGCAACCGCCCCAAGCTATACAGCGAACCTCGGCGGCGCCGCCGAAATCCGCAAGACCATTCGCCATGCGTTTGGCTGCGTCGACGCCGCGACCGTTGAGGACGCGATCGACGGTGGCCTCGCTGACGCCGGCTGCCTTGGCGACATCCGCCATGCTGGTTTTGCGGCGCGGATTCGAGGGCGTCGACAAGGAGGACTCGCGCAGTTGAGGTCGGCGATGGGTTGCGTCTCTGCATGATCGCATCAAGACCGGCGCGATATCAAGCGACCGATCCTCCGTCGCCCGATGCGAGCATGTAGTTCATCACGTTCATGGCGAGTGGCGAGTAAGATGCCTTTTTGTCGGGCCCGGTCAGGGAAGGCACGTTCAACAAAGGAGGCGGCATGGGTGTGGGAGACAAGGAAAAGCAAGGGATGTCGTGTGAACGGCTGGAACGGATCGAGCGTTTCGTCGACGACAACTATATTGCCACCGGCAAGTTGGCCGGTGCCCTGGTCCAGGTGTGGCGGCGTGGCGGACTCGCGTTGAACTCGGTACTAGGTCTCGCCGACCGCGAGCGGCAGGTGCCGCTGGCTGAGGATTCGATCTTCCGTATCTACTCGATGACCAAGCCCGTTACGTCGGTGGCGGTCATGATGCTGGTCGAGGAGTGCAAGATCGCTCTGGACGATCCCGTCAGCAAGTACATCCCGGCATGGGAAAAGCTCGGCGTTCACGCGGGGGGCTTCATGGAAAGCTTCCAGATGCGTCCGCTCGCGCGCCCGATGCTCGTGGTTGACCTGTTGCGCCACACCTCCGGTTTGACTTACGGTTTTCAACAGAATACCAATGTCGATGCAGCCTATCGCAAGCTGAAGATCGGCGAGCTTGCGACCGAGGGCACGCTGGAGGAGATGATCGAGAAGCTGGCCACGTTGCCGCTCGAATTTTCGCCGGGCGAAGCGTGGAACTATTCCGTTGCCACTGATGTGCTCGGTTATATCGTGGGCAAGGTCAGCGGAACTTCGTTCGAGGTCTTTCTGAAAGAACGGATCTTCGATCCGTTGGGCATGGTCGACACGGCCTTCTACGTGCCGCAAGAGAAGGCGTCCCGTTTCTGCGCGTGCTACGCCATCGGTGCACTCGGCTCGAAGATCACATCCGCGCAAGCGCCGACGCTGCAGGATGATCCCCGCATCAGCCCTTATCTCAATCCGCCCACTTTTGTTTCCGGCGGCGGTGGCCTCGTATCCACGGCGACCGACTACATGCGCTTTGCGCGCATGCTGCTCCAGGGTGGCGAACTGGATGGCGTGCGTTTGCTTGGCCCTAGGACACTGGCACTGATGACCGCCAACCATCTGCCGGGCGGTGTTGATCTGCCTCGCCTGTCGCGCTCGATGTTCAGCGAGGCAATCTACGAAGGGGTCGGTTTTGGACTTGGCTTTGCCACCACCGTTACACCTGCGGCCACCCTGATTCCGGGCAGTGCGGGTGACTTTTTCTGGGGCGGCGCGGCCAGTACGTTCTTCTGGGTCGATCCACGCGAGGATCTGATCGTGCTGTTTCTGACTCAACTCCTGCCGTCGTCCGCGCACCCGGTGCGTCGTCAGTTGCGGACGATGGTCTACAGCGCGATTACAGACTCCGGGCCTTGAGGTCCAAGGCTTTGGCAGTAGCTGTGGATTGCCTCCTCGGGGTACTTGGCGCTCACTTAAGATAGCCCCACCCATGCGATTCTGTTCGACCGCATCTTGACGTACTCTGGATCGGAGGCTAACGCGGGAGAGACTTGACTCCAGGTCAACTCCGATGGTCGCCCATAGTAAAGAATGGCGTCGAACTGCTCCTGCATGACAGGAGAGCGGATCGGATCAACAGAAATTTCTTCTCCGACGCCGTCACGCATCCTTATCATGGCGTGCGGATAATATGATCGAAAGCTCATTCCCCCAAGTGGAGTGTCATGAATAGGCACGAGACCTGGAACCTTCCAGGAAGTGACGTCGGGATATAAAGCTGCCAGATCGATAAGCACCGTGGACCAGACTGAATAGACTTTGACACCCTGACCTTCCAGCAACGAAACGATGGAATCCGCCGGCGCGCTGAATCGCCGCTCTGCTTCATCGTGGTCTTTCATTTGCCAGTAGGGGCTCTTACGCAAAAAGTGCATATCGCCATAGACGACCAAAGCGCGGCGCTGCCTGGCTAGCACTTCACGTTGGATAATGTCCGCGGGTCCCGGATCAGCGCGACTCTTAATGCATAGGCTTGTTCGCAGCCGTGGCCGCCGTCGCAGAGTGCCACGACGCTATGCGTTTTGAACGCTTCAAGAATGCCGTTGATCGGATCGATGGGAATTGCAGTTGTTGTCATCGGATGTGCTCCGTCTCAGTTAGCGGAAGGATTACCTTACGTCACTTCCAGCGCGGACCGACTCCTTATATTTCAATTGGTAAGGTTAAATAGTCATCCGTTTCGGAAGTCGCTGGGCCGTGATGTTCCCAGAATGTCTCTTCTGATTTCCTTGGCGCAGGACAACGTACGGGATGTTCGCTCCACGATGCGTAATCTCATCATGCTCAATGATGTCGCGAGCCGCGCTGGTCGAAGAGGCGGCCGCCGCAGCGCAGTCACTTGAAGAACAGGCCACGCATCTCCAGAAAGCCGTTTCAGTGTTCACGCTCGCCGATATGGAGCCATCTGTGGCAAGCATCGCGATTCTGCGAGCGAGGCCAGCGCTGCCAGCACCGGTACTCCAGCGGCGCGTCGTGCGCAGTCTCCGAAGCTGAACGTTGCCCCGACCCGCATCGCCCCCAAACCCGCCAGTAGCGCTGCCGATACGGCGGCCTCCAACTGGCAAAATTTCCGATCACTTAATGGCTCTTGGCCAGGATTTTCAAAATGTTTAGCAACGATGCAGGTGCTCGTGCCCAAGCGGTTTCGCTGACGGAACCGTCGCCAGTCCGGAACGCCGAAGATGAGCAGGTCAGCAGCCAGTTATTTCTTGATTCGCTCGTGGCCCTGTCGAAGATGAACGGTCTTAGTGTGGTGGAGCACGGCGCGCGTCTTGCGATCGTTGGCGAACTGCTGGTTTCGGTACTGACACACTTGCCGTACGGACTGCGCGCTGACATTGTCGCGTCGTTCCGCGACAGGATTGAAGCTTCGCTGTCGCACTGGGACGACCGCACCGTACCAGAATCTTATCGGTCTGCGTTCCTGTCCGAGGTCAACCGTTACCTGAACGTAGCTCGATAGCCTCTGACCACGAATCTTTTTGTCATGGGTCGTGTCCCCGATCCGGCCGAGGCAATCGGGGAAGTACAGCGCCTGCTCGATCCTTCGTTGTCCCAAGCAGGGCGGCCGACCGATGGTGTGATTCCATCACGCGAAGGGGTCTCCTTATCGATGTCTTACGAAGTCGACAAAAACCGGTTCAGCCGCGTGGCAGACAAATCCAATGTTGACAGACAACATTGTTTGATGGTTATATTTGTCTAACAAGTGGCCAAGAGATTTTCTCGAACATCTCCGCGCTACGCCATGCATCACGCCTGCTGCCTTCGCAGGCTTCTGGAGACACGATGGAAATCAGCCGCGCCGTGAGCGTCGCTCAACGCACGAACGTCCGCTACGGCATCCTGCTGATGATCTTCATCATCACGACGTTCAATTACGCGGACCGCGCAACGCTGTCGGTTACCGGCACAGCGATGCGCCAGGAGTTCGGCATCGATGCGGTGCAGATGGGCTACATCTTCTCTTCATTCAGCTGGGCCTATGTGCTGGCGCAGTTGCCGAGCGGCTGGCTGCTCGATCGCTTCGGTGCACGTCGCGTCTATGCCGCCAGCATTTTCTTCTGGTCGCTGTTCACGCTGCTGCAAGGCAGTGTCGGCATCGTGGCGGGCGGCGCGGCCATTGCCACGCTGTTCGCGCTGCGCTTCGCGATGGGTATCGCCGAAGCCCCCGCCTTTCCTGCCAACGGCAAGATCGTCGCAAGCTGGTTCCCAACGGCGGAACGCGGAACCGCATCTGCATTCTTCAATGCGGCGCAATACTGCGCGGCCGCCGTCTTCACACCGTTGATGGCGTGGCTCACCCATGCGTTCGGCTGGCGCCACGTCTACCTCGCGATGGGCGTCGCGGGCTTTGTGCTGGTGCTGCTGTGGCTCAAGCTGATGCGCAGTCCGTCCGAGCATCCCCGCGTCAACCGTGCCGAACTCGACTACATCGAACAGGGTGGCGGCACGATTCAGGCGCGCGGCAAAACGCAGCCAGCCGGCATGGGCGGGGCGGCCTCGAGCTTCGCGACGATACGCCAGTTGCTGTCTAACCGGATGCTGCTCGGCGTGTATCTCGGCCAGTACTGCATCAACGTGCTGACCTACTTTTTCCTGACGTGGTTTCCGCTCTACCTCGTGCAGGCGCGTGGCATGACGATCCTGCAGGCGGGTTTCGCCGCATCGGTGCCGGCGATCTGCGGCTTCGCGGGTGGCATGCTCGGCGGCGTGCTGTCGGACGGTATGGTCCGGCGCGGCCATTCGCTGACCGTTGCGCGTAAGGTACCGATCGTGGGAGGGATGCTGCTGTCGGTGGTGATGGTCGGTTGCAACTACGTCAACGCGAACTGGCTTGTCGTCAGCCTGATGGCGCTTGCGTTCTTCGGTAAGGGCCTCGGCGCGCTAGGCTGGGCCGTCATCGCCGATACGGCGCCGCCCGAGGCGGTCGGCCTGTCCGGCGCACTCTTCAATCTGTTCGGCAATACCGCCGGCATCGTCACGCCCATCGTCATCGGCTATGTGCTCGGGGCGACAGGCTCCTTCAACGGCGCGCTCGTGTTCGTTGGCGCCAACGCACTGCTCACTGTGTTCTGCTATCTCGTCATCGTGCCGGATCTCAAGCGCATCGAACTGCGTTCGTGAAACCTCTCGCATGCTGAATCGATGTCAGACAATCCCTACCCCTAATTAAAGTTGTTTGGCCGCTTGCCGTAATTGCCAATGTCTGCCGGCCCTTTCTAGTCGGGTGGCCGGCAGTGAACAAATCAATCAGCGGCCAAGGCCACGTCCCTTGCGCCAAAAGGAATGGAGATTCTTTGGTGCATGCAATGATGAAGTGGACGGCCGCGGCTGCGGCAACCCTGGGTGCGTTGTCCGGGGCGGCCAATGCGACAACCGTCGTCTACGTGTCGAACGCTGACAGCAGAACGATCTCGGTAATGCGCCTGAATGAAGAGACCGGCAAGCTGTCGTCGATTCAGGACGTGCCGGTGTCGGGCATGGTGATGCCGCTCACAGTGAGCCCGGATCGCCGCTATCTGTTCGCGGCACTGCGCTCAAAGCCATATTCGGTCGCGAGCTTTCGCATCGGCGCGGGTGACGGCATGCTGACGCCGGTCGCAACCTCGCCGTTGCCGGAGAGCATGGCCAATCTGTCGACCGACAAGACCGGACGCTTCCTGTTTGCCGCGTCCTATGGCGGCAATCTGATCAGCGAGAGCCGGATTGGCGACGACGGCGTCGTGGCGCCCGCCAATATTGTGATCCCCACGAAGCCGAAGGCGCATGCCATCAAGACCGATCCGTCGAACCGCTGGCTCTTCGCGACCAATCTCGGCGGCGACATCGTCATGCAGCTCCGCTTCGATGCGACGACCGGCGCGATCACGCCGAATGATCCACCCACGCTGAATTTCGCCAATCAGGCCGGCCCACGGCATTTCACGTTCGCGCCGAACGGCCGCGTCGTCTATATCGTCGACGAGCTCGACGGCAAGCTCGAACGCGCGGCCTTCGATCCCGACCGTGGCACGCTCGCGATTCGCCAGGTTGTCTCTGCGGTTCCCGCTGGTTTTACCGGCACACCGTGGGCGGCAGACGTTCACACCACGCCCGATGGCCGCTATCTCTACGCCTCGGAGCGCACCTCGAGCACGGTGATCGCGTACCGGATCGACGGGCAGGATGGCAATCTGACAACGATCGGTCAGTATTCGACCGAAACGCAGCCACGTGCATTCGCGATCGATTCGTCGGGACGGTATCTGCTGTCCGCCGGACAGTTGTCGAATGCGGTGAGCGTGCATCGCATCGATCCGGACACGGGGGCGCTCAAGCTGCAGGGCTCGTACCTTGTCGGCAAGAACCCGTCTTGGGTCGAGATCGTCGACGTCAATTAAACCGGTATTGCGGTGGCGGGCGGCAGCATCGCGCCGCTCGTCCCAGGGGATCACAACATGAAAAACGTCAGCATACGCACGGGGTTGCTCGTCATCCTTGCGATTTTCGGCGTGATGATCGTCGCTGGCGGGATGGCGGGCGTTGCCTCGCTGCGCGCGGCGAACCGTTCGACCGATCGCGTCCACACGATCTCGGCGCGCTGCATTCTGCTCAACGACGCCTACAAGGACATGACACGCGCGCGCAGCGCGCTGGTCCGCGCTTACAGCTCGGCGCGCGAAGTGGCGGGCGCCACTCCGAACACGAGCGCGATTGGCTCCGCGCAGACCAGCATCAACAAGTCGATGGCGCAGCTACAGGCATTCGCCGACGCGCCGGGCTTCGAAGGTCAGGACGACGCGCTCCGGCAAAGCATCGTGCAACTGGCGCGGGATCACACCGATGCGGTACAGCGCGCGCTCGAAGCGTTACGCGCGAACGATCCCGGCAAGTACGCGGCGATCAACACGAAAGACATCACGGCGACGGGCACGGCTTACTCGGTGGCGGTGGAGAAGTTTCAGAAGCAGGCGAATGAGCTCGCGCAGGCGGAGACGGATCTCGGCGACGCCCGCTATCAATTGATCGTCAGACTCGTCGTGTTCGGCGTGCTGGTTGCATTGGCTCTCATCATCGCAGTGCATTTCGCGCTGCGGGCGCTGGTTGTCAGGCCGCTGACCGAAGCGGTCAGCCTGCTCGACAAGGTCGCCGACGGCGACCTGACAATATCGATCGCTGCGACGGGCAGCAACGAAGTGGGGCGCCTGCTGGTCGCGATCGCGCGGATGAAGGAAGGGCTGACGCGCACCGTGCGGCAGGTGCTGACCAGCTCCGATTCGGTGAACGTCGGCGCGCAGGAGATTGCCGCGGGGAATCTGGATCTGTCCTCGCGTACCGAGCAGCAGTCGGCGGCACTCGAAGAGACGGCCGCGAGCATGAAGGAACTGACCTCCACCGTGACCAACAACGCGGAGAATGCGCGCGCGGCGAGCTCGCTCGCCGACGATGCCGCGCAACTGGCGACCCGTAGTGGCGAAGTAGTGCGTAGCGTGGTGTCGACGATGAACGATATCAACCAAAGCGCGACACGTATGGCCGACATCATTGGCACCATCGACGGCATCGCGTTCCAGACCAACATCCTCGCGTTGAACGCGGCGGTGGAAGCGGCCCGGGCAGGCGAACAGGGAAGGGGTTTCGCCGTGGTTGCGGGCGAGGTGCGCACGCTGGCGCAGCGCAGCGCGGGCGCTGCACGGGAAATCAGGACGCTGATCAACGACTCGCTGACAAGGGTGCAGTCTGGGAACGCGCAGGTGGCGCAGGCAGGTGCCGCGATCGATGAAACCGTCGTGGCGGTGCGGCGCGTTGCGGGAATCGTGCAGGAGATTTCGGCGGAGTCGGGCGAACAGGCAACCGGTATCGTGCAGATCGGCCAGGCAGTCGCACAGATGGAGCAGGTGACGCAACAGAACGCAGCGCTCGTCGAACAGGCCGCTGCAGCGGCGGGCTCGCTCGAGGCGCAGGCGCGTCAGCTGGAAAGCGCCGTCTCCTCGTTCCGGCTTGTGCCGCAGACGTAAGCACCAACATATGCGGAAGGTTTGCGGGTATGGGGACCCGAACCCATTAGGGGTAATTCCGGAAATCGAAATTCACCCTTGCGGACAACGCGCTTAATTATCAGCGACCAACTACCTACACTGAGGGTCTAGGCCTTTCGCAGGCGTAGATTCTTGCCAGGAATGAAACGTGTCTCGTGCCAGCCCTGAGCGGTGATCTGTGGTGTGCGTCGCTTATGCCACTGCGAGGGTCGCGCGAGTTTGTTTGATCGCCACGAGACAAGCGTACAACGACCGCCGTGGAAAATACGAATGGATCGTTTGCGTCGACATTCCAGTCCAATCAAGGAGGGACGAGTCATGAACAAGACAACCCGCGCATTAATCGCGGCCGTCGCCGCACTCACGCTGTCGGCCGGCGCTTATGCACAGAACAACACGCTGGCGACCCCGAGCACTGTTTCGCCGGCCGCTGCAACTAGCGGCTACGGCACTTCTGGTGTGACTAACTCGGATAGCGGCATGGGCTCCGGGTCGGCGAATTCGAGCCTGCCGAATAGCATGAACAATAGCTCGACGTCCCTCATCAATGCTCCCGGTAGTCACAACACGCTGGCGACCCCGAGCACAGTGTCGCCGGCTGGCCAATAGTAGTAGTTGAGGTTGGTGACCAGGCGCAAATAAGCGTAAGATGACTAAGCGTTTCAAGCTGCGTCATGGGCGCGCAAATGACGACGGGGGCGTGAGCAGTTTAAGCTCGGTCATTCACCTGCTGTCCTAAGAAAGACCGCTGTCCTTACGGATAGCGGTCTTTTGCTTTTTCCGTGGCCTCTTTCTGGAAGAGGCTTGTGGTACACCGACTGGTTGCATGCCCTTGGGATGACCGAATAACAGCGACTGGCGACGCGATTCAGAGATTGAAGGGAAAAATTGTGGCATTGGCCAGTGTACTGGCAGTGACCGGCCTGCCAGTTTAGGCCACCGCGATCATCGCAGGTATAGATATATTTTTAGATATGGGAAGGACTGCGACGAATCTCTTTGGTAATACGGTCGCGGCAATTTCAGTCAACAAGTTCGGCGGGCACGCGCGCGCATTTGAACCTGCGACTTGGAGATCATCAATCATTTTTCTCGTGTCCAAAGGATAGCGTGCAACGTGGAGTTACCCGCGATCTGGCCGCTCTCGTTGATTCCGACAGCTTCGCTGAAGTTGTCGCCGGGGAGCGTGCCCAGGTCGGTCATTACCCCATGTTCAAACAGGAAGGCGTTCGGCAAGTACGGACTGGTTCCGGTATCCGACTCGCCGACCACCTGGCCGCGATTGTTGATCCCAAAAGCGTTACTGTCGCTGCGACCGGGGAGCGTGCCCAGGTCAGTCATCACCCCGTGTTCATACAGAAAGCCGTGCACGTCCCCGCTTGCGGTAGACGATATGCCGATCACCTGGCCGCGATCGTTGATCCCCTGAGCGTGGCTGAGGCCGCTACCCTGGAGTGTGCCCAGGTCCGTCATCACGCCGTGTTCATACAGAAAGGCGTGTGCAAACCCGCCTGCGATGGAAGAATAGCCGACCACCTGGCCGCGATTGTTGATCCCTAAAGCTCCGCTATCCGTGCCCCCGGGGAGTGTGCCCAGGTCGGTCACCACGCCGTTTTCAAACAGGGCAGCGTGCACATATCCGCGTAGGTTGGACGCGGAGCCGACGACCTGGCCCCGCTCGTTGATCGCGGCAGCTGAGCTGAAGTCGCTACCAGGGAGCGTACCCAGGTCGGTCATCGCGCCGTGTTCAAACAGAAAGGCGTGGTCGTTCCCGCGTGCGGTGCTCGAGGAACCGACCACCTGGCCACGATTGTTGATCGCGGTAGCCGTGCTGATGCTGCCACCGGGGAACGTGCCCAGGTCGGTCACCACCCCTTTTTCAAACAGGCAGGCATGCGTGCTCCCGCTCGCGGTGATCGAGTAGCCGACCACCTGGGCGCGCTCGTTGATCCCGAGAGCGCTGCTGGAGTTAAAGCTACCGGGGAGCGCGCCGAGATCCCTGATGACGAGACTTTGCGCTGAGGCAAGCTGGAATGGGGCGACCGCGAGCACGGTGGTGAAAACAATCAGGGCGCGGCGAACATAGTTCACACTGCTAACTACCTTGAATGCGGATCGCATGATAAACCCCTTCCCTGAGCCGTAACCTGGATCGCGATCGGCCGCCTGGCCGTGAGCGCGCCGAATGCATTTTCACAAAAACGCAGCCGATACTAGGAATGCAGTGCTATTTCGGAATCCATGAGAATTATGGACAGGAGCGTCGCGACATGCACTACCGTGCGACCACGCAAAGCAATCCTAAGCATTAGGGGACGTATACATCAACACCGATATCAACGTCGGAACGGCTCGATTCATGTGCAGCGCAACGGGGTAAACCTTGCGTGTCGAGGTAAGCGCAGAGCGATAGAAATTCGAGATATGTGCAGATAGAAGTTACCGATCACTCTAGTCTATGGAATGCCTTTTTTCAACTGATTAAATAGCGAGTCAAATTAATGGCAATACAAAATTGCCATGACATGCCTTTGCTCGATAGCAGACTAAACGATCAGCTGGATTTGAGCGCTCGACCCATTGGACCTCTCACGCTGAATGCGCGAAAGTCCGCAGCAAGGTGAGCCGTGTGGCGAATCGCTGCTATCACGCGGGGCGTTGGTCAAAATCTCCACGTGCCTTCTCTACTGCATCCAGATTGTTGGCCGCCCAGACCCAGACTCCACAGAACGCAGCGCCCAAGGTGATCCCGAGGTCCGTGAGTTTGTATTCGACCTTCGGCGGGACGACCGGATACACCGTGCGTGTCACCAGACCATCGCGCTCCATCGCGCGCAAGGTCTGGGTGAGCATTTTCTGACTGATTCCCTCAACCAGTTCGGCAAGCCGGCTGAACCGCAGCGGTGACTTCTCCGCAAGTACGTCGAGAATCAACATCGTCCATTTGTCTGCAACGCGGCCGATGAGATCTGTGACTAACGAAGCAATTCGAGGATCAAGATCGATCGGCGGTGTCAGGCTCGCGTAGTACTGCGCGGCGGCGATCTGTTCCTTGGTGAAATCTGGGACTCGCTTCATTTTCACGCTCTCCTTTTGGTGCGTATAGAACCTTCAGGTGCCTTCTTCCCTTTGGAGAGTATGCCGGTCAAACTACGTTCGTGCTAACAAAACAGAGGGTGAGATGATGAAGATGACCGGAAGAACCATATTGATTACGGGAGGGACCAGCGGGATTGGTCTGGAGTTGGCAACGCAGTTGATTGCTCGCGGTAATACGGTGATAGTCACCGGACGGGATCTCGACAGGCTGGAGGTCGCACGGCGAGCCGTGCCGGGACTCCATGCTTTTCAAAGTGACGTTAGCGATCCGACGAGTATCGAGTCGTTGTACAAAACCGTGTCTGGCCGGTTTCCAGCGTTCAACACACTGATGAACAACGCGGGAACGATGCGCAATATCAAACTGGGGCACCAGCGTCAGTTGAGCGACCTGACCGCTGAAGTCGACGGAAATCTGAAGGGACCCATGTGGATGACTCAGGCTTTTCTGCCTCTGCTGTTGAGGCAGAACGACAGCCTGATTGTGAACGTGTCATCAGGTTTGGCGTTTATTCCTTTTCCTGCGGCTCCGATATACAGCGCGTCAAAAGCCGCGCTTCATGCCTACACGCAGTGCCTGAGGGCGCAGCTGGCCGACACCTGCGTGTCCGTAGTCGAATTGGCGCCTCCGGGCACCGAAACACCGCTATTTCGGGGCGAGTTTGCCGAGGAGATGAAAGGCGAAAAAGGCATGAATGTGAGCGTGCTCGCGAAGCGTGCCATTGCAGGTATCGAAGCGGGAAAACTCGAAATTCGCCCAGGCGTGAGCAATATATTGAAAATCGCCAGCCGCGTTGCACCGCACTTCATGTTCCGGCAAATGGTAAAACTCGGCCGTCCGAAGCTGTCCAGCGTCTGAGAGACGTTGGGTCAGCAGCCGATATCCACAAGCTTCTATCGATGTTTGAGCATCAGGTTCAGGTTCTGAACCGCAGCACCGGATGCCCCTTTGCCGAGATTATCGAAAACGGCGGATAGCAGCACGTGTCCGTGTTCCAGGTTGGGAAATACACTCAAGTTCATGTCGTTCGTACCGTTCAGCACTTGCGGATCGAGGTGCTTTAAGGTGCGCGATTCCTCCAGCGGCGAGACGCGCACGTGCGCCATGCCGTCATAGTGGCGCGCGAGGCATGCGTGTAACGCGGCGCCGTCCACGCCGGGCGCCAGCAGCCGCAGCTCCAGGGGCACCGTCAGCACGATGCCCTGGCGAAACGCACCATACGCAGGGACGAAGAAGGGACGCTGCGTGAGCTCCGCGTGTCGCTGGATCTCCGGGGTGTGCTTGTGCGCGAGTTCCAGACCATACACCAGGTAGGAGGGCGCTTTGACGGCGCCCGGCCCCTCATGTTCTTCCACGCCGGCGCGCCCGCGTCCCGAGTAGCCGGACACCGCATGAATGCTGACCGGATAACTGCTGGGTATGAGCCCGGCTTGCACCAGGGGGCGCAGCAGACCTATTGCACCGGTCGGATAGCAACCGGGATTGGTGACCCGACGTGCGCTCGCGATCCGCTCCGGCTGTCCCGGAGTCATTTCTGGAAAGCCGTATGTCCAGTCCGGGTGCGTGCGGTGGGCGGAACTTGCGTCGACTACTTTGACGGCGGGATTGACGATGGCGTCTACTGCCTTGCGCGCGGCGTCGTCGGGCAGGCAAAGAATGGCAATGTCGCAGGCATTGATGGCCTCGGCGCGGCGCCGAGGATCCTTGCGCTCCGCGGCGGGAAGCGTAAAGAGTCTCAGGTCGGTCCGGTCGCGCAGCCGTTCGTGAATTTGCAACCCGGTAGTGCCTTGGTCGCCGTCGATGAAAACAAGGGGAGAGCTCATGCGTGAAATACTCCGGTGGCTGGGCCGTAACAAGTAGAGCGAGCCATCATTTTCTACGCACCGCTACAATAGCAAAAGTTGAATTTCATAACGTACACATTCAGATTTTCTGAATCAGGACGCCGCTATGCGAGAGATCAGTCTGGACCGTTTGCGCACCCTGGTTGCGATTGCCGACCGCGGCTCATTTGCCGATGCGGCGCGCGCGTTGCACCTGGCACCGCCGACAGTCAGCCTGCACATCGCGGAGCTCGAAGACCGCATTGGGGCGCCGCTCCTGTCACGCAAGCGCGGAAACATAAGGCCGTCGGCGATCGGCGAGGTGCTGGTAGAGCGCGCGCGTCGACTGCTCGCCGATACGGAGCAGGCATTGGACGATGTTCAACGTCAGGTGCAGGGGCTCGCCGGACGCGTGCGACTCGGTGCGTCGACTGGCGCGATCGCGCATCTGTTGCCGCAAGCCCTGGATGTGCTGCGGCAGGACCATCCCGCTATCGACATTCAGGTCGCAGTCCTCACTTCGCATGAAACGCTAACCCGATTGGCGGGAGGAACACTGGATGTTGGACTGGTCGCACTGCCTCAGCCCCCGATGGCTGGACTCGTGATAAAGCCTTGGCGCCGCGACCCTGTCATGGCGTTCATGCCGGCGCATTGGCGCTGTCCGGCTCGCGTCACGCCTGAATGGCTTGCCGCTCAGCCGCTCATTCTCAATGACAGCACCACGCGTCTCTCGCGGCTGAGTGCCGAGTGGTTCGCGAGCGCCGGTCACCATCCTGCGCCGCGCATTCAGCTTAACTACAACGACGCAATCAAGAGTCTGGTCGCAGCGGGTTACGGCGCAGCGCTGTTGCCCCATGAGGCTACTACCCCATTGCCCGACGTGCGCGTCGTCATGCGTCCTCTGCGCCCTGCGTTGTGGCGCCGGCTCGGCATTGCACATCGTGCGGGGTATGTCGAGCGTTCCACGCAGCACGTACTTGATGTGTTGTGGGATTTGCGATTGAGATAGCGGTTGTCATTTGTTGTTTCGACAATGCAATCGGCAGATGGCCTTCATGGAGCAACGCGTGTCCCGTGACAGTGGCGTTCGGCACTGGGGGCTCATCGCCCGCTGTACTCGCCGGCCGCTTCCGGCAGCCGTTGCTATGCCTACACTGCCTGCAAGACGGCGATGTCGCGTTTGGGCGGTGTTCCGAACATCCTCGCGTATTCGCGACTGAACTGCGAGATGCTCTCATATCCCACTCGATAAGCGGCGCCCGTTACGTTGACTCCGTTTTCTATCATCAGGCGGCGTGCCTCGAGCAGACGCAGTTGCTTTTGATACTGGATTGGAGTCATGGACGTGAGCAACTTGAAGTGCTGATAAAAGGACGACGGACTCATCTGAGCCGTATCAGCAAGTTGCCCGATTCGGACAGGGCGAGCGATGTCCCCGCGCAAAAGGCAGATCGCTTCGGCAATGCGTTGCGTGCGGCCGTTAGGGGCCGCGAGCTTGCAGATTTCGCCGGCACTCTCGCCGGTCAGCAGCCAATACGATATTTCCCGCATGATTGCCGGGAAAAGAATCGGCAAAGCCTGGGGCGTCTCAAGCACCTGGATCATCCGGCCGATGCATTCGGCCAGTGGCCCGTCGACATTCATCGAGAAGACTCCCATGCGGGCACTGCCATTCGGTTTGGGAGGTGGGGAGAGTTGTGCAGTGACTTCCCGCAAGATGCCGAGGTCGAGTTGCAGGACGATGCCCAGATAGGGCTCGTGTTTGCTCGCTCGGGTCACTCTACCGACGCCAGGTAGCTCTACGCCGACCGCGAGGGCTTGCATCTCGCCATAGTCAAACAGCTTGTCGCCGAACAGTACCTGTTTGGCTCCCTGCACAGTGATGCAGAGCGCGGGCTTGTACATGACATGGTGTGGGAGCCTCTCGCACGTCGAACGCATCAGAAACAATCCTTCGATCGGAGTGACAAGCGCTCCGTCGTCCCCGCCGTTGCTGTCCATGTATCGATTCAGGGCGGCTATCAGGGTCGGCGACATGCGAGACCTCCAGAGCGGATGAGAGGAGTTCAATGCGGTCCATAGCGTTGTGGGCAATTTTAGCCCTACATCTCGAGACAGAAATTGAATTTGGAGGATTGTGCAAAATATTTGAGGATTCCGGCGTGCGGGCCGCAGTCCCTTCAGCCCATAATTCTTGGCATGTATTTCAAACACACGGACGAGGGTGATCCATTGAAAACCATAGTAATGACCGGCGGTACGTCGGGCCTGGGCGAAGTGGCCGCACGACAGATCGCCAGGAATCCGGACACACGTCTTGTGCTTGGAGCCCGTCGAGGGAGGCCGTCAACAATCGAGACATTGCCGCTCGACCTTACCCGTCTTGCCAGCGTCCGCGAGTTTGCGCAAGGCGTCATGCAGGAACTTGGGGACAGGTTGATCAATGGGCTGGTGCTGAATGCGGGGATACAGTTTCCGAATATCGACCAGCGGACGGAGGATGGGTTTGAGACCACGTTCGCCGTCAACCATCTGGCGCACTACCTGTTGCTTCAGTTGCTGCTGCCCAGGCTGGATCAAGGTGCGCTGGTCGTTATCACGACCAGCGATACACATGACCCGAAGGCCAATCCAATGGGGCCGAAGGAACTCGATCCGGAATTGCTTGCTTATCCTCAAGCCCGGAGCCGTCCGACGGGATTCTCGGCGGGATTTCGCGCCTATGCAGCATCGAAGCTGTGCGATCTGCTCATGGCCCGCGGGTTGGCCACATCTGACGAGGCGAAGGCGAAACGCTTCACCGTGGTTGCCTATAATCCAGGTCTCACCGTCGGGACATCTCTGTTTCGCGCATGGCCGCTCTGGGCCCGATTTGCAATGGGTACCGTCGGGTTGATCCGTCCGATAACACGTCTCGCTACCGTGGACCAGGCTGGGCAAAACCTCGCGGACCTGGCGCTCGGCCGGATTACGCCACCCGCCGGACGTCTGTATGCCTCGCTTGTTAACCGCCGGCTCACGTGGCCAGAGCCATCGGAGCTTGCGCGCCAGGATGATGCGATGAACGGCCTCTGGTGCGACAGCGCACGCATGGTAGGTCTTTCGAGGCCGGCATAAAACCTTCAGGATGGCGAAACCAATACATGGCCCGGCAAAAAAACATGGGAGCTCTCCGTGGACAGGGTGTTCAGCGGCGCTTGCTTGCCGCTGCGCTGACCGGTCTTGTGATGGCACTAGGGGGCTGCAGTTCAGCACCGGTTGGCAGTAATCCATCGCTCACGACCGAGCAACGTGACCAGGCACAACGAGAAGCCACGCGCCCACCTGCAAGGTTGGATGAGTCGTACGAGACTGTGATCGTTGAATCCGATCTTCCAGTTCCGCTTGACCAATTTGCCAAATGGTTTGCGGAGAAGGGCGCTCCCGAATTTTCGGTGTTCACGAACGGCACCTCGTCTCTGTTTCCGCTTCCTTCTCTTCGCTCTTCATCCTCTGCAGTGCCAGGCGAGGTGCACAGTGATGCGCTGATCGGCTCGTGGAGCAACGTTGGCGATCGTCGACGAGTCGTCTTTGCCGATGGTTCCAGCGCGCTTGAAGAGATTACAAGCGATCAATTGCCACAGCGTTTCCAGTTCGAGATATGGAATCTCACGAACGATACGGGTCGATACATCACGTACGCGCTTTCCGATTTTCGCTTCTCAGGAAGCGACCGCGGCACGCACGTACGTTGGGAATATTCGTTTCGCCCGCGGGGTTTGCCCGACGGCTTGTTTATTTCCCGATTCGTCCATGAGGACTTCCGCCAGTTCATGGAAGCGACGTTGTTAGCGATTCACTGCTCGTGTTGCTAGATCTGTCTCGCGCAACGATCCACGACCTCTTGAGCCGTCGCGGTTTCGCGCGCCATCGTTCGTCGGTTCATCCACTCGAAGCGACCTGACGTGATTGCGTTTTTGCCAATTACTATGCGTTGCCGGCACGCGATCAGCTCAGCGTCCGCGAGCTTTTTACCAGCTTGCGCCAGGCGGTCGTCCACGAGCACGCTCAGTCCTCTCACCTGCAGGTCGCGCCGCATTGCCTCGGCTGCTTCCTGGTGCGCCTGGCGTTCCCAATCGATGACCGTAAGCACGACATCGAACGTATTGAAGGACTCACTGCCCCAGAATCCTCTCTCGTCGCGCTGACGGTTGAGCAGGAGCATTGCCAGACGCGAGATACCCACTCCGAAGCAGCCCATTTTGACGAACTCGCCTTTGGCGTTGACTAACCCCATCGCCTTCGAGTAGCGGTCGCCAAGGTCGAAAATGTGAGCACACTCAAGCGATTTGTGGCCGTCGGTTTCGTCCTCACCCAGCTCGCTCAGAACGTGAAACTCCTCCGAACTTCGACCGCCGATTTCCCCGTTATCGGAGGACTTTACGATGACGTCCAACTGCAGGCGGTGGAAGATACGGATATAGGCCTCGCGAACGGCCTCATAAGCTTTTCGTGCGCCTCCTTCCGTGGCGTTGAATGTGTAGGCGTCTTTCATGATGAATTCTTTGGCCCGCGCCAATCCGCCTCGCGTCCTTAACTCGTCACGGTACTTGTTGCCGAACTGATAGAGGCCCAGGCTCATGTCTGTCTTGTTGTAGTGAGTCTTGACCATGTTGGTGGCCAGTTCCTCGCACGTCGCACCCAGGCAAAATAGACGGCCGGCCCGGTTGGTTAACCTCATCAGCTCGTCGCCATAGACATCTATCCGCCCACTTTGACGCCACAGGTCGGCATCCTGCAGCAGGCTCATCTGCATTTCGCAAAAGCCGGCTCGGTCCATTTCCTCGCGCACGATGCTTTCGACGCGGCGCTGGGTCCTTAATCCCAGTGACATCCAGGAGTAAAGCCCTGCGGCGTCCTGGTGGATAAGGCAGGACTTGCGAGCGAGGTCCGTGAGTTCAAGCTTGGCGTTGTCCTGCTCAAAAAAGCTGTTCGAGAAAAATTGCTGTGAGAACTTCATGATGTGCTCCGGATTTAAATTCAGCGAAAAAATTGGCCTGAAAATAAAAAACGCCCACAGGGGGCGTCCGGATCGTTCAGTCTCACGCAAGGCGCAGGCGACTAGCCTTTCTTGTGCGCATTTTGAGGTCGCGAGCAAACTCCGGCCGCCACTGCGGGCACCGGAGGTCGTTGCGAGAGGTTCCTCAAAAATTCCATGACGTCTTGTTGCTGTCCAAAAACCGAGGATTG
>JAMFRO010000068.1 GCA_026224825.1 bacterium | reverse complement strand
TGGGCGCTTGTCGCAGGCGAGCGGACCAAGCTGCAGGTGGCGCACACTAAGCTGTCGCATAGCCGGGTGTTCATTGTCAGGGCCTATCTGCTGCAGACCCACGAGATGCTGTTTGATGCTCTGGCCCAGGCGTTCCGGGTGCTGGGCGGCGTTCCCCAGCGCGCGATCTTCGATAATATGAGAACCGCGGTTGACCGGATCGGCTCGGGCAAGGCCCGGCAGGTCAACGCCCGCTTTGCCGCCATGGCCAGCCACTACCTGTTCGAGACGGATTTTTGCAATCCGGCATCGGGCTGGGAGAAGGGTCAGGTTGAGAAGAACGTGCAGGATGCGCGGCGGCGCTTATGGCAGCCACTCCCCAGCTTCCCTGACCTGGCGGCACTCAACGCCTGGCTTGAGGCGCGTTGCATCGAGCAATGGGGGCAAATCCAGCACGGCGCTCTGCCCGGAACCATCGCCGACGTGCATGCCGCCGAGGTTGCCAGCCTGATGCCGCTGGGGCGGCCCTTCGATGGTTTTGTCGAGCACACCAAGCGTGTGTCACCGACCTGCCTCGTGAATTTTGAGCGCAACCGCTACAGCGTGCCGGCATCCTTTGCCAACCGGGCCGGTGAGCCTACGGGTTTATCCGGAACGAGTCGTCATCGCCGCAGAAGGGCAGATCCTGTGCGAGCATGCGCGGATTATAGAGCGCTCTCACCACCTGCCAGGGCGGACGGTCTATGACTGGCGGCATTATCTAGCCGTCATCCAACGCAAGCCCGGGGCTCTGCGCAATGGCGCCCCCTTCGCCGAGCTGCCCGAAGCCTTCAGGCGGCTGCAAGGCCAGCTTCTCAAGCGCTCAAGTGGTGATCGGGATATGGTCGAGATCCTAGCCCTGGTGCTGCAACATGACGAACAGGCGGTACTGTGTGCCGTCGAACTCGCGCTTGAAGCGGGTGTCGCCACCAAGACTCATGTCATCAACGTTCTGCACCGGCTGACGGATGGCAAGGCACCGCCGGCATCGCCAATCGACGCGCCTCAGGCCCTGCGCCTGACACGGGAGCCGGTTGCCAATGTCGAGCGCTACGACACCCTTCGCGATAAAGGACAGCGCCATGCGTCATGATCCCGCAAGTGCTGCCATGGTGGTGATGCTGCGGGGCCTCAAAATGTTCGGCATGGCCCACGCCGTGGGTGACCTGATCGAACAGGGCGCCCCTGCCTTTGATGCCGCCGTGCCGATCCTCTCCCAGCTGCTCAAGGCGGAGATGGCCGAGCGTGAGGTCACGTCCATCTCCTACCAGATCAAAGCCGCCCGGTTCCCCGCCTACAAGGACCTGGCCGGCTTCGACTTTGCCGCCAGCGAGGTGAATGAGGCCCTGATCCGGCAGCTGCACCGTGGCGACTTCATGGAAAGCGCCGATAATGTCGTGCTGATCGGCGGCCCCGGAACCGGCAAGAGCCACATGGCCACCGCCCTCGGCGTGCAGGCGGTTGAGCATCACCGCAAGAAGGTCAGGTTCTTTGCCACCGTCGATCTGGTCAATGCGCTTGAGCAGGAGAAGGCAATGAACAAGGCAGGCCAGTTGGCCGAACGCCTATTGCGCCTCGATCTCGTTATCCTCGACGAACTTGGCTACCTGCCGTTCAGCCCGTCTGGCGGCGCGCTGCTCTTCCATCTGCTCAGCAAGCTCTATGAGCGCACCAGCGTCATCATCACCACCAATCTCAGCTTCAGCGAATGGGCCGGCGTGTTCGGTGACGCCAAGATGACCACAGCGCTTCTCGACCGCCTGACCCATCATTGCCATATCATCGAAACCGGCAATGACAGCTTCCGCTTCAAGGACAGTGCCGCCAAACCCAAAACCAGAAAGGACAAATCCATAGCATCTTGACCGTCCCAAGCTACGCGGGACATACTTTTACCCGGGTCATGTGTGGAACGGCCCCTGGATTCAAGAACGACATTGCAAGAATTTGGCGGCGGCACGAATGCGGTCATGTGTCCGGCTTGTTGGCGCGGCCTCATGACCGCCAGCCCAGATGGGTTC
>JAMFRO010000067.1 GCA_026224825.1 bacterium | reverse complement strand
GGTTAAGGAAAAAGGCTGGGGCTCCGCCCCTGACCCCGCTGGGGCCTGGAGGCCCCAGACCCCCATTAGTTGAAGACTTAAAAAAGAGGCCTGCCACTTCGGTGTTTGAAACACCGGGGAGGCAGGCCTCTTTTCTAAGTCTTAAGTAGCGGGATCCAAGGGCCTTTCGGCCCTTGGCGGGTCGTCACGCCGGAGGCGTGCTTCGCACGACGGCAGAGCCCTGGCCTTTTTCCTTACTCTGCAGCGGCACCCTCCAGGTCACGTTCGATGCCGGCGAGGATTTGGGGGGAGCGTTTTTTGATGAAGCTGAACCAGGCGAAGCCGATGAGCATATAGGCGGCGAAGCCGTAGGGCAGGTAGTCGTAGGGGGCGGCGGGGATTGGGTAGACGCTGCCGTAGAGGGCGAAGAGCATGAACACCACGCCGAGCACGCCGAAGACGAGGTGTTTGGCTTTCAGCTCGCCGGTGCGTTTCAGCAGCACCGGGGCGGCGATGGAGCAGAGCAGGTAGACGATAATGAAGCCGAAGGAGGCGAGTGTGCCGTACCAGCCGTAGGTGTTGGTTTCGGGGTTATTGGCGAAGATGGCGCAGACGACGAAGTTGATGACCACGCCGACGGTGAGCGCCACGAAGGGGGTGTGCTGTTTTTTATGCACGATGCCCATGGAGTTATGCACGAACTGGTAGCGGCCGAGGGAGAAGAGCATGCGGCCGAAGGCGTTGATGGAGGCCAAAGCACAAGCAAAGGAGGAGACGGTGGCGCCGAAGTAGACGGGGGCGGTCATCCATTTGCTGAAATGGCTGGTGATGTCGCCGATGGGGGCGGCGCTGGCGCCCAGCAAAGTGGCGTTGTCGCCGAAGCCCTGGGTGATGATGTAGGCGGAGATGGTGAAGAAGATGCCCGAGGAAATCGCGGTCCAGAGGATGGCGCGGGGGATGATGATTTTCGGGTTCTTGGTTTCCTTGCCGAGCGAGGCGGCGGATTCGAAGCCGACGAAGGAGAAGATGCCGAACACGATGGCCCCGGTGACGCCGCCGAAGCTGGAGCCTTTGAGCGTGATCTGCGTGGTGTCGGGCGCGAATTTGTAATGCGCCAGGGTGATGACCAGCACGATCATGATGATGCTGACGGAGATGACTTCCAGCGTCAGGCCGATGCGCGAGCTGATGCGGATGTCGCGCGTGGCGAAGAGCCAGACCAGGGCAGAGATGATGAGGTACATCAGCATATTGGGAACGCCGAGCGTTATGCCGATGGAGGTGAAGAAGGTCTTCACGAAGATGGAGGTGGCGACGGTGAGTGCCAGTGCGGTGAAGAGATAGGCGGCGAGCATGGCCCAGCCGGAGAGCACGCCCCAGACCGGGCCGAGGCTGCGTGAAATATAGATGAAGAAGGAGCCGGCGGCGGGGATGCGGCCTGCGAGTTCGCCGATGTTGAGCGCCACGATGACGAGGGCGATTGTGCAGATGAGAAACACGAGCCAGGAGGCGTTGCCGGCCATGGAGGCCACCACCGCGACCGACAATGCGGGTGTTAACGTGGGCGAGACATTCGCCACGGATTGGCCCAAGGCCTCAAAAAACGATAGGCTGTCCTTACGTAATTCCGACATAAAATGCTCCCCCGTGGCTCCCTCAAGAACCCGTGGGACAAGCGCAAAACCCTGTACGCGCCGCTGGCTTATTCAGGCTCCAGCAGTCGCTTGGTTTCTTTTAGTGCATAAATTTTTCTTTGCAAGCATCTTTTGGCCCAAGCCACAAGCAAATCCGCCGCCAAGGAGGCGTCCCATGGAGTCACAACCCGAGGCCCAGTTTATAAAAGTTTTGGTAATAATATACTTGACTAAGTAGCAGCCCCTTCGAGTCAGGGCTTCATTAGCCGCCATATCGCTGTGATACCCCCAAAAACGAGGGCAACACCCGCAATGACCCCTAAAACCCCAGCCGCATCTTGAGATAAGAACGTCAATGCAGGAGGGCTGGTTAAGTCAAACACACAAAATATTGTTATTCCGGAAAATACCGAAAGAAGCGTCATTATCAATGTCATAGCTTCATCTAAGCTTGGCATTTTGCGGCGAATTATCCCACTAATACATAGCAAGATAGCCGTGATTATTATGGTATAAACTGCAACCCATCTGTAATTGAGCCATCCCAATAGGAAAAGCCCAAGCTTATTGAGAACATCCACCGACGACCCCAGTTCATAACCGACTTAATTATGTTATTTAGAGTCTTCGTGTGCGGGAAGATGGTGAAGCGCCCAAGCTCCTGTAGCTCCGAGGGCAACCCCACTTACTGCTCCCACTGGACCAAAAGCCAAAAAACCCACAGCACCACCAATCATTGCAGCCGAAGTATTTGCAGCAAATCTGGTAAAAGCCTCGCGCTCCTGTGCGCGATTACTCTGTTCATCCGGGGTAGCGAGTGGTTTGTCGGTCGTCATAGTCATGGTCATGGTCCAAGAAATCTCTTCAAGACCTATTTAGCTTAGTCTCTCGCATTTTTCCATATTTATCCGTAAACTCAATAAAGCGTGGTTCGCTCACTGCCAGAAAGCGCAATGCATCAGGCTGCCGGATAAGAAATCAAGTCTATCCTTCATGGGTTCATCAAATCCTGAAGCTTAGTCAAGTATATTATTACCAAAGTTTTTGGTGCAGCTTTTTTCAAAAAGCTGCTGCTTACCTCTCAACGAGCGTGAAGCAGCAAAAACCCGACCGACAGCACGAACAAAGTGAGTAACGCGCCGACCAGCAGCGGGCTGGAGATTTTGAAGCGGGGCTCCGGCGGGGGCTCTGGTTCGAACACGATGGCGCGGCTGCGCGCGGCCAGTACCAGGTTGATGAACGGGTCTTCGGAATCGGCCGCCGGGTCGGCCGCCGCGAATTGCGGTGCCTGAGGCGCGGGGGGTTGCCGCTTCTCGTTGTCCATGGCCTCGCGGAACTCGGCATCGGCCTCGGCGTCCACCGGTTTGCCGAAGCGCCGGGGGGCGGGTGCTGGCGGCAGGGCGGCGGCGGGTTTGGCTTCTTCGGCCGATGCTGTTTCGCCGGGTGCTGTTTCGCCGGGTGCTGTTTCGGCACCGGGCGGGCCGGCACGCCATTGCGTGCCGCAGTTCTCACAGCGCAGTTTGCGTGCCCGGCCGCCGAAAACGGCGTCGGGAATTTCATAAGCGGTTGAGCAATTTGGGCATTGAATCTGCATCGCGAGTGCACGAATGACATTTTTGTGCGAATCACGCAATAACGGCCTGTAGAAAGCTGAAAATATGTGTATTTTCGTGGGGGGAAAGGGCCGCGCCGGCGGCACCTGAGCTTAAGCGGGGCTTAAACGGAGCTTAAACAAAGCTTAAACAAGCTGGGGATGCATGGTTCGATTTGAGGATGTCTGGCTGAAATACCGCAATCCGGCCCGCCCTGGGGCGCCGGCGAAGGATATTCTGCGCGCCATCAGCTTCGAGATCCCCGATGGCGGCTTCCGCTGGCTCACCGGGCCTTCCGGGGCGGGCAAGACCAGCCTGCTCAAACTTATTTATCTGGCCGAGCACCCGACGCAGGGGCTGATCGATATTCTCGGCACCAGGGCGGCCAATATCACGCGGCGGGAGGCGGCGTTGCTGCGCCGGCGCATCGGCGTGGTGTATCAGGACTTCCGGCTGCTGCCGCAGCTCTCGGCGTATGACAATGTGGCGCTGCCGATGCGCCTGGCGCATCGGGGCGAGACGCAGATCAACGCCGATGTCACTGAAATTTTACGCTGGGTGGGGCTGGAGGACAGGCTGCATGCGCGGCCCGATGAGCTGTCCGGCGGGGCGCAGCAGCGCATTGCCATTGCGCGCGCCGTGGTGGCCCGGCCCAAGCTGCTGGTGGCCGATGAGCCGACCGGCAACCTCGACGATGAGCAGGCGCAACGGCTGATGCTGCTTATAACGGCGCTGAATCGCTTAGGCACCACCGTGGTGGTGGCGACACATAATATGGCGCTGGTGGAGCGCTACCCGGCGCCGAAACTGCGCATCGAGGACGGGAAGCTCGTGCAGAATGGCTAAGCGCGACGACCTTGGCCTGCGTGCGGCTTTGGCCGACCGGCTGCTGCCGGTGCTGGTGGCGGCGATGAGCTTTCTGGCGGCTTTGGGGCTGGCGGGCACGCTGGCGAGCGCCAGCCTGGCCCACTCCTGGCAGTCGCAGGCGAGCGACACCCTCACCATTCAGGTGCCACAGCCAAACAACCCGGATGCCTCGGGCAAGACCACGCGGCTGGCCGCCGTGCAGGCAGCACTGGCACAGACGCCGGGGGTGACCAACCCGCAGGTGATGAGCCAGGCGGATGAGAATGCGCTGCTGACACCATGGCTCGGCGAGGATGCCACGCAGCTCGGCTTGCAGATGCCGGGCGTGATCTCCGCGAGCTGGGCCGGGCCCGGCTCGCCGGATGCGCTGGGCGAGGCGCTGGATAAGATAAGCGCCGGCACGATGGTGGATGCGGGGGCGGTCTGGGCGGCGCGGGTGGCGGCACTCACCTCCTCGCTGCAGGATTGCGCGGCGGCGGTGCTGGTTATTGTCGCCCTGGTGGCGGCCGCCGTGGTGGCGGTGGCGGCGCGCGCCGGGCTGGCGCAACGGCGCGATACCATCACCATCGTGCATGGGCTGGGCGCGCTGGATGGCGATATCGCCACGCGCTTCGCCAACCGCGCCGTGGTGCTGGTGGCGGCGGGCTCGGTGGCGGGCACGCTGCTGGCCCTGCCCGTGCTGGACTGGCTGGCGGCACTGGCGGCACCCTTCAGCGGGCAGATGACGGGCAGCGCCCTCTCCAACGTGCCGATGCCGCTCTGGTTCATTCTGCCGCTGCTGCCGATCGCCGCCGCCGGTATCGGCTGGGCCACGGCGCAGCTTACCGTGCGTAGCTGGCTGCGGAGCCTGCCCTGATGGCCCGCGGCGGAGCCGCTCCAATATCCCGCGGCGGAGCCGCTCCAATATGAGCCCCCGCCGCAAGCGCAGGCATTTCTCGCTGCTGCGCCTGCTGCGGCAAATTGCCGTCTGGTTCTTCGTATTGTGGCTGGCGGGCTTCGCCGTCTTTCTCGTCGCCGTATTCACCTCCAGCCCGCCCAACCCCCTGCCCCCGGCCGATGGCATCGTGGCGCTGACCGGCGGCGACGACCGGCTGAGCCAGGCCATGGCCTTGCTGGCCGACCACCAGGCGCCACGGCTGCTGATCTCAGGCGCCGGGCGCGGCACCTATTTAGGCGATTTCACCAAGGATGACGCCGCGGCGGCGACGAAATACGCAGCAGACATCACCATAGGCCACATGGCCGGCACCACCCATGGCAATGCCGTGGAAACCGCGAACTGGGTGGCAGCGCACCATATACGGATTCTGATCATCGTGACCGCCGATTACCACATGCCCCGCGCCTTGCAGGAAATGCAGGCAGCCCTGCCGGATGTAACCCTGATCCCCTACCCCGTGCGCCCGCCCGCCATGCGCAAGATGCTGAGCCTGCCCACCCTGCGCATGCTGGCCGGGGAATATACCAAATACCTGGCCGTGCGCGGCGGGCTGGAACAGCTTGCGGCACTGCTGTGGCAGTCTATACCCTGAACCTCATGCAGTTTCTGACCCAGCTCCTCCGCTCCACCGGCTTCAATATCATCATGTTCGGCAGCGGTGCGGTGCTCAGCATTTACGGCGTCCTCATCGGGCGCTTCCTGCCGCGCGGGGCGCTGGCCCAGGCGCAAACCTGGGGGCGCGTCTGCCTCTGGGGCCTGCGCGTGTGCTGCAATATCACGCTGGAAGTCACAGGGCTGGAAAACCTGCCCGAAGGCGGGGCGATCATTGCCGCCCAGCATCAATCGGCGCTGGATATCCTCATCTGGCTCGCCATCGTGCCGCGCCCAGCCTTCGTGTTCAAACGCGAACTCAAGCGCATCCCCGCCTTCGGCAGCCTGCTGGAACCGGCGGGCATGATCCCCGTAAATCGCGGCGGCCGCAGCGGCGCCCTGCGCGACATGGTCGCCGGCGCCTCCAAAGCCGCGGCAGCGGGACGCCAGGTGATCATCTTCCCCGAAGGTACCCGCATGGCCTACGGCGTGCGCGGCCAGGTGCGCAACGGCATCGTCGCTTTGGCCAACGCCGTGCGCGTGCCCGTGGTGCCGGCCGGTACCAACTCCGGCCAACACTGGAGCCGCAAAGCCTACGGCAAAACCCCGGGGGTGGTGCATGTGACCATCGGCCCGGCTTTGCCCGGCGGCCTGCCACGGGATGTGTTCCTGGCCCGGCTGAACAAGGTTTTTTACGGCGAGGCGTGAAGTAAAAAGGCCAGGGCTCCGCCCTGGACCCGCCAAGGGCCGAAAGGCCCTTGGATCCCGTAACTTAAGGGTTTGAAAGGGGCGGAGCCCCAGCCTTTTTACTTCACCGCCTTCGCCGCGAAAAACGTGGCACCGAGCAGTACCGCGTCCACGCCCAGGGCGAAGCCTAGGCCCAGATGGTTGGCGACCAGGCCTATGATGACCGGGCCGATTAAAAACCCGGTGTAGCCTAGGGCCATGATCGCGGGAGCGGAGTGGTTGGCGGCCATGCCGGGGACGCGGGCGGCGGCGGAGAAGACCAGCGGGGCGATGTTGGCGGTGCCCAGGCCGACCAGGCCGAAGCCGAGGATGTCGACCCAGTTTGTGGTGACGAATATGGCCAAGGCGAAGCCTGACACGGCGAGTGCGCAGCCGAGGCGCATCACCACTGGTTTGCCCAGGCGGGTGGCTATGGCGTCGCCCAGGAAGCGGGAGATGGTCATGGCCACGGCGAAGGCGGCGTAGCCGTAGGGGGCGGTGTCGAGAGGCATGTGGCGGTCGAAGCGGAGGTAGATGGTGCTCCAGTCGGTGGCCACACCTTCGGTCATGAAACAGGCGAAGCAGCACAGGCCGAGTGTGATGGTGGCGCGGTTGGGCCAGGCAAAATGCTGTGCCGAGACGGGCGTGTCGCCGGATTTGCCGATGAGGCCGCGTGCGGATGTGAGCATCAGCGCCATCACCACGGCGGCTAACACCGAGCAGACCGGGTAGGTGAGGTGCAGGCGCAGGAGCAGGATGATGGCGAGGGAGATGCCGAGCGTGCCGATGCTGTAGCAGCCGTGGAAGCCGGACATCAGCAGCCGGCCGGCGCGGCGCTCCACCACCGCTCCTTGCGCGTTCATGGCGATGTCCAGCAGGCCGAAGCAGATGCCGTAGGCGAATAATATGGCGGTGAAGGCCAGGGTTGAGGGGGCGAAGGCGAGCAGCGGCATCAGCGCCAGCACGCCGATGGCGGCCACGCTGAGTGTGGCGCGGCTGCCCCAGCGGGCGACGGCGAGGCCGGCGAAGGGCATGACCAGAGTGCCGCCCAGCCCGCCGGCCAGCAGCATGAAGCCGAGCGTGCCGTCATCGAGCCCGAAGCGGATTTTGGCGAAGGGCACGGTGAGCGCCCAGACGGAGATGCCGAGCCCCGCCATGGCGAAGATGAGCCGCATCCGCAGGGTCGGCGGGGCGGCGCTTAGGAGCATGTGGGTTATTTCGGCTCGGGCGGGTGGGGCAGCGGTTCCATCTGGAACACATTGGGCTGGCCGAAGGGGATGACGATGCCGTCGGTGGTGAAGCGCATCTGCACGCGGCGGTAAAACTCGCGCCGCACCGTCGCGTTCTGGCCCGGCCCGGTGCGGATCGCCCCGGTGATCACCAGCCCCTGCGCGCCGAATTGATCGAGACCGTAGATTTGCAGATCGTCGCGGATCATGGCGTTCCAGGCCGGCTCGGCGCGCATGTTGCGGCCGATATCGGTGAGCACGGCGCAGACATGGTCGATATTCTCGGCGTAGCTGACCGTGATGGAGAATTCGGCGTTGCTGAAATCGCGCGTCTGGTTGGTGACGGTGGTGACGGCGGAGAAGGGGATGATGTTGATGGAACCATCCCCGCCGCGCAGGCGGATGGTGCGGATGGACAGGCGCTCCACCGTGCCGGACATGCCGGCGAGCGTGACCACATCGCCCACCTGGATGGCGTCCTCCAGCAGCATGAACAGGCCGGTGATGATGTCCTGCACCAGTTTTTGGGAGCCGAAGCCGACCGCGATGCCGGCGATGGAGGAGACGGCAAGCAGGCCTGTGGTGTTGACGCCGATCTGCGACAGACACACCACCAGCGCCACGAGGAAAATGACTGTGCCGAGGGCGGCGCGCAATATGGGGGCGAGGGTGCGCAGGCGGGTGGCCTGGCGTTTGCGCCCCGTGGTGGTGAGGCTTTCCACCCGCGTGTGCAGCACGTAATTCAACACCTCCCACAGGCACAAAGCGATGCCGGTGGTGACGAACACCGAGGAGAGGGCGCTGAGCAGCGCCAGGCTGATGGTGTTGGCCTGCAGCCAGCCCAGCGCATTCACCCCCCAGCCCTGGAGTATGAAGAGCAGCACGGCGGCGCCGATGACAACACGGATGGTGAAGCGGATGAGCGGGTTATAGGCGCGGGCGCGGGCCAGCAATGCCGGGTAGCGGCGCTTGGCGGCGGCGGCGGGCTCGGGGAAGGCGCGCTCCAGCAGCAAAGAACTGCCGCTCCAGGCCAGCCTTCCGGCCACCACGGCGGCCACCAGCACCAGCACCGCGCGCAGCAGCACGGCAAAGGCATCCTGCACCCCGCCGGCCCAGGCCACCCAGAGCGCCAGCACATAGAACAAGGCGAAAAAATGCCACAGGCGGCCGAAGCGCTGGCGCAGCCAGGGGATGGCGCCACGGGCCGCCTGGTCACCGCTGATCCAGCCGCCGACCAGGGCGCGGCAATGCCAGATGCCCCAGGCGGCTTCCAGATGCAGCACCAGCGCCGTGATGAGGATGAGCACCTGGGCACCCGCGCGCGGCAGGCCGAGGATGAGGGCGCTCGAGATCAGGCTGAAGGCGAAGAAACCCGTGGCCAGGACGATGAGCAGGAATTTCATCAGCGCCCGGGCCCGGAGCGTGGGCATGGTGATGAGGCGTAAAGGGGGGGCGGCGGGGCTGACCAGCAGCCGCGCCAGCTCCTGCACGGCACGGCAGACGAGATAGGCATTGGCCGTGCCGGTGGCGGCGAGCATCGCGGCGCGGGTGGTGAGAAAGCCCGACATGAACACCTGGGCGGTGATGATGAAACCGGCGAGCGGCAGCATGGCGAGCAGGAATTTAAGCAGGGCGAAACCCAGGCGGCGCAGCCAGGCGCGCAGCGAGACGAAGCGGCGCGTGGGGGCGTCCTCGGCGGGGGGTGGTTCGGCCAGGGCGTCCGCTTCGGGCGAGGGCAGGAATTCCTCCTGCCGGGGCAGGGCCCATTGCGCGCATAAAGCGGCCGGGCGGCGCAGGCCAAAGCGGATGACGGCATCCACCAATGTGGCCGGCAGCACGCCGATGAGCAGGGCCAGGAGAACGGCCGTGGTTTCCGCCGCGCGTTCCGGGTTGGCACGGGCGGCGGCCAGCCAGTCGGTTACCGGGGTGAGGCGGGTGGAGGCGCGTACGGCGGTAAGGAAGCTGTGGAAGGCATGCGCCGCCTCGTCGCCCACGGCACCTGTGATGACGAAGCCGAGCTGATCCGTGCCGAAGGGGGCGGGGGTGTCGTCGGTTTTGGATTGGGCGGCCGGGGTGCCGGAGGTGGCACCCGCCAGGGCCGCCAACGGCGAGCCGGGGATGATGGCGGGGCCTGCCGGTGCTGCCGGGGTTGCCGTGGCCGGCTTGTGCTGCGCCAGCAGATTGACGGCGGTCTGGGCCTGGGCTGCAGGAATGAGGGCTGCAGAAGCGAAGCACAGGAGGAGGAGTATAAAAATAGCGGCGCGCATGGCGGAGAGCCTGAGGTGCGATTGGCGGAGAAGTCAACACGGCGGCGATAGGCAAATTTACACGCGGGCCTATATAGAGGGCATGAAAACCATATTGATCGTGCTGCTGTTGATCGACATGCTGGCGGTGGTGGCGGTGTTGCTGGCCGGGGTGTTCGGCATGGCGGACCGCGCGCATGACCCGCATAAATCCAACCGGCTGATGCGCTGGCGCGTGACGCTGCAGGCCGTGGCGGTGGGGCTGTTTTTGCTCCTGATGACGGTGAGCTGAAGCCCATGGCGGTGTTTGCCTTCCGCCAGGTGGATGTGTTTTCCGCCCGCAGGACCAAGGGCAATCCACTGGCCGTGGTGCATGATGCGGTAGGTCTGGACGATGCCGCGATGCAGGATTTTGCCGCCTGGACCAATCTGAGCGAGACGGTTTTTCTGCTGCCCCCCACGCGGCCCGAGGCTGATTACCGTTTGCGGATATTTACGCCCAGTTGCGAAATACCTTTTGCCGGCCATCCCACACTCGGCGGCTGCCATGGCTGGCTGGAGGCGGGTGGGGTGCCCAAGGGCGAGACCATCGTGCAGGAATGCAAGGCGGGGATGGTGCGCATCCGCCGAGACGGCGCGCGGCTGGCGTTTGCCGCGCCGGCGGCGACGCAGGTGGATGTGCCCGTTGTGGAATATCCGCGCCTGGCGGCGGCGCTGGGGATAGAGGTAGCCGGTATCGTGGCGGCGCGGCGTCTTTCGGCCTTGCCGCCACTCTGGACTGGCGTGCTGCTGGCAAGCCGCGAGGAGGTGCTGGCCGTGCGGCTAGACCATGACGCTTTGGGCGAGATGGATCTCGGCGTGGTGGCGCCCTGGCCAGGCGGGGAGGCCGATTTCGAGGTGCGGGCGTTTGCGCCGGAAATTGGCGGGGAGGATCCGGTGACCGGGAGCCTGAACGCCGGACTGGCGCGCTGGCTGATCGGCGCGGGCATTGCGCCACCGAAATATGTGGCGGCGCAGGGAACGTGCCTCGGGCGCGAAGGGCGGGTGTTCGTGGCGCACGAGGGCGCGGACTTCTGGATCGGCGGGGAGAGTGTCACCTGTATCGAGGGCAAACTCACTTTGTGAACAGCGATTTGGTAAACAGCGATCTGGTGAGCGGCGATCTGTTCGGCGCGCCGGTGATCCCTGGGATTTCACTCCTGCCGGGGTTTGCCGCCGATGAGGCAGGGTTGATTGCGGCGGTTGATGCGGTGGCGTTGGTCTCGCCCTTCCGGGTGATGGCGGTGCCGAGCGGCGCCAAAATGTCCGCCGCCATCACCAATTGCGGCACCACCGGCTGGGTGAGCGACCGGCGCGGATACCGGTATCAGCCCCTGGACCCGCAAACGGGGCGGGCCTGGCCGGAGATGCCGGTGGTGTTGCGCGATCTGGCGCAACGCGCGGCGGCGCAGGCGGGGTTTGCGGATTTTACGCCGGATGTATGCCTGATGAACCGCTACATGCCGGGCGCGAAAATGGGGCTGCACCAGGACCGCGATGAGGCGGATTTCGCGGCACCCATCGTCTCCGTCTCGCTGGGGCTGCCGGCGGTGTTTTTATGGGGCGGGCCGAAGCGGACGGATAAAACCGCGCGTCTGCCGCTGGCGAGCGGCGATGTGGTGGTGTGGGGCGGGCGGGAGAGGCTGTATTTCCACGGCATCGCGCCGGTAAAACCGGGCAGCCACCCTATATCAGGTGCGGTACGGCTGAACCTTACGTTTCGGCGCGCTTTGCCGTCTGTTTAATATAATTGTCTCAGACGAGTTTTTCTTGGCCTGTTGTGTTGTGCGGTCAACATGAATTTGTTGAAGAGTTTAATATTTTAAACTATACCAACCGCCGCGCGGACCATAACAGGAGACTCCCATGCTTGTCGGCTTGCCTCGTGAAATCAAGGATAATGAATTCCGCGTCGGCCTCACACCAGCCAGCGTACGCGAGCTGAAGGCGCATGGGCACCGGATTCTGGTGGAAAAAAACGCGGGCGCCGGCATAGACGCGCCGGATGAAGCCTACGCCAAAGCCGGCGCCGAAATCGTGGACACCGCCGCCGAAGTGTTCGCCCGCGCCGAAATGGTGGTGAAGGTGAAGGAGCCGCAGCCGCAGGAATGCAAAATGCTGCGCCCGGGGCAGATATTGTTCACCTATCTGCACCTCGCCCCGGACCCGGAGCAGGCGAGGCTCATCGAAGCCTCCGGCGCCATCGCCATCGCCTATGAGACCGTAACCGATGCCGCCGGGCGCCTGCCGCTGCTCGCCCCCATGAGCGAAGTGGCCGGGCGCATGGCCGTGCAGGTGGGCGCTGTCTCGCTCCAGAAAGCCAATGGCGGGCGCGGCGTGCTGCTGGCCGGCGTGCCGGGCGTGCCGCCGGGCAAGGTCGTCGTCCTCGGCGGCGGCGTGGTCGGCGCCAATGCCGCGCGCATCGCCCATGGCATGGGGGCCGATGTGACCATATTCGACAAATCCATCGCCCGGCTGGCGTATCTGGATGATCTGTACGGGCCGCATCTGAAAACCTGCTACTCCACCACCGAAGCGGTGGAAGAAGCCGTGTTCGGGGCCGACCTCATCATCGGTGCCGTGCTGGTACCAGGTGCCGCCGCGCCCAAACTCGTCACCCGCGCCATGCTGCCCCTCATGCGCCCCGGTGCCGTGCTGGTGGACGTCGCCATCGACCAAGGCGGATGCTTCGAGAGCAGCCACGCCACCACACATTCCGATCCCACCTACATCATCGACAACATCGTCCACTATTGTGTGGCCAACATGCCCGGCGCCGTAGCCCGCACCTCCACCTTCGCCCTCAACCACGCCACCCTGCCCTATACGCTGAAACTGGCCGACAAAGGCTGGCGCCAAGCCCTCATAGACGACAAAAATTTCCGCAACGGCCTGAATGTGGCTGAAGGCAAAATCACCTTCGCCGCCGTGGCGGAGGCGCTTGGCCGCCCGTACCACTCGGCCGCCGACCTGCTGGGCCTCGCGGCTTAGGGCCTGCTTTCGGGGGTGACTCGCAAGGGGGTCTTACCCCCCCTGCCTGGGGCCGTCGTGCGAAGCACGCCTCCGGCGTGACGGCCCCAGACCCCCATCAAATTCGGCTTATAAAAAGAGGGCCCATCCCGTCTCGTGAAACACACGAGGTTGGATGGGCCCTCTTTTTATAAGCCGGGTGGGGTCCAGGGGCCTTTCGGCCCTTGGTAGGGGGTGCAGGGGGACAAAGTCCCCTTGCGAGTCACGCCCCGAACGAAGCCCTAACCCGTGAAGTCCACCAGAGCGGCGAAGCCGGTGTCGGTGCCTAGGGCCAGGTGGCTGCCGGTGCTGCTCCAGGCTAGGGCGGTTACCGCGCCTCGGCCTGGGGCGCAGAGGGGGAGGATTTGGTTTTGGTTGATGTGGATGAGGAGGGTCAGGCCGGTGTCGAAGCCTGCGGCCACGACTTCCTGTTGGGGGTGGCAGGCGATGGTGCGGACGATGCCGTCTCCCATGCCTAGTTCCGTCGGGGCTTTGCCCATGGGGCCGCCGCCGAAGAAGGGCCAGAGGACGACGCTTTCGGCACCTGCGGTGGCGAGCCAGCGGCCGGATTTGGTAAAGCCGAAGGATTCGGTTTTGGTGGGGTAGCCGGACATCCGCATGTGTTTGCCTTCGGGCAGGGTCCAGCCGTGCAGTGAGTTTTCCTGCATGGTGGTGACGATGGCGCTGCCTTCCGGGTGGATGACGACGCCGGTGTGGCTGCCTTTCCATTCCAGGATACGCGGGGCGGATGTGGAGCCAGTGAACCAGAGGGAGGCGCCGTTGTAATGCGAGGCGGCGAGGCGTTTGCCTTTGGCATCGAAGGCGATGCCGGTGACGGTGGAGGGGTGGGTGAGTTCGCGGATTTTTGCGCCTTTGCCGTCGAACAGATGCACTGTTTTGCCGACGCCAGCCGCGATGAGCGGGGTTTTGCCAGCGAAGACCGCGAGTTGCTCGACCCATTTGGAGCCGAATTTGGCGATTTCGGTGGCTTTGTCCGTGCTGTGCATCAGGCGGCCATCGTCTCCGCCGGTGAGGAAGCCGGTGGTGGGGTGGGCGGCGAGGCTGAGGATGGCGCCGTTATGGGCTTGAATGGGCGCAAAATCCCCGCCCAGGCTCAGGGTGCCGTCGCCAAGCGCGAATGCGGCCTGGTCTTGGGCGGAGAAGCGCACGGCGGTGACATAGGCGCCGAGCTGGGCGGTCTGGCCGCGGGATTCCAGGAGCTGGTCGAGATCGGACATGAGGCGCTTCTGCCGCATAGGGGGGGCAGCGGGCAAGGGGGAGCAGAAATTTGCACCGGGCGGGGGTTTATTAACAAAATTTTCTTGAAAGAGCTCTGGGGCCATGCGAGACTTGGTGATGGTTTTAGCAGCCCACATCGCTGCGCTGAATTTACAAGCAGAGATGCTCATTCTCTGTGCACGTATCGGCTTCAGCCCGCCACGTATCTGAAGAACGCTCGACCCCCGGCTGCTGCCATGCGCGCGGGGTGTTTTGTTTCAGATTCGGAGTAAATACCATGCTTGACGATATTAACGGCGCTGTGGATTGGCAGGGGCTGGATGCGGCGCATCATCTGCACCCTTTTACCGACCATAAGGATTTGCACGCCCGCCGCGTGCGGGTGATCACCGAGGCCAAGGGCGTGTACCTGACCGATGGCGATGGCAACGAGATTCTCGACGGCATGGCCGGGCTGTGGTGCGTGGCCGCCGGTTATGGGCGCCACGAGCTGGTGGATGCGGCTGCCGCGCAGATGACGAAATTGCCGTATTACAACACGTTTTTCAAAACCACGAACCAGCCGGCGGTGCTGCTGGCGCAGAAATTGGCGCAGTTGGCACCAGATGGCATCAACCACGTGTTCTTCGCCTGCTCGGGCTCGGAGGCGGTGGATTCAGCACTGCGCACGGCGCGGGTGTATTGGCAAACTTTGGGCCGGCCCGCGAAGAAGATCGTGATCGGCCGGGAATATGGCTACCACGGCTCCACCACCCTCGGCGCATCGGCTGGCGGCATGGTGGATATGCACCGCCAGGCGGGCGATTTGCCGAATTTTGAGCATGTGCTGCCGCCGTACTGGTACGGCAAGGGCGGGCAGATGAGCGGGCAAGAGTTCGGGATTTACGCCGCGCGCGAGGTGGAGAAGAAGATTCTTGAGCTGGGCGCTGACAACATCGCCGCCTTCATCGGTGAGCCGATCCAGGGCTCGGGCGGTGTGATCATCCCGCCGGAGACGTATTGGCCGGAGATAAACCGCATTTGCAAGCAGTATGATATATTGCTGATCGCCGATGAGGTCATCACCGGCTACGGGCGCACCGGCAAATGGTTCGGCTCGGATTATTTCGGTATCAAGCCGGATATGATCACCACCGCCAAGGGGCTGACCTCGGGCTACATCCCGCTCTCGGCGCTGCTGGTGCACGATCGTGTGGCCGAGGTGATGATCAACGGGTTTGGCGAGTATTATCACGGCTTTACTTATTCAGGGCATCCGGTTGCCTGCGCTGTGGCATTGAAGAATCTCGAATTGCTGGAGAATGAGAAACTGGTCGAGAACGCCGGGCCGAAGGGTGAATATCTGCGCGCGAAGATGAACGAGTCACTGGGAGATCATCCGATGGTGGGTGAAATCCGGGGCGCCGGGCTGATAGGTGCCGTGGAGCTGACGGCGGACAGGCGCACACGAAAATTCTTCGAGAAGAACGGCCGGGTGGGGATGATCTGCCGGGATTTCTGCATCAGCAATGGCCTGATCATGCGGGCCACGCGCGACACCATGCTGTTCTCGCCGCCGCTCTCCATCACGCAAGCCGAGATCGATATCCTCGTGGCGCGGTTCGTGAAATCTGTCGGCCAGACCTACGACCAGGTGAAGGATGAGGTGACATTGTGAGCAGCTCCACCCCGGATTCCGATCTCGTCACCAAGGCAGCACTTATGGCGCAGAGCGATTTCGTCGAGGCCTTTGTGGTGGATCTCAACGGCGTGCTGCGCGGCAAATGGCTGCAGCCGGATAAGGCGAAATCCTTGTTCGGCCCCGGCATCGCCATGCCGCGCTCGGTATTCCTGCTGGATATATGGGGCAATGATGTGATGGACGGCGGCATCGCCCAGGATACGGGCGACCCGGACGGGCTCTGTGTCGCGGTGCCGCACACCATCACGCGCATGGGTTGGTCCGAGGGCAATGTGGTGCAGGCGCTGCTGACGATGCGCGAGGCCGATGGGAGTTATTTCAACCTGGACCCGCGCGGCGTGCTGGCCAATGTGCTGGCGCGCTACGCCGCCGTGGGGCTGACGCCGGCCCTCGGCGTGGAGCTGGAATTCTATCTGGTGGAAGCCGGCAAGCACGGGGGTTTAAGAATCGCCCCGCGCGGGGCGGACGAATCCAACTGGCGCGGCTGGCAGGTGGATGCGGTGGGGTTGAGCGAGATTCGCGAATATGAGCCGATTCTGCGCGAGATGATGGCGACCGCGAAGGTCCAGGGCATAGCCCTGGAAACGCTGATCTCCGAGAATGGGCCTGGGCAGTTTGAGGTGACGCTGAAATACAGCACCGATGCTTTGCGCATCGCCGACAGCGCCACTCTGTTCAAACGCACCATTAAGGAGGTGTCGCGCAAGCACGGTCTGCTCGCCACCTTCATGGCCAAACCTTACGGCGATTGCGCCGGGTCGGGCATGCATGTGCATCTCTCGGTGCTGGATAAAAACGGCAACAACATTTTTGCGGGCACGCCGGAGCGCGGCTCGGATCTGCTGTATCACGCGGTCGGCGGCATTATCCACGCCATGCCGGATACGATGGTGCTGCTGGCCCCGCATGAAAACTCCTACCGGCGTTTTGCCCCCGGCGTACATGCGCCAACCTACGGCGATTGGGGGCATGACAACCGCATGGCGGCACTGCGCGTGATCACGGCAGACCCCGTTGCCTCGCGCGTGGAGCACCGCGTGGCCGGGGCCGATTGCAACCCGTATCTCTCCTTCGCGGCACTACTCGGCTCGGCATTGATCGGGCTGGAGACCAAAGCCGACCCTGGGCCCGAGAGCATCGGCCTGACCCGCAGCGCCGACGCACCGCCTTTGCCCATCGCCTGGTCCACCGCGGTGGAGCGTTTTGCCCGCTCCCCGACCATCCGCCAGATTTTTGGGCCGGAATTCCAACGCCTGTACACGGCCTGTAAAAACCAGGAGATTTCTGAAATGCGCAAGCGGATTTCCGATGTCGAATATGATGCGTATCTGAAGAACGCATGAGACAGGTGACCGTCGCCGCCACACAGATGGCGTGTACCAATGATGTGCGCGGAAATATCGCGCGCGCGGAAACACTGGTGCGTCAGGCGGCGGGCCAGGGGGCGCAGATCATTCTCATTCAGGAGTTGTTTGAGAATTTGTACTTCTGCCAGGACCAGGTTTACGATTTTCTGAACCTGGCCACGCCGCTGGCGGAAAACCCCGCCGTAAAACATTTTGCACCCATCGCCAAAGAGCTTAGCGTGGTGCTGCCCATTTCCGTTTACGAGCGCGCCGGGCAAAGCAATTTCAACACCGTCGTCATCATCGATGCGGATGGCAGCATCCTCGGCCATTACCGCAAATCCCACATCCCCGACGGGCCAGGCTATTCCGAGAAATTCTATTTCTCCCCAGGCGATACCGGGTTCAAAGTGTGGCAGACGAAATTCGCGAAAATAGGCGTGGGCATATGCTGGGACCAGTGGTTTCCCGAATGCGCCCGCGCCATGGCACTTCTGGGCGCGGAGCTGCTGTTCTACCCCACCGCCATAGGCTCCGAACCGCAAGACCCCACGCTGGACTCCGCCGGCCATTGGCAACGCACCATGCAAGGCCACGCCGCCGCCAATCTCACACCCCTCATCGCCTCCAACCGCATAGGCACCGAAGCCGGGCAAAACGGCACCAGCATCACCTTCTATGGCTCCTCCTTCATCGCCGACCCCACAGGTGAAAAAGTGAAAGAGGCCGACAAAACCACGGAATCCGTCCTCCTCCACAACTTCAACCTCGACCACATCTCTCACATGCGCAACAACTGGGGTGTCTTCCGCGACCGCCGCCCGGACCTGTACACCCCGCTGCTCACACTGGACGGCACCACAAGGCACCCGGGCGTAAAAACATGACCACCCCGCGCGAGGCCGGGTTCGCCATGCCGGCGGAATGGGGGCCGCATGCGGGATGCTGGATGATCTGGCCTGAGCGGGCGGATAACTGGCGCCTCGGGGCCAAGCCCGCGCAGGCGGCGTTTGCGGCGGTGGCCAGCGCGATTGCGCGGTATGAGCCGGTGACGATGATGGTGAGCGCGGGGCAGTTTGAGAATGCGCGGGCGCTGCTGCCCGATGCTGTGCGGGTGGTTGAGGTTAGCACCAATGATTCCTGGGCGCGGGATGTGGGTTGTACCTTCCTGCTGGGGCCTGACGGCGCGCTGGGCGGGGTGGATTGGCCGTTCAACGCCTGGGGCGGTTTGAAAAATGGCCTGTATTTCCCTTGGGATTTGGATGATCAGGTGGCCGCTAAAATGCTGGGCATCGAGCGCGCACGGCGGTTTCGTGCGCCGCTGGTGGTGGAGGGCGGTGCCATCCATGTGGATGGTGAGGGCACGGTGCTGGTGGCCGAGCAATGTGTGTTGAATAATAATCGCAACGAGGGTGTGACGCGCCAGGAGATGGAATGTGTGCTGAAGGATTATCTCGGCGTCTCGCATGTTGTGTGGGTGGGCCAGGGCGTGCCGGGCGATGAGACGGATGGGCATATCGATAATCTGGCGTGTTTCGTTAAGCCCGGCGTGGTGCTGCTGAGTTGGTGCGACGACCCGGCCGACCCGCATTATGCCGTGAGCCGCAATGCCGAGGCACGGCTGCTGGGCGCGCGCGATGCCAAGGGCCGCGCGCTGGTGGTGGAACGCATGCCGATGCCGACACCGATGTTCTACACCGCGGAGGAAGCCGCCGGGGTTGACGCCACGGCCTCGGGCATGAACCGGCGCGCGGGCGAGCGCATGGCGGCGTCCTATGTGAATTTCTACATTGCGAATGGCGCGATTATTGCACCCTGTTTCGGACAGGAGGGTTTTGGCGTGGCCACGGATGCGGCGGCGCGTGAGGTGCTGGCGCGGCTGTTTCCGGAGCGGGATATCGTCATGGTGCCGGCGCGCGAGATTCTGCTGGGGGGTGGCAATATTCATTGCATCACCCAGCAGCAGGCTGGGGGCTGAATTCCAACAAAGGGGGACGGGGTGAGTACGAAACTTAAGGCTGATTCTCTATCATTTTTTGAATCCATCATCATGGGCGTGGCAGGGTCCGCGCCCGGATTTTCCATCGCCGTGGCCATTGCCGGGCTGCTGGCGGCGGCGGGCAAGGTATCGCCCAATGCGTTGCTGATATTTGCGGTGCCGATGCTGGGCATTGCCGTGGCCTACAAGGGCCTCACCGCGAAAATGGTGAATGCCGGTGCGGCCTATGAATGGACCAAATCGGCATTTGGCGGATTTTTCGGCTATTTTTCGGGCTGGGCGCTGCTTATTGCCGCCATGGTGTTCATGGTCACCGGCTCGGTGCCGCTGGGTACCGCCACCATCGATCTGTTCAACGCCAATCTGGCAAGCAACGTCTGGCTCACCACCGGCATTGGTGCTGTGTGGTTTGTGCTCATCGGCGTGGTGCTGATTGCGGGCATTGAGCTGACCAGCAAGATCCAGGTGGTGATGAGCACCATCGAGCTCGGGATTCTGGCGGTCATCTCCATTGCCGCCTTTGTGCATAGCGGCGCGCATGGGGCCATCTCGCCTTTCTCCTCGTCCTGGTTCGGCTTCAACTATCCGGCCGGCACGTTTGCCTCCTCGGCGCTCATCGTGGTGTTTCTGTACTGGGGCTGGGATGTAACCAGCAACCTCTCGGAAGAGACCAAGGGCCACCCGCCCAATGCCGCCGGCCAGGGCGGCTTCTTAAGCATTTTCATTACCATCGCGTCTTTCGTGGCGTTTACGGTGGCGGCGTTGATGATGTTCACACTGTCGGATGCTTCGGGCTTCTCGGATAATCTGATCTACCACGTCGCCATCGCCGCGGGCCTGGGCAAAACCGGCGGTTATGCGGCCTCGCTGGCGCTGATCCTCTCTTCGGTGGCCACGCTGGAAACCACGATGCTGCAATTCTCGCGCACCTTGTTCGCCATGGGCCGCGACCGTGCGCTGCCGCCCTATTTCGGCCAGGTGCATGAGAAGACGATCACCCCGGTACGCACCATGTATCTGCTGCTGGGCCTCGGGCTGGCGATGATCTTCATCTCCAGCTTCCTGCCCTCGATCAGTACGATTCTGAATGATTCCGTGGCGGCCATCGCGGTGCAGGTTTGCTATTACTACGGGCTGGCCGGGCTGGTTTGTGCCTGGAGCTACCGCGACCACTATAAAACCTCCGTCGCCGGCTGGGTGGGTTATGTACTCTACCCGCTGCTCAGCGCGCTTACTTTGTTCGCGCTCGGCATCTATGCCTTCATTGGTTATAACACCACCGTGAAGATTGTGGGGCTGGGCGGGTTGGTGATCGGTATCGTGTTCTACCGGCCGTCTGGTTGGGGCAAGAAGATCGGTAATATTCTGGCTGAGGAATAGAAAAAGCAGCAGCTTTTTGAAAAAAGCTGCACCAAAAACTTTTGCTACTCTCGGACTGCCCAGGCGGTGCGGGTTAACTCCCAGAGCTCGTGTTCAGTAACAGCGGGGTCTACAAAACAGGCGGGTGCCACGCGTAAGAACGTGGCGCCCGCTTTTTCCTTTATGCGGCGGGAGCGGGTGTTGCCGAGCGCGTTGCTCAACATCAGCCGCTCGAAGCCGAGGCCGTCAAACGCGTAATCCGTCACCGCATCCGCCGCTTCCGTCATCAACCCCTGGCCCCAAAGCCTGCGCGCCAGCCAGAAGCCACGGCTTTCGCCATCACCCCGGCGCAGGTCGATAATGCCGATGACCTCCGCCGGTGCGGTTTGCAGAAAGATGGCCCACACCCAACGGCCCTGGCCCTGCACCGGCAGCACGGTTTGCAAAAACTGCCGCGCGCCATCTTCAGGATACGGCCACGGCACCCGCGCCGCGAGATGCCGGATGACCTCGTAATCGTCAAAATTCTTCTGGATGGCGGGGGCATCCGCCATCGTCACGCCGCGCAACATCAGCCGCGCCGTGGTGAGTTCCGCTATGGTCATTCTACAGGCTCTGGGTTGTGCCGCCCGTTGCCGGCGCGCTGTCAGGTGGGGTGCTATCCGGCGGGCTGAAGGGCTGCGTGCCGCCGCCGCCATTGGCACCCAGCAGTTTGTTGCTGCAGTCCAGCAGGTCCAGCGTGGCCTTGGCGGTGCCGGTGAGGTCCGCCGTCCAGCTCGGCGCCGTGCCCTTGGTAAACACGATGTCGAGGCTGGACGAGGCTGCGAAATCGCTCAGAAAATCCTTCATGTCCTGCACATCGATGTTGTAATCCACCACCGAGCCGCCGTCGCCCGCCGCCTGCCCATCGGCATCCCAACTGCCGCCATCGGAAAAATTGAACCTGGTCGGCACATCGGCATTGGCCGGGATGGACCAGTTGGTCTTGAAAGCATGCACCTCGAAGCTGGGGTCCTGGCCGAGCGGATAGATGACGAGGACCAGACCATGGCTCTGGTCCTTCGACTGCTGCTGGAGGGAGCAATATTGGTTGCCCTGGCTATCCGTGCCGGTGCCAACCTCCCAGGCGCCATCGTTGGTCAGCACGTGGTAATCGGCGGCAGCACGGGCGGCGGGGGCAAAGGCCAGGGCCGCGGCAACGACCAGCACGCCTACGCGGCGCGGCGCAAAATTCACCTGTCAGCCTCCTGTTGTTGCCCCATATTGCCTGCGCCAAACCCGGCGTTTGTCAAGCGCACGGGCGGCGGGTGCGTTTGCATGATCGTTCGCATCATCGACGCGCGGCAGCAAATGGGGTTACAATCGTGTCATGACCAATGCCGAACGTAACGGCAAGGCTTAATGGGGTACGAACTGATATGAAACGCCAGCTCCGCGCCGCCCTTGAGCACAGCTTCCGCCGGCTGCCGGTGGCACGCGCTGCCTATGCCCAGCGGGACATGCTTCAGGCAAGTGTTGAGGCACTCGAACTGTCGCTGGCTCAATTGAGCAACGCAGCGGCAGCCGCAAAGCTGCAGCAGCCCGGAAGTTCCATAGAGCTGCTGGCGAACAGCAAAGCCCTTGCCTTGCACGGCGGGCTGCTCCGGCTCACCGCGGATTGCGCGCTCGGCCGCGCTGGCGATGCCCTTCTCATGCCGTTTGATCAGGTGATGCTGCCGCACACCGTGGCCAACACCGGATGGGCGCTGGAGACATTGGCGTTTCTCGACCAGCGGCTCGATGCCGCACTTCAGTATATTGTCCTCGATATCGGGGCGAATGTCGGGCTTTTCACGCGCCAGGCGGCACTGCGTTTTCCCAATCTGGCGCGGTTTCTCTGCGTCGAGGCGGAGCCGGGGAATTTCAGCGCGCTGCAGTATAATCTATCGCCGTTGCTGGGCGGCCGCGCCGCGCTGTGGAACCTGGCATTGTCCGCTGCCGATGGCGAGATGCGGTTTTTCCGCGATGACGAGAATTTCGGTAATTATTCGCTGAATGATGACGCCATGCGCGGCCGCAAATTCGATGCCATCACCGTCCAATCCGTCGCCACGGGAAGCTGGATGCAGGAGCACGTCAGGCTGGAGCCGGACCAGCATTTGCTCTGGAAGTCGGATACGCAAGGCTATGACGAGCTGATCATCTCCCTCACCCCGCTCGACATCTGGGCGCGGGTTGAAATCGCCATCGTCGAGCTATGGCGGATTAAAAAACCGGCGTTCGACCGCGCTGCATTCGCCCAGCGCATCGAGGCGTTTGCAAATAAATCCATCGGCATCGGCAAGAGCAGCACCACCACCGAGATTTTGGAATTTCTGGATGGTGATGACTACCATCACGATGATCTCTATCTTTGGCGATAACCCGCATATAAGTGGAGCACCCCATGCCGAAGACCATCGACGATGTGATCGCTGAATCCGAAATCAAAGACGTGCATCTTCGTTTTTGCCGGGCCAATGACCGCAGGGATGAAGAGCTCATGCGCTCCTGTTTCCACGCTGACGCCGTGATCGAGCTGCACAAGCCGCTCGATGTCGATGAATTCATCGCCCTCGGCCGTGAGGTTCTGGGCTGGTACGCCGTTACATGGCACAACACCGGCAACCAACTGGTTGAGGTGGATGGCGATGCAGCCTGGGCCGAGCATTACACCATCTCCTCCCATCGCATCGCCGCCGATGACAAAGGCCCGGAGCGCGATTTCGTCGCCTCGGGGCGCTATATAGACCGTATGGAACGGCGCAACGGCGAATGGCGGATTGCCCGGCGCATCATGCTGCTCGATTTCACCCGGCTCGATACGAACCCGCCGCAGCAGCCCGGCTTCGGCAGCCGCACCGGCGAGCGGAACCGCAACGACCCCTCCTACGCCATGCGGCTAAAATAAAACGGCCCGGAAGAGACTTCCGGGCCGTTTCGTCAGGCTGTTGCGCGCGGTTTACGCCGCGAACTGGTTCATCGTGTTATGCGCGCCGCCGGCCTTCAACGCGGCTTCACCGGCAAAATATTCCTTGTGATCATCACCAATGTCGGAGCCCGACATGTTCTGGTGTTTCACGCAGGCGATACCCTGGCGGATTTCCTGGCGCTGCACGTTCAGCACGTAGCCAAGCATGCCCTGGCTGCCGAAATATTCCTTCGCCAGATTGTCAGTGGACAGAGCAGCGGTGTGGTAGGTCGGCAGCGTGATCAGATGGTGGAAGATGCCCGCACGCTTGGCGGCATCGGCCTGGAAGGTGCGGATGCGCTCATCGGCCTCGATGCCCAGCGGCGTCGCATCGTAATCCACGCTCATCAACCGCGCGCGGTCGTAGGCGGACACATCCTTGCCCTCGGCCTTATACGCATCGAACACCTGCTGGCGGAAATTCAGCGTCCAGTTGAAGGACGGCGAATTATTATACGCCAGCTTGGCGTTGGGGATGACTTCACGGATGCGGTCCATCATGCCGGCGATCTGCGATATATGCGGCTTCTCGGTCTCGATCCACAGCAGGTCGGCGCCGTTGTTCAGCGCGTTGATGCTGTCGAGGACGCAACGGTCCTCACCCGTACCGGCACGGAACTGGTAGAGGTTCGAAGGCAGGCGCTTCGGACGCAGCAGCTTGCCATTGCGATTGATAATAACGTCACCATTATGGGCAGCATCGGCCTGGACCTCTTCACAATCGAGGAAAGAATTATACTGGTCGCCAATATCGCCCGGCTCCTTGGAGAAGGCGATCTGCTTGGTCAGCCCGGCGCCGAGTGAGTCGGTGCGCGAAACGATGATGCCGTCTTCCACGCCCATCTCCAGGAAGGCGTAGCGCAGCGCACGGATCTTGGCGACGAAATCCTCATGCGGCACGGTCACCTTGCCGTCCTGATGGCCGCATTGCTTCTCGTCGGACACCTGGTTCTCAATCTGCAACGCGCAGGCGCCAGCCTCGATCATCTTCTTGGCCAGCAGATACGTCGCCTCGGCATTGCCGAACCCGGCGTCGATATCGGCGATGATGGGCACGACATGGGTTTCGTAATTATCGATCTTGGACTGGGTCTCTTTCTGCTTCGCCAGATCACCGGCGGTGCGGGCGGCGTCCAGATCGTGGAACAGCAGGCCCAGCTCGCGGGCATCGGCCTGGCGCAGGAAGGTATAAATCTCTTCGATCAGCTTCGGCACGGAGGTTTTCTCATGCATGGACTGGTCGGGCAGCGGGCCGAAATCGGAACGAAGTGCCGCGATCATCCAGCCGGAGAGGTAGATATACCGGCGCTTGGTGGTGCCGAAATGTTTCTTGATCGAGATCATCTTCTGCTGGGCAATGAACCCGTGCCAACAGCCGAGCGACTGGGTGTAGTTGGCGGGGTCGGCATCATAGGCCGCCATATCGGCGCGCATGATCCCGGCGGTGTATTTGGCAATGTCCAGCCCGGTGCGGAAGCGGTTCTGCAGGCGCATGCGCGCCACGGCCTCAGGGCTGATCCCATCCCAGGTGCCGTTCTTCGCAGAGATCAGCCCGGTGACGTCGCTGATATGGTCTTGGTAGGACATCGTCTTCACTTCCGATCGCGGTTGAGGGGTAATATGTTGCACTGCACACATACACCTAACGATTAGGGAAGGAAGTAAAAAAATTACTGGATTTACTGAAAAACAAGGTAAAACAGTAAGGGTTGATGTCGTAAAACAGCCGGTTTTGTAAAGTTTTTACAGCGCCAATTACCCGTCATCCCCGCGAAAATTCCCGTCATCCCCGCGAAAGCGGGGATCTCCGGCTCCCAAGGCCATGGGAGTTATAGATTCCCGCCTTCGCGGGAATGACGGGATCGCTCTACCGGTCAATCGTCGTCATAATAGCAGCCGCATACCGCTCCCCAGCGATCTTATCCGGCGACAGCGCGGCATCCAACGCCTGAACCTGGGCCGCCGTCAAAGTGAGCGCCGCCGCCGCGATATTCTCTTCCAAATAAAGCCGCCGCTTGGTGCCCGGGATCGGCACTATGTCCTCGCCCTTGGCCAGAACCCAGGCCAGCGCCACCTGGCCCGGCTTGGCGTCATGCACGAAGGCGATGTCGCGCACGGTGGCGGCGGCACGCATGTTGGCGGTGAAATTCTCGCCCTTGTAACGCGGGTCGTTGCGGCGGAAATCACCCTTTGGATACTCCTCCGCCGGCAGCACCGCCCCGGTGAGAAAGCCGCGGCCGAGCGGGGAGAAGGGCACCAGCCCGATGCCAAGCTCCCGCAACACGGGGATAATCTCCGGCTCCAGATTGCGCTCCCAAAGCGAGTATTCGCTCTGCACGGCGGCCACCGGATGCACCGCATGGGCGCGCCGGATGTTTTTCACCCCGGCTTCCGACAGGCCGAAATAACGGACTTTACCGGCGGCCACCAGCTCCGCAACCGTACCGGCGACATCCTCCATAGGCACATTCGGATCAACACGGTGCTGATACAGCAGGTCGATATAATCCGTGCGCAGCCGCTTCAGCGAGCCATCCACCGCCGCGCGGATATTGGCGGGAGAACTATCAAGCTCGGCCCCCTGCTGCTTGCCATCGACAATGCGGAAGCCGAATTTGGTGGCGATGACAGCCTCATGCCGCCGGTCTTCCAGAGCACGGCCGAGCAAATCCTCATTGGTATGCGGGCCGTAAACCTCGGCCGTATCGAGGAAATTGCAACCCAGCTCCAAAGCCCGATGCAAAGTGGCGATGGATTCCACCTCATCCGCCGGGCCGTAGGACTGGCTCATGCCCATGCAGCCAAGCCCGATGGCCGAGACTTTTAAGCCGCTGCGGCCCAATTCGCGTGTTGCCAGTGCCATGCTCGCCTCCCTCTATGCTGCGCCAGGCGCAGAGATGGGCCGCAACAGGCAAAGCGACAAGGGGGAAAACCTGGGGGGAAACCTGGGGCGGGAAAACCTGGGGCGAACGACGGGGATTGAACCCGCGACAACCGGTACCACAAACCGGCGCTCTACCAACTGAGCTACGTCCGCCATCCAGGGTGGGGCCTCGTAACGCGCCCGGGGGCCACCCGTCAATGGTTTTACTTAGACAGCCACACCTCCAGCCGGCGCAGGGCCTCCTCCAGCACCGCCGGCTGTTTGCAGAAGGCGAAGCGGACGTAGTTGCGGGGCCCGGCATCGGCATAGAAGGCGGAGACGGGGATGGCGGCCACACCTGCCTCGGCGGTGATGGTGCGGGCGAAGGCGATATCGTCGCCGTTATAGCCAAGCCCGGTGAAGTCGGCCGTGATGAAATAGCTGCCCCCGGCGGGCAAAGTGACAAAACCCAGGCGTTGCAGCCCGGCTTCCAGCAGGTCGCGCCTTGCCTGCAGCTCATCGGCCAGGGCCGCAAAATAATCATCGGGTTTAGCCAGGCCGAGGGCCACGGCACGTTGCAGATTAGGGGCCGTGGTAAAGGTAAGGTTCTGGTGCGCCTTGGTAACCAGCGCGATCAGCTCAGCCGGGCCAGAGACGTACCCGACCTTCCACCCGGTGAGCGAAAACGTTTTACCGGCGCTGCCGATGCGCAAACACCGCTCGCCCATGCCGGGCAGGGTCATCAGCGGGACATGTGCCGCACCCTTGAACACCAGATGCTCATAAACCTCGTCGCAAACGGCATAGGCATCGTGCTGCGTCAGCAGCCCGGCGATGAAGCCCAGCTCTTCGCGTGTAAAAACCTTGCCGGTGGGGTTCATCGGCGAGTTGAGCAGCAGCAGTTTCGTCCTCGGCCCGAAGGCGGCAGCCAGCGCCTCACGCGGCAGCTCCCATGCAGGCGGCTCCAGCCGCACCAGCCGCGCCACCGCACCCAGCATCTGCACCACGGGCAAATAGGTATCGTACAGCGGCTCTATGAGAACCACCTCATCGCCGGGGTTCAGCAGCGCCATCAAACACGCGGTAATGGCCTCCGTGGCGCCGGAGGTTACGCACACCCCGGCCACGGGGTCGATGTCCAGCCCATAAAAACGCTGGTTCGCCGCCGCCACCGCCGCTTTCAGCTCGGGCACACCGCTCAACGGCGGGTATTGGTTGCGGTGGTCCAGCAGCGCATCCGCCGCGGCCTGCACCACATCCGCCGGCCCCTCGGTATCCGGAAACCCCTGGCCTAGGTTAATCGCCCCGTGCTGCACGGCGAGTGCCGACATAACCGTGAAAATCGTCGTGCCCGTCTGGCTGAGCAATGCGTTGGCTGGCTTCACCGCTGGTCCCCCTCATTCGGCCCCATTCCAAGGTTGAGTAGCCTGCCCAACGGGAAGGCGGCAAGCTTGCGCAAATTTTAGGCAACAACAGCCATGTGATGGGCAAAGTAACGAATCCCACCGCCGCAACCCTGCCTCGGCCATTGTTTCAAGCCGGTCTCCGGTTCTGGCACGGCACATGCTAGAAAGCCCAGGCCAGCCCGTTGGCTGGCGCGCATTAGCGCTGTCCGCACGAATTAGAGGAGGACGCAGGGCCCCTAGGCCTGGCGTGGACCAGATGAAAAAGATCGAAGCGATCATCAAGCCGTTCAAACTCGATGAAGTGAAGGAAGCGCTGCACGAAGTCGGGCTCCAGGGTATCACCGTGGTCGAAGCCAAGGGTTTTGGCCGCCAGAAGGGCCATACGGAGCTGTATCGCGGCGCCGAATACGTGGTCGACTTCCTGCCGAAAGTTAAGATCGAGGTGATCTGCGAGGACGCCGTGGTGGAGCGCGCGGTTGAGGCCATCATGAACGCCGCCCGCACCGGGCGCATCGGCGACGGCAAGATTTTTATCTCCGCCGTCGAAGAGGTTATCCGCATCCGCACCGGCGAAAAGGGCGATGCAGCCGTCTGAGGCCCCAACTCAGGGTCCACTCGGGCCCACTAGGCCATTGTCGCGGCGGCCATGCTTGCCTAAACATGGCCCCGCCGCGCGAAGACAAGACAGAGGCGCGTGGTGCGCCTCTGTCTCATTAACGAGTATCTTTTCACTCTAATTTTTCACAACGGGGAATGAGCATGGCTAAGAAAGCCGGGGCCGAAGATGGCATCGCGAAGATTCTGAATTTCATCAAGGAGAACGGGGTCGAATACGTCGACCTGCGCTTCACCGATCCCAAGGGCAAGTGGCAGCACACGGCGCAGCATATCAGCACCGTGGACGAAGACTCCCTCAAGGACGGCTTCATGTTTGACGGCTCCTCGATTGCCGGCTGGAAAGCCATCAACGAGTCCGACATGATCCTGCAGCCGGATCTGGACTCCGCCGTGCTCGACCCGTTCGCGGCCAAGCCGAGCCTGATCCTGTTCTGCGACATCGTGGAGCCGGCCACCGGCCAGGGCTATATCCGCGACCCGCGCTCCACCGCCAAAAAGGCTGAAGAGTATCTGAAGTCCACCGGCATCGGCGACACCGCCTTCATCGGCGCCGAGATCGAGTTCTTCATTTTCGACAGCGTGAAGTTCGGCACCGGCGGCAATTTCGGCACCTATCAGTTGGATAGCATCGAGGGCCCCGGCTCCTCGCTGAAGGACTACCCCGAAGGCAACATGGGCCATCGCCCGGGCCTCAAGGGCGGCTATTTCCCGGTTCAGCCGGTGGATGGTGATTCCGACCTGCGCGCCGAGATGCTCTCCACCATGGGTGAGATGGGCCTGGTCATCGAGAAGCATCACCATGAGGTGGCGCAGAGCCAGCATGAGCTTGGCACCAAGTTCAACACGCTCACCAAGCTCGCCGACCAGATGCAGATCTACAAGTATGTGGTGCACAACGTCGCCCACGCCTACGGCAAAACGGCCACCTTCATGCCGAAGCCGATCTATGGCGATAACGGCTCGGGCATGCACACCCATCTGTCGATCTGGAAATCCGGCAAGCCGCTGTTCGCGGGCAATGGCTATGCGGATCTGTCGGAGCTGGCATTGTACGCCATCGGCGGCATCATCAAGCATGCCAAGGCGGTCAACGCCTTCACCAACCCCTCCACCAACAGCTACAAGCGCCTGATCCCGGGCTTTGAAGCCCCGGTGCTGCTGGCCTATTCCGCCCGCAACCGCTCGGCCTCGTGCCGTATCCCGTATACCACGAGCCCCAAGGCCAAGCGCGTGGAAGTGCGCTTCCCCGACCCCACCGCCAACCCCTATCTGTCCTTCTCGGCGCTGCTGCTGGCGGCGATCGACGGCATCAAGAACAAGATCCACCCCGGCGATCCGGCGGACAAGGATCTGTACGAGCTGCCGCCCGAGGAGCTGAAGGAAATCCCGACGGTCTGCGGCTCGCTCCGCGAAGCTCTGGGCGCCCTGGAAGCCGACCACGAGTTCCTGCTCGCCGGCGATGTGTTCTCCAAGGAGCAGATCGAGTCCTATATCGAACTCAAGTGGAAGGATGTGTACCGTTTCGAACACACGCCGCACCCGGTCGAGTTCGAGATGTACTACTCGGTCTAACACACCGTCATTTCCGCCATCACACCGTCATTCCCGCGAAAGCGGGAATCCCGGCGGTCCACGACAGAACGGCGCCTTCGGGCGCCGTTTTTTATGGGCATGCGCCCGTTTATGAGAAGCGCTGGCACATCGTTTCCGCCTGCTGTAATCTTGCCCCATGCGCAAGATTTTCGTGCTCGGCCATAGCCATATCGGCGCCCTCGCCAGCGGCTATGACGCCACCCACCCGCCCGTGGCGATGGAGTTCGCCGGGCTGCATAACCCGCTCTTCACGCCACCGCTGCATAACGGCCGGCTGACCCAACCCTTGGTCCAGCAACTTCACCATGCGCGGGCCGATCTGCATATCGCGGTCATCGGCGGCAATGAGCACGCCGCGATGTCCCTGCTCAACCACCCAAGGCGGTTCGACGTGGTGCTGCCGGACGCCCCCGAGCTGCCGGTGCAGCCCGGCGCCACGCTGCTGCCGGCGGCGCTGGCACTGGCGCTGCTGGAGCAATGGTGCGCCCCGCATGTAGAGCTTCTGGCCGCCTACCGCGCCGCGGTGCCAGGCCGGCTGGTGCATCTGGAACCGCCGCCGCCGGTGCCCTCGGAGGCACATATCCGCCGCTACCCGGATAGTTTCGGCGATGCCATCGCCGCGCATGGGGTTTCACCGGCACTGGTGCGCTATAAATTCTGGCGGCTCCATTCGCAGTTCTGGCGCGGCATCTGTGCCCGGCTCCGCGTGGAGTTCATGACCGTACCAACGGAGATGTGCGATGCTGACGGCATGCTGATCGAAGCCGCGTGGAATCCCGACCCGACGCATGGCAATGCGCTCTACGGCGGCGCCGTCATCGCCAAAATCCTGCGCGAGGCGGCATGAGCTCACCCTACAGCACCCTGCCGGACCACGCGTTCTGGCGCCGCTCCGTGGCCAATCTGGCGCCGGAGGCGGTGAACCCGGCTTTGCGCGCAGCCTATACGCTCACGCCGGAGCATGCGGTGATGACGGCCGGGAGCTGTTTTGCCCAGTATATCGGCGGCATGCTGCAGGCCTTGCGCTTCAACTATCTGGTCACCGAACCGGCCCACACGATAATCCCGGCCGAGCTGGCCCAGGCGCATAACTACGGTGCTTTCACCGCGCGCTACGGCAATATCTACACCCCGCGCCAGTTGCGCCAGTTGTTCGACCGCGCCTACGGCCTGTTCCACCCGCGTGAGGACATCTGGGCCGAGCCTGATGGCCGCTTCCTCGACCCCTTCCGGCCGCAGATCCAGCCGGGCGGGTTTTTATCCCGCCGGGAGTTCCAATTGGACCGCGCCCAGCATTTCGCCGCCGTGCGCCAGGCGTTCGAAACGCTGGACGTTCTCGTTTTTACACTGGGCCTGACCGAGGCCTGGATCTCGCGCGAGGATGGCGCGGTATTCACCATCTGCCCCGGCACCTCCGGCGGCGTGTTCGACCCGGCGCGGCACATGTTCCATAATTTTTCGGTGAGCGAGGTGGTGGCTGACATGTCCAGCTTCATCGACGCGCTGCGGCGGGTGAACCCGAAGGCCAGGCTCATCCTCACCGTCTCGCCAGTGCCGCTGGTGGCGACGGCGCGGGCGGATACCCATGTGCTGGCGGCGACCAATTATTCCAAATCCGTGCTGCGTGTGGCCGCCGAGATGCTGACGCAGGCCCGGCCGGATGTGAGCTATTTTCCGGCCTATGAGATCATTACCAGCCGGGCATTCGATGCCGGCAGCTATTATACGGCGGACCGGCGCAACATCGCCCCGCCGGGTGTGGCGCATGTGATGCGGGCATTTGCCGAGGCCTATGTCGGCTTTACCGCCGCGGCACCCGCCCCGCCGCTGCCCGCCGGGGATGCCCATTCCGCGCAGATGCGGGCGCTGATGCAGGTGCATTGCGATGAGGCGGCGCTGGATCAGGGGTGAGTCACCCGGCACCAGCCCTCGGGACCGTCCCCAAAAAATCCCTTGCCGTTTCCCCCCGAACCGCCTATGTACCCCCTCATCATTACCCGTTTTTCGCTGGGTGGCCCCTAAAAAGGCCGCCTTTTTTATTGCTTTTTGAGCCGTTTTTTGGGCCCGCTACTTTTGGCCCACTGGATTTTGCACCACTTGTCCGACAACCGCCCCGTACTCTCCGGCCTCGAAGGCCGCATCGCCGATATCATCATGGAGCCCCTGGAAGGCCAGGGCTACGAGCTGGTGCGCGTGCAGGTGATGGGCACCGAGACCCCGACCGTGCAGATCATGGCCGACCGCGCCGATGGCACCGGCTTCAACCTGGACGATTGCGAGGCGGTCTCCCGCCTGGTCTCCGCCGTGATGGATGTGGAAGACCCGATCTCCACCGCCTGGACGCTGGAAGTCTCGTCGCCCGGCATCGACCGGCCGCTGACCCGCACCAAAGATTATATCCGCTACGCCGGTTTTGATGCTAGAATAGAGCTGAATTTTCCCGGCCCCGGCGGGCGCAAGCGTTTTACGGGTAAGCTCGCCGAGACCGATGCCGAAATCGTCCGCCTGAAAATGGAAAAAGACGAAACCATCGAGCTCAAGCGCGCCGATATCCGCAAGGCCAAGCTGGTCCTCACCGATGCGCTGATCGCCTTCACCACCACCAACCCTCCAGAGAGCAATTAGAGGATTCCCATGGATACCGCAGTCAACCGCCCGGAATTGCTGCTCGTCGCCGACGCCGTCGCGCGCGAAAAATCGATTGAGCGCGACGATGTGCTCGAAGCGATGGAACAGGCGATCCAGAAAGCCGGCCGCGCCAAATACGGGCATGAGAAAGACATCCGCGCCGTCATCGACCGTAAAACCGGCGATGTGCGCCTCTCCCGCTGGACCGAGATTGTCGAGACCGTGGTGAATGAGGAAACGCAGATCCCCGTCGCCATCTCCAAAAAATTCGCACCCGAAAAAGAGGTCGGTGAATATCTGATCGACCCGCTCCCGCCCATCGATTTCGGCCGCATCGCGGCGCAAACCGCCAAGCAGGTCATCGTGCAGCGCGTGCGCGAGTTCGAGCGCGCCAAGCAGTTCGGCGAGTTCAAGGACCGCGTCGGCGAGATCATCAACGGCGTGGTCAAGCGCACCGAATACGGCAACCTCATGGTCGATTTGGGCCGGGCGGAAGCCTTGCTGCGCCGTGACGAATGCATTCCGCGCGAGCAGCTCAAAAACGGCGACCGCGTCCGCGCCTTCATCTACGACGTGCGCGAAGAGCAGCGCGGCCCGCAGATCTTCCTCTCCCGCACCCATCCCGGCTTCCTGGCCAAGCTCTTCGCCCAGGAAGTGCCCGAGATTTACGACGGCATCATCGAGATCAAAGCCGTCTCGCGCGACCCCGGTAGCCGCGCCAAAATGGCCGTCATCTCGCGTGACAGCTCCATCGACCCCGTGGGCGCCTGCGTCGGTATGCGCGGCTCGCGCGTGCAGGCCGTTGTGGCGGAACTCCAGGGCGAGAAGATCGACATCATCCCCTGGTCCCCCAACGTCGCCACCTTCGTGGTCAACGCGCTGGCCCCGGCCGAAGTCTCGAAGGTCGTGATGGATGAAGACGCCGGACGGGTTGAAGTCGTGGTGCCGGATAGCCAGCTCTCGCTTGCCATCGGCCGCCGTGGCCAGAATGTCCGCCTCGCCTCGCAGCTCACGCGTTGGGATATCGATATTCTGACCGAGGCCGAAGAAAGCGAGCGCCGCCAGGAAGAGTTCCGCCGCAAGACCGGCCTCTTCGTGGAGGCGCTGGATGTGGACGATATGATCGCCGGGCTGCTGGTGCAGGAGGGCTTCGAGAGCATCGAAGACCTCGTGGCCACCGCCGTGGATGAAATTGCAACGATTGAAGGGTTTGACGAGAACGTGGCTGCCGAATTGCAACGCCGTGCCGATAATTTCCTCACCCGCCAGGCCGGTGAGCAGGAAGAAAAACGCGTCGAGCTGGGGGTCTCCGATGACATCGCCGCCATCGAGGCACTCTCCGCGAAGGACCTCATCGCCCTCGGTGAGAAAGGCGTGAAGACGCTGGACGATCTGGCCGATCTCGCCGGTGACGAGCTGGTGGAAATTCTGGGCGCCGAGGCGCTGACGGAAGAGCAGGCCAATGAGATCATCATGGCCGCCCGCGCGCATTGGTTCGAAGGGGAGGACGGCAAAGCTGGCTGAACCCGAAACCGACATTCCGGAAGACGACGAGCCGGAGCAAGGCCCGCTCAGGCGGTGCCTTGTGACACGCGAGCAAGGCGAGCGGAGCGAAATGCTGCGTTTTGCCGTAAGCCCCGAGGGAAGGGTGGTGTTCGATGTTACCGCAACCCTGCCCGGACGTGGATTGTGGTTGAGTGCACAGCCCGGCGTGCTACATCAGGCGATCCGCCGCGGCGCTTTCGCCCGTGGCGCCAAAGCGCCGGTAACGGTGCCGCCTGGTCTGGCTGACGAGGTGACAGCAGCGCTGACAAGGCGGCTGACGGATCTATTGGGCCTGGCCCGGCGCAGCGGTGCCGCCATTTCCGGCTTCGAAAAGGCCCGGGAATGGCTCACGGTCGGCGGCGCGGGGCTGGTGGTACAGGCGGCGGACGGCAGTGCCGAAGAGCGGGCAAGGTTTGTCGGCGGACGCGATATCCCGGTGGTGACGGTACTTTCCGCCGCCATTCTGGGCAGAATTTTCGGCCGTGAACACACGGTGCATGTGGTCATCTCGCCAGGACGATTGGCCAAGATGATCGAAATCGAGGCGCGGCGCATCCTGGGTGCGGCGCACGCTTTCACCGCAACGGGTGTTGCGGTGGAAGAGACAAGCGGGCAGTAGAGCCCAACCAGGCCGGGCAACCGGCCTATGACGTGAATGGACCGGATTTGAGCATGACTGACGGCAACGACCAGAATGAAACCAAAGGCAGGCTCTCGCTGCGCCCGGTGGCGCGCGGGGATGCGGGGCATACTGTCGATGCCGGTTCAGTACGGCAAAGCTTCTCGCATGGCCGCTCCAAGGTTGTGCAGGTGGAAGTGCGCAAAAAACGCGGGCTAGGCCCGGTTCCTGCCCCCACCCCTGCCCCGGCGGCACCCGTCACCCTGGCCCTGAACCCGGCTGTTGCCGAGCGTTCCGCCACCGCGGCGGCACCGGCCCCCGTAGCCGGCGCCCCGGCCCCCGCACCCGTAGCCGCCGCCCCAGTATCACAGCCGGTATCGCAGCCGGTGCAGCACCAGCCGCAGCAGCGCCCGCGCCCCGGCGGCACCGCCCCGCGCGCCCTCACCCCCGGCGAGCAGGCCACCCGCCAGCGCGTGCTGGCCGTGGCCGCCCAGCGCGAGGCTGAACGCCGCGAGCAGGAAAAAATCTCCATCCTCTCCGCCGCCGAGGAGGCCCGCCGCCGCGAGGAGGACGCCGCCCGCCAGGCGCTTGAGGACGCCAAAACCCGCGCCATTGCCGAAGCCGCCGCCCGCGAAGCCGCCGAGCTTGCCGGCACGGTGCATGAGCCCGCCCCCGTGGAAGCTCCCACACCGGCACAGGCCGCCACACCCGCAGCCCCCCGCCCGGCAACACCCGCCGTGCGCGAAACCCTGCAGCTCAAACCCGGCGGCCGCCCCGCCGGCGCCGAGGATGACGACGAAGCCCCGCGCGGCCCCGGCGTACGCCGCCCGGCCACCGTGGCACCCAAACGCGGCGCCCCCGTGCCCACCGTCAAAAAACTCGGCGACGGCAACCGCCGCGGCGGGCGTATCGACGTGCAGGCAGCCCTCGAAGGCTCCGACGAGAAAGTGCGTTCACTCGCCTCCGTACGCCGCCAGCGCGACCGCGAACGCCGCCAGGCCGAGCTGGAACTGCTGCGCGCCGATGGCGTGAAGGTCGTCCGCGAAGTCATCCTGCCCGAGACCATCACCGTACAGGAGCTGGCCAACCGTATGGCCGCCCCCGGCCGCGAGGTTGTGCGCGCGCTGATGAAGATGGGCGTGATGGTCACCATCGCCCAATCCATCGATGCCGACACCGCCGAGCTGGTGGTGAGCGAATTCGGCCATAAATCCCGCCGCGTGTCGGACTCTGACGTTGAAATCGGCCTCGAAGGCGAAGCCGACGAAGAGCATGATCTGCAGCTCCGCCCACCCGTCGTCACCATCATGGGCCATGTCGACCACGGCAAGACCAGCCTGCTCGATGCCTTGCGCAAAACCTCGGTTGCAGCCGGTGAGGCCGGTGGCATCACCCAGCATATCGGCGCCTATCAGGTGAAAGCCCCGTCCGGCGCGCTGATCACCTTCCTCGACACACCCGGCCACGAAGCTTTCACGGCGATGCGCGCCCGTGGCGCCGCCGCCACCGATATCGTGGTGCTGGTTGTCGCCGCCGATGACGGCGTGATGCCGCAGACGATCGAGGCGATCAAACACGCCCAGGCCGCCAACGTGCCGCTGATCGTGGCGATCAACAAGATCGACCGCCCGGGTGCCGACGCCAACCGCGTCCGCCAGGAGCTGCTGCAATACGAGATCGTGGTCGAGGAAATGGGCGGCGAGACCCAGGACGTGGAAGTCTCCGCCCTGAAGAAGCTCGGCCTCGACAAGCTCGAGGAAGCCATCCTGCTCCAGGCCGAAGTGCTCGAACTGCGCGCCAACCCGGACCGTACGGCCGAGGGTGCGATCATCGAAAGCCGTCTCGATAAGGGCCGTGGCCCGGTTGCGACCGTGTTGGTGCAAAAAGGCACGCTGAACCAGGGCGATACGGTTGTGGCCGGGGCCCAGTGGGGCCGCGTGCGCGCCATGATGGACGACCAGGGCAAGCCCGTGAAATCGGCCGGCCCCTCCATGCCGGTGGAAATCCTCGGCCTGTCCGGCGCACCCACCGCCGGTGAGCCGTTCGTGGTCGTTGAAAACGAACAGCGCGCCCGCGAAATCGTCGAATACCGCGCCCAGAAACTGCGCGACCGCCAGGCCGCCGCCCAGACCGCCGGGCGCGGCACGATGGAAGAAATGCTGGCCCGCATCCAGGCCGGTGCCCAGAAGGAAGTCGCCATCGTCGTCAAGGCCGATGTGCAGGGTTCCGCCGAAGCCATCAGCGTGGTCGTCACCAAGGTCGGCAACGAGGAAGTGCGCGTCCGCGTCATCTACTCCGGCGTCGGCCAGATCACCGAGAGCGATGTGCAGCTCGCCAAAGCGTCCGACGCCATCGTCGTCGCCTTCAACGTCCGCGCCAATGTGCAGGCCCGCGAGCTCTCCAAGAGCGAAGGTGTCGACATCCGCTACTACTCGATCATCTACGAAGTCGCCGATGACATCGAGAAGCTGGTCAAGGGCAAGCTCGCCCCCGTGCATCGCGAGAAATTCCTCGGCTATGCGGAAATCCGCCAGGTGTTCAACATCACCAAAACCGGCAAGGTCGCGGGTTGCTATGTCACCGAAGGCCTGGTCAAGCGCGGCTGCGGCGTGCGCCTGCTGCGCGACAACGTGGTCATCCATCAGGGCGACCTCAGCCAGCTCAAGCGCTTCAAGGACGATGTGAAGGAAGTGGCGCGCGGCTATGAATGCGGCCTGTCCTTCGCCGGCTTCCAGGATCTGCGTGAAGGCGACGTGGTTGAGTGCTATGAAACCGAAATCGTCCCAGCCTGATAAGAAGGGCCCCTCGCAGCGTCAGCTGCGGGTGGGCGAAGAGATCCGCCACGTCCTGGCGGATCTCTTCCTCCGCACCGAGTTCCACGACAAGGTGCTGGCGCGTGAACACATCACCGTGTCCGAAGTCCGGATGTCCCCGGACCTGAAACACGCCGTCGTGTTCGCCACCGTGCTGGGCCAGAAGGATATTTCTCCCCTGCTCCCCGCGTTGAAACGCGTGGCGCCGTTTCTGCGCGCGCAGATCGGCCCCCGCATGGGGCTGCGGGTCACACCAGAGCTGAAATTCGTCAAGGACGAAGCGCTGGAGCAGGCGACCAAGATCAACAAGCTGCTGCACAAGCCAGAAGTGGCACGGGATTTGACGGCGGAAGCCAAGGCCGCTGCTCTCAAGGAAGAGGCGGAGAAGGCTTTGAAGGAAGAAGCGCAGGGCGCCGCCCTGCACCCGCCGGGGCCTGAGGCCCCGGACCCCCATTAGTTTGCCGGGAAGCCCCAAGCCCCTCCACCCCGTCATGCCCGCAGTATAAACCGTGACGGGAGCCAAAGGCGGCTGGGTCTACATGATGACCAACCAACCGAACGGCGTTTTGTACATCGGCGTGACATCCGATTTGATCCAACGCACCAGCCAACACCGCGCCGGAGAAATCGCAGGCTCATCGCCAAAGAAAACCCAGACTGGAATGATTTATATGCGGGCATTCTCAGATAGACACGGGTGGGAGGAGATGCCCGCCTTCGCGGGCATGACGGAGGGGTTGTGACAGAACGCCTTAATCCAAACGACATAGCCAAAGCCGCCGCCCTCCTACGCGCCGGCCACCTCGTCGCCTTCGGCACCGAGACCGTGTACGGCCTTGGCGCGGACGCCTGCAACGCCGACGCCGTAGCCGCGATCTACACCGCCAAGGGCCGCCCCAGCTTCAACCCCCTCATCTGCCATTTCGCCGATGCGCGAACGGCGTTCAAATACGTCACCCCCACCCAACTGGCCAAAACACTGGCGGCAAAATTCTGGCCCGGCCCGCTCACCCTCGTACTCCCCCGCACGCCCAACTGCCCGGTCTCACTTCTGGCAGGTGCCGGTCTCCCCACCCTCGCGGTCCGCGTCCCAGCGCAAGCTACAGCATTGCAACTACTCAAGCATTTCGGCGGCCCCATAGCCGCCCCCTCCGCCAACCGCTCCGGCCGCATCTCCCCCACCACCGCCCAGCACGTCCTCGCGGCGCTGAACGGCCGCATTGCCGCAATCCTGGATTCCGGCCCCTGCGCCGTAGGGCTGGAATCCACAGTATTAGACCTGTCCGGCCCAACGCCGGTCCTCCTCCGCCCCGGCGGCATAAGCCTCGAAGCGCTGGAAGCCGAAATCGGCCCCATCCAACACGCCACCACAGCCCTCCACGCCCCAGCCTCCCCCGGCATGCTGCTCTCCCATTACGCCCCAACCCTCCCCCTTCGGCTGAACGCCACCAGCCTGGCCGCAGATGAAGCCCTGCTCGCCTTCGGCCCGCCCTTGCCCGGCGCAAACCTCCTGTTCCAGCTCTCGGCCACCAAAAACCTGGCCGAAGCCTCCGCCCGCCTGTTCGAGGCTCTGCACCTGCTGGACGCGCAAAGCCCCGCCCAAGGCCTGGCGCGCATCGCCGCCATGCCCATCCCCCTAACCGGCCTGGGCCTCGCCATTAACGACCGCCTCACCCGCGCCGCCGCCCCGCGAGACAAAATGTAATTTGACAGAGCCGCGCCCCCCCAGCGCAGATTGCCCCATGCGCCACTGCCTCGCCCTGCTGTTCACCCTCATCCTCACCCTCCCGGCCCGGGCAGCGGATTACTATTTCACAGCCTCAGACGGCGCCCGGCTGCACTATACCGAGACCGGCCCCGCCAACGCCCCGGCTCTGGTCTTCATCCCCGGCTGGACCATGCCCGGCTGGATTTTTGCCCCCCAACAAGCCGCCTTCAGCACAAACTACCGCGTCATATTGTTCGACCCGCGCGGCCAGGGCTCATCGGAGATCACCGATACCGGCTATAACCAAAACCGCCGCGGGCAGGACATCGGCGAGCTGGTGGACCGCCTGCGCGGCCCGGTCATCGTCATCGGCTGGTCCCTCGGCGTGCTGGACACTTTGGCCTGGGTGCATCAGGGCGGCAGCGAAAAACTGGCAGGGCTGGTGCTCATCGATAATTCCGTGGGCGAGAACCCCGCCCCAACCCCCTATAACGGCCCCTACCGCCCGGCGCCGAGCATGGCGGCATTCGTCGCCGGCATGTTTCGCAACCCCCGCAGTGCCGCCTATCTGGACCGGCTGACCGAGGCCTGCTCCCGCCTGCCCGCCCCTTACGCGGCCGAGCTGCTGCGCTACCCCGTGCCCAGAACCTATTGGAAAGAGGCCATCCTCTCCACCGATGTGCCGGTCCTCTACGTGGTGCGCCCGCATCTGCAGGGCCAGGCCCAGAACCTGCTCATAGACCGCCCCAACACCACTATTGCGATGTTCCCGAAAGCAGGCCATGCGCTGTTTGTCGACGAGCCCAGGCGGTTCGACTCTCTGCTGCAAAATTTTTTGGATTATAAAATCCGGCCATGAGATTACTGCCGTTGTTTTTCGTCTCAGCCGCCGCCGTGGGGCTGGAGACAGCACTTACCCGCTATTTCGCCGTCGCGAACTGGTCGGATTACGGCTATTGGGTCATCTCCATCGTCATGGTCGGCTTCGCCTTTTCCGGCGTCACTTTGGCCCTGGCCGAGCATTTTCTCCGCCGCCATGCCGGGCTGCTGTTCGCCATTCTACCCGCCGCCCTCACCGCAAGTGCTGCCTTGGGCTACAGCGCCGTCATCCTCAACCCGTTCAACCCGCTGGCGCTGCAAAACCAGGCCACCTGGCTGCCGCAACTGCAAAACATCGGCCTGTATTACCTGGCCCTGCTGCCGTTCTTCTACCTCACCGGCATATTCATCTCGCTGTGCTTTTGCGGCACCTCGGAACGTCTGGGCAAGGTTTACGCGGCGGACATGCTGGGTGCGGGTGCCGGCACACTTCTGGTCCTCGGCCTCATGTACGCCGTGCCGGCCTTCGCCCTCACCGCCTGCCTGCTGCCGCTGCTCGCTTTGGCGGGGCTGTTCGCGCAAACCTACCGCAAACGCGCGGTACTGGCCGCCCTCGTGGCTTTGGGCCTGAGCGAGGCACTACTGGGCTTCGGCCCGCAAGCCGCATTGAGCCAGTACAAACCCATCTACCCGCCTTTGCACACACCCAACGCCAAAATCCTCGCCACGCTGCACAGCCCGCACGGCGAATACATCCTCCTCGATGATTTCACCGAGCGCGTGAACACCGACATCTCCAACGATTCCGCCATGCTCGGCTACCCCGGCCCGCCGCGCGCCTACGGCCTGTACCGGGACGGTATCCGCATCGCCAGCCTGCCCCGTCCCGGCCCCGCCAACACCGGCTACGCCCCCGGCGCGCTGGACGCCCTACCTTACACCCTGCGCCCCCACGCCTCCACGCTCCTCATCGGCACCTCCGGCGGCTTCCGCACCCAGGAGGCACTGGCTCTGGGTGCCGCGCATGTGGACGCGCTGGAACCAGAACCCGTCCTGTACCGCGCCATCACCCAAGGCCTCAGCGCCTCCCCAGCCATCGCCCCCAACCCGAATTTGCGAATTTTCAATGACAATCCCCGCGCCGCCGTAGAGTCCGGCCAGCATTACGAGATCATCGACACCGCCTCCGATTTCCTGGATGCAGCCCCCGCCAATGTCTACGCCTTCTCCGCCCAGGCCTTCGCGGCGGATCTGAACGCGCTCACCCCCGGCGGCATACTCTCCGTCCCCGTCTCCATCCAGGATTTCCCGGCCTACGCCCTGCGCCTGCTCGGCACCATGCGCGCCGCCTACCAGTTGCGCGGCATAGACGATGCCGGCCCCTACATCATCCTCTACCGCTCCGCCTGGAACACAAGGCTCCTCGCCAGCAACACGCCCTTCACCGCCGCCGACATAAAAACCGCCGCCAAATGGGCCGACGACCGCTCCTTCGACATCTCCTACTACCAGGGCTTCGACCCCATCGCGGCACGGGACAATCTCTACAACGACCTCCCCGCCGTCTCCTTCACCGACGGCACGGCCAATGAAAACGCCATGGATGACTCCATCGCCGACGAAGCCGCCGGCATCCTCGCAGGCGCGCCCACAATCTCCTCCCAGGCCTTCGACCTGCGCCCGGTCACGGACGACCGCCCGGCCTTCTACGCCATCCTGCGCCTCAACCAGCTCTCCCTCCTGCTCGCCCGGCTGCAAATCCTGCCCCAGGCCGAGATCGGCGCGCTGGTAAACCTGGCTGTGCTGGCCCAGGCCGTGGCCATCGCCGCACTGGTGCTGCTGGTCCCCCTGGCAGCGCCCCGGCGCGCGCGGCGCGGGTTTTCCGTCCCCCGCCCGGCGCTGTATTTCTCCGTACTGGCCCTGGGCTATATGTTCCTCGAAATTTTCGCCATCGAGCGCGTCAGCCTGCTGCTTAACGACCGCGCGGCCGGCTTCTCCGTGGTGCTCTCCACCATGCTGGCCTGCTCCGGCCTGGGCAGTTTCTATTCCAGCCGGTTCACTGCGCGCCCCAGCCGGGGCATGGCCCTGGCCTTCGCCGTCATCGCCATCTGGGGCGGGATCATGCTCGTCATCTCCGGCCCCGCCGCCTTGGCCGCGGGCGCCTTGCCCTACGGCCTGCGCATCGCCCTTGCCGTGCTGGCCCTGGCCCCGGTCAGCCTCGCCATGGGCATGCCCTTCCCCCTCGGGCTGGAGCGCATCCGCGCGCAAAACTTCTTCCTGCCCTGGGCCTGGGGCCTCAACGGCGCGTTTTCCGTCGTCGCCCCCCCCTTGGCCAATCTTTTACTCCGCAATATTGGACTGCATGCGGTTTTAGGCGGCGCAATTCTGCTCTATGCTGTGGCCGCTTGCAGTCTTCCCCTGCCCGAAGGACAAACATTTTGGTTTCCAGTTTTGAGACGCTCGGCCGCCGCGGACTAATCGCAGGGCTAGCCGCCGCCGCCGCCGCCCCGGCTCTCGCCGCCAACAGCGCCGCCGCGAATAACGCCCCAGCTCCCGCAGCAGCGCCCGCCACGGCACCCGCGCCAGCCCTGCCCACCCCGGCCACGCCCAACGGCAAGCCGTGGAACAAAGCCGCGTTCGAAGCCGCCATGGCCGCCTCCGGCCGGCCGGTCACGCTCAGCGACGACCAGTTCAACACCATCCAATCCCGCAAACCGGCGGCCATGAAGTCCATCGCCGACTACCTCACCCAGCGCCTGGGCGCCGCCGACCCTCTGGTCCTAGCCGCCTTCAACGCCCTGCCGCGCGAATACTACCATTATAACTACGAAGAACGTCACACCACCTGTGGCGATGCCTACGACCAGCCGCCCAAACCCTGGCCGCTGGGCTACGGCTCGGCCCTCTCGGACTACCTCGGCCAGGCCTATATGACCCAGGTTCTCGCCCCCAAACCCACGGATGTATCGCTGGAAGTAGGCACAGGCTCGGGCTTCCAGTCCTCGCTGCTGTCGCGCATCGTCAGCCACGCCTATTCCATCGAGATCATCCAGCCTTTGGGCAACGCCGTGCAAAAGGTGTTCGCACCCCTCGGCTACGACAATATCAGCACCCGCGTGGGCGACGGCTATTACGGCTGGCCGGAGCAGAAGGATGGGTTCGACCTCATCATCGTCACCTGCGCCGCCCAATACGCCCCCCCGGCGCTGTTCCAGCAGCTCAAGCCCGGCGGGCGCATGATCATCCCCATCGGCCAGCCCTTCAAGCGCGGCCAGGTTTTCTACGTGTATCACAAAGATGCCGCGGGAAAGATCCACTCCCGCCGCGATATGGGCTGCTTCTTCATCCCCATGAAAGGCGCAGACGAGAAACCCCCGGCCGTCACGGCCTAACTAACGGCCGGCATAAAGATTATCCACGAGAAACCATTGCCTTGCTCCGTGCCGGTGGCCATGGCACGACATTTATAGCCGACGTTTAAGGAGGATTTCTTGGTTAAACCATTGCGTAAGGCGGTACTTCCCGTCGCTGGTCTGGGCACACGCTTCCTGCCCGCCACCAAAGCCATGCCGAAGGAAATGCTCCCGGTCGTCGACAAACCTCTTATTCAATACGCGGTCGATGAAGCCCGCGCCGCCGGCATCGAGCAATTCTGTATGGTCACCGGGCGCGGCAAAACCGCCCTCATCGACCATTTCGACATCGCCTTCGAGCTGGAAGCCACCCTCGCCGAGCGCAACAAGCGCGAAGCCCTGGAGCTGCTGCGCGAAGAAGCCATGCCCCCCGGCTCCATCACCACCGTGCGCCAGCAGGTGCCGCTCGGCCTCGGCCACGCCATCTGGTGCGCCCGCACCTTCATCGGCGACGACCCGTTCGCCATCCTGCTCCCCGACGATCTGGTGCTGAGCAACACACCCTGCCTGACACAATTGGTGAATGTGTATAACGAGACCGGCGGCAACGTCGTCGCCGTGTCCGAAGTGCCGCGCGAGCAGACAAATCGTTACGGCATCGTCAAAATCGGCGAAACGCATGGCGACCGCGTCGAGGTGACCGGGCTGGTGGAAAAACCCGCCCCCGAAAACGCCCCCTCCAACCTCTCCGTCATCGGCCGCTACATCCTGCTGCCGGAGGTGGTGAAATTCCTCTCCCTCATGGAACGCGGCGCCGGCAACGAAGTCCAACTCACCGATGCCATGGCCAAAATGATCGGCCACACCCCCTTCCACGGGCTTAAATTCGAAGGCAAGCGTTTCGACTGCGGCGATAAAATCGGCTTCCTAGAAGCGCAAATCGCCTTCTCGCTGGCAAGGCCCGACCTCGGCCCCGCCGTCCGCGCCTTCCTGAAGAACTACGTCAACTCCTAAGGCATAATCATGAGCTTCACCCATCAGTTTTCCAAAAGCAGCCTGCGCGAATACGACATCCGCGGCATCGTCGGCGAAACTCTGGGTGAGGCGGACGCCTTCGCCATCGGCCGCGTCTTCGGCTCCATCGTGGCGGAGGCCGGCGGCAAAACAGTAGCCGTAGGCCGCGATGGCCGCGTCTCCTCCCCCAGCCTCTCCGCCGCCCTCATCCGGGGCCTGACGACAAGCGGCGTGGACGTGCTCGATGTCGGCGAAGGCCCGACGCCCATGCTGTATTTCTCCTCCTTCGACAACCATACAGACGGCGCCGTGATGGTCACCGGCAGCCACAACCCGCCGAACTACAACGGCTTCAAAATCATGCTGCAAAACAAGCCGTTCTTCGGCGCGCAAATCCAGGATCTGGGCGCGCGCGCCGCCGAGGGCAAAGTCGTCGCCGCCAGCACCGGCAACGTCACGCAAAAGGATGTATCCGACACCTACGTCACCCGCATGCTGAAAGACTGGGACGGCGAGCGCGAACTCAAAGTGGTGTGGGATAACGGCAATGGTTCCGCCGGCGATGTGCTGGTCAAACTAGCCGCAAAACTCCCCGGCACCCACATCCTCATCAACGAAAAAATCGACGGCACCTTCCCCGCCCACCACCCGGATCCGACCGTCGCCAAAAACCTCGAACAACTCATCGCCGCCGTGGCCGAACACAAAGCCGATGTCGGCATCGCCTTCGACGGTGACGCAGACCGCATCGGCCTCGTCGATAACGAAGGCCATATCCTCTTCGGCGACCAGTTCCTCATCCTCATGGCCCGCGACGTGCTCAAATCCCACCCCGGCGGCACCATCATCGCCGACGTCAAAGCCAGCCAGGTCCTCTTCGACGAGATCGCCAAAGCCGGCGGCACGCCCCTCATGTGGAAAACCGGCCATTCCCTCATCAAATCGAAAATGGCCGAACACAAATCCCCCCTCGCCGGCGAAATGTCAGGCCATATCTTCTATAACGACAAATGGTACGGCTTCGACGACGCCCTCTACGCCGCCGTCCGCGTCCTCGGCGTCATCGCCCGCAGCCACGAGACCGTAAGCCAATTCCGCGCCTCCCTCCCTGCCGTCGTCAACACCCCCGAACTCCGCTTCGACTGCACCGAGGAACGCAAATTCGCCGTGGTGGCGGAAGTCGCCGCCCGCCTGAAAACCGCCGGCGAGAACGTCTCAGACACAGACGGCGTCCGCGTAAACACCCCCGACGGCTGGTGGCTCCTACGCGCCTCCAACACCCAAGCCGTCCTCGTAGCCCGCGCCGAAAGCACCTCAGAAACCGGCCTAACCAACCTCAAAACAGCCCTAGCCGCCCAACTCGCCGCCTCCGGCCTAACCCCCGACTTCGACGCCGAAAACGCGGGGCATTAACCGGGCGGTGGCTTTGGGTAAGGAAAAAGGCCAGGGCTCTGCCCTGGACCCGCCAAGGGCCGAAAGGCCCTTGGATCCCGCTACTTAAGACTTAAAAAAGAGGCCTGCCTCCAAGGTGTTTCAAACACCAGGGTGGCAGGCCTCTTTTTTAAGTCTTCAACTAATGGGGGTCTGGGGCCTCAGGCCCCAGCGGGTCGAGGGCGGAGCCCCGCCTTTTTCTTTACCTCAGGCCGCCACCCGGATAGCCGCGGCTTTGACGTCGTCGTCGACGTGGTCGGCGAAGGTGGTGAAGTTGTCGACGAAGCGTTTTACCAGGGCTTTGGCTGCTTCGTCATAGGCGGCTTTGTCTGGCCAGGCGGAGCGGGGGTCCAGCACTTCGTCGGGCACGTTGTTCACGTGTTCGGGGATGGCGAGGCCGAAGAACGGGTCGGTGCGGTAGGGGATGTTATCCAGCTCACCGGCCAGCGCTGCGTTGAGCAACGCGCGGGTGTGGGCGATGGACATGCGCTTGCCCACCCCATAGGCGCCGCCGGTCCAGCCGGTATTCACCAGCCAGCACGACACTTTGTGCTCCTTGATAAGCGCTTGCAGCAGCTTGCCGTACACCTGCGGGTGGCGCGGCAGAAAGGGCGAGCCGTAGCAGGTGGAGAAGGTGGCCTGGGGTTCGGAGCCCATGCCTTTCTCGGTCCCGGCCACGCGCGCGGTATAGCCTGAGAGATAGTGGTACATCGCCTGCTCCGGCGTGAGCCGCGAGATCGGCGGCAGCACCCCAAAGGCATCCGCCGTCAGCATCACCACGTTTTTCGGCTGCCCGCCGCGCCCCGAGAGTTCCACATTGGGGATGTATTCCACCGGATAGCAGGCGCGGGTGTTTTCGGTATGGGTCTGGTCGGTGAGGTCCAGCCGGCCTTGGCTGTCGGCCACCACATTTTCCAGCACGGTGCCAAAGCGGTGCGAGGCGGCCCAAATCTCCGGCTCGCTCTTCTGGCTCAGGTCGATCACCTTGGCGTAGCACCCGCCCTCAAAATTAAACACGCCCTGCGGCCCCCAGCCATGCTCATCATCACCTATGAGCCGGCGCTTGGGGTCGGAGGAAAGCGTGGTCTTACCCGTCCCGGAAAGCCCAAAGAACAAGGCCGAATCCTCATCCGGGCCAATATTCGCCGAGCAATGCATCGGCAGCTTGCCGCTGGCGGGCAAAATCCAGTTCATCACCGTAAAAATGGATTTCTTAATCTCGCCCGCATATTGCGTGCCCGCGATCAGGATCACCTTCTCAGCAAACGACAACACCACGGCCGAGCTGCTCTTCACCCCATCGATCTCGGGATCGGCCTCAAAAAACGGCGCATGGATAATCACATAATCCGGCTCGAACCCCGCCAGCTCCTCCGCCTTCGGGCGGATAAACATATTGCGGGCAAACAGCGCATGCCACGCCCCGGTGGTCACCAGCCGCACGCGGATGCGCGTGGCCGGATCGGCCCCGGCATAGAGATCTTGGGTGAACAGCTCACGCCCCTGCAAATAAGCCTGAACCCGCCCCTTCAGCACGCCGAATTTCTCGCGCGGCAGGCGCTGGTTGATCTTGCCCCACCACACATCGGCGGTGGTCTCGGGTTCATCCACCACGAATTTATCGCCAACGGAGCGCCCGGTATGCACACCGGTACGCACGATCAGCGCGCCATCCACGGACAGGCGGCTCTCGCCCTTGCGCAGGCTATGCGCGACAAGTGCTGGTGCTGTGAGGTTGGCATGCAGCACGGCGGCAACACGCACGCCCGTGCCGGCAAGCGGAGCGGCATCTCGGAGCGGAGAAATATCGGCCATATGGTTCACGCGGGGTCGGTCCTCTCGGGCAAGATCTAGTCTAGACCTTCATAAGCAGGCGGTCACGCGGCATCAACCATCACCTCGCCGCAAAAGTACAGAAATTTCTTGCTGCAGTGCGGCAAAATCCAAATATCCCGCATTCGCGAAGCCGCCTATATACTGCGCTGTCGAAACGGTAATCTTCCAGAAAGAAAAATCGCCGAAACCTGCATATTGCATGGCGTAGGGATGAATTTCCAGAAAGCGCGCGCGGACCTCATCCGCCGGCACCGTTTGCGCAATGCCGCTCAAGCTGAGGCGCGGGGTGGTCTGCGGATTCTCATTTTGCGCCGCACCCGCCATCAGCAAGGCGCAGGCCGGGTTGGCCTGCAAATGCCTGGTATGTACCGCCAGAGAGGAGAGCAGCAGCACCGGCTGGCCATCCCTCGCCAGCGCCGGGGTCACCAGCGATGCATGCGGCGCGCCCTCAAACACCGTGGCCAAAGTGGCGCTGCGTGCCGCCACGAGCAGAGAGGCCGCCGCCGCCAGCCGCTCCGGCTCTTGATTTGCTGCCATAATCCCGTCACTCCCTGGATGCACAAGTTCTATATGCCAAGCATTGGGTTCCCCGCATGAAACACACAATCGCCCTCGTCGATGACGACCGCAACATCCTCACCTCCGTGCAGATGACGCTGGAGGCCGAGGGCTTTCTGGTCCGCACCTACACCGACGGCGAAAGCGCATTACAGGCCCTGCTCACCAAACCGGCGGACCTCGCCGTGCTGGACATAAAAATGCCGCGCATGGATGGCATGGAGCTGCTGCAAAAACTGCGCGCCCGCTCGGCCATGCCGGTCATCATGCTCACCTCCAAGGATGACGAGCTGGATGAGCTGATGGGCCTGCGCCTCGGCGCGGACGACTACATCACTAAACCCTTCTCCCAGCGCCTGCTGCTGGAACGCATCCGCGCCCTCCTCCGGCGCAACGATTCCACCCGCGCCGAAGCCTCAGGCGCCGCCCCCGCCGCCGTGCTCACCCGTGGCGATCTCACGCTGGACGAGACCAAGCACCAATGCCTGTGGAAAGGCCTCGACATCCAGCTCACCGTCACCGAATTCCTGCTGGTCAAGGCCCTGGCGCAGCGCCCTGGCATGGTAAAATCCCGCGACCAGCTCATCGACGCCGCCTATGGCGAGAACGTCTACGTCGACGACCGCACCATCGACTCCCATGTAAAACGCCTGCGCAAAAAATTCCGCAATGAGGATGGCGAGTTCGACCAGATCGAGACGCTGTACGGCATCGGCTACCGCTACAAGGACATCTGATCCTGGCCAGAAAACCCCGCCTGTCGCGCCTCCTGCGCGACATATTGCTGGTGAATTTGCTGCCCCTGGCGCTGATTTTCGCGGCATTATTATATCTGGACCAATACCAGCAAGGCCTCCTCTCCGCCGAGGTCAGCAATCTGCGCGAACAGGCGCGCATCTACGCCGGCGCCATCGCCCAGACCGCCGTGCAGGGCAATAACGGCCAGGCCGCCGTCAACCCGGACCAGGCCCAGCCTTTGCTGTTCTCGCTCACAGCCCCCACCCCCAACGCCCAGGCCCTCATCTACGGGCTGGACGGCACGCTCCTGGCCAATTCCCGCGTCCACCCAGGCCCCGGCGGCGGCATCGTCACCGAGCCCTTGTCCGCCCCCCCGCCTCCAGGCTTCCTCAGCCGCGCCATCAGTTTCGTCTACGACCATCTCTCCGGCTCCGTGGTGGGCAGCGACGATGAATCCGGCGTCATCGGCTCCGGCGCCGGCCAAAACCCGGACACACTCGGCTGGCAGCCGGACGCCCGCACCGCTTTGGAACTCACCTCCACCTCGCCAGACCAGGAAACCCCGCCCTTCGTCCGCCGGGATTCCGAAGGCATATTGCTCATCACCGTCGCCGAGCCCATCACCGCCAGCCAGCAGGTCGTCGGCACGGTGCTGCTCACCCGCGAGGCCGGGGAGGTAGATGCCGCCGTTCTGGCGGTCCGTATTTCCATCCTGCTCCTCTTCGCCCTCGCTTTGCTGCTCACCGTCATCGTCTCCTTCTACCTCTCCCGCACCATCGCCAGCCCGCTCTCGCGTCTGGCCGCGGCGGCGGAGCGCATGCGCGAGGGCCGCACCCGCACCCAACCTCTCCCCGAGTCAGTCATCGGCCGGAACGACGAAATCGGCACCCTCGCCCGCACGCTGGAAAGCTCCGCCCAGGCCCTTTGGGCCCGCATGGACGCCATCGAGAAATTCGCGGCCGACGTCAGCCACGAGATCAAAAACCCGCTCTCCTCCATCCGCTCCGCCATCGAGACGTTAACCCGTGTGGAAGACCCCGCGCGCGCCTCCCGCCTGCTCGCCATCATCAACCAGGACGTGGCGAGGCTGGACCGGCTCATCACCGATATCTCCGACAGCTCGCGGCTAGATTCCGAACTCTCCCGCTCCCGCAAGGAAGTCGTGGACATGGCCCGCCTGCTCTCCACCCTCGCCGAAATCCACGACGCCACCCGCAAGGACGGCAGCCCCTTCATCTCCGTGGAGTCCCCCCTCGAAGGCCTCTACGTCCGCGGCTCCGAAACCCGCCTGGTCCAGGTCCTGCGCAACCTCATCGGCAACGCCATCTCCTTCTCACCCCCCGAGGCCAAAATCTTCCTCTTCGGCCGCGAAACCGGCGGCGTGATCGAACTCTCAGTGGAAGACGAAGGCCCCGGCATCCCCGACGGCAAACTGGACTCCATCTTCGACCGCTTCTACTCCGAACGCCCCCAAACCGAGACCTTCGGCAGCCACTCCGGCCTCGGCCTCTCCATCTCCCGCCAAATCGTCGAAGCCCATCTCGGCCGCATCTCCGCCGAAAACCGCCGCGACGAAGACGGCAATATCATCGGCGCAAGGTTTGTGGTGAGGTTGCCCAAAGCCGGGGAGTAGCGCGCAAACCCCGTCACCCCCCTCCCATCATCCCCCGCATCCCCGCGCCCCCTCCTCGTCATCCCCGCGCAGGCGGGGATCTCTCGCTCCCATATCCGCAGAGAATATCCCCATTTTCGCCGGAATAACGCGTCATTGCCGACCGGCAATTTTAAGTTAAACTCCGCACCATGGCCGCCATTCCGATTCAGGCAAAAAAATGCTGACAATCATCGACCACCCACTCGTCCAGCACAAACTAACCCTGCTGCGCCGGAGTAAAACCACCACCGGCGAATTCCGCCGCCTCGCCCGCGAAATCTCCCTCCTCCTGGGCTACGAAGTCCTGCGCGACCTGCCCCTGGAGCCCATCACCATCACCACCCCGCTGGAGGACATGCAGGCGGTCCAGGTGCAGGGCAAAAAACTCTGCTTCATCTCCATCCTGCGCGCGGGCGAAGGCATTCTGGACGGCATGCTGGACCTCGTCCCCGCCGCCCGCGTCGGCCATGTCGGCCTCTACCGCGACCCCGCCACCCACGAACCCGTGGAATATTACTTCAAAGTCCCGGACGCGCTGGAAGAGCGCTTAACCATCGTCCTCGACCCCATGCTGGCCACCGGCCACTCCGCCATCGCCGCGGTAACGCGGCTAAAACAAGCCGGCGCAAAATCCATCAAATTCGTCTGCCTCATCGCCTCCCCCGAAGGTGTGGCGGCATTCCAGGCCGCCCACCCGGAAATCCCCATCTTCGCCGCCGGCCTGGACCGCCAACTGGACGACCACGCCTACATCCGCCCCGGCCTGGGCGACGCCGGCGACCGCTTCTTCGGCACGAAATAGCCGCCGCCGATCAAGGCGCAGCCTTTATACAGAGGGGCAGAACATGGTCCCGGGTGAGAGGCGCCAGAAGCAGCGCGCCAAGCAGCGCGCCAGGGGATGACGGATCGACCCAGGCAATTTCCTCGATCTCGGCCGCCGATGTCACGGCACCATTCAGCTCAAGCTGGAAAATCTCGGCCTCGACAATCCAGGCCGCCTCATTCGCGGCCGGTGCGGTAAACCGGCCGAGGTCGCGGGGTTCATCCATTTTTACCGTGAGACCGAGCTCCTCGTGCAATTCCCTGCACAAAGCTTCTACCGGGTCTTCGCCCGGTTCAATCTTGCCGCCCGGCTGCATAAACGCCGCCGTGCCACGCTTTCGGACCAGCAAAGTATAACCGTCCGGCCGGTTCAGCAGGGCGGCGGCGATGTGAATTGTCCCGGAATTGGCCATTATGGGTTTGGGTTCGAAAAGCGCGGCGACCGCCGCCGCACCAGCGCGCGGTCGAGCGCCCCAGCCAGATCCCGCTTCTGCGCCTCACCAAGCTGCCGCCCCACCTCCGCCACCGCATTGCGCGCCCGCACCAGCAGCCTCGGCACAACGCCGGGGCGCTCCTGTAGCTCCACCTTAGCCCAATCCGGCGAGATCGTGGTGACCTGCTCCTTACCGCTGGGCGAGATGTTAGTGATTTCCAACACCGCATCATACAGCCGGATAATCTCGCGCGCCCGCGCCGCCCGGCTGTTAAGCCAGAACAGCAGCGCCGCCAGCGTAATATCCGCCCCATTAAACCCGATAACCGGCCAGGCCCCCATAAAATACATCAGCGTGGTCACATAAAGCGAGCCCAGCGCCATCCCCCCCAGCACGCACAGCAGCGCCTTGCGCGACAGGCTGCGATGCGGCCGCAGCTCCGCCTCAAAATACAAAACCCCATGATTGCCCGATGGCGCATCCATACCGCATATATTGCGCGCAGCCGGATTGCCCCCAAGGATAAAATGCCGAAACTCATGAAACGCGCCGATATTCCGGCCTTCCTCACCGCCATCGCCGCCGGCAACCCGGACCCGAAGACGGAATTGCACTACGCCACCCCGTTCCAACTGCTGGTGGCCGTGGTGATGTCCGCCCAGACCACCGATGTGGCGGTGAACAAAGTAACCCCCGCTTTGTTCAAAGCCGCGCCGGATGCCGCCGCCATGGCGAAACTGGGCGAGGCGGGGATAGGCCCGTTCATCAAATCCATCGGGCTGTGGAATGCCAAGGCCAAAAACGTGGCGGCATTGTCGCTCCTGCTCGTGGAGCGCCACGGCGGTGAAGTGCCCGGCGAGCGCGAGGCGCTGGAGGCGTTGCCCGGCGTAGGCCGCAAAACCGCCAACGTCGTGCTTAACGAGATTTTCGGCCAGGCGACCATGGCGGTGGATACGCACATCTTCCGCCTCGGCAACCGCACCGGCCTGGCCCCCGGCAGCACCACCCGTGCCGTGGAGGACGGCCTGGTCAAGCGCATCCCGAAAGACATGCTCAAACCCGCCCATCTCTGGCTCATCCTGCACGGGCGGTATCTGTGCAAAGCCCGCACGCCGGAATGCTGGCGCTGCCCAGGTGCTGCCTGGTGTACCTACAACGAGAAAACCCCAGTACCAGCCACGAAAAAACCACCCAAGACGATTTAAGCAGTACCTTTTTGTGAACAAAAAGGTACCCAAAAAAACTTTTGAACTTGGGGGCATGGGCGGTAGCGCTGCTACCGCCCATGCCCCCAAGTTCAAAAGTTTTTGGTGCAGCTTTTTTCAAAAAGCTGCTGCTTCCTTCTTCGTCAGCGGCCACCGCGAAGCGGCGCGGAGCCACGCGCAGCCCAAAGGGCGAGCATGGCGAGCGTCCTGGACGGGCGAGCACATGAAGGGAGGATGGATGCAAAAAGGGGCGGCGAAAAAACGAGAAAGCGATGGGTTCCGCAGCACTCCACCCATCCTTGCGGCTTGCACGATCCAGCCATCTTGCAGCTGCCTCACGAAAACAGATCGGTGGGGTAAATTACCGCGCAAAAGATGTTCGAATAACCTTATAGCCGATTTTTGAAATCAAATAATGAACCTCTCGTCCATAAGCCGTTTTACCTCCTAGAGAAAGTGTGACGGTGCCTTCACGATTTTCTGTCGCAACCTGTTTGGGAATAAATATCACTTCATATGCGTCACTATGATCACGGACTTTAACATCAAAGTTTTTTAGGTAAGCGCCTTTTTCCTTTTCTTTAAATAATTCGAGCGCAATCGTATACGCCTTGAATTCTGGTTCTGTCATCGAGTTCAGCTCCTTTGAATTAGCCACTGGAGCGGCCATAAAAGCAAACAACAGAAATGACATTCTGACGGTTTTAATAAAATGCAGGCGAAAATCTAAACTAAATCCATGCATCTTATGATCGCCAATTCTGGGGCCAACATACTTACGGTTACAACATATACCTACTAAGGCGTAAGGCGCTCGGAGCCGGTGCCCGGTTGGTATTTTAAGAACGTGCCACCTTGTCCGGCCCTGATGTTCCCCTTGGAACATCAGGGTAATTTCTCAGACGTTAAACCGGAACAACAACACATCGCCGTCCTTAACAACGTATTCCTTGCCCTCAATCTTGAGCTTACCCACATCCCGCGCCCCGGCCTCGCCCTTACCGGCCACATAATCCTCATACCCAATCGTCTCGGCGGCAATAAAACCCCGCTCGAAATCGCCATGAATAACCCCAGCCGCCCCAGGCGCCTTGGTACCCTTAATAATCGTCCAGGCCCGCGTCTCCTTAGGCCCCACCGTAAAATACGTAATCAGCCCCAGCAGCGAAAACCCCGCCCGGATAATCCGGTCCAGCCCGCTATCCACCAGCCCCAGATCCGCCAGAAACCCAGCTCGATCCTCCTCCGGCAATTGCGAAACCTCAGCCTCAATCGCGGCCGAGATAATCACATGCCCCGCCCCCTGCGCCTTGGCCATCACAGCCACACGCTCGCTCTGCGCATTACCGGTAGCGGAGGCAGCCTCCTCCACATTGCACACATAAAGCACAGGCTTGGAGGTCAGCAGGTTAAGCCGCTTCACCGCCTCTTCCTCGCCCTTGGGAATAGCGGTCCGCGCCGGGTGCCCCGCCTCAAGTGCTGCAATCAACGGCTCGATCAACGCCAGATCGGCCGCCGCAATCTTATCATTGCTCTTGGCCTTCTTCTGCAGCATCGGCACGCGCTTGGTTAAGCTGTCCAAATCCGCGATCATCAGCTCGGTCTCAACCGTCTCCGCATCCCGCACGGGGTCGATGGACCCCTCCACATGGGTCACGTCATCATCCTCAAAACACCGCAGCACATGCACGATGGCATCCACCTCGCGAATATTCGCCAGAAACTGGTTGCCCAGCCCCTCGCCCTTGGAGGCCCCGCGCACCAGCCCGGCAATATCCACAAACTCCAGGCTGGTCGGCACAATCTTCACAGATTTACCAATCTCCGCCAGCACCCCCAGCCGCGTATCCGGCACCGCCACACGGCCAACATTGGGCTCTATCGTGCAAAACGGATAATTCGCGGCCTGTGCGGCCACCGTCGCGGTAAGCGCGTTAAACAGGGTGGACTTGCCAACATTCGGCAGCCCGACAATCCCACAATTAAACCCCATTTTTCGGCTCCATCAACCGCGCAATGCGCGTCATAAAATCTTCCGGTTTTTGCGCCGCCAGCAAATCCGCAACGCCCGCCAGCCCGTCCAGCAACGGAACCAGCCATTCCTTATCCACCTTGGCGAAATCGCCCAGCACATGGCCGGTCACCAGCGCCTTATCACCGGGGTGGCCAATACCAAGCCGCACCCGCCAGTAATCCGGCCCGCCCAGATGCCGGTCCATACTGCGCAAGCCATTATGCCCGGCATTGCCGCCGCCCTTCTTCACCCGCACCTTACCCGGCGCCAGGTCCAGCTCGTCATGAAAAGCGGTTATGGCATCAGGCTCGATTTTAAAGAAGGACGCCGCCGCCTGCACCGACTCACCCGACAGATTCATATAGGTCATCGGCTTCAGCAGCAGCACACGGGCCTCACCTACGCGGCCTTCCGCGTAAAACCCCTTAAAACGCGACCGCCACGGCGTAAAACCGTGGCGGGACGCAATCGCATCAACGGCCATAAAGCCGATGTTATGCCGGTTCCGCGCCATGCCCGGTTCAGGATTGCCGAGGCCCACCCAAAGCAGCATGGCGCGAAGCAGTTACTTCTTCTTCGGCGCGCCCTTACCCTTGGCGCCCTTAGCGGCAACGGCAGCGGCGGCAGCGGCGGCCTCGGCAGCAAGCTGCTCGGCGGTCACCAGCGGCGGCGCAATCGTCGCCACCACAAAGTCGCCGGCAATCGCCGGCTTGCTATGCTCAGTGCCCTTGAGGTCATGGAAATGGACGCTGTCGTTAATGTCCAGCAAGGCCAGATCAATATCGAAATGCTCCGGGATATGATCCGGATCGACCACAACCTCTACCTTGCTGCGCACCACGTTCAGCACGCCGCCACGCTTCAAGCCGGGGCTCGTAGCTTCGTTCAGGAATTTCACGGCAACCGCCACGCGCACCGGCTCGCCAGGGACCAGGCGCTGGAAGTCCACATGCTCAGGCTGGTCGGTCACGGGGTGGAACTGCACATCGCGCAGCAAAGCGCGGGTCTTTTCCGTGCCGGTCTGAATCTCATACAGGCGCGAACGCCAGCCGCCACGCTTCAGCTCTTTCAGGATGACGCGCGGGTCGAGCGCGATCAGCGCCGGCTCCTGCTTCGCACCATAAATCACGCCGGGCACCTTGCCCTCACGCCTCGTCGCCCGCGCCACCCCCTTGCCGGCACGCGAACGCGCAGAGGCCTCAATCGCTTCATAATTGGCCATTTTACGCTCCATAAAAACAACAACGGCTTCCGCCACGGAAGCCGGAAAAACAACAAAAGCCGGCCTCCAGGGGTGCCGGCGGGCGGGGTGTATACCGAACCGGGGAAAAACTCAACAATTAGCCCGCGCCAAGGGCCCTCAAAACCACCGCCATCCCCACCCCCCTCCCGTCATCCCCGCGCAGGCGGGGATCTCCAGCTCCCCAGCCCAAGGGCGCCACAGCTTCCCACTGTCGCGGAAATGACGAATAAAACTGCCAGCAAGCGGCCCAAATCCGCCGCTTCGACCTGTAGCACCCGTTCTCATTATGCGGTAGAAAACCGCATGGCGCTGCAAACGGACAAAACCAATGGCTTCGTCGTCGCCGTGGCCAGGGATGGCGAGCATCGCTTCTCCAAGGCCCCGGTCACCGCGATCACAATCATTGCCGGGCGCGGCGTTGAAGGCGACGCGCACACAGGGATCACGGTCCAGCACCGCTCCCGCGTAGCCGCCGATCCCACCCAACCAAACCTGCGGCAGGTTCATCTCATCCACACCGAGTTATTTGATGAGCTCAGCCACAAGGGCTTCCAGGTTTCACCCGGCGACATGGGCGAGAACATCGCCACGCGAGGCGTCGATTTGCTCGGCCTACCGCGCGGCAGCCTTCTTCAGATTGGACAGAAAGTGGTCCTGGAAGTGACAGGTCTGCGCAACCCGTGCGCTCAGATCGAGCGCTTTCAGAGCGGGCTGTTAGCCGCCGTCCTTGGTCGCGGGCCGAATGGCGAAGTCATCCTCAAGGCTGGCATCATGACGGTGGTACGTGAGGGTGGCGTTGTTCAACCCAACGACGAGATCACAGTTGAACTGCCACCGCTGCCACACCTGCCGCTCGAACGTGTCTGAACAAGAGCCGCTTTACCTAAATCAAGGCTTTCCTCGCGCCACAGACCAAACAGCCCGGCAACACGGTCAAACTGCGCCTCTTCAGTCACAAAACCATCGATCTCAATGGCGGGCAGACCAGCCCGTGCCGTCTCCTCCCTGAGCCGATCAGTAAACATCCCATCCCGCACCAGCAGATTTTGTAACGCGCGTTCCGGGTTGCTGGTCTTCCTCGCAATGTCCCACAGCGTCCCTCTGCTCTCAAACGCCTTCCGCCGAAATTCCGCCGTCGGCAGCAGCCAAACACTTTGCCCAATCACATCAAGCAACGGCTTCACCAAACCAGGCAGCAACCGAAACCCCTCAACCACCACCCGCCGGTCCGCGGGAAACGCCAGCAGATCCTCAACAATCCGCTCAAAACACTCCCCCCGAAAGAAATGAAAGCTCTCCAGCATAATCTCCGGAGACCGGTTCACCCACCGCTCATCCATATCCATTTCAGCAAACGCGCAAATCAGCGGACAGTCCTCAGCCGCGGTCCGGCGGGCATGGTCCCCCATCGTCTCGTCCGTGGCGTAATGCCGCAGCCCATATCTATCAGCCAACCGCCTGGCGATCGTCGACTTGCCGCCGCCGCTCCCACCGCCAATCCAGTAAACATGCCGCAGCCTCGCCCTCAAAGTCTCGCTTTTTGCCATCACTCTATCTTTCTGAATCCGCATCTTACGCGCTATTGCTGTGTGGCGATCTCCCGCACCCGGCTCAAAACAAACCGCTGACGCAACTGACCATCCGCCTCGCCCGTCACCCCCGGCGAAAAACCCATTTGCGCATAAAGCCTGCGTGCCGGCCGGCCAGCGACCATCTCTTCACAAAACGTATCCAGCGAGATGGTGTCCGCCTCCCCCATGCGGTCAAGCGCGGCTCTGACCAAACACCTGCCAATTCCGCCCCGCCGCACCGAACCACGGACCGCAAGCCATCTGATCCAGCCATCCGCCGAGGTGCCGCCAAGCAGCATCCCACCCAGCACAACAGTGGGCCCGTCTTCATTGCCAGCACGAACACAAAGCGCCGATTTTTGCTCAATCTTACGCAACAGCGTCTTTTCAAAATCAGGCATCAGCCCAAACAGAGGCTCAACCTCCCGGACGATCTCGAGCCAGGACACCACATCAGCCGGCTTGGCCAAATCTGTATAAACTCTCGTCATTCAACAACCCTTGCCGCCAAACCCGCATCGGGCCTAGCCTCACCCCATGAAACTCGCGCTCTACCAAGGCCCCGGCCTCATCAACGACCCCGCCGCCAGCTTCCTGCTCCTGGCCGAAAAAGCCCGCGAAGCCAAAGCGCAAGGTGCCAACCTGCTGATCCTCCCCGAGATGTTCCTATCCGGCTACAACATCGGCCCGGAGAACGCCCGCAAACATGCGGTAACGCAGCAAGGCCTGGCCCCCGCCCAAGCCATAGCCCAGGCACAAAATATAGCGCTGGCATTCGGCTACCCCGAGCGCGTCGGCGCCGATGTCGCCAACTCCGCCATCCTCCTCGGCCCAGACGGCAAAATCCTCCTAAACTACCGCAAATCCCACCTCTTCGGCGAGCTGGACCGCGCCATGTTCAAAGCCATCGGCGACGAATTCCCCATAGCCGAGCTGCACGGCTTCAAAATCGGCCTGCTCATCTGCTACGACATCGAATTCCCCGAACCCGCCCGCCGCCTGGCCCTCCAGGGCGCGGACATCATCCTCATCCCCACCGCGCAAATGCAGCCCTACGAGCAGGTAGCCCGCCACGTCCTCCCCGCCCGCGCCTACGAGAACCAGGTCTACACCGCCTACGCCAACCACAGCGGCGATGACGACGGCCTCTCCTACGTCGGCCTCTCCAGCATCTGCGGCCCAGACGGCACGGTACTGGCCATGGCCGGGCGCGGCCCGGAGATGCTGTTCGCCGAATTCACCCACGCCCACCAAAACGCCGTACGCGCCGCCGACCCCTTCTTCACCGACCGCCGCCCCTCCCTCTACGGACCGGTTTCATCACCTTAACGAAATTTGGTTTGCACCGGGTCGGGCGACCCACCATATTGAGGAAAAGCGGAGAAAGCCCATGACCCTCAAAGCAATCCTCAAGTATAAACCCGCCGGCTTCATCGCGGTTGCCCCGGATGCCCGCATCTCCGAAGTGGTGACCATCCTGGCCGAAAAACATATCGGCGCGGTCCTGGTAACAGATGGCACCCAGCTCGTCGGCATATTGAGCGAGCGCGACGTGGTCCGCAGCCTGGCCGAACAAGGCGCCAGCACGCTGGACCAGCCTGCCTCAGCACTGATGACCAGCAACCCCAGCACCGCCACCCCCGAGATAACCGTGGAACAAGCCATGGGCCTGATGACGATCGGCCGCTTCCGCCACCTGCCCATCATCGAAAACGGCCAACTCACCGGCCTGGTCAGCATCGGCGACGTGGTAAAAGCCATGATCGAACAAAGCCAACAAGAAGTCGAAACCCTCCGCACCTACGTAGCCGGCGCCGCCTGATTGGGGGCTGAGGGCGGGGCGTTCCACGAAAAAAGGCCAGGGCTCTGCCCTGGCCTTTTTCCGTGGAACGCCCCCTCCCTCAGCTCCCGGTCAGCGACTTCGGCAGCGTTGTCGCATAGGGGCGGCTGCGCGGTTGCGCTGCTGCTGTGGCGCGCTGCTGATGGGCGGCCTCCAGATACCGGGCTGTGGCCCAGGTGAACGCGGCCGAGACGGCGAGGATGACGACGGGCAACAAAGCAAATTTCACGGCGGTGCTCCCAAATTCATGGTGGTACGCCAATATCTAGCGCCTCGTGGTTAACAGCCCATTTTCTACCCCGTGTTTTTTCCCCAACCACTTAACGTCATATTTACCCGCCCGCCCCCCTGCCTGCGCCCCTGCGCCCCAGCTATTTGGCAAGCGTTATTGACTCTTGGGCCTTTGCAGCGTTTTCCTGCCATCTAACGCGCCACCAAACGGTCCAGAATGCACAAATTTCTTGCCAAATGCGAGGCCGCCCTCGCCGAGATCTCCGCCCAGGGGCGCTACCGCCGCTTCGTGGCGCTGGAAAAGCTCGCCGACCGCTTCCCCTATTATTCCGTCACCATGGAAGGCCGCACGCAGGACATACTGGTCTGGTCCACCAACGACTACATGGCCATGGGCACCGACCCGGCGGTCATCGAGGCCTCCATCAGCGCCGCCCAGCGCTACGGCGCCGGCGCCGGCGGCACCCGCAACATCGCCGGCTCCTCGCCGCTGCATGTAGCCCTTGAGGAAGAACTGGCGGATCTGCATGGCAAGGACGCCGCCCTCCTGTTCACCTCCGGCTACGTCTCCAACCAGGCATCCTTAAGCGCCATCCTGCGCTCTTTGCCGGATTGGCACGTCTTCTCCGACGAGCAAAACCACAACTCCATGATCGTCGGCATCAAGGACGCCCGCGAAGCCACCGTCCACATCTTCAAACATAACGACATGGCGGACCTCGAACGCCTCCTGGCCGCAGCCCCACCGGACGCGCCAAAACTAATCGCCTTCGAGAGCGTCTACTCCATGGATGGCGACATCGCGCCTTTGGCCGCCATCTGCGACCTGGCCGACAAATACGAAGCCCTGACCTATCTGGACGAGGTACACGCCGTAGGCATGTACGGCGCCCAAGGCGGCGGCGTATCGGAGCGCGATGGTGTCGCCCACCGCATCACCATCATCGAGGGCACGCTGGCCAAAGCCTTCGGCTGCCACGGCGGCTACATCACCGGCGATTTCAAAGTCCTGGACTACATCCGCTCCGTCGCCGCCGGCTTCATCTTCACCACCGCTTTGCCACCCCCCACCGTCGCCGCCGCCCTCACCTCCATCCGCACCCTGCGGGCGGACAACGCCAAACGCGCCCTCCTGTTCGACCGCGCCGAGACGCTAAAAGCCAAATTCATCGCCGCCGGCCTGCCCGTCATGCCCAGCGAGAGCCACATCGTCCCCCTGATGATCGGCGACGCCGCCCGCGCCACCGCCATCTCCATGCGCCTCATCCGCGAGTACGGCATGTACGCCACCCCCATCAACTACCCCACCGTACCCCGCGGCACCGAGCGCCTGCGCTTCACACCGGGGCCCAAACATACGGATGCGATGATGGACGATCTGGTGTCCGCCCTGCAGACCATCCTGCTCCCCGCCCAAAGTGCCGTCTGATTTCATTCCACAAGGGCAAATAAGCCTCTCGTAATTTTCGCCAACCGGCCTATCTGGAATAGGCGGGCACAGACCCGCGCCAACATAAAAACCAAATTCGTCCGGAGGAAACTTTATGAAACTCGCAAACCCAGCCCCTCTGGGGCTGTTCGGCTTCGCGCTCACCACCTGGCTGCTCAGCCTGGTCAACGCCGGCTTTCTACCGGCCGCGTCCGTGTCCTTGGTCCTGGCCCTGGCCTTCGCCTATGGCGGCACGGCCCAATTCGCCGCCGGGCTGCTGGAAATCCCCCGTGGCAACACCTTCGGCTTCGTCGCCTTCTGCTCCTACGGCGCCTTCTGGTGGAGCTTCGCGCTGTTCGTGGAATTCTTCGCCAAGGACGTGCCCGGTGCCGCCGTAGGCTGGTACCTCATCCTCTGGGGCGTCTTCACCTTCGCCATGTGGATCGCCACATTCGCCCTCAACCGCGCTTTGTTCCTCATCTTCCTGGCCCTATGGATCACCTTCCTGCTCCTGGGCCTGGCACCGCTCACCGGCCACGCCAGCCTCACCGTCTACGGCGGCTACGGCGGCCTCATCACCGCATTCCTCGCGGCCTACCTCGGCGCCGCCGAGGTCATCAACGAAGCCCACGGCAAGACCGTGCTGCCAATCGGCGCGCGGTAAAAGGGCCAGGGCTCTGCCGTCGTGCGAAGCACGCCTCCGGCGTGACGACCCGCCAAGGGCCGAAGGGCCCTTGGATCCCACCCGGGTTATAAAAAGAGGGGCCATCCAACCTCGTGTGTTTCACGAGACGGGATGGCCCCTCTTTTTATGACCCGAAGTAGTGGCGGTCTGGGGCCTCAGGCCCCAGCGGGGTCCAGGGGCGGAGCCCCTGGCCTTATTTACTTATGCAGCCGCCAAAAACGCTTAATCGCCGCCAACTGGTCCTTGAACACCCGCGAAAAACTATGCCCACCACTACCATTCGCCACAAAATACAAATCATCCGTCTTGGCCGGATGCAGCACCGCCTCAATCGCCGCCAGCCCCGGCGCATCAATCGGCCCAGGCGGCAGCCCAACATGGGCATAGGTATTATAAGGCGAGGCATCAGCAAGGTCCGCCCGGCTAATCCCCACACCACCCGACTGCTTCCCCCCCGTCGCGGCATAAATCACCGTCGGGTCCGCCTGCAGCCTCATCCCCAGTTTCAACCGGTTCTCATACACCCCCGCAATTTGCGGCATCTCCGGCGTAAGCCTGGCCTCCGCCTGCACGATGGAAGCAAGTGTCACAGCCTCCGCCGGGCTGTTCAGCGGCACCGCCGGGTCACGCTGGCCCCAGGCAGCAGTCAGCTCCACCTGCAACGCATCCTGGGCGCGGCGCAAAATCCCGGCGCGCGGCGTATTCCACAAATAATCATAGGTCTGCGGCAGTACGCTGCCCTCTTCCGGCGGCTCCACCTGCCCCGTGGCCAAAGGTGCGGCGTCAAGTATCGCGGCAATCTGCGCCCCGGTAAGCCCCTCAGGGATGGTAACCTGATGCTCCACCTGCGGCCCATGCCGCAGCAGTTCCAATATCTCTTTAATGCTGGCCCGGGCCGGGATTAAAAACTCCCCGGCGCGCAAGGGGCCCTGGTCACGGGTTAAATACACCGCCCCGCGAAACACCAGCGGATGCGCGATAACCCCAGCCTTGGCCAGCGCCGCCGCAACCTCCCGGCTGCCGCCCTCAGGCGCAAAAAAATCGCCGCCCTGCCCCGCACCCGGCAAGGTATACGCCTCAATCGCCGCCCGCTGCCCTGCCTGCAATGTCACAAGCAGCACCAGCAGGAGCAAAAGAATACGCCCCCGGTAGCGCAAAACCGCCTTCAGGACGCGCGTTTGAACAGGATGGAAGCATTCGTGCCGCCAAACCCAAAGCTGTTGGACAGTGCCACGTCAATCTTGCGCTCCTGCGCCGTCAGCGCCACGCGGTCGATGATCGAGACGCGGCTCGGCTCATGCAGGTTCAGCGTCGGCGGCGCGATATTGTCGCGGATGGCGAGAATGGAGAAGATCGCCTCCACCGCCCCGGCGGCACCGAGCAGATGGCCCACGGCCGATTTGGTCGAGGACATGGCGATGTTTTTGCCATGCGCGCCGAACATGTTCTCAACCGCTTCCAGCTCCAGATCGTCGCCCATCGGCGTGGAGGTGCCGTGCGCGTTGACATACTGCACATCCGAGGGTGAGAGCCCGCCGTTCTTGAACGCCGCCTTCATGGCCCGGAAAGCGCCTTCATGATGATCAGCCGGCGCGGTAATATGATGCGCGTCGCCCGACATGCCATAACCGCCAAGCTCGGCATAAATCTTAGCGCCCCGGCGCTTGGCATGCTCGTACTCTTCAAGCACCACCACGCCCGAGCCTTCGCCCATCACGAACCCATCACGGTCCTTATCCCAGGGGCGCGAAGCCGCCGTCGGGTCGTCATTGAAATTGGTCGAGAGCGCGCGCGCCGCACAGAACCCGGCAATCCCCAGCGGGTTCACGGCCGCCTCAGACCCGCCCGCCACCATGATATCGGCATCGCCATAGGCAATCAGCCGCCCGGCATCGCCAATGGCATGCACGCCAGTGGCACAGGCCGTAACAGCCGAATGGTTCGGGCCTTTCAGCCCGTATTTAATGGAAACCTGACCGGAGATAAGGTTGATCAGCGCCGCCGGGATAAAGAACGGCGAGAGCCTGCGCGCCCGCCCCTCATGCACCGTGATGGCGCCCTCAGCGATGGTCTGCAACCCGCCGATGCCGGAACCAATCATGGTCCCGGCCATGTATTTATCTTCCTCGGACTCCGGCACCCAGCCGGAATCCTCAATCGCCATGCTCGCCGCCGAGATGCCGAGATGGATAAACCGGTCCATCTTCTTCAGCTCTTTCACGGCAATCCATTCGGCCAGATCAAGCCCGCCCGTGGAGGAATGCCCCGCCGGCACCTGGCCAGCTATTTTAGCCGTCAGCTCCGTGGTGTCGAAATTAGTGATGGTTGCGATCCCGGATTCCCCGTTGATCAACCTCTTCCAGACATGTTCGATCCCCACCCCGAGCGGGCAGACGATCCCCATTCCGGTTACGACAACACGGCGCATGGCAACTCCTAGGACGGCTTTAAGGCGCTGGTCGGGGCCTTATTCGGCCTTTTGCTTCTCGATATACTCGACAGCGTCCTTGACGGTCGTGATCTTCTCGGCGGCATCCTCGGGGATTTCCACGCCGAAGGCTTCTTCGAATGCCATCACCAGCTCCACCGTATCCAGCGAGTCAGCGCCCAGATCGTCGATGAAAGAGGCTTCCGGTGTCACCTTGCCTTCGTCAACGCCGAGATGTTCGACAACAATTTTCTTAACCTTGTCGGCGATTTCGCTCATAAAAATTCACTTTCCTGCAAACTGGTTTGGGTGAGAACGGCGCAACCTTAGCACCGTCTTCAATTTATCGCTAACCCCGGCGCCGGTTGGCAACCGCCCCCAGAGTTAAGCCGGTGCCGCGCTTAGCATGGTTTTTCGGCGCCCGCCAAGCGTACAACGCACAGCTCAGCGCCTAGCTATGCCACCGGTCATGCGCTGGCCTCAAAGCATTCAACCTTACCGCCCGCTATCCGGAACACACAATCATGCGGTTCCGCCAGCGCGCGAATGGCCTCACCGCCCAGCCCCAGCACCACCCCGCGCAGAATCCGCCCAAAAGTGCCATGCGCCACGGCGATCACCTCCCCCTCCTGCTCGCGCAGCCAATCAGCCGCGCGCACAGCAACATCCGCATAATTTTCGCCATTGATAGGCGCTTCATTCCAGGGGTCACGCTCTCTGGCCGCCCGCTGCGCCGGGAATTGCCGCAGCACCTCAGCCCGGCTCATCCCGGTCCAGTCGCCGTAATCCAGCTCGCGCAGCCGGTCATCCACCCCATACGCCGCCGGCGGCAGGCCAAGCGTCGCCAGAATAATGGCCGTGGTAGCCCGCGCCCTGCCCATAGGGCTCGAAACCACAGGCGGCACAGCCGCTTGCGCGAACAACCGCTTCAAAATACCACCGGTAATCCTGGCCTGGGCCTGCCCTAAGGGCGTCAGCGGTGAATCAGCCCGGCAACCCTGCGGCAACTGCGCCAAATTCATCTCCGTCTGCCCATGACGGACCAGATAAATCACCGCCACCGCCACGCCCTCTCCACCCCGTCATCCCCGCGAAGGCGGGGATCTCTAACTCCCCAGCCCATGGAACTCACCACGGGACTCACAGCCTCAAACCATAGCCATCCCACCATTCACATGAATGGTAGAGCCCGTAACCCAACCAGCCTCATCCGCCGCCAGATAAACCACAGCAGCCGCAATATCCCCCGGCCGCCCCAACCGCCCCAGCGGAATCTTCCCCGAAAGATCAGCCTTCTGCGCCTCATTCAACGCATCCGTCATCGGCGTCTCAACAAAGCCCGGCGCCACCAGATTAACGGTAATCCCGCGCGAAGCCACCTCCTGCGCCAGCGACTTGGTCAGCCCCACCAGCCCAGCCTTGGCGGCACAATAATTAGCCTGCCCCGGATTCCCCGTCGTCCCCACAATGGACCCGATATTGATAATCCGCCCCGCCCGGCGCCGCAGCATGAACTTCAGCACCGCCTTCGTCAGCCGGAACGGTGCCCCCAGATCCACATTGAGCACCTTATCCCAATCCGCATCCGACATCCGCAGCACCAGCCCATCCTTGGTCAGCCCGGCATTGTTGACGAGAATATCAACCTTCCCCAGCGCCGCCTCGGCATCGGCAATCAGCCTGGCCGCCTCTTCCGGCACGGCCAAATCCGCCGGCAGCACATGCACACGCTCACCCAGCTCAGCCGCCAGCGCATCCAGCGCCTCACGCCTGGTACCGGAAAGCCCAACAACCGCACCTTGGCGATGCAAAGCCCGGGCAATCTCAGCCCCAATACCGCCCGACGCGCCAGTAACCAACGCGGTTTTACCAGTCAGATCAAACATTTACAGAACCTTCAGCAAAGCTTCGATATCAGCCGGCGAACTCGCGGAATGCGCCGCCGCATCCGGGGCAATACGCTTCACCAGCCCGGCCAGCACCTTGCCCGCACCAAGCTCGATAAAACTATCCACCCCCAGCGCGGTCATCTCCTGCACACTCTCGCGCCAGCGCACGGTCGCCGTCACCTGCTGCACCAGCAAATCACGTATCTGCCCAGGGTCGCTCACCTTCTGCGCCGTAACATTGGCCACCACCGGCACAATCGGCGAACGCGGCGGCGTATTCGCAAAAGCCTCCGCCATCGCATCCGCCGCCGGCGCCATCAACGCGCAATGGAATGGTGCGGAAACCGGCAGCAGCATCGCCCGCTTCACACCCTTGGTCTTGGCAATCTCAATCGCCCGCTCCACCGCGGCCTTATGGCCAGAAATAACCACCTGCCCGCCGCCATTATCATTGGCACAGGCAATAACCTCGGGGCCCGCGGGCCCCTCCGCCGCCAAAGCGCATATCTCCCGCGCCAGCTCCATCTCCACACCCAGCAGTGCGGCCATGGCCCCCTGCCCGGCCGGCACAGCCTTCTGCATCGCCTGCCCACGTAATTTCAGCAACTTGGCCGTATCAGCAATGGAAAACGCCTCAACCGCAGCCAAAGCGCTGTACTCACCGAGCGAATGCCCAGCCACCAGCGCCACCCGGTCCTTCAGCGTAATCCCACCCTCAGCCTGCAACACCCGCAGCACCGCCAGCGAAACCGCCATCAACGCCGGCTGCGCATTCTCCGTCAGCGTCAGCTCCTCACCCGGCCCCTCAAACATCAGCTTGCTGAGCTTCTGCTTGAGAATCTCATCCACCTCCTCAAACACAGCCCGCGCCGGCGCAAAAGCCGCAGCCAAATCACGGCCCATACCAACAGCCTGGCTGCCCTGTCCGGGAAAGATGAAGGCGTGAACCGCCATATGGTGTCTCCTGCTTAACGTGGCCCGGCCAGTAGCATGAGCCGCAGCTTGCGCAAAATTGGGGCTCTTGTGGCGGGGCGTTTCCACGGAAAAGGCGGGGCTCCGCCCTCGACCCGCTGGGGCCGTCGTGCGCAGCACGCCTCCGGCGTGACGGCCCGCTACAAGAGCCCCAATGCCGCAAGCTGGCGGCGCAGCTCCTCCGGCATATCGGCACTTACACTGCCTGCGGTAAGGTCAGCCGGCGCATCGGCGGCCGGCAAATAGCGCCAGCCCTGAAAAGCCCGCATCGGCCGGGCTTCAACGTAGACCAGCGCGGGGTCCAATACCAAAGCAGTGCGGGGGGTGCCATCGCTCTCGGTCGCGCGCTCTACCCCCACCAGAAGCTGGCGCACCAATATCGTACCGGTGATAACCCAGTACATGGAGCCGCCATCAACCAGCTCCTCCGCCCGCTTAGGAAAATTCCGCGTAAAATGACGCAAGGGCGGGTTTTGCCCCGCCCTCGCCGTCTGCAGCGCATGCAGATGCGCGATATCGCGCACCCCCACCGCAAGCTTTATCAGATGGATCAGTTCTTAGCCTTATCCACCAGCGCGTTCTTGGAAATCCACGGCATCATCGCCCGCAGCTTGGCACCAACTTCCTCAATCGGATGCTCGGCATTACGCCGGCGCGTCGCCTTGAAGCTCGCCTGATGCACCTTATTCTCCAGCATCCAGTCGCGCGTAAACTTCCCGCTCTGAATATCCTCCAGCACCCGCTTCATCTCCGCCTTGGTCTCGGCGGTGATAATCCGCGGCCCGGTAACATACTCACCATACTCAGCCGTATTGCTGATCGAATAGTTCATATTCGCAATGCCGCCCTCATAAATCAGGTCAACAATCAGCTTCACCTCATGCAGACACTCGAAATACGCCATCTCCGGCGCATACCCGCCCTCAACCAGCGTCTCGAACCCAGCGCGGATCAGCTCCACCAACCCGCCGCACAGCACAACCTGCTCGCCAAAAAGGTCGGTCTCACACTCTTCCTGGAACGTCGTCTCGATAATCCCGCCCTTACCGCCGCCATTGGCCGACGCATAAGACAGCGCAATCTCCAGCGCATTTCCGGTGTAGTTCTGCGCCACAGCCACCAGGCTCGGCACGCCGCCGCCCTTCAAATATTCCCCGCGCACCGTATGGCCCGGGCCCTTGGGCGCCACCATGAACACGTCAATATCCTTGCGCGCCTCAATCAGATTAAAATGGATATTCAGCCCATGCGCGAAAACAAGGGCAGACCCCTCGCGCAAATTCGGCTCCAGATCCTTATAATACAGATCAGCCTGACCCTCATCCGGCGTCAGCACCATCACCACATCAGCCCATTTAGCGGCCTCAGCCGGGCTCAGCACCTTAATCCCCGCACCCTCAGCCTTGGCAATCGCGCTGGAGCCCGGACGCAGACCAACGGCCAGCTCCTTCACGCCAGAATCCTTGAGGTTCAGCGCATGGGCATGGCCCTGGCTGCCATAACCGATGATGGCGACTTTTTTGCTCTTGATGAGATTAACGTCGGCATCCTGGTCGTAATAAACGCGCATGACTCTGGTCCCTGCTTTGCTCTTTGAAGACATGTGGAAGAAATACGGAAGAAATACTGGCGGCTCCCTATTACGTTTTTGCCCCTATGTCACCCTGCGGCGCCAGTTTGGCTGGGTTGTTGCTCCGCTCCAGCCAGAGGCAAAAATCCGTCTCGGAAATACGCCCTTCGGCCAGCGCCACCATCGTTTCCACCGTCTCAATCACCGGGTTACGCAGCGCGACGCCGTTTATTTTCAGAAACACCACACAGCACGCCCAGGCCGTCCGCTTATTCCCATCCAGAAAAGCATGGTTCTTGGCCATCCCAAACGCATAGGCCGCACCCAGCCGAAACAGGCTCGCTTCCGGCTCATAGCCATACCGGTCCCGCGCCCGGTTCAGCGCACTATCCAGCAGCGCCGCATCCCGCAACCCATGATACCCGCCCCATTCCCGTATCGACTGATCATGCAGAAACAAAACCGCATCCAGCTCCAGAAAATCCGGCACGCTCACCTCTTAGCCAGCTCCTGCAACACATCAGCCTGCTCGCGCAGCACCTCCCGCGCCGCCTCCATCTGCCGCTCCAGCGCCAAATTCCGCTTCACCAGCTTTATCCCGTCAGCCAGCTCCACCAAGGTCAGCTCCTGCCCCACCTCCAACCCCAACCGAATCCGCGTCTCCGCCGGCAAAGCAATCCCCACGGAATTCCCGTTCTTACGAATGGTAACACTGCTGCTCATGATTTTACTCCACCACGGTGGTGTATTACACAACGTCAGACATTGCACGGCAAAAAATCAACTCAACGCACGTCATCCCGCCCCCACGTCATCCCCGCGCCCCCTCCACCGTCATCCCCGCGAAAGCGAGAATGACGAATAAAGTCGCCGAAACGCCACCCGCACCCGCCAAACCCCGATTTTGCCCGACAAACATCTAATATCGTCATGACGAACATCTAATAACGTCGTGCAAACATCTAATACTCGTCACCCGGCTTCCCGGCCATTTTACCCTATGGTCTTAACCCCACGGGCAATCGCCGCCACCCCAGTGCGTGCCACCTCGGCCAGCCCCACCGGCCGCATCAAATCCAAAAACGCGTCCAACTTATCGGTCGCCCCGGTCAGCTCAAACGTAAAACTTTCCGTCGTCGCATCAATCACCCGCGCCCGGAAAGCATCCGCCAACCGCAGCGCCTCGGCCCGTTTCTCGCCCGTCCCCAGCACTTTTATCAGCGCCAGTTCCCGCGAAAGATGCGGCCCCTCCGTCAGATCCAGCACCTTATAAACCGGCACCAGCCGATCAAGCTGCGCCTTGATCTGCTCGATCACCATCTCCGTCCCTTGCGTAACAATAGTGATCCGGCTCTTCGAACCATCACGTTCCACAGGAGCAACAGTCAAACTATCAATATTATACCCACGCCCGGAAAACAGCCCGATCACCCGCGCCAAAACCCCGGATTCATTCTCAACCAGCACCGACATCGTGGCGCTACGTAATTGCTCAACCATCAGACGAGCGCCAGACCGGCGCCGGACACGCCTCGGTTTTTCTCAGGCCCATGCTCAGGCCCCAACAACATCTCATTATGCGGTGCACCGGAGGGGATCATGGGAAACACATTTTCCTTCTCATCAACACAAATATCCGCAATCACCGGCCGGTCCACCGCCAGCATCTCGGCAATCACCCGGTCCAAATCCTCAACCTTTTCGGCCCGCAGACCCACGGCATGAAAACTCTCAGCCAGCTTCACGAAATCCGGCAATGCCTCAGAGTAGCTCTGCGAATAACGGCTGCCATGCAGCAACTCCTGCCACTGCCGCACCATGCCCATGTACTTATTATTCAGGATAAAAATCTTCACCGGCAGCCGGTATTGCGCCAGCGTGCCCATCTCCTGAATATTCATCAAAATGCTGGCCTCACCAGCAATGTCAATCACCAGCGCATCCGGATGCGCCACCTGCACCCCCATGGCGGCAGGCAACCCATAACCCATGGTGCCAAGGCCGCCGGAGGTCATCCAATGGTTCGGCTTGTCAAACTTGAAGTACTGAGCAGCCCACATCTGATGCTGGCCAACCTCGGTGCTCACAAATGTTTCGCGCCCGCGCGTGGCCTTGAACAATTGCTCAATCGCATATTGCGGCTTGATGATGCTGCCCGGATCGCGCTTCTGCGTATAACGCAGCGACTCTTTCGCGCGCCACACATCAATCTGCTGCCACCATTGCGCCAGCGCGGGGCGGTCCTGCGGCGTCGCATCCGCTTTCCAGGCGGCAATCAAAGCCTTCAGCGTGGCCAAGGCATCGCCAACAATGGCCACATCCACCACCACGGATTTATTGATATTGGCCGGGTCGATATCCGCATGGATTTTCTTGGAACCGGGCGAGAAGTCACTAAGCCGCCCGGTGATGCGGTCATCAAACCGCGCCCCCAGATTCAGCATCACATCGCAACCATGCATGGCAAGGTTGGCCTCGTAAGTACCATGCATGCCAAGCATACCGATAAACTGGTCATCGCTCGCGGGAAAACTGCCAAGCCCCATCAGCGTATTGGTGATGGGAAAGCCCGTCATACGCACAAATTCAGTAAGCAGACGCGAGGCTTCCGGCCCGGCATTGATGATGCCGCCGCCAGCATAAACAATCGGCCGCGTACTGCGCTTGAGCAGATGCACCGCCTCCTCAATGCGCTTAGGATCCGGCTCGGTACGCGGGCGGTACGAGCGGTGCGGCGTGCCGGAAGGCTCCCGGTACGGCGCCGGCGCAATCAAAATATCCTTGGGCAAATCCACCACCACCGGCCCAGGCCGGCCAGTACGCGCAACATGAAAAGCCTCATGAATAACCCGGACCAGATCCTCCGAGCGTTTCACCAGATAATTATGCTTGGTCGCCTGGCGCGTAATACCGGTGGTATCGGCCTCCTGAAAAGCGTCATTGCCGATAAGATGCGTCGGCACCTGGCCTGTCAGGCAAACCAGCGGAATGGAATCCATCAGCGCATCCACCAGCCCCGTAACGGCATTGGTGGCACCCGGGCCGGATGTGACGAGAACGCAACCAACCTTGCCGGTGGAACGCGCATAACCTTCCGCGGCATGCACCGCGGCCTGCTCATGGCGCACCAGAATATGGCGGATCTCGTTCTGCTGGAAAATAGCATCGTAAATGGGCAGCACCGCACCACCGGGATAGCCGAAGATGACGTCCACGCCCTGCGCCTTGAGGGCGCGGAGGATCGCCTCCGCACCGGAATTCATCAGCTCTGCGCTCTGTATCGTGCCGTCCATGACTCTGGTCCTGCCAATTACGAGATTTGAGGGGCAGGGATTACGCTCTGCGGCGCGGCAGGTCAATCGGAATGTTTTATGAAATTAGTTAAACCACCTATAAAGCTTTCCGAAAGTTGCGCGGAAGAGCCAATTCTTGATTGAATTATTTGCATGGCAGGGCTGTCCACCAGTTTCTGGTGGCGGAACCAGGTCATCTGCCGCTTGGTGTATTGGTGGGTGACAATTATCGCGCGGGCTGTGGCATCGTGCAGGCTGGCCTCGCCCCGCAGGTAAGCGGCCAGCTCGGGCACGCCATGGGCGCGCATCAAAGGCAGCGCCTGGTCCAGGCCGAGGGCCAGAAACGTCTCCACCTCGGCCAGGGCACCAGCCTCCAGCATGGCGTCTAAGCGGGTGGTGATGGCTTCACGCAGGGTGTCGCGGGGCGGGTCCAGCAGGATCATGCGCAAATTCCAGCCCGTAAGGCGTTCCGTTGGCTGCGCCTGCCACCAAGCCAGGCCACGGCCTGTGGCCAGCAACACCTCATAGGCGCGGGCGATGCGCTGGCTGTCGCCGGGTTTTAGTTTTGCGGCGGTTTCCGGGTCCAGTTTGGCGTGCAGGGCTTCGGGGCCCATTTCCGCCAGCAGCGCCCGGGCCTCGGCGCGAAAAGCCTCGCCGGGGTCGGGGATATTGGCGATGCCGCGCACGAGCGAGGAGAAATACATGCCGGTGCCGCCGCAGAGAATGGGAAATTCAGCCTGCCCCATCTCGGCCAGGGCAGCCTCGCGCCACCAGGCGGCATTGGCGGGTTCAGCCGCCGCGCGCACGCCGTACAGGCGGTGCGGGGCCTGGCGCTCGTCCTCGGGGCTGGGGCGGGCGGTGATATTGCGCAGCTCGCGGTAGCATTGCATGGCATCGGCATTGATGATGGTGCCGCCCAGGCGCTGCGCCAGAGCCAGGGCCAAAGCGGATTTGCCGCTGGCGGTCGGCCCCGCCAAAATAAGGGCGGTGCGTTGCCGAATACCGCTCTCTGTCCTACCAGTCGTGCCCATGTCTCATATCGTCATTTTAGTGGCCAACCGGCAAGCCGGACCTTTTACGCCGGCGGATGCCGCCCGTGCGGTGGATTTCTGCTTCGGCATGCACCCCAAATGGCTGTCGGAGCGGCAGGCGGTGGAATTCATCACCCAGACACCGCCGGACCGGGCCGCCTTGCAGGAAAACCTGGAACACAAGGCCGTGGACGTGTTCGTCACCAAATTCCGTGGCCGGCGCAAGGCGGTGCTTATCGCGGATATGGACAGCACCATCGTGACGACCGAGACGCTGGATGAGATCGCCGCCTTTGCCGGGATAAAGGATCAAATCGCCGAGATCACAAGCCGCTCGATGAACGGCGAGCTGGATTTCCCCACGGCACTGCGCGAGCGCGTGGCGATGCTGAAGGGGCTCAACCTCTCGGCGCTGGAGAAGACCTGGGCAGAGACCAAATTCGCCCCCGGTGCCCGCGAGCTGGTGGCGACGATGAAGAGTTTTGGCGCCACCACCGCCCTGGTGTCTGGCGGCTTCACCTATTTCACCTCGCGTGTGGCCGAGGCGCTGGGGTTCGATGAACACCGTTCAAACACGCTGCTGGATGATGGCACGGCGCTCACCGGAGAGGTCGGCGAGCCGATCCTGGATAAGGACGCCAAGCTGGTGGCGCTGAATGAGCTGGCCGCCGCGCGGGGGGTAAAACTGCAAGCCACGCTGGCGGTGGGCGATGGCGCCAACGATTTACCCATGCTGCAGGCCGCCGGGCTGGGTGTTGCCTATTACGCCAAGCCGGTGGTGGCCGGGCAGGTGGCCAACCGCATCGACCATACGGATCTGACCTCGCTGCTGTTCGCGCAAGGATATCCGGCATCGGCTTTCAAAGGGGGCGTCGAATGAAAACGCGGGCGGCGGTGGCACGGGCGGCGGGGCAGCCGCTCTCTCTGGAAATCGTCGATATCGGCGGGCCGAAATTCGGTGAGGTGATGGTGGAGGTGAAAGCCACCGGCATCTGCCATACGGATGACTACACGCTCTCCGGCGCGGACCCCGAGGGGATTTTCCCCGTCATTCTGGGGCATGAGGGTGCCGGTGTGGTGGTTGAGGTCGGGCCTGGGGTGACATCGCTCAAAAAGGGCGACCATGTCATCCCGCTGTACACGCCGGAATGCCGGCAATGTAAAACCTGCCTCTCGCGCAAGAGCAATCTCTGCACCGCCATCCGCGCCACGCAAGGGCAGGGGGTGATGCCCGACGGCACCTCGCGCTTCTCCTGCGACGGCGCGCCGGTGATGCATTATATGGGCTGCTCCACCTTCGCCAATTTCACCGTGCTGCCCGAGATTGCGCTGGCGAAAGTGCGTGAGGACGCACCGTTCGAGAAGATCTGCTACATCGGCTGTGGTGTGACGACCGGCATTGGCGCTGTGTTCAACACCGCGAAAGTGCAGCCTGGCGATAATGTGGTGATCTTCGGGCTTGGCGGGATTGGGCTCAATGTCATCCAGGGCGCGCGCATTGCCGGGGCCGATAAGATCATCGGCGTGGACCTCAATAATGGCCGCAAACCGATGGCCGAAAAATTCGGCATGACGCATTTCGTGAACCCGTCCGAGATCGGTGAAGACCTCGTGCCGTATCTGGTCAACCTTACCGGTGGCGGCGCGGATTACTCGTTCGAGTGCATCGGCAACGTAAAAATCATGCGTCAGGCGCTGGAATGCACCCATCGCGGCTGGGGCACCTCCATCATCATCGGCGTGGCCGGTGCCGGGCAGGAAATTTCTACCCGCCCGTTCCAGCTCGTGACCGGGCGGACCTGGAAGGGCACGGCCTTTGGCGGCGCACGCGGGCGGACGGATGTGCCGCGCATCGTGGATTGGTACATGGACGGCAAGATCAACATCGATGATCTCATCACCCATGTTCTGCCCTTCGAGCAGATCAACGAAGGGTTTGAGCTGATGCGGAAGGGCGAGAGTATCCGCTCAGTGGTGGTTTACTGACTCCTTGGCAATGCCGTCGAGTGCCGTCAGTGCATCCGGTGACAAAACGAGTTCGGCGGCGGCCAGGTTTTCCCGCAGATGCGCCACCGATGACGTGCCGGGGATGAGCAGGATATTCGGTGAGCGTTGCAGCAGCCAGGCAAGTGCCACCTGCATCGGCGTGGCGCCGCGCCGCGCCGCGCCATCGTTCAACGTGGCCGATTGCAGCGGCGAGAAACCGCCGAGCGGAAAATACGGCACATAGGCAATACCCGCCGCCGCGAGTTCATCGACCAGCGCATCATCATCGCGCTGCGCCAGATTATAATGGTTCTGGATGCAGACGATCTCCGCAATGCCGCGCCCCTGCGCGATCTGGCGCGGCGTTACGTTGCTGAGGCCAATATGGCGCACAAGCCCCTGGCGCTGGAGCTCGGCCAGCGCCGTCAGCGGCGCCTCGATCGAGCCTTCCGCCGGGCCGTGTATGCCGAACATGGCGCGCAGATTGACCACATCCAGCACATCCACACCGAGGTTGCGCAGATTATCATGCACCGCCTGCGTCAGCTCCGCCGGCGAGAAGGCCGGGTTCCACGACGCATCCGCGCCCCGCCGCGCGCCGATCTTGGTGACGATGGTCAGGTCGGCGGGGTAGGGGTGCAGTGCTTCGCGCAAAATCTCGTTGGTGACATGCGGGCCGTAGAAATCGCTGGTGTCGATATGGTTCACCCCGGCCGCCACGGCAGCGCGCAACACCGCCAGAGCGGCATTGCGGTCCTTCGGCGGGCCAAACACGCCGGGGCCGGCGAGCTGCATCGCGCCATAGCCCATGCGGTTCACTTTATGCGTGCCGAGCGTGAATGTGCCCGCCTTGCTGATATCGGTCATGCCAGATCTCCTCTGATTGCCTGACGCATATAGGCAGGGCGACTACGTTCGATAATATGCCTTAATCGGCACAGGCTGTTCGGAGTTTCGTACAATGGCGGCAAATCTTGGCGATCTGAATGCGTTCATGGCGGTAGCCCAGGCCGGCGGCTTCCGGGGCGGTGCCCGGGCCAGCGGCGGCAGCGCCTCCAGCCTCAGCGAAGCGGTGACAAGGCTGGAAAACCAACTGGGCGTGCGGCTGCTGCACCGGACCACACGCAGCGTTGCCCCCACCCAAGCCGGAGCGCGGCTGCTGGAGCGCCTGCGGCCCGCGCTGGAAAGCGTGGAGACGGCGCTGGATGTTGTGAATCATTTCCGCGACCGTCCTGCCGGCCGCTTGCGCCTGAACGTACCGGTGAGTGCCGCGCGGCTGGTGCTGCCCGCCATCATCCCGCCCTTCCTCGCCGCATACCCCGATATCCAGATGGAGGTGGTCGCCGAGGAAAGCTTTATCGATGTGCTGGCCTCGGGCTGCGATGCCGGGATACGTTATGAGGAGCGCCTGGAACTGGACATGATCGCGGTGCCGATCGGCCCGCGCTTTCAGCGTTCCGCCACCGCGGCCGCCCCCGCCTATCTCGCCCGGCGCGGATGCCCCGAACACCCGCGGGATTTGCTCGCCCATGACTGCATACGCGGCCGGTTTCCCAGCGGCGCGCTGACCACGCCATGGGAGTTTGAGCGCGATGGCGAGATTGTGCTGGTGGAGCCGGATGGGCCGTTGATTGTGAGCGCGGGTGGTGCCAGCGACCTCGCGGTGGCGGCGGCAATCGCCGGGACCGGCATTATCGGCCTGTTCGAGGATTGGCTGCTCCCGCATCTGGCGAGCGGCGCGCTGGTGCCGGTGCTGGAGCCCTGGTGGCAGCGTTTTTCCGGCCCGTTTTTATATTACCCTGGCCGCCGCCATCTGCCCGCGCCGTTGCGTGCCTTTATCGATTTCATCAGCACGCAGCGCACGGGTTGACCGTCTATTGTCCGCCGTAGCGCCCCAACAACGTGCGCAGCGGATTTGCGCCGGGGTTCTGGCCTTGGCCGTCCACCACGATCTGCCTGGCGTCGAGCTGGGTGCCGTAATAGCTCTGGTTGGACCCGGAATCGTTGGACAGTACCGAGCCGCCCAGGGAGACGCCGCCGTACAGGCCCTGGCTTTTGGAGAAGCTGATGATGTCGGCGTTCAGCCCCGTGGACATCGAGCCGTTTACCCCGGTGCCGAAGGTGGCGACGGAGACGCCGGCATCGCCGCCGAATTTGAACTGCGAGTTCAGCAGCGCGTTCAGCCCGTCATTGGTCATGATCAGCATGATCACCTCGGAATTCTGCACGCCGATCTGCAGGCCGAAGCTGCCGCTGCCGAGGTTGTACAGCGCCGGGTAGGACCAGCTACCATCGGCGGTGCGGGCGGCCATCACGCAGCCGCCGCCTTCGCCGCCGAACACGAACCCGCCGCGAAAGATGTCGGGGCAGATCACCACGGCCTTGGCCTTGTGCAGATAGGTCTGGATCTGGTTGCCGGAGCTGCCGCCCACCAGATCTTCAAGGGCGAGGGTTGAGCTGTCGACCAGATGCTGCGGTGAATCCGCCAGGGCGGGGGCAACCGGGGCCAGAGCCAATGCGGCCGCGAGCAAAAGATTTTTCATGGCAGAACTCCTTGGGGTGGCATTACGCCATTGTGACCGGTCTAACGGCGGCCGGCGCTTGTGTTTCACGCACCAGAATGGAGGGATGTTCGTTAACTGACAAGACGCGCCAGCCACGGGCGTTATGTTCAAGCTGGGTGAGGGAGATATTGTCGATCTGCAGGCACAAAGCCTGGTGGGGGTTGAGCCCCAGCACATGGGCGATGGCGGCGCGTATGGCCCCGCCATGGCTGACGACGATGGTGTGCTGACCCTGGGCCGTGGCCAGCAGCGCCTCCAGCCCGGCGCCGACGCGGGCGATGAGGTGGGAGAAGCTTTCGCCGCCGGGCGGGGTCTCGGCGGCGTGGATGGGCCAGAACGGGTGGCGCTGGTCATCGGTCCGCGTCTCGAAATTGGCGATGGGCAGGCCCTGCAGCGCGCCAAAATCCTGCTCGACGAAGGCGGGGTCGATGAGCGGTGTCTGCACCGGGTAGCCGGCACGGAACAGCGCGGCGGCGGTGAGCTGGGTGCGCGAGAGCGGGGTGCACACGAAGCGCGCCGTGTGCGGCAGGCGCGCGGCCAGTGCCGCATAGCGCCCGGCCTGGGCGGCCATGGTGTCGTCGCACACCGGCACGTCATCGGTACCGTAGAGATTGGCCAAAGCGGCCGGGTGGACCAGAGCGTGGCGGATGAACCAGAATTTATGCCAGGATTTATGCATAATCACTCCCCGATGCTGATCAGCGCGCCGCGGATGCGGGCGCGGCGGAATTCGCCGGCGAAAACGGCTGTTGCGGCAAGCATCCAGCCGAGGTTGAGGATGGTGGCGAGGCCAAGCTGGCCCCATTGCGGTGGCAGGTTGGCGAGGGCGCCGCGCATGCCCTCGAAGATATATTCCGCCGGTAGCGCCTGGGCCAAAGGCTGGAGCCAGACGGGCAGGGCCGTGATGGGATAGTAGACGCAGGCAAGCGGCGTGACGCCGAAAGCGAGCGTCCAGGCCAGGGCCTCTGCCCCCGCGCCATAGCGGAAGAGGAGCGAGACGATGCCGAGCGCCATCCACCAGCCCATGATGAGCAGGTTGGCGAAGAACAGCAGCATGACGGGGCCGGGGGCAAAAACATCATAGCGATACAGCAGGTAGGCGATGATTGTGGCGGGAAACAGGCCGACCAGTGTCCGAATGGCGGAAACGGCCAGCAAAGCGGCGATAAGCTCGGCCGGGCGCAGGGGGCTGACGAACAGATGGCCGAGGTTGCGCGACCAGATTTCCTCCAGGAAGCCGATGGTGACGCCCATCTGGCTGCGGAGCGTGATTTCCCAGAGCAGCACGCCGCCGATGAGCGCACCCGCCGCCAGGGCACGCGGCCCGGCATGGGCGTGGGCGATGTAGGAGGAGGTGAAACCCCAGATCAGCATGTTCAGGGTCGGCCAATAGGAGATTTCCACCAGGCGCGGCCAGGAGCGGCGGTACATGCAGGCATGGCGGTAGATGAGGCCCCAGATGCGGCGGTTCATATCGCTTCACTCCTGCCGTTTATCGCTTCGCTGCGGGCTATATGGAGGAAGACCTGTTCCATATCCTCGCGGCCGTAGCGGGTGATCAGCTCTTCCGGGGCGCCGCGATCGACGATTTTGCCGGTTTTCATCATCAGCACCTCGTCGCAGAGGCGCTCGACCTCGGCCATGTTGTGGGAGGCCAGCAGGATGGCGGCACCGGTGTCGCGCCGGTAGTCCTCCAGCACGGTGCGGACGTAATCGCCGGTGTCGGGGTCCAGGCTGGCGGTGGGCTCGTCGAGCAGCAGCAGATCCGGCTTGTTGATGAGGGATTTGGCCAGCGCCACGCGGGTTTTCTGCCCGGCGGAAAGCTCGCCCGCCGCGCGGTTGAGCAGGCTGGTGAGGTTGAACTGTTCGGCCAGCTCGGCAATCCGGGTCTTTTGCGCCGGCACGTTATAGAGATGGCCGTAAACCTGAAGATTTTCCAGCACGGTGAGCCGGGCGGGCAGCGCGATATAGGGGGAGGAAAAGTTCATCCGCGCCAGAGCGGGGAAGCGGTCGCGCGCCATGTCGTGCCCCAGCACATTGATCCGCCCGGAGGTGGGGGTAAGCAGGCCGAGCAGGAGCGAGATGGTGGTGGTCTTGCCCGCGCCATTGCCGCCGAGCAGGCCGAGGATTTTTCCGGGGGCGAGGGTGAAGGAGATGTCGTCCACCGCCAGCGTGTGGGCGTAACGCTTGACGAGGTTCTCAACGCTGATGGCTTGCATGGGGTTTGGATAGGCGGGGCAGCGCGAAGTGCCAAGATACTTTGCTGGAAAGTGGGTGCTTTGCGAGAAAGGGAGAATTGCATAGACTGGCGCCATGCGCGTCAAACCCTCCGTGTCGCTTGACTGGTTCCTCATCCTGCCGCTGGTGCTGATCGATGCCGGGCTGCTGCTGTTCACCCCCATGCGCCTGACATGGGGGCCGGAAGCCGTGATTTTTTTCGCGGCCCTCGCTCTGGGCGGGATCGGCCTGTTCTATGGGAATATCCGCCGCATTCCGCGGCTGGCGCATATGGGCCATACCGGCTGCCTCGTCATCCTGTTCACCAACGTCGCGGCGCTGTTCAATTATCTGGCCTATGCGGTGGTGCCCCTGCCGCTCTGGGACCAGAGGTTCGACGCGCTGGACCGCGCCCTGGGGCTGAATTGGCTGGGGTTGTACAATTGGGTCGCGGCACGGCCATGGCTCTATACCGCCAGCAATGTGATCTACGGCCTGCTGGGGGCCGAGCTGGTGATTTTGCTGCTGCTGCTGGAGGGGCTGGACCAGCACCAGCGGGCGGTTGAGTTGCGGTCCGGCTTCTTCATCTCCGCCATCGCAACGATTATAATCGGTGTGTCGATGCCGGCCATCGGCCCGTTCGCCTTCTACCATCTGCCGGTGGCGGGGCTGACGGCCTATGTCGCGCAGCTCAACGCTTTGCATAACGGCACGATGCGGGTGATCGACCTCGCCAACGCCCAGGGGCTGATCACCTTCCCCTCCTTCCATGCCACGCTGGCGGTATTATGCGCCTATGCCGCCCGTACAATACGCTATCTGGCGTGGCCGGCTTTGGTGCTCAACATCCTTATCATCTGCACCGCGCCGGTCATTGGCGGGCATTATTTCACCGATATATTGGCCGGCCTCGTCCTGGCCGCGGCGGTGATTGCCCCGCTCCGCTATGCCCATACAAGGCTGGAGCGGGCGGCTGCCCCCGGCTACAGCCTGGCGGGAGGGGCCGGGCAGTAGCGGTCAATCCTTCTCTTTGGCCAGCTCGCCATCCACACAGCCGGTGCTGGCACATTCGCGTTCGCGGGATTTGATGAAATCGTCGCGCGTGTTGGTCATGCTGACGGCGCAATCCATCGCCACGAATTCGTAGCCATTATCCGATTGCGTGCATTGCGCGTTGCGGTCCTTGATCCAGGCAACCTCACCCTGTTTCAAACTGGCCTGCTCGGCCGGGTTGAGGAGTTTTTTCAAGCTCCCGTAATCGCCGTTCAACTGATGGTCGGCCTGGTGAAACACCTGAATATCGCAATACACATCGTCGAACGGGCTGTTCGTGTCGGTGCAGTCGGCGCGGGCGGCGGTGGAAGCGAGCAGCGCGAAAGCGCCCGCCATGATGCATGTTTTTAGCTGCGTTTTCTGGCGCATTTTCTGCTCCTGTTTGCCGAATCCCTGGGTCTTCACCAACCCTTGCTGTCGAGCATAGAGTTGCGGCTATGGGCGGGCAAGCGCTAGAGGCTGGGGGATGGATACGCTTGCCCTGTACATCCACTGGCCGTTCTGCCTGGCCAAATGCCCGTATTGCGATTTTAATTCGCATGTGCGCGAGCGTTTGCCGCAGGTGGAGATGCTGGCGGCCCTGCGCACGGAGCTGGCCTGGGAGGCGGCGCGGCTGGGGCCAAGGTTGGTGAATTCCATTTTCTTCGGCGGCGGGACACCGAGCCTGATGGAGCCGGACTCCGTGGCTGCGCTGATAGAGGACGCCGGGCGGCTGTTCACTCTGGCCGATGGCGCGGAAATAACGCTGGAGGCCAACCCGACCAGCATCGAGGCGGGGCGGTTTGCGGCTTACCGGGCGGGCGGGGTTAACCGGGTTTCCATCGGGGTGCAGAGTTTTGACGAGGCGGCGCTGAAGTTTTTGGGGCGGCAGCATAGTGCTGGGCAGGCGATTGCCGCGATTGAGCTGGGCGCCAAAATCTTTCCCCGGATTTCGTTTGACCTGATTTATGCGCGGCCGGGGCAAACAGAGGAAGGCTGGCGGGCCGAGTTGCGGCAGGCCTTGTCGTTGGCGGCGGATCATCTCTCGCTGTACCAGCTCACCATCGAGGAGGGGACGAAGTTTGCCACGCTTTATGGGCGCGGCGAATTTGTGCTGCCGGAGGAAGAGCTGGCGGCAAGGTTGTATGAGGCCACGGCCGAGGAAGGCGCCCGGTTTGGGCTGGAGCCGTATGAGATTTCCAATTACGCGCGGCCGGGCGCGGAATCCCGGCATAATCTGGCCTATTGGCGGTACCAGGATTACGCCGGCATCGGCCCTGGGGCGCATGGGCGGGTGAGTATCGAGGGCAAATTACTGGCCACGTCCCGGCATCGCGCGCCCGAGGCCTGGATGGCGCTGGTGCAACGCCAGGGCCATGGCACCACCGAGGAGCTGCCGGTTAGCCCAGCCGACCAGGCGCGCGAGGCACTGTTGATGGGGCTGCGGCTGGCCGAGGGGGTGTCGCTCCCCTATTTTGCCGCCCGCACCGGGGTGGCGCTGGAGGATGCGGTGGAGGCGGATATTCTCGCCGCGTGCATCGAGGAGGGTTACCTGACCCTTACCCCCGAGCGGATAACCGCCACGACACAGGGCCGCCACCGGCTGGACGCATTGCTGCCCGCATTGCTGCGATAGTATAGCTTTACGGAACCAAAGGATTTCGTGATGCGCTACCAATCGACCCGCGGCGAGGCCCCGGAGCTGGATTTTGCCGGTGTGCTGCTGGCCGGGCTCGCCGCCGATGGCGGGCTGTATATGCCCGCAACCTGGCCGCGCTTCTCCGCCGATGAGCTGCGGGATTTGCGCGGCCTGCCGTACCCGGAGCTTGCCGCCCGCGTGCTGGCGCCGTTCACCGAGGGCAGCATCAGCTTCGCCGACCTCCAGACCATGTGCGCCCGCGCCTATGCGGGGTTTACGCATAAAGCCATCGTGCCCTTGGTGCAGTTGGACACGAATATCTATGCGCTGGAGCTGTTCCACGGCCCGACGCTCGCCTTCAAGGATATGGCGCTGCAACTGGTCGGGCATTTGTTCGAGCATGTGCTGGCGGAACGCGGCGAGAAAATCCGTATCGTCGGGGCCACCTCGGGCGATACCGGCTCGGCCGCCATCGAGGCCGTGGCCAACCGCGAGAATATCGAGATCACCATCCTGCATCCTGAGGGCAAGACCTCCGAGGTGCAGCGCCGGCAGATGACGACGGTGCAGGCCGACAACGTGCTCAACATCGCCGTGGATGGTAATTTCGACGATTGCCAGGATCTGGTGAAGCTGATGTTCGCCGATGCGCCGTTCCGCACCGCGATGAACCTCTCGGCGGTGAATTCCATCAATTTTGCCCGCATCGCGGCGCAGATACCTTATTATGTGTTTGCCGCCCTTAACCTGGGCGCGCCGGAGCGCGAGGTCGCGGTTTCCGTGCCCACCGGCAATTTCGGCAACATCCTGGCTGCCTGGGCGGCCAAGCAGATGGGTGTGCCGATTGCCCGGTTTATCGTCGGGAGCAACCGCAACGATATTCTGGCCCGCTTCCTGGCCTCCAACGATATGTCCGTGCACGGGGTAGAGCCCAGCCTGTCGCCCTCCATGGATATCCAGCTCAGCTCCAACTTCGAGCGGCTGCTGTATGAATTTTTGGGCCGCGATGCGGAGACCTTGCGCAAAACCATGGCGGCGTTCCGCTCCACGGGCAAAATGAGCGTGGCCGAGCCGGTGTGGCGCGCCATTACCCAGGATTTTGTGGGGTTCCGCCTCTCGGATGAACAGACCCTGGCCGAGATTGCCCAGCTCTACCGCGAGAGCGAATATCTGGCGGACCCGCATTCCATCATCGGCATTACCGCCGCGCGGGAGCTGGGGCCCATCGGCATGCCGGTGATCGCCGCCGCCACCGCGCATCCGGCCAAATTCCCGGATGCCATCGAAAAAGCGGTGGGATTCAGGCCGGCCCTACCATCTCATCTCGCCGACCTATATGAGAGAGAAGAGAAGTTTATCCGGTCACCCTGTGACTTGGCTGCTATCCAGGATCGTGTGCGGAATTTTGCCTACAGGAATACGAATGTCTGAACAGGTTTCCATCACCACTTTGCCATCCGGCCTCATCGTGCTTACCGAGCGCATGGAGCGGGTGGAGACGATCTCCTTCGGCGCCTATGTGGGGGCCGGCACAAGGCACGAGACCGCTGCCGAGAACGGGGTAGCGCATTTCCTCGAACATATGGCTTTTAAAGGCACGGAGACGCGCTCGGCGGTGGATATTGCCGAGGCCATCGAGGATGTGGGCGGACATATCAACGCCTATACCTCGCGCGAGCAGACGGCTTATTATGTGAAGCTGCTCAAGGAAGATCTGGCGCTGGGCGTCGATATCATCGGCGATATTCTGTGCAACTCGACCTTTGAGCCGGATGAGGTCGAGCGCGAGCGCGGGGTGATTCTGCAGGAAATCGGCCAGGCGAATGACACGCCTGATGATATCGTGTTCGACCATTTCCAGTCCGCCGCCTACCCGTCGCAGCCGATGGGACGGCCGGTGCTGGGCACGGAGCAGATCATCCGGGGCTTGAAGCGCGAGGCGCTGCACGGGTTCATGCAGCAGCATTATACGCCGGACAACATGGTCATCGCCGCGAGCGGCAATCTGCACCATGAGCAGGTAGTGGAACTGGCCGAGCGGCATTTCTCCAAACTGCCGCGCGCCGAGCGGGAAGCGCCGATGGCGGCTGACTATATGGGCGGGGAATACCGCGAGATGCGGGATCTGGACCAGGCGCATATCGTGCTGGGGTTCAACGCGCCGGGCTATGGCGAGGTGGATTATTACCCCTCCATGCTGCTCTCCACCCTGCTGGGCGGGGGCATGTCCTCGCGGCTGTTCCAGGAAATCCGGGAAAAACGGGGTCTGGTTTATGCGATTTACAGCTTTACCTCGCCGGCTGAGGATGGCGGGTTGTTCGGTATTTACGCCGGCACGGGTGAGTCCGAGGCGGCTGAGCTGATGCCGGTGACGCTGGAGGAGCTGGCGAAAGTGCAGCACCATGTGTCCGAGGCCGAGCTGGCGCGGGCGCGGGCGCAGTTGAAGGCGGGGCTGCTGATGAGCCTGGAATCCACAGGTTCCCGCTGCGAGCAGCTCGCGCGGCAGTGGCAGATTTTCGGGCGGATCATCCCCGTGGCCGAGACCATTCAGAAGATCGAGGCGGTGACCGTGGATGATGTCCGCGCCTCCGCGGTAAAAATCTTCCGCCAGAAGCCGACTTTGGCCAGCATCGGGCCGGTGGGTCAGGTGCCCAAACTCTCCGCCATTATCGATAGGCTGACGGCGTGAGCGTGCTGTCCGACGCAGCCGCGGGGCTGCTGGCTGCCGCAAAACTTGCCGGGGCCGATGTGGCGGAGGTGGTGCTGCATGACGGCGCCTCTGTTTCCATCCAACGGCGCCTGGGCAAGATCGAGGAAACCGAACGCGCCGAGACGCGCGAGATCGGGTTGCGGGTTTTCATCGGGCGCTCCAGCGCATCCGTGTCCGCCAGCTCCATAGATCCCTCCGCTTTCGCGCGGCTGGCTGAGCAGGCCGTGGCCATGGCGCGCGTGGTGCCGGCGGACCCGTATGCGGAAATTCCGCCTGCACCGGCGGCTCTGGATGCCGCCTTCCTCGACCTCGACGATCCGGTTGAGCCGGAAGCCCATGTGCTGATCGCCCGCGCGGCGGCGGCGGAAGAAGCGGCACTTGCGGTGCCGGGCATCACCAACTCTGAAGGCGCTTCGGCGAGCTGGTCGCGCAGTATTTCGCTGCTGGCCACCAGCCATGGGTTTATCGGAGAATATGCGCGCTCGTACCACGGCGTTTCCGTTACCGCGATTGCGGGGAGCGGCGTGGATATGCAGCGTGACTATGATTACAGCTCCGTGCTGCACGGGCACGATCTGGACGACCCGGCGCAGCTTGGCCGCAATGCCGCAGCAAGGGCGCTGGCAAGGTTGAACCCGAAGCGCCCCGGCACGGCCAGGCTGCCGATATTGTTCGATCCGCGTGTGTCGGGGAGTTTCCTTGGCCATCTCTCCTCGGCCATTTCCGGCGCCTCCATCGCGCGCGGCACGTCCTTCCTGAAGGATGCGCTGCACCAGCCCATCTTCGGCCCCGGCATCACCATCACCGATGACCCGCATCGCGTGCGCGGCAGCCGCTCGCGCCCGTTCGACCGCGAGGGCCAGACGGTGCGCGCGATGAATTTCATCGAGGCCGGGGTGCTGACGGATTGGATTCTGGACACGCGCAGCGCCAACCAGTTGGGGCTGAAAACCAACGGGCATTCCGGGGGCTTGTCCAATTTCTACATGGCGGCCGGCACGCTCGACCAGGCGGCGTTGATGGCGGATATCACCGAGGGGCTGTTCGTGACCGAGATGATCGGCATGGGGGTGAACGGGCTGACCGGCGATTACTCGCGCGGGGCGGCGGGGTTCATGATCCGCAACGGCGTGCTGGCCGAACCGGTGGCGGAATTCACCATCGCCGGGAATTTGCGGGAAATATTCCTGCACATCACCCCGGCCAGCGATCTGGAGTTCAAGCGCGGCACGGATGCACCGACGTTACGCATCGAGGGTATGACGCTCGCGGGAGCGTAACCTTCTGTCTTCAAATTGTCGCAGACAGGGGGCACGGGCTTTGATATGCGGCGTGTGGAATTGACCGGAGATTCGCCATGCTGCTGACACGCCGCAACTTCATCGCCTCCACCGCCGTGCTGGGTGCGGCCGCCGCCACACCGGCCGAGGCGGCTGATAAAACCCTGAACTTCGTGCTGATCGGCGATTGGGGCCGCAATGGGCATGATGAGCAGCGCGCGGTGGGCGTGCAGATGGGCAAGACCGCTGCCGCCATCGGCAGCCAGTACACCGTCTCGGTTGGGGATAATTTCTACGAGAACGGTGTGACCGGGCTTGATGACCCGCAATGGCAGAGTTCCTACGAGGAAATCTACACCGCCCCTTCACTGCAATCGCCGTGGAAGATCATTCTCGGCAATCATGACTACCGGGGCAATGTGCAGGCACAGTTGGATTATTCCAAAACCAGCCATCGCTGGCGCCTGCCCGCCCGCTATTACACCGAGACCGTGACCCTGCCCGATGGCGCGACGGCGGCGTTCTATTATCTCGACACCTCGCCGTTCATTAAAAAATACATCGGCTCGAAAGTCCGCATCGAGGGACAGGACAGCCAGGCCCAGCTCGACTGGCTGGACGCGCAGCTCGCCGCCTCCAAGGCGCAATGGAATATCGTCATCGGCCATCACCCGGTCTACACCGCGCTGGACGATAGCGACGGCTCCGACCACGACCAGCCCGACCTGATCGCCCGCCTCAACCCGATCCTGCAGAAACACGCCGTGCCCATCTATATCTGCGGCCACGACCATCTGCTGCAATCGGTGCAGGTGGACCACACCACCTACATCGTCACCGGCGCCGGCTCGCAAACCTACACCCCACACGCCGCCATACGCGGCGGCTTCGCCTCCGGCGCCCACGGCTTCATGACCGCCAAACTCTCCGGCACCAGCCTCAACTACGCCCTCGTCGACCTCCACGGCACCACACTGTTCTCACAGTCCATCACGCGGGCTTAGCGGCTGTTTCAGACTGTGGGGCGTTCTGCGAAAAAAGGCTGGGGCTCCGCCCCTGACCCCGCTGGGGCCGTCGTGCGCAGCACGCCTCCGGCGTGACGGCCCCAGACCCCTTGACTTTTAAGGGTTTGAAAGGGGCCTGCCTATGTCGTTTGTGGCGACTGGGTGGCAGGCCCCTTTCAAACCCTTAAGTTATGGGATCCAAGGGCCTTTCGGCCCTTGGCGGGTCCAGGGCAGAGCCCCGGCCTTTTCCGTGGAACACCCCGCAGTCTGAAACAATCACTACCGGCGTGGGCCCCGTGCGAAGAGTGCTGAGGACAGCGCGGCGTAGCTTGGGTCGGAGGGGTAGGTGGCGGGGTTGAGCGGCACGGTGACCGTGTCGCCTTCGGGGATCTGGGCGGGGACGCGGCTGGAATAGTCGTAGGTGACGACGCGTTTGGCGAAGCGCCATTTGCCGTTGTCTTTGCGGTAGCGGTCGATGTAGCGGACGAAGCGGATGTCTTCGAGCCAGCCGCCACTGCCATCGAGATTGGGGATGACGTGGAAGGCGTAGGCATAGATTTCGCCTTCGCCGGTATCGCCGTCCACGGTGATGAGGTGGTTGCAGATATGGTGGCCGCTGTAGCGCATGTAGGGGAAAGAGCGCTCCAGGAAGACGACGTAGTCTTCGGCGCCGCCGTCAAAACTATCGCCATGGGTGTCGGTGGCGTCTGCTGTGTAGAGTGTGCGCAGCAGGGCGCCGTCCTTACGGTCCACGCCGCGCGAATAGAGCTGGCCCAGCTCGCGGATTTCGTCTTTGGCGATGAGGGTGGCGAGGTCTGTCATTTTCCGGCTCCGTTATTGTGCAAAGGAATAGCCGCCGTTGACCGGGTAGGTCTGGCCGGTGATCCAGGATGAGGCGGGGGAGCAGAGCAGCAGGGCCATGAGGGCGACGTCGTCCGGTTTGCCATAGCGGCGGATGGCGTAGCGCGAGAGCTGCTGTTTGGCGCGCTCGGTGCCCATCATTTCCGCCAGTGCCGCGTCATCCATGGGTGGGGCGATGGTGGAGAGGGAGATGGCGTTGCTGGTGACGCCATAGCGCCCTGTCTCGCGGGCGATGGCACGCACGAAGCCGCCGGCGGCGGCCTTGGCGGCGGAGTAGACGGCGAGGCGGGCTTCGCCGACGCGCCCGGCATCGGAGATGATGGTGACGATGCGGCCGAGCTTGGCTTTGACCATCTCGGGCAGGGCCACATGGCAGCAGTTGAGCACGCCGAAGGTGTTGGTGCGGAAATAGCGGTCCCAGTCTTCCGGGTCGGTTTCCCAGAATTGGGGCGACATGCCCATTTGCGTGTTGGGCCCGGCATTGCCGGCGTTGTTCACCAATATGGTGATGGGGCCGAGGGCTGCCTGTGCCGTGGCGAAGGCGGCGGCGACACTGGCGCGATCGCCGACATCGGCCTGCACGGCGATGGCGGGGATGTCGAGCTCGCGGATTTCGGCGGCGACGACCTCTGCGCGTTCCAGCACGAAGTCATTGACCACGATGCCGCCGGCGTTGTGGTGGGCGAGGGCCAAAGCGATGCCGCGGCCAACCCCCTGGCCGGCCCCGGTGACAAGGGCGACCTGCCCCTGCAGATCGAACGGATCTTCTCCAATCATAACTTTTCCTCTCTGGCAGTATATTCGGTTATTACCGAATATACTGCCACGAGGCCGGGCGTTAAAGCAACACGGCGGCGAGGGTGCGCCAGCCGGGACGGGCGGCGGCAACGCTGGGGCGAGGTTCGCCGGTGATGAGCTGGAGGCAGACATGGTTGGCGCCGGCAGCCAAATGCTCGTTTATCCGCGTGGCGATTTGCTCGGGTGTGCCCCAGGCGAACAGAGCATCGGCCAGGCGATCATTGCCGGTGGTGATTTCATCCTGGGTGAAGCCGAGGGCGAGCCAACTGTTCACATAATTGGGCAGTTGCGCATAATGGCCGATGACGGTGCGGGCTTTTGCGCGCGCGGTGTCTGGGTCGGTGTCCAGGATCACGCCCTGTTCCGGGGCGAGCAGCGCGTTGGGGCCGAGGATGGTGCGCGCCTGCGCGGTATGTTCCGGGGTGACGAGATAGGGATGCGCGCCGGCGGTGTGTTCGGCGGCCAGTTCCAGCATTTTCGGCCGCAGGGCGGCGAGGCACAAGGACGAGGCGGGGATTTTCGCCCGGCCCAGCCCGGCCAGGAAATGCTTCATGGCGGTGAGCGGCTTGCCGTAGGTTTCGCCGATGATGGGGGCATGGCTGACGCCCAGGCCCAGCAGGATACGGGACTGGTTTTCAGGAGATTGCCCGTTCCACCAGGCGCCGACATCCTCGGGCTTGTGCTTCCAGATGTTGAGGATGCCGGAGGCGATCACGGCCTTCTTCGTCACGGCGAGGAGCTGGTTGATGTCGTTGAGGACATTGTCATCGATGCCGCCGGGCACCCAGAGGGCGCCGTAGCCAAGCTCGTCCAGCTCGGTGGCGGCCTCCAGCGCCTCGGCCTTGTCGCCGAAGCGCAGCTCCATGGACCAGATGCCGATCTTGCCCAACCTGTCTTTAGGTTCCGTACTCATAGTTTTGCTCCCGTGGATGGTTGGCCGCAGCCTATCAGCCTGCGGTGACTCCGCAATCCGCCGGCCAGATGGCGCCGTGTACGGCACTGGCCGCGGGTGATGAGATGAAGGCGACGACGGCGGCCACCTCCGCCGGCTGGGCCGGCGGGCGGGTGCCGGAATAACGCTTGATCTTGGCGAAATCGGCGTCCGCTGGCGGGCGCGTGCCGGTGCTGATCTCGGTCAGCATCGAACCGGGGGCGACGGCGTTGATGCGGATGGGTTTGTCGGCATATTCCACGGCCAGGGATTTGGTGAGCTGCAGCAGGGCCGCCTTGGACATGGAATAGGGCACGATATAGGCGGTGCCCATGAGCGCGCTTTGCGACAATACGTTGACGATATTGCCCTCGGTTTCCAGCAGATGCGGGATAGCGGCCTGGGCCAGCCAGAAGGGGGCGGCGGTGTTGACCTGCATGATCTGCCAGAACTCTTCCTCCGAAACGTCGGTGGCGTGGTTGAAGCGCATCAACCCGGCGGCGTTGATGAGGATGTCGAGCCGGCCGTAGGTGGCGATGGCAGCGGCGATGGCGGCGGTGCAATTGGCTTTGGCGGAGATGTCCGTGGCAAAGGCGGTGCAGCGTGTGCCGTTAGCCGCCAGCTCGGCGCATGTGGTTTCCAGGCGGTCGGCCAGGATGTCGACCAGCAGGAGTGACACATTTTGCTGCGCCAGGGCTTCGGCGATGGCGCGGCCGAGGCCGCGCGCGGCACCGGTGACGAGGGCAACACGTTGGGGTTCTGTCTGGTTCATTTTTTGTCCGCTTGATTTTTTCTTGGGCAGCCAACTATATTCGGCGAATGTCGAATATGTCAAAGCCTGACGGCAACGATCCGTTCATCGAGGCGCTGGCGCGGCTGGTGATCCCCATGGGCATGCCGCCGATTGCGGCACGGATGCAGGGTTATATCATGCTGAGCCCGGTGCCGCTGACGTTGGATGAGCTGGTGGAGGGGCTCGGGGTGAGCAAAAGCAGCGCCTCCGTCGCGGCGCGGCTGCTGGAGCGTTACGGTGTTGTGCGTTGTTATACCGAGCGCGGCACCAAGCGCGTGCGCTATGGCATAGCCGAACGCGGCGGCGGATTTTTGCTGGAGCAGATGCGCTTCATCGGCACCATGGCGGATTTGCTGAAGACCACGGCAGCGGCACAGCCGGACGGCACGGCGGCAGCCCGGCTGACGGATATGGGGGCGTTTTATACCCGCGTGCACGATGCCCTGGAGGCAGTGCTCTCGGACCCTTAAGAGACTGATTCAAAGGGTATTCCGGGACTTTACCCCCCATCCTCGTACTCCCGTCATCCCCGCTTTCGCGAGGATGACGGGAGGGAGCGCGGGGGTGACGGGGGGTGCACAGCCTCTAACCCACGAGACCAGCCAGGGTGGCGACGGCTTGCTCGGTCTGTTGCGGGTCGGCATGGGCGAAGCCGAGGCGGACGTAAGGGGCGGGTGGCTCGGCTGGGAACCAATGGGTGCCGGCGCTTATGAGGATGCCCTTTTCCGCTGCTTTACGGGCCAGTTCTTCATCGGAAACACCTGGGGGCAGGCGGACCCAGAGATGCAGGCCGCCAGGCAGGGTTTGTGGCAAGGCATCGGGGCCAAAATGCCTGGTGATGGCGGCGGCGAGGGCGTCGCGGCGGTCGCGTAGGGAAGCCCGCAGGGTTTTCAGGTGGCGCGGCCAGCTTGGTGAGGTGACGAGCTGGATGGCGGTTTCCTGGAGCGGGCCGGGGACGAAGAAATCATCGGCGAGGCGGGCGTTGTGCAGGCGCTCGAAGGCCGGGCCACGGGCGCAGATGGCGCCGATGCGTAAGCTAGGTGCGGCGCATTTTGTGAGCGAGCGCATGTAGATGATGTGGCCGTTGGTGTCGCGGAGGCTGAGCGGCGGCAGAGGGGCAGGGGTGTCGAGGTGGAAATCATGGGCCCAGTCGTCCTCGATCATCAGCGCCCCGGCCTGCGCCACGATGGCGAGCACGGCCGCTTTGCGGTCCTCGGACAGGCTGGCGCCGGTGGGGTTGGCGTGGTTGGGCTGGCAGTAGAACAGCCGGGCGCCGGTGCGGTGAAAGGCGTTTTCCAGCATATCGGGGCGCACGCCGTTCTCATCGGCCGGCACGGGGATGATGTTGAGCCCGGCGGCTTCGGCGGAGGCCATCGCGCCTGTGTAGCTGGGGCTTTCGAAGAGAACGGGATCTCCCGGTGCGGCCAGGGCACGGAAGGCGGCGGCGATGGCGGCCTGGGTGCCGGGGCAGATGATGACATCGCGCGGCTGGAAGGCGCCATTGGTCTCGCTGGCGAACCATTCCCGCAATTCCGGCAGGCCATCCACCGGCATGGGGTCCCATATGCCGGGGCGGCGCAGGGCCCGGCCGGCGGCGGCGGTGAGCAGGGGGCCTGCCTGCAAAGCGGTGGGCAGATAGCCTTTGTTGAGCTGTACCGCACCGGGCGGGGGTACGGACATCATCCCGGCCAGGCCACGGAGTGAGAAGCGGGCCGGGCCGAGGGCGGCGGATTGCCAGGCGTAATCGGCGCGGGCGGGGGCGGCCTCCTCGGCGCGTTTGGCCACGAAGGTGCCGAGGCCGGGGCGGGCTTCGATGATGCCTTCGCGGGTGAGGCGGTCGAGCGCGTGCTGTACGGTGACGGGGCTGACGCCGAGTTCGCGCATCAGCATGCGGACGGAGGGCAGGCGCGCGCCGGGGGCCTCGCCGGCGGCGAGGCGCCTCACATGTTGCGTAACGCGACTATCACTGCTATCCGTTTTCATGAGTATATACAGTAACGCTATACTTCTTCGCCGGATAACGCAATCCCTCAAGTGCTGCTTTCAGCTCTGGCGCTCGCGCCGGGCGATGGCGGGTATGGGCCGGGCCATGCTGGGGGATATCGGCATTTGCGCCGGGGCGGCGGAATATGAGGCCTCGCGCCCGTTCTGGGATATGGCGCGCCATGGCCAGTAACACCTCCTCCACCCAGGGCTGGATCAACGGGTTTATCGGTGTGGTGATTTTCAGCGGCTCGCTGCCGGCGACAAGGCTGGCGGATGCGGGGTTTACGCCGCTGTTCCTCACCGGGGCACGGGCCACCATTGCGGGCGTGCTGGGGTTGGGGCTGCTGCTGGCGTTCCGGGAAAAGCGGCCTGGGCGGCACGAGATTTTGCCGTTGCTGATCGTTTCCGCCGGCGTGGCGGTCGGGTTTCCACTGCTCACGGCGCTGGCCTTGCAGCATCTCACCACGTCACGCTCCATCATGTACATCGGGCTGTTGCCGCTCTCCACCGCCATGTTTGCGGTGCTGCGCGGGGGTGAGCGGCCGCATCCGGGGTTCTGGGTGTTTTCCGTGCTGGGGAGCCTGCTGATTGCGGGTTATGCGCTGGCGCGGGGGGCGGGCGCGATGTCCGTGGGCGATGGGATGATGCTGGCGGCGATCATCATCTGCGGCCTGGCCTATGCGGAGGGCGCAAAACTTTCACGCACGCTGGGAGGCTGGCAGGTGGTGTCCTGGGCGCTGGTGTTATCGTTGCCGGTGATGGCGGGCTTGATGGCGGCGAGCTGGCCTGACGGCTGGGGACATGTGGCGGGCGCGGCCTGGGTTGGATTGGGGTATGTTTCGGTGTTCAGCAGCCTCATCGGGTTTCTGTTCTGGTATCGCGGGCTGGCGCAGGGAGGCATTGCCACGGTGGGGCAGTTGCAGTTGCTGCAGCCGGGGTTCGGGCTGGTTTTGGCGGGCACGCTGCTGCATGAGACGATCGGCTGGCCGTTGATTGCGGTGATGGGGGCGGTGGCGGCCTGCGTGGCGGCAGCCAAGCGGTATTCGTGATCCCGGAGGTCAGGATAGCTTGCTGCCGTACACCCGCTGCACGGGAATCGCATCGAGATCGACTCCCTCTAGGCAGCGGACGTTGATCGTCCACACGCCGGGATCGGTCCGTGGTCGCCTGAAGGGTTGGATCCCACAGGCCGGGCAGAAATAGTCGCGCGCGGTGTGGGTGTTGAAGGTGTAGAGCGTCAGATCCTCCAGCGGGGTGAGCAGCCGGAAGCATTCGGGTGAGACGCGATGGTTGAGGGCGCCGCGCCGCCTGCATATGGAACAATCGCAAACGCGGACATGGGTCAAATCCGCATCGGCCTCGAAACGGACTTTGCCGCAGTGGCAGGACCCGTGGTAGGTTTGCTTCATTGTTTTTGGGAATCCATCAAGCGCCTGGCCTCATATTCCAATTGGGTCAGCGTGGCCGGGAAGCTCTTTCTATCCGTATCGAACACAAGATCGCTGAAGGGGCGCGCGCCGTAGCCTTCGCTGATCATGATCTGGATACGCTCATGCTCGGCATCGCTGAAGTCTCGCCCCCGTTGCTGGTCGATAATCGAGGTGTAGGATGCCCGCAGGCTCACGAAAAGCGTTGCCATGCCCGCATCGCCAAACTTCCTGCGGAAATAGATCCAGTTGGAGCAGCGGAGCGGGTAGGCGATGACGACGGCATCGCGGTTGTGCAGTGTTGCCATCCCCGCCTGAACGATGGACCGGCTTGTTTGTAGAATTGAACAATACCAGGGGCTGTCTGGCGCCGAGTGATCGTCACCGTCGATGAACCCGGCCGCAAGCCGCTCGGCAAGGGCGCGCCCCAGGGTGGTCTTGCCGGTGCCGATGGGACCGCTGAGGAAGATCGCGTGTTTTGCCATGTTCTGAAGCTAATCTTCGCGCCGGGCACCGATGAGGAATTCGATATTGCCCTCGGGGCCTTTGATGGGGCTGGGGGTGATGCCGAGCACGGTCCAGCCGGGCAGGGATGCAAACCAGGTTTCGATACGGGCGCAGACCTCGGTGTGGATTTCGGGGTCACGCACCACGCCGCCTTTGCCGACCTGGCCGGGGCCGGCTTCGAATTGCGGTTTTATGAGTGCCACGGCGAAGGCGCCGGGGGCGCAGAGGGCGAGGCCGGCGGGCAGTACGGTTTGCAGGCCGATGAAGCTGGCGTCGCAGACGATGGCGCCGATGGGTTCGGGGATGATTTCGGCCGTCAGGCGGCGGGCATTGGTTTTTTCCAGCACGATTACGCGCGGGTCGGAGCGGAGCTTCCAGGCGAGCTGGCCGTGGCCGACATCCACGGCGTAGACTTTTGGCGCGCCGTTGGTGAGCAGCACATCCGTGAAACCTCCGGTGGAGGCGCCGACATCGAGGCCGATGCGCCCTGCGGGGTTCAGGCCGAAATGGGCGAGGCCGTGGGCGAGTTTTACGCCGCCGCGCGAGACCCAGGGATGGTCCTGGCCTTTGACGTTCAGTTGCGCGTCTTCCGGCAGGAGGTCCCCGGCTTTGGTAACGCGGGCGGTGCCGGCATAGACCAGACCGGCCATGATGAGGGCCTGCGCCTTGGCACGGGATTCCACCAGGCCGGCGTTGACGAGCATGAGGTCGGCGCGTTGTTTTGCCATGGCCCGCTGTATACCACCGCCGTTCGCGGTTAAAGCGGGATGCTCTCGCCAGTCTCCAAAGTGAAGAAGCGTTCCAGCGGCTGATCCGCCGCCAGCATGGCGGCCTTGAGGTCGTGCAGAGGCGCGTCGATGGGTTCGGCGGTGAGTTGGAAGGTGCCGAAGTGGATGCCGACGGCGCGGGTGGCGTGCAGGTCTAGCATCGCTTGTACGGCGTCGGCGGGGTTCATGTGGACGGGGCCCATCATCCAGCGTGGTTCGTACGCGCCGATGGGCAGCATGGCGAGGGTGGGGGCACCTAGGCGCTGGCGGATTTCGGCGAAATATTTGGTGTAGCCGGTGTCACCGGCGAAGAAGATCTTGTGGCCTTTATAGTCGAGGAAGAGGCCGCCCCAGAGGGTCTCGTTGCGGTCCCACAGGGTGCGGGCGGCGAAATGCCGGGCGGGGGTGACGGTGATCGTGGCACCTTTCACCGTTTCCGCCTGCCACCAATCCAGCTCGATGGCGTGGGCCAGGCGTTTTTTGGCGAGATAGGCCTTGTTGCCCAGGGTGGTGACGATCTGCACGCCGGGGGAGTGGCGGTACAGGGCGCGCAGGGAGCCGATATCCATGTGGTCGTAATGGTTGTGGGAGAGGAGCAGAATGTCGATTTTTGGTAAATCCGCCAGGGCGATGCCGGGGGCGCGCACGCGCTTGGGGCCGGCGAACTGGACCGGGGAGCAGCGCTCGGAGAACACCGGATCTGTGAGGACATTGAGGCCGGGCAGGCGGAGCAGGAATGTGCTGTGGCCGATCCAGCTCAGGCTGGCCTCGCCGCTGGGGCCGGGAAACGCTTTGTTTTCAACCTTTTTTGGCCAACGGGACCAGATGGCTTCATCGCGCCGCAGGCGGGCGAACAGGAACTGCCATATCCCAACGCGCTTTCCTTCGCCGCCGGTGCGGATCGTGGGTTCGGGGTTGAAGAAATGTGCGCCGTCATAATGGTCTGATACGGAATAGGGCATGAAACCAATATAAGGGAGGTTACCGCATTGTGAATGGTGCCTTGCTGAGACAAAAACCTGGGCCAGTGCCATGCGTTTTGTGCAACTCTCTCTTGTATCGGCTCCCGCGCAGCGGATATGTAGAAATATACAGAATTCAGGATGAAGTACTTTAAATGTCCGACGTGAAAAAAACGAGGGTTTTGATCATTGGCTCCGGGCCTGCGGGTTATACCGCCGCCATTTACGCCGCGCGTGCGAATTTGAGCCCGGTGCTCATCGCCGGGCTGCAACCGGGCGGGCAGTTGACCATTACCACCGATGTGGAGAATTACCCCGGTTTCGCCGACCCCATCCAGGGCCCCTGGCTGGTGGAGCAGATGGCCAAGCAGGCTGAACATGTCGGCACGGAGATTGTGTATGACATTGTGACCAAGGTGGATTTCTCCGCCCGGCCGTTCAAGGCCTGGACGGATGGCGGGACGGAATATGAGGCGGAGGCGGTGATCATCTCCACCGGCGCGCAGGCGCGCTGGCTGGGGCTGGAGTCCGAGCAGAAATATTCGGGCGCAGGGGTTTCGGCCTGCGCCACTTGCGACGGGTTTTTCTACCGCGGGAAGAAAGTGGCTGTGGTCGGCGGCGGCAATACGGCGGTGGAGGAGGCCATTTATATGACCCACCATGCCAGCCATGTGACGCTGGTGCACAGGCGCGACCACTTGCGGGCGGAACAGATTTTGCAGAAGCGGCTGTTCGAAAATCCGAAGATTTCCGTCATCTGGGACCATTCTGTGGACGAGATCCTTGGGTCCGGCACGCCTGAGGTGGTGACCAGCGTAAGGCTGAAACACGCGAAAACCGATGAGACGCAGGAATTGCCGGTGGATGGCGTGTTCATCGCCATCGGCCATTCGCCGACGACCTCGATATTCCAGGGCCAGGTGAAACTGGATGCCGAGGGCTATGTGATTACCAAAGCTGGAACGACCGAAACCTCCATACCCGGCGTGTTTGCCGCTGGGGATGTGCAGGACAAGACCTATCGCCAGGCAGTAACGGCAGCGGGAACCGGATGCATGGCGGCGTTAGAAGTTGAAAAATTCCTGGGCAACATACCGCTGCACGTCAGCGAGGCGGCATAAATGACCGGACAGAAAATGGATTGGGACAAGCTGCGGGTGTTTCACGCTGTGGCCGAAGCCGGGAGCTTCACCCATGCGGGGGATACGCTGAACCTCAGCCAGTCGGCTGTGTCGCGGCAGATCTCGGCGCTGGAGGAGGCACTGGCCGTGCCGCTCTTCCACCGCCATGCGCGCGGGCTGATCCTCACCGAACAGGGTGAGGCGCTGAACCGAACGGTGCGCGAGGTGTTTGCCAAGCTCGCCATGACCGAGGCGCTGCTGGCGGAGAGCAAGGAAAAGCCCGCCGGGCGGCTGAAAGTGACCACCACCCATAGCTTCGGCGTGGCCTGGCTGGCGCCACGGCTGAAAACCTTCCTGAATCAACATCACGACGTGACTGTCTCGCTGCTGCTGGATGATACCGAACTCGACCTTGCCATGCGCGAGGCCGATGTGGCGATTCGTATGCACCCGCCGCGCCAGCCGGATCTGGTGCAGCGGCATCTGGGCGAGATTCGCAGCCAGATCTGGGCCTCGCCCGATTATGCGAAGGCGTATGGGCTGCCGGAGACGGTGGAGGACCTCGACAATCACAAGTTGATCCTGTTCGGCGACCGTAAGCCGCCGGTGCCGGATGTGAACTGGCTGGGTGAGATCGGCCGTAAGGACGGTACGGCGCGGCGCGGCGTGCTGGAGGTGAACTCGCTGCAGGCTGTACTGGCTTGTATTCGCGCCGGAATCGGCATCGGCACCGTGCCGGATTACCTGGTGCAGGACCAGACTGGCCTGGTAGCGGTGCTGCCCGAGGTGAAGAAACCGGCCATCGATATGTATTTCGTCTACCCGGAAGAGTTGCGGAACAGCAAACGCGTGTCGGTTTTCCGTGACTTTTTGGTTAATAGCATTGCCGAACGCAACGGGACTCCGCGCTGAAAGCCACGGATTCCCTGGGGTTTGCGGCGCGCTGCAATAGGCGGATACAAAAAAGCAACCGCAAATCGATTTTACCCCTTAAAAAATTCTGTATGTGGCGTATATACAACATGTCCGGTGCGAGCTGGACATCGTCCGGTCCTTCGGGGCCGGATTGGGACCTCGGTCCCAACGTCTCCCAGACGTGAAGCCTCCCTGTTGACTTGACCCGCTGGCCCTTATGGTGCCGGCGGGTTTTTTTATGTGCGGAAGGCTGGTGGGGGGTTGATGGTTTGATGGCTCAGGGCTCGGAAGCCCGGCGGTGGCGGGCGCATTCCGATGGCGCTTCCTCAAGTGTATCCGTCGTCTTTTCCATGAAGGAGGTGAGCAAGGCCGTGTTGGCGCGCATCAGCTCCCGCATGTAATTGGTGTTGGCTTCCGCGAGGCCGCGCATGGCTTCGGTCATGCGGGTGGCGATCTCGGTGGCGGGCAGGGGTTCGGTCATGGCACATCGTCCCTAGTCTTGTTGTTGAGAGTCTTGTGGTTGAGGGCTGGGAGATTAGCGCAAACCGGGCGGGGTGGGGGATGATTTGCGCCGCGTATGCCAGAGTTAACCTGGGGGCCATGCCGCAATGCGGCACAGGGATAATGCCGCGCTGCAGCACGGGGATGCGGAATTGGTAAACGTGCCCGTAACCAAATCGGCTTTGGAAATGGGTTGTTTACGGGTGTGGTTTAGGCTGGGGCAAAACCGCCTTCACGGGGAAATGCCTTGCCCACAGCCTTTGACCGGACGCTGCTGCCACTGATCGACCGGGCTTTGGCCGAGCCGGGCTGGCTGCCGGCCATGCCCGCCGCCCTGCAAGCTGATTATGCGGCGGAACGGCTGCAGCAATGCCGGCTGTTCAACCGCCGCCTGCTGATCACGCTGACGCTGATCTTCGATTTTTACTGGGTCGGGGAGTTTTACGCCGAGCCTGAGATTGTGAGCCTCTCCGGCCTGCTGCGCTTCGGGCTGATGACCCCGGCGGTGCTGATATTCACGGAGCTGGACCGGCGCGGCCGGGTTGGCCGGCGTTACGGCGCCTGGCTGCTGCTGCTCACGGTGACGCCGGCGATTATCTCGGCGGTGCTGTGCGTGCACAGCAGCGCCGAGGCGGCCATGCTCGATATCCGCGCCACCCCGCTGATTCTGCTGGGCACCAGCATCGCGGTGCGGATGCCGCCGCGCGAATTTCTCATCAACACCGCCGCGGCACCTCTCATTTTCATCGCCTCGCTGTTTGCCTCGCGCGTGGTGCCGGCGGGGGAGATCGGCTCGCTCGCGTTGATCGAGGTGTCGATCGCCGCCGCCGCGATCGGCTTCAACCTGCAACTGGAATGGCGCGACCGGCGCATGTTTCTGCTCAACACCGCCGACCGGATCATGCGCGGGCTGCTGGATGCGGCCAACCAGGGGCTGGTGCGGGAAACACTGACCGATCCGCTCACCGGTGTCGCCAACCGCCGCTGCTTCGACGATACGCTGGCGATGTTCTGGCAGCACGGCTCGGCCCAGCAGCGCGCCGTGGGGCTGATCATGGCGGATATCGACCATTTCAAGCTTTATAACGATCATTATGGGCATCAGGCGGGAGATGACTGCCTGCGCCGGGTGGCTGCGCGCATCGGCACGCTGATCCGCGAACAGGATGTGCTCGCGCGTTATGGCGGCGAGGAATTCGCCATTTTACTCCCCGACGCCTCGCCGGAGACCGTGCGCGGCGTGGCCGAACGTGTGCGCCAGGGGGTGGAAGAGCTGGGGCTGACACATGAAGGGATGGCGCCCCCAGGCATCGTGACGCTAAGCCTGGGCTATGGCTGCATCGCGCCGCATCGCGGCGCCATAATGCGCGACCTAGTGGCGATTGCCGACAGCAAGCTCTACGCCGCCAAACGCAACGGCCGGAATATAGTGGCCGTTTCGGAAACTCAGGTCTGAGGGCGGGGGTGTTCCACGGAAAAGGCTGGGGCTCCGCCCCTGACCCCGCTGGGGCCTAAGGCCCCAGACCCCCACTACCTTCGGGTCTTGGAAAGGGATGCCTTGCACGGGCTTTCCAACTACGTGATCTCGAGGGCATCCCTTTCCAAGACCCGGGTGGGATCCAAGGGCCCTTCGGCCCTTGGCGGGTCCAGGGCAGAGCCCTGGCCTTTTCCGTGGAACACCCCCACCCTCAGACCTGAGTTTCCGAAACGGCCCTTATCGGCCCGGTTTGGCGTCGAATTGGTAGGGGCTGGCGCTGGTTTTGCCGGGGTCTATGGCTAGGCGGTGGGCTATGGGGGGGAAGGCGCGGGAGCGGCAGTCTTGGCGTTCGCACATGCGGCAGGAGAGGCCGATGCCGACTGCGGCTGTGTCCAGGTTCAGGCCGTCGCCGTAGACCAGTTCGCTGGCGTGGGAGACATCGCAGCCCATGGCGATGACGTGCATCGGCGGGGGTTCACCCCAGCGGGCGGGGCGGCCGGTGATGCTGCGGGCGAAGCAGAGGAAGGATTCCTTGTCCGAGAGTTGTGCGACCTGGACGCGGATGACGCCGGGGGTGGTGAAGGCGGAGTGGACGATCCAGCGGGGGCAGGTGCCGCCGAAGCGGATGAAGGGGAAGCCGGCGGCGGAGAAGCGTTTGGAGACGTTTCCGGCTGGGTCCACGCGCAGGAAGAAGAAGGGCACGCCACGGGCGCCGGCGCGCTGTAGTGTGGTGAGGCGGTGGCAGGCTTGTTCGTAGGAAACGCCGAAGCGGGCGGCGATGGCGTCGACATCGTAGCGGCGCTCGCGGGCGGCGTTGAGCGTGGCCGCATAGGGCATGAGCAGGGCGCCGGCGATGTAGTTGAGCAGGCCGATGCGTAGGAGCTCCGACGCATCGCGCGAGGAGGGGGCGGCGCGCTCGACGATTGCGTCTACCGCGGGGCGGGATTCCAGAAGGGCCAGTTGGAAGGCCATGTGGAAGCCACGGCTCTCGCGCGGCAGGTCTTCGGAGAGATGGAGGATGCGGTTGGCGGCGTCGAACACGCGCAGGCTGCCGGGCAAAGGCTGGACGCGCACGACCAGGCCGTGTTCGCGCCGCAGCCGCTCGGCAAGGGCGTGGCTGGAGCCTGAATTGGTGTCGAGCTTGGCGCTGATGGCTTCCGCGGCCTCTTCCAGCGTTGGGAAGTGGTTTTCGTGGTCGTGGAAGAAGTCGCGCACTTCCTCGTTGGGGAGCAGGATTTTGCGGCCTGAGGGGAGGGTTATGCCTGAGGATTCCTCGCGCGCGCCGGCCAGGGCCTTGTGCAGGGCCAGCACGGCGCGGGCGGCGCCGGGGGCGGCGGCCAGGTTTTTGATCTCGGCTTCGGGCACGGATTCACCGCTTAGAGCGGGGTCGGAAAAGGCTTCGCGGAGCAGGGCTTCGAACTCGCGCTCCTGGGTGCCTGACAGGGCGGCGAGATCGACCTTCAGTAGATCGGTTAGTTTGAACAGCAGCGAGGCGGTGACGTTGCGCTGGTCGTGCTCGACGAGGTTCAGGTAAGATGTTGAAATGCCAAGCTTCAGGGCGAAGCCCTGCTGGGTGAACCCCTGCTCCATGCGCAGCCGGCGGATGGTTTTGCCAATGGCGGTTTTTGACATGTTTTACAAATAGCAAAAATTTACAGTAAAGTCACGCACAGGTTTCGAGGGTTTCCGCCATCATTATCCTGTACATCGCGGGGCTTTGTAAATACTTTCACTTACACCCAAGGCTTCAACCGAGGCTGCGGCGACCGAACGATGAAGGAGTTTACCATGCGTCAGTTCAACATCCCCTGTTTCTCTCCCGATGGTTTCGGCGGCACCCATGCCGCGCGCCAGCGCGATGTGGTGGCTGACGCACATTCCACCATCGCCGTACTGGCTGAGGCCAGCCGTAAGGCTGTGCCGGCGCCGGTTGAAGACGCTGACGACCGCTATGATGACGGGCTGGTCCATGACCATGGCTGGGCCCGTTCGACCCACTAATAATACCAATAAACGTCCAAGAACCTGGCCCCGGGCAGCAATGTCCGGGGCTTTTTATTGGCTCCAGCCTTATTTGCTCAGGGTTTTTTGGAAGCGCACGGCGGCCGCCATCAGCTCGAAGGTTTTCAGTGCTTTCTCGTCGGCTTTGGTCAGCGTCCCGCCATCCACTTTTTTGATGACCACCTCCAGCGCGTCGCACAGCCAGCCGATCTGCCGCCCATAGCTGCCGACATGGTCCAGCATGCCCTGCTCCTGCGCCGGGTTGCCCGAGCCGCCGAGATTGATGGTGATGGGCACCGACACCGCACCCGATAACGGCCAGTTATACACAGCTTGCGGTTTGAATGTTTCCGTCATATCGCCCCCAAACTTGTTGCCCAAACTTGTTGCCTGAGTGAGTGTGCTGCGGCGCAACACTGGGATGCAAGTGAATTCGATTGTCGTTGTTTCACTTGGCAAAACGCGAGCGGCCATGCGAGTTTGGCTTCCATGTCCGCTCGGCCCTTTCAGCTCACGCCGGATCTACTGCTCCGTGCCTACCGGCTGGGATTGTTCCCCATGGCGGAATCGCGCGAAGCGAAAACACTGCACTGGCTCGACCCCGAGGCGCGCGGCGTGCTGCCGCTGCATGGGTTCCACATACCCCGCAGCCTGCTGAAGGTGCTGCGCGGCGGGCGGTTTACCGTAACGGCCAATGCGGATTTTGCCGGGACCATCGCCGCCTGCGCCGCCGCGCGCGATGTGCGGCCGGAAACCTGGATTAACCCCGAGATCGAGCGGCTGTTCGTGGAGCTGTACAGGTTGGGCTTCGCGCATAGCGTGGAGGCCTGGGAGAATGGGATTCTCGTGGGCGGGCTGTATGGCGCGGCACTCGGGGGCGCGTTTTTCGGCGAGAGCATGTTCTCCACCACCACCGATGCCTCGAAAGTGGCGCTGGTGCATCTGGTGGCGCGGCTGCGGCTGGGCGGGTTTTTGCTGCTGGATACGCAATTCATCACCAGCCATCTGACCCGCTTCGGCGCCACTGAGGTGCCGCGCAACGCCTATCATGAGCTGCTGGCCGATGCCGTGGATGTGCCGGCGCGCTTTATCGCCAGCCCTGATGCTGCCGTATTGCTGCGCGAGATAGAGGCGATGCGACAGGAGTCCCTATGAAAATTTTGCTGGGCCTGGCCCTTGCCGGCTTGCCGGTGGCGGCAATGGCCACCCCTGTTTTTCTGCCCACGCGCGATGTGGCCGTGACCTACGCGCTCACCGCCCCGAACCGTGCGCCAGCGAATTATCAGCTCCGGTATGATGCCGCTGACCAGACGGCGCGCATAGATGCGCCTGGCTATTACGTGCTCGGCAATCTGCCGTCCGGCCATGCCGAGCTGATTCTGCCGGGGATGAATGCGCTGGTGCAGGCGCCGGATTTTTCCGCGCTGACGTCGCAGATTTACAATGCCGATGGCGCCAGTTTTACGCCGCTGGGGCCGGGGCATTATGCGGGGTTGGATTGCGAGAAATATCTGGTGCTGGATAAGAATGGCACGGGGACTGTTTGCCTGACGCCCTCCGGTGTGGTGCTGCATTTTGCCGGGCATAATAAGCAGGGAGCGGCGGAGGTGACGGCACTTTCGGTGACATATGCGCCGCAGCCGGCGGAGTTGTTCACCCCGCCGCCGGGGTTGACGCCGCTGAATTTGCCGCCGGGGGCGGTGCAGGCGTTGCTTAATCAGTGAGGAAGCAGCCGCTTTTTTGTAAAAAAGCGGCGCAAAAAACTTTCGGCCTTTAAGCAGGAATTTACGTGTTTGACTGGAAATGCTCCACCCATACACGTTGTTCCTCTGTATCTGGGACTTTGACTCTTCGTGCTGCACTTATCTGATCAAACGCCAGCGTCGCAGTAAAACCAATACTGACCATGACAGACGCAGCAATCAAAGAAGAGCGGCCTATCCCTGCTCGACAGTGAATGGCAACATTTTTGCCTTCTATGAGCATGGTCGCCAATGATTCCACTAGCCCAGCAGCAGCCTTGGCTGATTCAGGGACCCCTCGATCTGCTATCGGGAAGGAAATAAACTCAATGCCCTTATTGTTGCAGAATTCTGCCTCAAGATTCAAATCAAGCTCTATAACCTCTTCGCGCTCAAGAAGACTGACCGCCGCATTCACCCCTTCAGCCTGCCAGCCAAGCAATTCATCCTCAAGCCAATCGCCAGCCCTTGGCCGGGCCATAATTGCGAGTCGGCCCAGCGGATGGTTTGATGTAGGGTTCGTGTCAGACTCACTAAACACGCTGCCGCTTAGATCGATCCAATATAAAGAAGATCTCACTTGAGTACCCTGGGCATTAGGCGAATTCGATCAGTAGATCCTTGGCATCTACTTGCTCTCCAGGCCGGACTAGGATCGCTTTTACCACGCCGTCTCGGGGCGCTGAGATTTGTGCTTCCATTTTCATGGCTTCGATGCTGAGCAGGGGTTCGCCTTGTTTTACCGCCTGGTCCTCGCGCACCAATATGGCGGCGATGCTGCCTGGCATTGGGGCGCCTACATGTTTTGCATCCGCCTCGTCCGCCTTGCGCCTTGCTGCGCGGGTGGAAACGGCGGTGCGGTTGGGGATGGTGATGACGCGCGGCTGGCCGTTCAGCTCGAAGAAGACGTTGACATTGCCGTCCTCATCCGTGTCCGAGATGGTTTGTAGGCTGACGATCATCGTCTTGCCGGTTTGCAGTTTGATGGAGATTTCATCGCCGGGCTTCATGCCGTAGAAATAGACCGGGGTGGGTAGCACCGAGACCGGGCCGTAGGTGCGCATCGCGGCGTTGAAGTTGGTGAAGACGTCTGGGTACATGAGGTAGGAGGCGAGGATGCGGTCGTTCATCTCGATGCCGCAGCGCGCCTCAGCCTCGCGGCGGATGGTCTCTATATCGGCGTCCTTCATCAGCGCGCCGGGGCGTATTGTGATGGGGGTTTTATCCTTCAGCACCTTCTTTTGAATCTCCGCCGGCCAGCCGCCGGGGGGCTGGCCGAGGTCGCCGTGCATCATCTCGACCACGGATTGCGGGAAGGAGATTTCCTTTGCCGGGTCCAGCACCATTTCCGGCGAAAGATTCTGGCTCACCATCATCAGCGCCATATCGCCCACCACTTTGGAAGAGGGGGTGACTTTGACGATATCGCCGAAGAGGTCGTTGGCATCGTGATAGGCGCGGGCGACTTCGTGCCAGCGGGTTTCCAGCCCGAGGGAGCGGGCTTGCTCGCGCAGATTGGTGAATTGGCCGCCGGGCATTTCGTGCAGGTAGACTTCCGAGGCGCCGGATTGCAGATCGCTCTCGAAGGCGGCGTATTGGGAACGTACGCCCTCCCAGTAGAAGCTGAGCTGGCGGATGGCATCGGAATCTAGCCCGGTGTCGCGCTCGGTATGGCGCAGGGCTTCCACCAGCGAGCCGAGGCAGGGCTGGGAGGTGAGGCCGGACATGGGGTCCATGGCGGCATCTATGGCATCGACCCCGGCGTTGATGGCGGCGAGGACGGAGGCGGCGGAGATGCCCGATGTGTCATGGGTGTGCAGATGGATGGGGAGGCCGACGCTTTCCTTCAACGCTTTTACCAGCGCGTGGGCGGCGGCGGGTTTCAGCAGCCCGGCCATGTCTTTGATCGCCAGAATATGGCAGCCGGCGGCTTCCAGTTGTTTGGCCAGGCCTACGTAATAATTCAGGGAATATTTGGCGCGGTTGGGGTTGAGGATGTCGCCGGTATAGCACAAAGCGCCTTCCGCCAGTTTACCGGATTCGATAACGGCGTCGATGGAGACGCGCATGTTTTCGACCCAGTTCAGGCAATCGAAAATACGGAACAGATCGATGCCGGCTTCGGCCGCCTGACGGACGAAGAATTTGACGACGTTGTCCGGGTAGTTGGTGTAGCCTACGCCGTTGGCGCCGCGTAGCAGCATTTGGAGCAATATATTGGGCGCGCGTTCACGCAAAAGGCTGAGCCGGTCCCAGGGGCCTTCCTGCAGGAAGCGCATGGTGACATCGAATGTCGCACCGCCCCAGCATTCGAGCGAGAAGAGTTGCGGCAGGCCAACGGATGTGGGTTTGGCGGCGTTGACGATGTCGAAGCTGCGCATGCGTGTGGCGAGCAGGGATTGGTGTGCGTCGCGCATTGTGGTGTCGGTGACCAGTACGCGTTTTTGGTCCAACATCCATTGCGCGAAATTTTTCGGGCCGAGTTTGTCGAGAAGTTGTTTCGTGCCGTCTGCGCGGTCGTCACCGAACCAGGGGGCTTGCGGGATGCGGCCCTGGGCTGAAGGGGTGCGTTTGCCGCGTGTTTCGGGATGGCCGTTGACTGTGACATCCGCGACGTAGCGCAATAATTTGGTGGCGCGGTCCTGGCGTTTTTTGACCGTGAAAAGTTCCGGTGTGTTGTCGATGAAGCGGGTGGTGTAATTGCCGGAGCGGAAGTCGGGGTGTTCCAGCAGGGCTTCGAGGAAGGCGAGGTTGGTGGCGACACCACGGATGCGGTATTCGCGCAGAGCACGGTCCATGCGGGCGATGGCTTCTTCAGGTGTTGGTGCCCAGGCCGTCACTTTTTCCAGCAGCGCATCGTAGAAGCGGGTGACGACGGCGCCGGAATAGGCGGTGCCGCCATCTGTGCGGATGCCGAAACCATAGGCGCCGCGATAGGCGGTGATGCGGCCGTAATCGGGGACGAAATTATTATCGGGGTTTTCGGTGGTGATGCGGCATTGCAGGGCATGGCCGTTGAGGTGGATCTCGCTTTGCACCGGCACACCGGTCTCGGCGAAATTACCGATATGCCCGCCTTCGGCGATGCGGATTTGTGCTTTGACGATGTCGATACCGGTAACGACTTCCGTGACTGTGTGCTCGACCTGGACGCGGGGGTTCACTTCGATGAAATAGAAATTGCCGGTGTCGCGGTCCATGAGGAATTCGACTGTGCCGGCGTTGCAGTAATTGGTGGCTTTGCCGATGGCGAGCGCCGCGTTGCACAAGGCCTCACGTGTGGCATCATCCATATAGGGCGCGGGGGCGCGTTCGATGACTTTCTGGTGGCGGCGTTGGATGGAACAGTCACGCTCGAACAGATGCACGAGATTGCCGTGGGAATCGCCGAGAAGTTGGACTTCGACGTGGAAGGCGCGGCGGACGAGTTTTTCCAGGTACACCTCGTCATTGCCGAAGGCGGCTTTGGCTTCGCGCCGGGCGGAGGTGACTGAATCGATGAGGAGATCTTCGCTCTCGATGGGGCGCATGCCGCGCCCGCCGCCGCCCCAACTGGCCTTCAGCATCACGGGGTAACCGACTTCGGCGGCCATGCGTTTGATTTCTTCATCATCGAACGGCAGCGGCAGCGTGGCGGGCATGACCGGCACGCCGACGGAGATGGCGAGGTTGCGGGCGGCCACTTTATTGCCGAGCTGGCGCATGGTTTCCGGTTGAGGGCCGATGAAGATGATGCCGGCGTGGGCACAGGCTTCCGCGAAATCCGGGTTTTCGGAGAGGAAGCCGTAGCCGGGGTGGATGGCATCCGCACCGGAAAGTTTGGCGACACGGATCACTTCGTCGATGGAGAGATAGGCCTCGATGGGGCCTTTGCCCCGGCCGATCAGATAGGCTTCATCTGCTTTGAAGCGGTGGAGGGAGAGTTTATCGTGCTCGGGGTAGACGGCGATGGTGGAGATGCCCAGCTCGGCGGCGGCACGGAACACGCGGATGGCGATCTCGGACCGGTTGGCCACCAGCAGGCGTTTGAATTTATGCAATTTTCTGCTCCCCCCTTGCCGGCAAAACACCCGGCTGGGGGCAGATTTAACGACACTTAACCAAACCCGGCAATGGGCCTCACGCAACCACCACCAGGACGATAATGATGAAGAGGATCGTCGGGATTTCATTGGCGATGCGGTAGAATTTTTCGGGGCGCGTGTTGCGGTCGTTGAGGAAATCCTTGCGCCAGCGTGAGAGGGCGACGTGGAAGCCGGTCATCAGGAGGACACAGATGATTTTGGTCCACCACCAGGCGGCGTACCAGTTCACGGCGCCGGGGGTGAGGATGAGGAGTGTGCCGAAAACATAGGTCGCGATCATCGCCGGGTTGATGATCATGCGCAGGAGTTTGACCTCCATGACCTTGAAACGCTCGGATTCGGCGGTGCCGGGGGTGGTCTGGCAATGGTACACGTAGAGGCGCGGCAGATAGAACATGCCGGCCATCCAGGCGGTGAAGCTGATGATGTGGAAGGCCAGGAACCAGTGGAAGAAATGCGAAAAGACCGGGACGGTCATGCGAACACTCCGAGAATTTCGTCGAGACGGGTGAAGACGGATTTTGCCCCGGCGGCGAGGAGGGTTTCGCCACCGCCATGTGGGGCGAAACCGTAGCAGGTCATGCCGGCGGCAACGGCGCCGGTGACACCGAGCGGGCTGTCTTCCAGCACGATGCAGCGTTTGGGCGGTACAGCGGCCGAGGCGGCGGCGGCGAGGAAGACATCGGGGGCTGGTTTGGCACGGCCGCCGCGGGCGATGACGCTGGCGGCGGAATGGGTCCGGCCTTGGGTTAGCGCCGCAAGGCCGGTGCGGGCGAATTTGACTTCCATTTCCTCATCCGAGGAGTTGGAGGCGACGCGCCAGTTGATGCCACGGGCTGTGACTTGCCGCAGGAGATCGGCGGCGCCGGGGATGAGTTTGGATTGCGTGCCCAAAGCGATGACCAGTTTTTGTGCCAGTTCCGGCCGCCATTCCGTAGGGAGTTGGCGCGCGATTTTGGCCTCGATGATCGGTTCCATATCCGTGAGCGACATGCCCATGAAGTGACGCATGGATTCTGTGGCATCCATGGGCCAGCCGAGGCTGGTGAGATCTTCGGCGATAACGGTGTTGGCAACGCCTTCGCTATCGATGAGTACGCCGTCGCAGTCGAAAATGATGAGTTCGGGAGTCATGGTTGAGGCCATCTGTGAAGGTTTTGGGGGCAATGTTTGTGCCCCTGGCAAGGGGGCCCGGCACGGCAGAGGCCGGGGGTTGTGGCGCGCTTCACGATATTGGCCAGGGCGGCGATGAAGGCGGGGTCGTCATTGGGGGCGCGGGTGCGGAAATAGCCGGGGACACCGGATTTTTCCGCGAGATGGCGGTTTTCGATGTCGAGTTCGACCAGGGTTTCGATATGGTCCGAGACAAAGGCGATGGGGACGACGATGACCGCGACCTGGTCCAGCCCGGCCTGTTCGATGGCCTCGATGGTGCTGGGGGTGAGCCATTTTACCGGGGTGGCGCGGGATTGGTAGCAGATGACGTGTTCCAGACCAGGGTGAGCCAGTTGGGGGTGGGTTGCGGCGACTGAGGCTTCCACATGGGCCTGGTAGGGGTCGCCGCCGCGTATGATGCTCTCAGGCAGGCTGTGGGCGGAGTAGAGGATGCGGATTTTTACGCCCGGCAGCGATTTTTGGGCCTCGGCGATCTTCTCATCGACCAGAGCGGCGATGGCGGCGGTGAAACCAGGGTCGTCATACCAGCAGCAGATTGTGGTGGTGGGTTTGACCAGCCCGGCATTGGCGGCGGCCTCGCGAAAATTGTTGAGGGAGGAGCCGGTGGTGGTGCTGGAAAACTGCGGATAGAGGGGTAGCAGCAGGATTCTGTCTGGGTTCCATGCCTTGATTTGCGGCATTACCTCATGAGCAAAAGGGTGCCAGTACCGCATGATGGGGAAGCATTTGTAATCCTGGCCTAAAGCCTCCTCCAGAGCCTGTGCTTGGGCCTGGGTATTGGCCAGAAGCGGGGATTTTCCGCCGATGAGAGCGTAGTTTGCGACGGAGGCTTTGGCTGTGGATACGGCGATGAGCCTGGCCAGCCAGAAGCGGATGAAGATTGGGGCGCGGATGATCGCCTTATCCGAGAATAGATTTACTCTGAACGGTTTTACCGACGCCGGCCGGTCCGGGCCGCCAAGGTTGAACAGGATAATGGCGGTGCGCATCAGGCTTCCCGGATAATCTCCATCAACCTTGCCACATTTGCCTCTGGCACATCAGGGGTGATGCCATGGCCGAGGTTGAATATATGCGGGCGGGTTTTGACGCTGGCGAGCAGGGTTCGTACGGCGTCTTCCATCGCTGAACCCCCGAGTTTGAGCAGGAGCGGGTCTAGATTGCCTTGGAACACGGTGTTTTCGGGGCAGGCTGCGCGGGCGAGAGCGATATCGGTGACGGTATCCAGCCCGACGGCGTCGACGCCGGTTTTGCGCACATACTCGCCCAGCATCAGGCCGGCCAGGCGCGGGAAGCCGAGGATTTTGACACCGGGGTTTTTGGCTTTGAGGGCTTCGACGATGCGGCGGTTGGGCTCAATGACGAATTTACGGAACTGGGCAGGCGGAAAAATTCCGGCCCAGGTTTCAAATAGCATCAGGCAATCGGCTCCGGCGTCAAGCTGGGCCTGAAGATAGGTAATGGTGGCTTCGGTCAGCATTTCCAGCACATCATCGACGAATCCGGGGTTCTCATAGGCTAATTGCCGGGTGCGGGGAAAACCCGTGCCGCCTTGGCCGTCCAGCATGTAACAGGCAACCGTTGCAGGGCTTCCCGCAAAGCCGATGAGCGTGGTTTCCCGGGGCAAGGCGGCCCGTACATTGGCGACGGTTTGCATGATTGGGGCGTAAATACCGGGCGCTTTTTCCAGGGTAAGCTCGGTTGCCTTTTGCAGCGGGGGCAGGCGGGGGCCTTCGCCCTCCGCGTAGCGCAGCCCTTGGCCCAGGGCCATGGGGAGGATCAGGATATCGGAGAAGAGGATGGAACCGTCGAAGCCGAATTTGCGGATTGGCTGGAGCGTGACCTCGGTGGCCAGAACCGGGTTCAGGCAGAGGGAGATGAAATCCCCGGCCTGGGCACGGACGGCTTTATATTCGGGGAGGTAGCGCCCGGCCTGGCGCATGAGCCATGCCGGTGGGGGCCAAACCGGCTCGCCGTTGAGGACCTGGAGGAGTTTCATTCACACGCCACTAACATAATCAATTTATCTTTAAAGAGGAGATGTAGATGTAGTGCCCTGTGGATAGCGGGGCTTAAGGTACACCGCATTTAAATCCACAAAGTTATCCACAATAAGAAACCAGGGTTAGACTACTGATTCTGAGGTATTGTGATGGGTTATTCACATGATGCACGGGGAGTTCACGGGATTCATCCCGCGTTCGCTGATTGTTAACTTTATCCCCGTCATCCGTAAAATATCGGGCGCGGGGAAAAGTAATCCACGCTATTAAGAGGTTTATGGACAGTGAAAAGCTCAATTTACACCTGATATCCGACGCCACTGGGGATACTTTGAACGCCCTTGCCCGGGCTGCCGTGGCGCAGTTCGATGAGACGGAGATCTCTTATCATAGATGGTCGCTGATCCGCTCGCGGTTGCAGTTGCACCGGGTGCTGGAGGGGATTCAGGCCGAGCCGGGACCGGTTTTATGCTCGCTGGTGGATGACGCGCTGCGCCATGAGCTGGATTCGGCTTGTACGCGGATGGGGGTGAGGTTGCTCCACGTGCTGGATCCGCTGATGGCGATGCTGCAGGAGCAGGTCGGGGCACCGGCCAAGCACCGGCCGGGGCGGCAATATGTGCTGGATGCCGATTATTTCCGGCGCATCGATGCCATGCATTATGTGATCAGTCATGATGACGGCCAGGCCAACCGTGGGATTGGCGATGCGGATGTGGTGCTGGTGGGGGTGTCGCGTTCATCCAAGACACCGACGTGTTTTTATCTGGCAAATCGTGGGATCAAGGCGCTGAACATACCGCTGGTGCCGGGGATTGAGCCGACGGAGTTGCTCAATGACCCGCCTTGTCCGGTGGTGGGGCTGACGATTGATCCTAAGTCATTGATTGATATACGCCGGCACCGGTTGCTGCTGATCAATACCGGGGCGCAGGTGGGGTTCGCGAAGAGCGAGAATACGGATTACGTGGATTATGAGGCGGTGGAGAAGGAGCTGCTCTGGGCGCGGCGGCTGTGCAATGCGCGGGGCTGGCCGACGATTGATGTGACCAGGCGCTCGATTGAGGAGACGGCCGCGACAGTGCTGAAGCTGATGGATAATTGGCATAATAAGCATAGCAAGCCGGTGCCGGGCTGAGAGGCTGTATCAGAAGTCACTCTGGCGGCCGTCTATCGGCGATTTTCTGCGCGGCGGTGCTCACGTACAAACGTACGCTCCGCGCCGGTGCTCAAAAATCACCACTATACGACTCGCCAGAGTGACTTCTGATACAGCCTCTACGCGTATTGCGTTTGGTTTTGGCGCCATAGGACATATATCTGTCAGTATGGATCTTGGATTAAAACAGCGGACGGCGTTGGTTTGTGCGGCGAGTGCGGGGCTTGGGTTTGCCTGTGCGGAGGCGCTGGCCCGTGAGGGCGTGGCGGTAACGATTACCGGGCGGGATGGCGCGAGGCTGGAAGCGGCGGCGGTACGGTTGCGGGTGATCGGGCCTGAGATACGTACGGCGGTGGGGGATATTACCACCGTGGCGGGGCGTGAGGCAGCGCTGACGGCTTGTCCGATGCCGGATATTCTCGTGAATAATGCCGGGGGGCCGCCACCGGGTGATTTCCGGGAATTCACTGATGCTCAATGGCAGGCGGCGTTGAATGCCAATCTGCTGACACCGATCGCGCTGATCCGGGCCGTGCTGGATGGGATGATCATCCGGAAATTCGGGCGGATTGTGAATATCACCTCGGCTTCCGTGAAATCGCCGATTGGGATGTTGCCGCTCTCCAATACGGCACGGACCGGGCTGACCGGGTTTGTGGCGGGGGTGGCGCGGGATGTGGCGCGGCATAATGTGACGATCAATAATCTGCTGCCTGGGCCGTTTGCGACGGATCGGCAGGTGGCGATCTCGGCTGCGGCCTCCAAGGCCTCGGGTAAGAGCCCGGAGGAGGAGACGGCGGCGCGGGCGGCGGCGAACCCGGCGGGGCGGTTTGGGCGGGCTGAGGAATTTGGCGCGGCATGCGCGTTTCTGTGCTCGGTTCAGGCTGGTTTTATCGTGGGGCAGAATATTCTGCTGGATGGCGGGGCGTTTAACTCTACCTTTTAGGCGCTCCTCGCTTTTAGGCGCCCCTCGCTTTTAGGCAGGCCTTGGCTTTGGTCACCCTGGTGGATAAACACAAGGGGCATGTCAGATACTGAAACCACGCGTTATGATTTTTCTCAGGCCGAGCCGCATTGGCAGGCGCAATGGGAGGCGGCGGGCTGCTTTGTAGCCCTGGACGTGCCCACTGGGGACCGGCCTAAATATTATGTGCTGGAGATGTTCCCCTACCCATCGGGTAAAATTCATATGGGGCATGTGCGGAACTACACGCTCGGCGATGTGGTGGCGCGGTACAAGAGAGCGCAGGGGTTTGATGTGCTGCACCCTATGGGGTGGGATGCTTTCGGCCTGCCGGCGGAGAACGCGGCGCGGGAGAATAAGGCCGATCCGGCGGATTGGACCTATGCCAATATCGCCAATATGCGCGGTGAGCTGAAGCGCATGGGGTTTTCGCTCGATTGGGCGCGGGAATTCGCGACGTGTGACCCTGAATATTATGGGCAGCAGCAGAAGATTTTCCTGGATTTCTGGCAAGCAGGCCTGGTTGAGCGGCGGGCGGCCAGTGTGAATTGGGACCCGGTGGATATGACCGTGCTGGCCAATGAGCAGGTGATCGATGGGCGCGGCTGGCGCTCCGGCGCGCTGGTGGAGAAGAAAAAGCTCTCGCAGTGGTTTTTGAAGATTACCGATTTTGCGCCGGAATTGCTGGAGGGGCTGGATACGCTGGAGCGTTGGCCTGAGCGGGTAAAACTGATGCAGGAGAACTGGATCGGGTACTCTCAGGGGGCCGAGGTGATATTCCCGCTGGCTGAGGCGGTGGCGGGGCTGGAGAGCGTTACGGTTTATACAACGCGGCCGGATACTTTGTTTGGAATGTCGTTTCTGGCGATTGCGCCGGAGCATCCCATTGCCAAGGCGGTGGCGGAGCAGAATGCGGGCGCGGCTGGGTTTATTGCTGAGTGTGCCAGCCAGGGGACATCCGAGGCGGCGATTGAGACGGCGGAGAAGCGCGGGTTTGCGACGGGGCTGGAGGTGGTTAATCCGTTTAACGGCGTAAAATACCCGGTCTGGATCGCCAATTTTGTGTTGATGGATTACGGCACGGGGGCGATTTTTGGCTGCCCTTGCGGGGACCAGCGCGATCTGGATTTTGCCCGGAAATATGCGCTCCCGGTGCCGGTTGTGGTGGCGCCGTCTGTGGATGATGTGCCGGAGATTGGCGTCAAGGCGCTGGATGGCGATGGGGTTATCGTCAATTCCGGGTTTTTGTCCGGGTTGACGACGGCTGAAGCCAAGCCGGCGGCGATTGCCGAGCTGGAGAAGATAGGTGCTGGCAAAGGCGTGACCAATTGGCGGTTGCGCGATTGGGGGATTTCGCGGCAGCGCTATTGGGGTTGCCCGATCCCGGTGATCCATTGCGATGATTGCGGGCCGCAGGCTGTGCCGCAGGACCAGTTGCCGGTGGAGCTGCCGAAGGATGTGAGTTTTGAGACGCCGGGCAATCCGCTGGATCATCATCCCACATGGAGCAAGGTGAACTGCCCAGGGTGCGGCAGACCAGCGCGGCGGGAGACGGATACGTTTGATACGTTTATCGATAGCTCCTGGTATTTTGCACGGTTCTGTTCGCCGCGGGCTGAGAGCCCGACGGTGTTGGATGCGGTGAAGCATTGGCTGCCGGTGGACCAGTATGTCGGCGGGATTGAGCATGCGATTTTGCATTTGCTCTACGCGCGGTTTTTTACGCGTGCGCTGGAGAAGACCGGACATGTTACGGTTAAGGAACCTTTTGCCGGGCTGTTCACGCAAGGCATGGTGACGCATGAGTCTTATAAGGATGAAGGCGGGAACTGGCTTTATCCCGAACAGGTGGTGAAATCGGCCGAGGGCGCCACGCAGCGCGATACCGGTTTGCCTGTGGTCGTGGGTCGCATCGAGAAAATGTCGAAATCGAAACGGAATACGGTTGATCCGGGGGCGATTGTCGGAAAATATGGGGCGGATACGGCACGGTGGTTTGTGCTGTCCGATAATCCGCCTGAGCGTGATGTGGAATGGACCGAGAGCGGCGTGCAGGGGGCGTATCGCTTCGTGCAGCGGCTGTACCGGCTGGCGTTGCTGGTGGCGGGGGAGCGGCGCGTGGAGCAGCCTGTTGCCGTTTCCGGCGAGGCGAAGAAATTGCGGCAGTTGACGCATCGCACGATTGCGGCGGTAACCGAGGCCATGGAGACGTTTGCTTTCAACGTGGCCGTGGCCAAGCTCTATGAGCTGACGGGGGCGGTTTCCGGTGCGGCTGGTGATACGGATGAGTTGTTGTTTGCCAGGTTTGAGGGTGCGGAGATCGCCGCACGGCTGGTGGCGCCAATGATGCCGCATGTGGCTGAGGAAATTTTTGCCAGATTGCGGCCGGATGCGGGGTTGGTGGCAGTTCAGCCTTGGCCGAAGGCTGACCCCGTTTTGCTGGTGCAGGATGAGGTGACGATTGCCGTGCAGGTGAATGGCAAATTGCGTGGTACGATCACCGTGCCGGCGGGACAGGCGGCCGGGCTGGTGCTGCTTGCAGCGGAGGCTGTGGTGGCGTCTGTTCTGGCGGGCCAGACCATAGTAAAGAAAATCCATGTGCCGGACAGGATCGTGAACTTTGTCGTTAAGCCCTAAATTTTGCGCCCTCGCCGCTCTGCTGGCTCTTGCCGGTTGCGGCTTTTCTCCGCTCTACGGTGGCAATGCCGGGCAGAGTGCCAGCGCACGGCTGGACCAGGTGGCGGTGAATAATATTCCCGAGCGGCCCGGGCAGATGCTGCGGATTAGCCTGCAGACGCAGTTGCATACGGATGGAACGCCGACATCTGAAATTTATGCGCTGAATGTGAGCTACAGCATTGCCACCAGCGATGTAGGAATGCTGCAGGATTCCGCGACGACGCGCTCGCGGGTTCAGGGCACGGCGATTTGGAGTCTGGCGCCGATTGGCGACCCGAGCCATCCGTTGACCACCGGCACGGCGACGGCGCTGGATGCGGCGAATATCATCGACCAGCAGTATTTCGCGCTGGATCTGGAGAATGACACGCTGAACCAGCATCTGGCGGATACGGTGGCGGCACAGATTACCACCCAGCTTGCCGCCTGGTTCCGCGCCCATCCCAACGCATGAAGCTCGATGCCGGGCGTATCGATGCGTTTCTAAAGTCACCCCATCTCTCGCTGGTTTTGCTGCATGGCCCCGATGCTGGGTTGGTAGCCGAACGTGGGCTTGCCCTTGTGCGGGGGGTGGAGGGGGCGTTACATGACCCGTTCCGCTTTTCCGAATTGCATAATCCGGCGGGGGATATGCTGCTGGCCGAGGCAACGGCGGCGGCGATGACCGGCGGGCGGCGTGTGGTGCGGGTGCGCGATGTTCATGAGAGCCATGCTAAAGCTCTGGAAACGCTTATAAAATCTCCGCCTGAGGCGTTGGTGATTTTGGAAGCTGGGGAGCTTACGGGGAAGTCTAAATTACGCGCGGCGGCGGAGAAGGCGGGAGAGGTGGCGGTGATCGCCTGCTACGCCATCGACCAGGCGCGGTTGCCGCAGGCGATATCCTCCAGGCTGCGGGCTGCGGGGATTCAGATTGATCAGGATGCGGCGGCTTGGGCGGGGCAGAATCTCTCAGGTGAGGAAGGCCCGTTGGGGCAGGCGCTGGAGGTGCTGACGATTTACGCCGGGGCGGAAAAACGGCTGGGGCTGGCGGATGTGTCCGCTATTTTGGCCGATGGCGGCGATACCTCGATGGGTGATGCGATTGATGCGGCGATTACCGGGGACCCGGCGGCGACGGATAGAGCGCTGAGCCTGGCCTATGACGAGGGTGTGGCGCCTGTGGGGCTGGTGCGGGTGCTGCTGGCCGAGCTGCTGCGCCTGCGCGTGGCCGCGGGGGCGATGGCGGACGGAGCCTCGGCCCAGGAGGCGATGGCGGCGATGCGGCCGCCGGTGTTTTTCAAGCGCCAGGCGCTGGTGGGCAAGGCGCTGCGGCTCTGGCCTTTGGCGGCGTTGGACCAGGCTGTGGCGGCGGCGCTGACGGCGGAGAGCGCGTGCAAGACGACGCGGGTGCCGGAGCATGATTACTGCCGGCAGACGATGCTGGCCCTGGCTTTGAAGGCAAGGGCCGCTTCGCGGAGGTAGGCTGCGGTGACTTCTGATGCTTCACGTGAAGCATCAGCCATTCAGAAGGGCGAGCAAGGAGTCTAGCTGGTCGAGATTGGCGTAGTTGAGGATGACGGCGCCGCTTTTTCCGTTGTATTTCACCTGGACCTTGAGCCCCAGGCGCTCGGAGAGGCTGTTGGCGAGGGCTTCGATGTCGGCATCGGCGCGCGGGGCGCTGCTGGAGGCGGTTTTGGCGGGGCGGGTGGCAAGGGCTGCCAAGGCTTCGGTTTGGCGCACGGAAAGGTCGCGTTTTATAACCTCTTTGGCGGCTTTGACCGGATCTGGGTGGGTGAGTAGGGCGCGGGCGTGGCCGGCGGAGAGTTGACCCTGGCGCAGCATGGTGCGGACCGGCTCGGGGAGCCTGAGCAGGCGGATGATGTTGCCGATATGCGCGCGGGATTTGCCGACGGCTTCGCCGAGCTTGTCCTGGCTTAGGTTGAACTCTTCGAGCAGGCGTTTGTAGCCCTCGGCTTCCTCAATGGTGTTGAGGTCTTCGCGCTGCAGGTTTTCCACGAGGCCGGCGGCCATGGCGTCGCTATCGGAGAGCGGGCGGATCAGCACGGGGACTTCGTGCAAGGCAACGCGTTGGGCGGCGCGCCAGCGGCGTTCGCCGGCGATGATCTGGTAATGGTCCGGCCGCCCAGGTGTGGGGCGGACCAGGAGGGGCTGTAATATGCCGCGCTGGGCGATGGAATCGGCCAGCTCCTGGAGGGCGGATGGGTCCATTTCCTGGCGGGGCTGGAAGGGGCTGGGTTCCAGCACGTCCACCGGGAGCTGCTGTACGCCGGGGGTGGCGGTGGTTTGCGGTACGGCGGCGTCGCCCAGCAGGGCGGCCAGGCCGCGGCCGAGACGTTTGGGTTGGTCTTTCGCGCTCATGCCGGCACCTTTCGTGATTTCGCTCTGCGCAGGAATTCTGCTGCCAGCGCCAGATAGGCCTGGGCGCCGGCGGAGCGGAAATCATAAAGCAGGACGGGGATGCCGTGGCTAGGGGCCTCGGTGATGCGGATGTTGCGGGGGATGGCGGTGTCGAACACCTGGGCCTTGAAATAGCCGCGGACGTCGGCGCTGACCTGTTCGGAGAGGTTGTTGCGCTTATCGGTCATGGTGAGGACGATGCCTTCCAGCTCCAGTTGCGGGTTGAGGCGCTGTTTGACCATGTCGATGGTGCGCATGAGCTGGGAGATGCCCTCCAGGGCGAAAAACTCGGCCTGGAGGGGGACGAGGACGGCGTCGGCCGCGACCAGGCCGTTCAAAGTGAGCAGGCCGAGGCCGGGCGGGCAGTCGATGAAGACGATATCGGCGGGGCAGCCTTGGGCCAGGGCGTTGCGGAGCAGGAATTCGCGCTGGTCGACCTGGCCGAATTCGAGATCGGCGCCGATGAGGTCGGATACGGCGGGGACGATGGTGAGGTTTTCGACCGTGGTTTGCAGCGTGGCCTGGGCCAGAGAGGCATCGCCCGAGAGCAGGTCGTAGCTGCCGCCTTGGCGCAGCTCATGGCCGACACCGAGCCCGGTGCTGGCATTGCCTTGCGGGTCGATGTCGATAAGCAGGATTTTTAAGCCGCCCACGGCGAGGGCGGAGGCGAGGTTGATGGCGGTGGTGGTTTTGCCGACCCCGCCTTTCTGGTTGGCGACGGCGATAATGCGCGGGCGTTTAGTCTGGTCCGGCATGGCGGATCTGGCTCACTTTCAGGATGCAGCTATCGCCCCACGCGGGGTTGGTTAAGCGCTCGGCTTCCATGTGCCAGAGGGGGGTTGCGGCAGTCAATTCGTCCTGCGCTGTGCGGCCCTTGGGGAAGAGGCAAATGCCGCCTGGGGCGAGGTGCGGGGCGGCCAGGCCGAGCAATTTTTCCAATGGTGCCAAGGCTCTGGCGGTGATGAGCGGGGCGGGGGCGATTTTTGCGCCCTCGATGCGGGTGTTGTGAATTTTTGCAGGTGCTGCGGTTTGGCGGGCGGCTTCCATGAGGAAGGCGGCTTTGCGGCTGTCGGACTCTATCAATGTGAATGGAATGCCGGTTGCGATGCAGAGGGCGAGGCCGGGGAAGCCGGCGCCGGAGCCGAGGTCTATGGCGCGGGCCGTGCCGGCGGGGATGAAGGGGAGCAGGCGGAGTGAGTCCTGGATGTGGCGGTCCCAGATGTGGGGGAGGTCCGCTTTGCTGATGAGGTTGATCTTGGGCGACCATTTTTCGACGAGGGCGGCGTAGATACGCAGGCGGGCGTCGCTCATGCGGCGCGGCGGGATTTTTTAAGGGCGGCGAAGATGGCGCCGAGGGCAGCGGGGGTCATAGCCTCGATACGGCCGGCGGCGGCCAGGGTTTGTGGGCGGGCTAGGTTGAGCTTTTCGCGCAATTCGTTGGAGAGACCGCCGATGGATGTGTAGTCGAAGGCTTCGGGGATGCGGACGGCTTCGTCGCGCGCGCGGGCTTTGATCTCGAGATCCTGGCGGGAGAGATAGCCGGCGTAGTGCTGGTCGGCGCGCAGAATGTTGGCGGCGCGGGTCTCGCCTTGTGGTTTGCCGTTGAAGCCGGCGATTTCGGATTCGAGGGCGGCGAAATTGGCTCTGCGTTCACTGCCGATAATGCTCCACGTGAAGCCTAAGGGGGTGAGGCGGATTTCGGCGTTGTCGGCGCGGAGTTGCAGGCGGTACTCGGCGCGGGAGGTGAACATGCGGTAGGGTTCGGTGACACCTTGGGTGACGAGGTCGTCGATGAGCACGCCGGTATAGGCTTGCGCCCTGGTGAGGGTGATGGGGGTGCTGCCGCCGGCGGTGCGGGCGGCGTTGAGCCCGGCGATGAGGCCTTGGGCGCCGGCTTCCTCGTAACCCGTGGTGCCGTTGATCTGGCCGGCGAGGTAGAGGCCGGGGAGGGATTTTACCTGCAGGCTGTGGTCGAGGGCGCGGGGGTCTACGTAGTCGTATTCCACGGCGTAGCCGGGGCGCAGGATTTTTGCGTGTTCCAGGCCGGGGATGGAGTGGAGCAGGAGTTCCTGGACATCCTCCGGCAGGGAGGTGGAGATGCCGTTGGGGTAGATGGTATCGTCGTCCAGGCCTTCGGGTTCCAGGAAAATCTGGTGGCCGGGTTTTTCGGCGAAGCGGACGACTTTGTCCTCGATGGAGGGGCAATAACGAGGTCCGCGGCCGGCGATGTTTCCGCCGTAAACCGCTGATTTATGGATGTTTTCACGGATGATTTGGTGGGTTTGTTCCGTGGTTTTGGTGATGCGGCAGGAGATCTGCTCGTTGGTGACGGCTGAGGTGAGGGCGGAGAAGGGTTCTGGCGGGTTCTCGCCTTTGTCTTCGGGGAGGGATTCCCAGTCGATGCTGGATTTGGCCAGGCGCGGGGGGGTGCCGGTTTTGAGGCGGCCGAGCGGCAGGCTGAGGCGGGCAAGGGAAGCTGCCAGGCTGATAGAGGGAGCGTCGCCGATGCGGCCGCCGGATTTCATTTCTGAACCGAAATGCAAAATGCCGTTGAGGAAGGTGCCGGTGGTGAGGACCACGGCGGCGCATTGGATGGTTTTTCCGGTGGCCAAAGTGACGCCAGTGATGTGGTTGTTGTGCTGTTCCAGGGTTGCGGCTTCGCCCTCAAGGATGGTGAGGTTTTCCTGGGCGGCGAGCAGGGATTGGATGGCCTGGCGGTAGAGTTTGCGGTCGGCCTGGGCGCGGGGGCCGCGCACGGCGGGGCCTTTGCCGCGGTTGAGGAGTTTGAAATGGATGCAGGCGGCATCTGCGGCTTTGCCCATGAGGCCGTCTAGCGCGTCGATCTCGCGGACAAGATGGCCCTTGCCGATGCCGCCGATGGCTGGGTTGCAGGACATCTCGCCCAGGCGGTCGGCGCGCTGGGTGACGAGCAGGGTGCGGGCGCCGAAGCGGGCGGAGGCTGCCGCGGCTTCGGTGCCGGCGTGGCCGCCGCCGATGATGATGACATCGTAGATCATGCGCGGGGTTTAGCTGGAATGTTGGGGAAATGCCACGCGATTGGGGCGGGCCGGGTATGTGCGGCTGAACCTCAAGGGGCCGGGCGACTCACCTGAGCGCGGCAGGCGGCGGCATCGGCAATGCATCCCCCGGCGAGCCACCAGTCGCGGATTTCACGCAAGGTTACCCCCATTTCCGGCCCCGGTGTCAGGCCCAGAGCTGCCAGATCCCGGCCCTGGAGCGGAAATACCGGCCGTTGCATACCTAAAAGCCGTGCGCGCAATGCCGCCCAATCCGGACCAGCACCGGCTGCCAGCCAGATTCGGTCCACCAGCATCGCAGGCGGCTCTTCAGCCAGGGCCCGGCGTAAAGCCGCGTCATCATCTGCCGGCTGCAGCGCGTTTGGCACCGTCAACGCTGCCAGCCGGGCCGTTTCGGCCGAACTCAGCCGCCAGCGCGCTGCAAACGCATCCACATCCCCGTGCCATAACGCGGCTATGCGCAACAGGGCATCCACCGGCGCGCCCGCCGCTATAACCGCCTCCAGCCGCGCCACTTCTGCTCCTGGTAATACCAGGGGCAGGATGCCGGTATCCGCCATCAGCCGCAACGTGGGCACTGGCGCTGGGGCTGCCAAAATTTTGTTGATCTCGCTCCATACACGCTCTGCCGAGAGTCCGTTCACCCCGTTCCGCAGCGCGGTCACCGCTGCCACGGCCGCCGCATCCGGGGTGCCGCGCCCGTAGCGCGCAAAGAAGCGGAAAAACCGCAATACCCGCAAATAATCTTCGGTGATCCGGGCTGCTGCATCGCCCACGAAGCGTACGCGCCCGGCCGCCAGATCTTCCTGGCCGCCGAAATAATCGTGGACATTGCCGTCACGGGCTGCTGACATTGCGTTGATGGTAAAATCGCGCCGTGCGGCGTCTTCCTGCCAGTCGTCGGTGAAGGCGACCACTGCGTGGCGGCCATCCGTTGCTATATCCCGCCGCAGGCTGGTGACCTCGAAGCCGTGCCCCGCCGCCACGATTGTTACCGTGCCATGTGCCAGCCCTGTCGGTACTGTCTTCAGGCCCGCTGCTGCCGCGCGTGCCATGACCACATCCGGCGCCAGGGGCACGGCGAAATCCACATCGGCCACATCTCGCTGCGCCAGCCAGTCGCGTACGGCACCGCCCACGATGCGCGCCTCGGGCAACGCATCCCAAACCTGCGCCATGCCAGGCAGGTTGATCATCCCTCACCTCGCAGCAGGAGCGCGAGCCTGCGCAAAATCCCGCCGGTTGCGCCCCAGATCACATGATCCTCATGTGGCCATACATAAAATTGCCGCTCATCCTCATTCACATAGGCCACCCGCTCGCGCGGCAGCATTGGGTCCAGCAGCACCTCAAAGGGGAGGCAGAATACCTCTGCGACCTCGTCGGAGGCCACATGCACCGCCGCGCCACGCGGCACCAGCGCCACCACGGGCGTGATATGGAACCCGGTGCCGGTGATGTGGTCATCCAGCCGCCCGAGGATGTTTACGCCTGCCGGTGCCAGGCCGATTTCCTCCCAGGCTTCGCGCAGGGCTGCTGCTTCCACCGAGACATCGCCCGGATCTACCTTGCCGCCTGGAAACGACACCTGGCCGGCATGGTTTGTCATTTTGCCGCTGCGCCTGGTCAGCCACACACCACGCCCCGGCTCCAGGGGCACCAGTACCGCCGCGGGCCGGTTGTCCGCCAGCAATAATTGATTATGCGCCAGACCGGCCGGCAGCCGCGCGCGCAGCTCCGCCTCGTTCATCTCAACCCACCGGATATTTCAGCCACAATAGCCTGACGGCAGGTAGCCCAGCGAGAAAAACATGCCCTCGCTCCATACGCCCAGGACCTTGCGGCCGCGCACGATGCCGGGCTCGGCCAGGGCCACCAGCTCGTAATAGGTCGCGCGGTTGATCTTTGCCTCAAGGGGGTGTTTGCCTTTGCCATCACGCACACGAAGATAGGGCGTGGGCTCGCAACTCAGCAAATCATGGGAAATGCGGATGGGGTGCTCCGGGCCTGCCGTGACGCATTGGTCCACGTTGGTGCGGAAACTTAACCTCTGGGTTTTGCCATGCCCGGTCCAGTCCAGCTCCACGGCGAGAAACGGGGCGTCCTCCACCTCGATCCAGCCGCGTTCGGCTGGTGTCTCCAGCAGGTAGCGCCCGTCCTCATCGCGCTTCAAGATTGTTGAGAACAGGCAGACCATGGGTTTGCGCGTGATGGGGGTGCCTTTGTACAGCCAGGTGCCGTCGCGCTTGATGACGAACGGCAGGAAGCCGCATTCGGCTGTTTGGCATGCCGGGGCGGTCATCGCTCGATCCTGGTCCCCCCGCTCTGTCACCGTTTGCCTTCCTTATCCACAACACTGCAATGTCATTGGCATATAGGTATCAGCGGCGAGGTAATCAAATCGCCAATTTCCTTATAGAGAATGGTTAAAAAGGGGGTTTTCCGCTTGTTTTGGCCCCATTGCCCGGCCACGAAGTTTCTGCCTATGCTCCGTGCCACGCAGCCGCCGTCCGGGTTGCGATAAAAAAGACCCGCTAGCAGCCCGAATCCTGGCAGTTGCACTTAAGAAACTTAAGGCAAGTACCGCCCTTCTGGCCCGCATAACGGGCTGTACGGAGGATTTTGGTTTGCAGCCAACCAATATAAGCGATCCCGGCTTTTTCCATAAAGTCGTCGATTGCCAGTACGCCTGCCCGGCGCATACGCCGGTGCCTGAATATATCCGGCTGATCGCCGCCGGGCGTTATTCCGACGCCTATATGCTGAATTGGCAGTCCAATGTGTTTCCTGGAATCCTGGGCCGCGTTTGTGACCGGCCGTGTGAGCCTGCCTGCAGGCGCGGCCGGGTGGAGGAGCAGCCGGTTGCCATCTGCCGGCTTAAACGCGTGGCGGCTGATTATAAGGACGATATTTCGGGCCGCCTGCCGCAGGTGCCGGCGCAGAAGAATGGTAAGCGCATCGCACTGATCGGCGGGGGGCCGGCCTCGCTCACCGTGGCGCGCGACCTGGCCCCGCTGGGTTATGACATCACGCTGATTGATGACGGTAAGGCCGGGGGTGGGATGATGCGTACGCAAATCCCCAAATTCCGCCTGCCGGACAGCGTACTGGATGAGGAATGCGGTTATATCGAGCAACTTGGTATTTCGCTGCGCTACGGCGAGCGGGTGAACAGCCTTAAGGCGCTGCTGGAAGAGAATTACGACGCTGTTTTTGTCGGCACCGGGGCGCCCCGTGGGCGAGATTTGGATATACCGGGCCGGCAGGAGGCTGCCGCCAATGTGCATCTGGGCATAGATTGGCTTTCCTCCATTTCCTTTGGCCATGTCACCGGCATCGGTAAGCGCGTGATCGTGCTGGGCGGGGGTAATACGGCCATGGATTGCTGCCGCTCCGCCCGCCGGCTTGGTGGGGAGGATGTGAAGGTTGTGGTGCGCTCCGGTTTTGAGGAGATGAAAGCCTCGCCCTGGGAGAAGAAGGATGCGATGCATGAAGACATCCCCATCCTGAATTTCCTCGTGCCCAAAGAGTTTACGCATGAGGATGGGCGGCTTACCGGGGTCATCTTTGAGAAGGTGAAGGCCGAGTATGATGCCAAGGGGCGCCGCAATTTGGTGCCTGCTGGGGAGCCGGATGTGCATATTCCCTGTGATGACGTGCTCGTCGCCGTGGGGCAGGAAAATACGTTTCCCTGGATTGAGCGTGATATCGGCATTGAGTTTGATAAATGGGGGATGCCGGTGGTGGATGAGACCACCCACCGCTCTACGCATGAGAGGGTTTTCTTTGGGGGGGATTCTGCTTTCGGCCCCAAGAATATTATCTGGGCCGTGGCGCATGGGCATGAGGCCGCCATCTCGATCGACCTGCTTTGCACTGGCCAGGACATTTCTCTGCGGCCCGCGCCGCATGTGACTCTTGCCAGCCAGAAAATGGGGATTCATGAATGGAGCTACGGCAACGAGATTTCGGATGACCGCCGCTTCGCTGTGCCGCATGCCGATAAGGCGATTGTGCTCTCCAATATTAAAGCCGAAGTGGAGCTTGGTTTTGATCCCGCACTGGCTTTGGCCGAGGCGGAGCGGTGTTTGAATTGCGATGTGCAGACTGTGTTCAGCGATAATCTCTGCATTGAATGCGATGCTTGTAACGATATTTGCCCGGTTGATTGCATCAGTTTTGTCGATAATGGTGAGGAAGAGGAGTTGCGCACCCGGCTCAACGCGCCGGCGCAGAATTTGACGCAGGATCTCTATATTTCGGGCGCGCTCAAAACCAGCCGCATCATGGTGAAGGATGAGGATGTCTGCCTGCATTGCGGGCTCTGCGCCGAGCGCTGCCCGACGGGTGCGTGGGATATGCAACGTTTTCTGTTTAACACCGCCAAAGCGGGGGCTTCATGCTGCAAATCGTAAAGAACGAGCTGGCGGCGGTTGTTGCCGTCAATGATTTCGTTGTCAAAATCGCCAATGTTAATGGTTCGGGCTCTGCCAGTGCCAATCAGCTCTTCGCTAAATCCATTATCCGTATGGGTGTGCCGGTGGCACCCCGCAATATTTTTCCCAGCAATATTCAGGGCCTGCCGACCTGGTATGAAATCCGCGTGTCGGAGGCGGGGTATTTGGGCGCGCGCGAGGGCACCGACCTCATGGTGGCGATGAACCCGCAGACCTGGGAGCAGGATGTCGCTTCCATTGTTCCTGGTGGGTATCTTTTTTATGATTCCACGCGCGTGGTACCGCAGGATAGGTTTCGTGATGATATCAATATCATTGGCATGCCGCTGACGGAGCTGTGCAACCGCGAATATTCTGATCCGCGCCAGCGCCAGCTCTTCAAGAACATCATCTATGTTGGCGCCTTGGCTGCTTTGCTCGATATTGAGATCGGGGTGATCGAGGCTCTCCTTAAAGAACAGTTTAAAGCCAAGGAAAAACTGATTCCGCCCAATATCCATGCTTTGCATATTGGGCGGGATTACGCGTTGCAACACCTTGGCCACCCCATTGGCCTCACCATTCGCCGTTCGGATCAGGTGGGCGACCGTATCTCCATCGATGGCAATACCGCTGCGGCTCTGGGTGCGGTTTTCTCGGGTGCTACCGTTGCCGCCTGGTATCCTATCACGCCTTCGACCTCGCTGGTGGAGGCTTTTACAAAATATTGCACGCGATATCGGGTGGATAAGGAGACGGGCAAAAACAATTTTGCGATTGTGCAGGCTGAGGACGAGATTGCTTCCATAGGCATGGTGATTGGTGCTGGGTGGAATGGGGCGCGGGCGTTTACCGCGACATCCGGCCCGGGCATCTCGCTGATGCAGGAGTTTTTGGGGCTTGCCTATTTTGCCGAAATCCCCGCTGTGGTGTTCGATGTGCAGCGTGCGGGCCCTTCCACCGGGATGCCCACCCGTACGCAGCAATGTGATTTGCTCGCAGCCGCTTATGCTTCGCATGGCGATACCAAGCATGTGTTGCTCTTTCCGGAAGACCCGCATGAGAGTTTTCTGTTTGGCGCCGCGGCCTTCGACCTGGCTGATCGGCTGCAAACGCCCATTTTTGTTATGCTTGATCTCGACATTGGCATGAACGAACGGCTTTGCCGCCCGCTGAGCTGGGATGATTCCCGTGCCATGGACCGTGGCAAGGTGATGACTGCGGAAGAGCTGGAAGCGGGAAAGGATTTCGGGCGTTATCTTGATAGTGATGGTGATGGGATTCCCACCCGGACCTATCCTGGTACTCACCCGACGCGCGGTGCTTATTTTACGCGTGGCACATCCAAGGACCGTTACGCTAAATATACGGAATCCGGTGCGGCTTATGTGGATAATATGGAGCGGCTGTTGAGGAAATTCAGCACCGCCGAATCTCTTGTTCCGGCGCCGCAGATGCGATCTGCCGAGACCGAAACGAAAATCGGGGCTATCTATTATGGTTCTACCAGTGCCGCGATGCGTGAGGCGCAGGATATTCTGGCGAAGCATGATGTCGATATCGATCTGCTCCGCATCCGCGCCTTTCCGTTCAATGATGATGTCCGCGATTTCATTGGTGCACATGACCAGATTTTCGTCGTGGAGCAGAATCGCGACGGCCAGTTGCGCACCATGCTGATCAATGAGCTGGAGATTAACCCGGCTAAGCTTGTTCGCGCGGTACATTTTGACGGCTCGCCAATTACGGCGAGCAATATCATCGAGAAAATAGCGGCCCATCTTCCTGCTGCCCGGAGTGCGTTATGAGCTTCCTTCCCAAACCCAAGCTGCACCACCCCGGCCTTGGTTGTAATTCCCTTGGCTTTACCAAGCGTGATTATGAAGGTGCGATTTCTACCCTCTGCGCCGGTTGCGGGCATGATTCCATCTCGGCTGCCATCGTGCGCGCTTGTTTTGAGCTGGATCTGCCGCCGCACCGGATTGCAAAACTCTCCGGCATTGGTTGTTCTTCCAAAACGCCCACTTATTTTCTGGGTAATTCGCATGGCTTCAATGCCGTGCATGGCCGTATGCCGTCGGTCGTCACGGGTGCCAATTTGGCTAATCGTGATCTCATCTATCTTGGCGTGTCTGGTGATGGCGATTCCGCTTCCATCGGCTTGGGGCAATTTGCCCATGCCATGCGGCGCGGCGTCAATATGACCTATATCGTCGAGAATAACGGCGTGTATGGCCTTACCAAAGGTCAGTTCTCCGCGACATCCGATAAAGGGGCGAAGAGCAAAACCGGGGCGACCAATAGGGACGAGGCCATCGACCTTGTTGGCATGGCGTTGCAGCTTGGTGCCAGTTTTGTTGCCCGTAGTTTTTCGGGGGATAAAACCCAGCTCGTCCCGCTCATCAAGGCCGCTCTCGCGCATAAAGGTGCTGCCTTTATCGATTGCATTTCGCCATGCGTCACCTTCAACAATCACCAGGGTTCCACCAAGAGCTTTGATTATGTGCGCGAGCATAATGAGGCGGTGAATTTTCTGGACGTCATCACCGAGCGGCAGGAAATCACGGTCGATTACGAACCCGGCGCCACGGAGATCGTCCGCCAGCACGATGGCTCGCTGCTGCGCCTGCGCAAGCTCGGGACAAACGATTATGACCCGCGCGACCGTGCCGCCGCTTTCAACTTTCTCGAACAACGCAAGGCCCAAGGCGAAATTGTCACCGGCCTGCTTTATGTGGACCCCGGCGCCGATGACATGCACGATCTGCTTGGCACCACGGCCACGCCGCTGAACGAACTTTCCGAAACCACGCTGTGCCCTGGTAGCGCGACATTGGACAGGCTGAACGCCAGCTTGCGGTAGGCGGAGTGGCTCCACGGAAAAGGCCAGGGCTCTGCCGTCGTGCGCAGCACGCCTCCGGCGTGACGACCCGCCAAGGGCCGAAGGGCCCTTGGATCCCACCCGGGTCTTGGAAAGGGATGCCCTCCACAGTGTGCTCGTGGAAAGCCCGTGCAGGGCATCCCTTTCCAAGACCCGAAGTAGTGGGGGTCTGGGGCCTCAGGCCCCAGCGGGTCGAGGGCGGAGC
>JAMFRO010000066.1 GCA_026224825.1 bacterium | reverse complement strand
TTGTTCTGTATGCAAACTTGGTAAGAGTAAGACTCTTTCGTTTCCTTCTCATGGTAGTCGTGCTGCAAAATGCGGATATTGTGCATAGTGATGTGTGGGGCATTTCTCCTGTAATTTCTCATGCTCAATATAAATTTTTTGTTACATTCATAGATGATTTCAGTCGATACACTTGGGTCTATTTTCTTCGGGCCAAATCTGAGGTCCTATCATTTTTTCAAAACTTTATCGCCTATATTGAGAACCAATTTTCTACATGTATTAAGATGTTGAGGTCTGATTCTTGTGGAGAATACATGTCCCACGAGTTTCATGATTTCTTACATTCCAAAGGAATTGTCTCTCAACGTTCTTGTCCTTATACTCATCATCAAAATGGGGTGGCAGAACGAAAGAACCGACATCTCTTGGATGTGGTTCGCACCTTATTGGTTGAATCATCTGTTCCTTCTAAATTCTGTGATGAGACATTATCTATTGCAGTTTACTTAATTAATAGATTGCCCTCTCAAGTCTTGAATTTTGATTCTCCTTATTTTCGTTTGTACCACCAGCATCCTATCTTAATATGCATACTTTTGGATGTGTTTGCTTTATTCATTTACCTCAACATGAACATCACAAACGCTCTGCTCAGTCCGTTAAATGTGCCTTTATGGGTTATAGTATTTCCCACAAAGGTTATGTTTGCTATGATTTCGTATATCTCGTAATGTTGTTTTCTTTGATAATCAATATTTCTTTCCTACACATGTTGAGTCGTTGCCTGAGATTAGTATCCTACCTTGTTTTGATGAATTGCCTTCTCTTCCTTACCGGTTCAAACTTGGACTTGTGTATACTCGACGTCGACCAACTTTTCCCATTCCCGAGACTGACCCTTCATTTGAATTGCTCCGACAAATTCTCTTGAGATTGGCATGACATCCGAGATAGGTTCGACTAGTTCTCCCATGCCTCCTGAGCTTGGCCCTCAACGATCTACCCGGGTATCACGTCCTTTTGATCGGTATGGTGATTATCACACTTCTTTTAACACTACTTTGTCGTCTATTTCCATTCCTACATGCTTTTCAGAGGCTGTTAAACATGAATGTTGACGAGAAGCGATGGATGAGGAACTTCAGGCTCTCTAAGACAATCATACATGGGATGTGGTTCCTTGCCCCTCTATTGTTAAAGCCATTGGTTGTAAATGGGGTTTTCTCGGTTAAGCTTCGCTCTGATGGGACTCTGGACTGGTATAAGGCACACTTAGTTGCACTTGGAAACAAACAAGAATATGGGGTGGACTATGAGGAGACATTTGCTTCGGTGGCAAAGATGACTACAGTGCGTAAGATTATTTCTATTGCCGCCTCCCAAGGCTGGCCCCTTCACCAAATGGACGTTAAAAATGATTTTCTTCATGGAGATCTCAAAGAGGATATTTACATGACAACTCCTCCAGGTTTATTACCTTCTCCATCTTCCATTGTGTGCAAGTTAAAGCGGTCTCTCTATTGCTTAAAACAGGCTCCCTGAGCGTGGTTTGAAAAATTCAGGTCTACTTTGCTTCGTCTATCTTTTGTTCAAAGCCAATATGACTCTTCTTTGTTTCAGTGCAAGACTCCGGCTGGTCTCGTTCTCTTACTTGTATATGTGGATGATATTGTCATTGCTGGCACTGACAAAACCTTGATTGGCAACCTCTTCAGGCTTCTTTTCATATGAAAGATCTTGGTCCTCTTACGAATTTTTTGGGTTTGGCGCTCGGTGATGTCGGTGGCCACGGCAGCGATGAAACTTACCTTGCCATCGGCACCCAATATGGGCACAAAATGCATGTCGAGATACCGTCCAAACATCTCGAAGATCTCGTAGACGCGCTCCCCTTTCAGCGCCTTTTTCAAGATTGAGATACCCCGGGGATGGTCAGCGAACGACTGAAAAATCGAGGTCTCGCGCGCTTCCGATAGCCTCACTGCAGATTCCGGGTTCACAGTTCCTTCACTCATCAGAACCCGTCCGTTTCGGGCGCAGAAGGGCGGCCGCGCTATGGCGTGTGCTCGATCTTTTGGTTGAAAATGGCATAAAGGTGGAGGTTGCCGAAACCCAGCATGCCGGCCATGCAACAGAGCTGGCGCGGCAAGCGGCGCGCGATGGATTCGGCATGGTGGTGGCGGCTGGCGGCGATGGAACCATTGCCGAGGTGGCGAACGGGCTGATCGGCAGCGCCACCGCGCTTGGCGTCATTCCGCTGGGCACGGCGAACGTGCTGGCCAGGGAATACCGGCTCTCCACGGGCGCACGGGCGATCGCCAACGCGCTGGCCTATAAACGCACCGCCATTTTATGGCCCGGCATCGCCCGGCTGAACCGCAGCGAACATTTGTTCGTGCAGATGGTCGGGCTGGGGTTTGACGGCGCGGTAGTGCATGGGCTGCGGCCTTTGCTGAAGCGCGTCATTGGCCGTGGGGCCTATGTGTGGCAATCGGTCTGGGAGTCGGTCGCCTACCGGTTTCCCAGAATGCGGCTGAGCGTGGATGGCAAAAACTATGAGGCGGCGAGCGTGGTGGTGAGCAAGGGCCGGCTCTATGGCGGCCCGTATCTGCTCGCGCCGAATGCAGCACCCAACCTGCCTGGCTTTCAGGTAGCGTTGTTCGAACATTCCGGCACCTTTCCGGCGCTGCTTTCCGGCGCCGCCTTGCCGCTCGGCCTACTGCCGCGCTGCCCCGGCGTGCGGGTGGTTGCGGGTACCCATGTTGAGTTCGCAGCCAACGGACCGATTTTGACGCAGTCGGATGGCGATGCGCTCGAAGGCACCCCGCAAATGGTGATAAATGCGCGCAGCCCCATCCCGATCGTCGTCGGATAGAGAGGTTTTGCTCCGGCGGGGCTTGAGGCTACCCGGTTGAACGCGATAAAGCTTCTAACCGGCATAATGCCCCGCACTTTACCGCCCTTGGGATGAAGGAGTTACCGTACCATGACAAAACCCGTTCGCGTCGCTGTTACCGGCGCCGCCGGCCAGATCGGCTACGCTCTCTTATTTCGCATCGCCAATGGCGACCTGCTGGGCAAGGACCAGCCGGTTATCCTGAACCTGTTGGACCTGCCCGTAGCTCAGAAGGCGCTTACCGGCGTCATCATGGAGTTGAACGATTGCGCCTTCCCGCTACTGGCCGGCGTGGAACCCACCGATGATCCCAACAAGGCGTTCAAGGATATCGATATCGGCATCCTGGTCGGGTCGCGCCCGCGCGGCCCGGGCATGGAGCGGCGCGATCTGCTGGCCGCCAATGCCGAGATTTTCAAGGTGCAGGGCAAGGCGCTGAACGATTCCGCCAAGCGCGACGTGAAGGTTCTGGTGGTCGGAAATCCGGCCAATACCAACGCCTATATCGCCATGAAATCCGCCCCGGATCTTCCCAAAGGCGCGTTCACCGCCATGCTGCGGCTGGACCATAACCGCGCCACCTCGATGCTTGCCGAAAAGGCCGGTGTCGCCGTGGCCGATATCGAGAAGGTGGCGATCTGGGGCAATCACTCGCCCACCATGTACGCCGATTACCGGTTTGCGACCGTGAAAGGCAAGCCGCTCAAAGACATCATCAACGACGATGACTGGTATCGGAGCACCTATCTTGGCGCCGTCGGCAAGCGCGGTGCGGCCATCATCGAAGCCCGCGGCCTCTCCTCCGCCGCTTCCGCCGCCAATGCCGCCATCGACCATGTGCGAGACTGGGTGCTGGGCACCAACGGCAAATGGGTCTCAATGGGCCTGCCCTCCGATGGCGATTACGGCGTGCCGGAAGACATTATTTTCGGCGTGCCGGTCACCACGGCCAATGGCGCCTATGAGCGCGTGAAAGGCCTGCCGGTAGATGATTTCTCCAAATCCCGGATCGACCACACGCTGGCGGAACTGATCGAAGAACGCGACGCCGTCGCCAGTCTTTTGAGTTAAGTTGAATGGCGGCGGGCCGGCGCTGCACACCGTAATCCTGCGCGTCCCGCCGCCAGATTTGATGGAATGAAGAATGCCAGAGTCTGACAATCCCGCAAAGCCCGCGATGATGATCATCTACATGGACATCACCGACCCTTCCTGGGTCGAGCCCTATTTCAAGGTGGTTCCGGGACTTCTGGAGGAATACGGCGCCGTCTCCGTCGGCGCCAGCCGGCGGATCAGCAGCATCGAGGGGGATTGGAAGGCGCCGGAGCGCATGGCGGTGATTTCCTTTCCGTCCCTGGAGAAATTGCAGGGCTTCATGGCCGATGAACGCTATCGGCCATATAAAGAGGCCCGCGAAAAAGGCGCCAAAACACAGATCTTCATTTTTGAAAACGCTGTCGCCGGCACAACCAAACTCTCTGTTTGACGGGCGCGCTAAGGCGAGTAGCGGGCAAGGCCCGGTTTTGACCGATGACGGACATTTAGGCGAATGTGCAGACTTCTTCCCATGTTTCACGCTTATTTTCGCCGAACCATCGTTGTCGCCTTGCTATCTGTAATCATGTTGCCAGCCAGGGCTGAGGAAGTACCACTTCTCAGCGCCAGTGCGGAAACATCTTCGCCCGGAGAAACTCGCCCCTCTCCACCGTTGGTTAGCATTGTTCTAAAAGCTGTCGATAAGAGCGATCTCGAACACCTTGATGATTGTATTGCTGATCAAGGGCTGAAACAGGGCGACGATGCTTCGTTACTTCGCGCCGTGCGGATCGACTCTGGCGCAGCCCGTAATCTTTGGTTCGTTCGACCTGCTCTGGACCCTTTCTGCGTCGCTCTCTATGGCGCGCACTCGTTCCAATACTTTTTGATTGAAGAACAGTTATCTTTCTCTCCGCCGCGTATCGCCTTCTCTTTCAGAACGACGGCGACGACTTTGCCATTTATCCCCAGAAAAGCCACGGCCTGAACGATATCGAAGCCACTGGATGCATCGCTACTGCGTGCCGCAGCGAGCGAATGTCTTTTGACGGAACAGAATATCAATCAGTTTCGTGTACCCGCCAAACGTGGAACGACAACCAGCAGGAAGTCACGCAAATGCGGCGTTGCGGGTCCGACGATTGGAGTGACAATCAGGCGTCAGGATTGAACCAAACATCCGGCCCCTGAGCAGGTAGCGTGGGCAGCGTGAAGCGAAGCCCATCGATTCTCGCCGCTACCCAGAAATTGATGTCATCGCGTTCCAGGCAGTGAGAGAATCCATGTAGTCCCTCCAATGGGTAATTTTCCGATTTGCAATTTTGATGATCGAGCAGAAACGATTATCGTACTTCACGCCTGTCGCGAGAATTGTCCCATGGACCTCGTATTCGATGACGATGACATGGCCATCCTCCGCCTTGTGGACGATCAGTTTATCCGCGGACTGAAGTGCGATGTTGTCCACATAGCCCCGAAACGCGGCCATGAGGGCGCTCCGCCCCTGGACAACGCGCGGCCAGCCGGGAATGTCGTAGAGAACCTCGTAGATGACATCATCGGTGACGATATCAAAAAAATGCTCGCCATCGACGAGGCTGCCGAGCGCGGCACGAACCAGATCAAAGTAAGGGGAGGTGGGCTTGTAGGCGCCATATTTCGCATTCGGCATTCTGGTTCCCATCTGTCATCCGCGACTTTGATTAATCAATAAGAGCGATCTATAGATCATAAACCGATACCAAATAGAAGGTAGCTCATGCGGGGCGGCCTTGGTCCGCGAACGCAAGTAGGAAAGGTTCTGGAGGGAGAGCGAAATGAAGCCCATCACCTTGGGATCGCCGTCATGCTGGAAAGGCGAGGCCTAAGATGGCCAACGGGCCAGCGGTAAAAATCGACAAACTTTGCTTCGCTCCCCCTCCGGAGCCTTTCCTGCTTTGATTGCTTAGAGAAGGTAGCCATGAAAAAATTTATCAACCGTGTCGATCACGTCGTCTATATTTCGAAGTGGGAAACGCTCGAGGTGAATATTGCCAGCCTCGAAGCGATCACCGACGCAAAGCTGGAGCGTTGCGAACGGCGCGACATGGGCGCGGTTATCTGTGTCGACTGGTCGGCGGGCCTCGAAGTCGTTGCACCGTTGCCTGCGAGGACCGAAGTGAACGAAGCGCTTTATGGACGGTTGGAAACGCATGGCGAGGGGCTGCTTGCCATCGTCTACGGCGTGGCGGATCTCGAGGCGCACAAGACCAAGCTCGAAGCCAAGGGCTTCAATATAGGCCCGCTCATGACAGGCGATCCGATTGAACCCTGGTATAATCGCCTGATGCTGCGCGAGCGTTTCGCCCCGCCAGTAATGGGTAGTTGGATGGTCTTCAGTCAGATCGACTATGGTGACGACGTGATCCGCTTCGTGGATGTCAAGGAAAAGGCGGCCGCCGAGTAATTGGGCGTCGGCGACTTCTCCGATGCGAATCGCCGCAAATACTAACGTGATGTCATAACGCCGGCAGGCGGCGCCGCGCGGCAATCGATCCCGTTTTAACCGGAGGATAACCGATGATCGAATTCTGGCGCGCCGGCGGGTCCGAAACCGGCGCAACCATCGAGGAAGCGCAGCGCATCGAAGCAGAGGGCTGGGACGGCCAGATGTTCATGGATTCCTCCGCCCTTTCGGCCGATCCCTATGCCCGCATGGGCGTCTGGGCCGCCGCCACCAGGCGGCTGAAATTCTCAACCGGCGTCACCAACCCAGCGACACGCCATCCCGCCGTCACCGCCGCCGCGGCGGCGAGCCTCCATTCCATCTCCGGCGGCCGCGCCGTGCTGGGCATCGGCCGCGGTGATTCTGCTTTGGCCTATCTCGGATACGCGCCCGCTTCCCTGTCATCCTTCCGCCAGGCCTTGCAGGATATTCAAGCCCTGCTCTCCGGCGGGAGCGTGGAATTCCGCCGCGACGGCGCCATCACCGGCGCGCCGGAGATGGACAGCCTATCCCTTGGCGGCCGGCCCACCGCCACAAAACTAAACTGGCTGCCGTCCGGTTTGCCGAAGGTTCCGCTCGATGTCGCCGCCACCGGTCCCAAGGTGATCGAAATGGGCGCAGAGATTGCCGAGCGCGTTACTTTCAGCGTCGGCGCCATGCCCGAACGCGTCGCTTGGGCGGTCGAACTGGCCAACAAAGCACGGACAGCGAGAGGGCTGGACTCGCAGAGCATCAGCTATGGCGCGCAAATCATCGTGGTTTGTCATCCGGATGTGGACGCCATGCGCGAGACCGCCACCAGCATGGTGGCCCCGCTCGCGCGGTTTCAAACCATCCAGGGCAAGGTAGCGGGGCCGGTTACCGCGGAAGATGCGCAGAATTTCGAAGCCGTCCGGCAGGGCTATGACATGACCAAGCATGGCGTGACCGTCGATAAGGACAAGGTAAAAGGCGGCAGCCTCACCTGGGATTTCGTCAGCCGCTTCGCCATCATCGGGCCACCGGCGCATTGCATCGAAAGCCTGCTGGCGCTGGCCGCCCTTGGCATCACCCGCTTCGTCATTGTCGGCCCCGGCTATTACAAGGAGGCTGATCCAACGCGCGCCGGCCTGTTCATACGCGAAGTGATGCCGGCGGTGCGTGCGGCCCTTGCCACGGCGACCTGAACCAAGCCGCCGCGGCCAAGCCGGCGCAGCAGGCTATTCCCGCACGTCCACCAACACGATCTCGGCATCGCCGAGAGCCTCGATCTCGACTTCCGGTTCGTCCTGCAGGGCCACACCGTCGCGGGCGTGAGCCAGCCGGCCGTTCACTTTGATCTCGCCGGATGCGGCGACCAAATAGCCGGCGCGGCCCGGTAGTAAGCGATAAACCGCCTTTTCGCCGGCAGCGAGTTTGGCGGCCAATACGGCCGCATTGGCATAGAGCGGCAGCGCGTTCGATCCCGCATCATCTGGCCGGCCGCTCGCCAGAACCTGCAAGCCCTGCCCCGCCTCATGGGGAAACTCGCGTGCCTGCCAGCCGGGTTTTACCCCCGTCTCATCAGGAATGATCCAGATTTGGAACAGTCGCGTCGCCTCGGTTTCCTGATTCAGCTCCGCATGGGTGATGCCAGTGCCGGCATGCATCACTTGCACGTCGCCAGCGCTCGTCACCCCCACATTGCCCAGGCTGTCCTTATGCGTAATGGCGCCCTGCCGGACAAAGGTGATGATTTCCATATTCTCATGCGGATGCGCGCCAAAGCCGGTGCCGGGCGCAATTTCGTCATCGTTCCACACGCGAAGCGCGCCTACGCCCATGCGCTTGAAATCGCGGTAGCCGCCGAAGCTGAAATGGTGCCTGGCGTTCAGCCACTCATTGCGAAAGGCGCCAAGCGAGTCGAAAGGCCGAATATCGATCATTTGAATCTCCGTGAACAAGCTATTCGTTCGATGTCGAATGATTTACTCCGCTGCCTGCTCTTTACAAGAGGCGGCATGCACGCCTAGCCGGCGCAAAAGCGTATCCAGCGTTGCAATTTCCGCGGCCGTCAGACCTTTCATGGCCGCCGCGATTTCGCCTGCATGAAGCGGAAACAATTTGCCGATGAAGTCCTCCCCCACCGGGGTCAGCCCCACCTCGACATTCCGCCGATCAGACGCCACCCGGCAGCGGCTCACATAGCCGCGCTGCTCCAGCTTATCGATCACATCGGTCATATTGCCTGGGCTGGTGAGCACCTTGTCGATAAGCACCCGCTGGGTAAGGGGACCCAGATGCAGCAAGGCCTCCAGAACACCGAACTGGGTAAGGGTGACGCCAGAAGCGGCAAGCCGCGGCTCAAGGCGCCCAACGACAGCGCGAGAGGCGCGCATGAGCTTCACATAGGCACGAATCGCGGCGACGTCGCGAGGATCGTCGACGCCGAACATCAGCGGTTCATCAATACCGGCAGATTGGCGTTTTCCAGCACATAGCGCGTCACCCCGCCCAGAATAAGCTCGCGCAACCTCGAGGAGGAATAGGCGCCCATGGACATCAGATCAGCCCGAAAATCCTGCGCAGCGCCCAGCAGGCCGGCGCCCACCTCACGGTCGATCGCGGAAAACTGCACGATATCGGCGGTCACGCCATGATGCGCGATATAATCGGCAACCTCCGACGCGGTGGGACCACGGCGGAAATATTCCGGGGAGGCCAGAATCCGTACCGCCTCCGCGCCGCGCAGGAATGGCATGACGGAGCCCAAGGCGGCGGCGGAGTTCGACAATCCATTCCAGGCAATCACGACGCGCCTGCCGATCGTTACCGGGCGGGTGAGCGGCGAGAGCAAAACCGGCCGGCCGCTATCGAACAACACGGCATGCAGCGCATCCGCCGAGGCAACATCCTCCCCGGCCGCGGGATGCGGAACAATGGTCAGGTCGGAGATGCGCGCCCGGTAGGCAATAATTTCTTCTTCGCGTCCGCTCACCACGGTAAAGCTGGCGCTGGATTCCTCCTGCCCCAAAATTGCCGCGTGAACGGGTACGCCATGCGCCTCGGCAGTGGCCTCAAAAAGTTTTCGCAAGCTTTGCGCGCGCGAACCACTCTCGCGCTCGGAGGCGGTGATCATATCGTTGATCATGGCGCCGGACATGCCCTCCCCAGCCACCGGCGCCAGATCGCTTGTCGCCGGCCGCACCTGAATGACCTGCAAATGCGCATGCGCCCGCTTGGTGAGCATCAAAGCCGTGTGCAGGGCAACCTCGCCGGAGGCTGGGCTGCTCAGAGGGAGTAAAAACCTGCGGACCGCCATGGACGCCTCCTAAGAAGGCGCTTTTTTGAAAAAAAGCGCCGCAAAATACCGTTGTTACTTTAGAGCCGCAACGTTGCAACGGCTGGGCCAAAAGTCAAAAAAGTCTTTTTGGTTCGCGGGCGCCCAACCTTTTTCTTCAGGAGCAGAAAGCCTTTAGAGCACCCCGACATCCCGCGACCGCCGCATGAGATGCTCGCCGCCATCGACATAGAGCGTGGTCCCCGTCATGCAGGGGGTTTGCAGAATGAACACCGCTGCGCGGGCGATATCCTCCGGCGTGCTGCCGCGCTGCAGTGGGTTGGCCCGCCAGGCCTTCTCGAATCTCTCTTGGGACTGTTTGGGCGCCGCGACGCTGATACCGGGGGCGATACCGCAGACGCGGATTTTGGGCGCCAGCGCCATGGCGAACATTTCCGTGGCGGCGGCCAGCGCCGCCTTGCTCAGGGTATAGGAGAAAAAATCCGGGTTCAGATTGGCGAGTTTCTGATCCAGCATGTTGATGACAACGCCGCCTTCCAAGCTAAGGCTGGCCGCAAATAAGCGGGTCAGCAGCACCGGGGCGGTCAGGTTCGGCCCAGCATGGGCGGCGATGCTCTCGGCGGTGACGCTGCCGGCCGTGTCGTACTCAAAGCGGGAAGCATTGTTGATGAGGCCAAAAAGCGGTCCCGCCTTGGCGATGGCCTCGGAGATCAGCCGCCCGGGCGTATTCGGATCCGCCAGATCGCCCAGAACGACATGGCCGCCCAGCTCCTCGGCCAGCGCCATTGCCTCATTAGCCGAGCGGTTGGCGTGGATGACGACATTGTACCCGGCGGCGGCGATGGCGCGGGATGTGGCGGCGCCGAGCCGGCGGGCGCCGCCGGTAATGAGAACAGCTCCATTCATACAAGCGTTCTACAGCAAGTCGCGCAGCCGGAAATAGCTGGTGGCCAGCAGTAATACAGGCACGCGGAAGCGCCGGCCCCCAGGGAAGCGCGCATGCGGGATCCTGGCAAAAATGTCGAAGCGCTCGGCCTGGCCGGCGATCGCCTCGGCCGCGACTTTGCCGGCCAGGCCGGTGAGCGCAACGCCGTGGCCGGAAAATCCCTGGGTGAAGAAGATATTGGGCGCAAGCCTGCCGAAATGCGGCGCACGGTTGCGCGTGATATCGACATTGCCGCCCCAGAGATAATCCACCCGGGCGCCTGCCAATTGCGGAAAAACCTGAATTGCCCGCCTCAGCATGGAGGCGCCAAGCCCCGGCGGTTGCAGTGTGGAGTAGGAGACCCTGCCGCCGAACAGCATGCGATTATCGGCCGAGCGCCGGAAGTAGTTCAGCACGAAGTTCAGATCGGCCACCGCCTCGTTGCCGGGGATCAACGCGGCGACATCCTCCCGCGGTTCGGTGGCGATGATATAGGTGCCCGCCGGCATGATATAGCCGGCGATCGGCGCCATGAGACCCCCCAGATAGGCGCCGCCGGAGAGCAGCAGAAACGGCGCCGAAACAGTGCCGTTTTCAGTATGAAGCCGGATCGTCCTGCCCTGCTCCACCTTGGTGACGCGGCTATGGGTGAACAATTTCACGCCGGCCGCCTGCGCTGCCTTGGCCAGGCCCAACGTATAGTTCAGGGGATGAATATGGCCTGAGAGCGGATCCTCCAGCACCGCCAGATATTGCGGGCTCCTCAGCCGCGCCTGCAACGCCGCACCCTTCAGCAATCTGCCCGCCGGCGCGCCGAGTTCGGCAAGCTCGGCCTGCGCCTCCTCAAGCTCGCGCACATGCCGGGGTTTGATCGCCGCGTGCAGGTAGCCCCGCACGGGATCGCAAGGAATGTTGAACCGCTCGATCTGCGCATGCAGCAGGTTGACGGCCTCCACCGACAAATTCCACAATTGGCGGCTCCGCTCAGCCCCCATCAGGGATTTGATCTTGGTTTGGCTGGCGCCGAAGCCGGGCAGCACCTGCCCGCCATTGCGCCCGGAAGCGCCCCAGCCGATACCATGCGCCTCCAGCAGCGCTACGCTATAGCCGCGTTCCGCGAGATGCAGGGCGGCGGAAATCCCCGTGATGCCGCCACCCACAATCGCCACATCCACGCTGAGATCGCCACAAATCGGATAAGTGTTGATCGTGACTTTTCGCGTGGCTTCGTAATAATTTCCCAGGGTCATACGTTATCCGCCGCAGCGCGTGCGGCATTTGGTCTTCAAACGTTCAACAGCAGATGCTCGCGCTCCCAGGAACTGATGACCCGCAAATAAGTTTCGTATTCGAGCCGCTTGACCGCCACCAGCACGTCCACCAGTTTTTCGCCCAGCACGCCGCGGATCGGCATGGATTGGTCCATCACGTCCAGCGCGTGGGAAAGCTCGCGCGGCAAGGTGTATTCGCCGGAATAGGCGGAGCCGATCTGCGCCGCCGTCGGTTCGAGTTTTTCCACCATACCGAGATAGCCGCAGGCCAGCGTGGCGGCGAAAGCGAGATAGGGATTGGCGTCCGCGCCCGGCACGCGGTTCTCCACGCGCATCGAGGAGGGATCGCCGAACGGCACGCGCAGCCCGCAGGTGCGGTTGTCATAGCCCCATTGCAGATTGATGGGGGCATTGGAAAACCGCGTGAGCCGGCGATAGGAATTCACGTTCGGCGCATAGATCGGCATGGCGGCGGGAATATATTTCTGCAGGCCCGCGATGTAGGACAGGAAAAGCGGACTCGCCAGCCCGTCCGCCCCTGCAAACAGGTTTTGTCCGCTCACCGGATCGACGATGCTCTGATGCACATGCATGGCACTTCCGGGCTCGTTGCCCATCGGTTTGGACATGAAGGTGGCATAGATATTATGCCGCAACGCCACTTCCCTTACCGTGCGCTTGAACAAAAACACCTGGTCGGCGAGGTTCAGCGGATCGCCGTGCAGGAAATTGATTTCCACCTGCGCGGCACCCTCCTCATGGATCAGGGTATCGAGGTCGAGGTGCTGCAAATCGCAGAAATCATACATTTCCTCGAATAACGGATCGAATTCATTGACCGCATCTATGGAGTAGGACTGCCTTCCCGTCTCCTGCCGGCCGGAGCGGCCTACGGGCGGCGTGAGCGGATAATCGGGATCGGTATTGCGGCCGACCAGATAGAATTCCAGCTCCGGCGCCAGCACCGGCTTCCAGCCTTTGGCTTCGTATAGCGCCAAAACCTTTTGCAGCACTTGCCGCGGCGCCATCGGCACCGGCGTGCCGTTAGCGTATTCGCAATCATGGATGATCTGCGCGGTCGGCTCATGCGCCCAGGGCACCAAGCGCACCGTATCGGCATCCGGGATGAGCTTGATGTCGATGATCGCAGGATCGGTGAGCGTATCTTCCGGGTCTTCCGGATACTCTCCGGTGACTGACTGAATGAAAATAGCCTCGGGCAGCCGCGGCGCGCCGCCTTGAAAGAATTTCTGCGCCGGCATGATCTTGCCGCGCGGAATGCCGGTGATGTCGGGCACCAGGCACTCAACTTCCGTGATCCGATGCTCGTCGAACCAGTCGTGAAGATCGATTTTACTCATTTTGACCTCAAATTGCGCGGCGCCCGGGAATCCGGGCGCCGCTTGCATCTAGCCAGTATAGCTGGCTGCGAAGCCTATTGCAGCACGCTGGTCCAGATATCGTTGAACAGCTTGTATTGCGCACCTTGCAACGGCGGCAAGAAAAACAGCTTCTTCTCATCTTCGGCGGAGGGCGTGAACATCTCGGTCTGCAGAATACCTTGCAGTTGCGGCTGCGCCGCCTGGTTCGGGCTGGCATATTGGTTCCAGTTGGAGAGGTCCGCGCCATTCGCGGCATCCAGGATGAAATTGATGAATTCCAGCGCCAATTGCGGGTTCGGCGCATGGGCAGGAATGGCCATGGTGTCCACCCAATTCTCGGTGCCTTCCTTGGGCAGAAAGAATTTCAGCGTCTTGCAGCTGCCATCGCCATAGCATTGGCCGATATCACCGTTATACGCGGTCGAAATCGCGATCAGCCCACTTTTCATCTGGTCCCGCGCCGGGGTTTCGTCCACGAATCCCGCGAAATTCTTGCGTTTTTTGGTCGCAATGATCAGCTTGGCCGCCGCGATCCATTCGGATTTTTTCGAGCAGGTAAAGCCATAGCCGAGATAGGCGCAGGCCGAGGCAATCTGGTCGCGGCCTTCGCCCTTCGGCAGCACGAAGGGGTATTGCGGATTGGCTTTCGGGTCGTACAAGGCGCCCCAGCTTTGCGGCGGGTTCTTGATCTTGGCCGGGTCAAAAACAATGCCGGTGGTTCCGGTCTGGTAGGGGATCGAATATTTGTCGCCCGGATCATAGCTCGGGCTCTGAAATTTCAGGTAAAGATTCTTGAAGTTCGTTAACTTGCTTTGGTCGATCGGCTGGATCAGCCCTTCGGCCGCCAGTTCCGGCACATAGTAGCTGGAAGGCACCGCCAGGTCATATTGCGAATCCCCGCCCGCCTTCAACTTGGCGGACATTTCCGCATTGCTGGCATAATCGGTTTCGACGACAGTGCAGTTGTATTTCTTCTCGAAGGCGGTGATCAAAGCCGGGTCGATATAGCTCGACCAGATGAACAGGTTGAGCGTCTGCGTTGCCGCCTGCGCCATCGAGGGCGCCCAACAGCCCAATGCCAACAAACACGTTGCCAAACATATCTTCAATCTCATTTCCATGTTTCCTTACACAGGTAGCTGGCTCGCACGTTCGCGATGCCGATTGATAAAGAAATGCACGACCGCCAGAACCATAATCGTGGCGATCATCAAGGTTCCCAGCGCGTTGATTTCGGGTGAAATCCCCTTGCGGGCGATCGAGCCGTAAATATAGATCGGCAGCGTAACACTGCCCGGTCCGGAGGTGAAAAAGCTGATCGTGAAATCATCGATGGAGAGCGTGATGCCAAGCAGAAAGCCGCCGATGATCGCCGGTCGCACCACCGGAACGGTCAGGAATAAAAAGCTCTTGATGCCGTCGGCGTAAAGATCATGCGAGGCTTCGAAAAGATTGGGATCAAGCCCGGCAAGCCGTGCGAAGACCGTAAGCGTGACATACGGCACCTGGAAGGTGATATGGGCGATCACCATGGTCAGCAGCCCGGCATTCAGCAATCCGGTGACGCTATGCACAAAATTGAAAAATATCAGCTCCGAAATACCGAAGACCAGGCTTGGCATGATGATCGGTGTGTAGATGATCAGGCTGGGCAAATTCGCGGCGATCCCGCGCGCATTGGCCACCCGGAACCGGCATAGGCCGTAGCCCAGCAACGTGCCCAGCGCGGTCGAGAGCGTGGCGGAGCCAAAGGCGAGACTCAGCGAGCGCCGCAGCGCCGCCCCTACATCGCCATCCCGGAACAAAACGCCATAGGCATGCAACGAATGCGCGCCGCCGCCGGGCCCCGGCGCAAAGGAAAAATACGCAACCAGCGCGAGCGGCGTATAGAGCAGAAGATAGACCGGCCAGGCAATACCTGAGAGCCCCATTCGGACATTGCGTGGCACGGCGCTACTCATATCGTCGCCTCGCCGCTGCCGCCCAGTTTGCGGCTGAACAAGCGAAACGCCACCAGACCGACGCCGGTGAATACCAGCATGATGAGGGTGAGCGCCGCGCCATAGGGCCAATCCGGGGTTTCGGTAAACTGGTTGGCAATCAGCGAACCGATCATCAGCGCCCGGTCCCCGCCCAGCAATTGCGGCACCACATAGTCACCGAAGGCCGGGATTGCCACGAAGATGACGCCGGAAAGCAGCCCCGGCACGGTTTGCGGGAATACCGAATGCCAGAAAAGCCGGAAGCCGGAAGCGTATAAATCGCGCCCGGCTTCCACCAAGGTCCAGTCCAGCCGTTCGGCCGAGGCATAAAGCGGCACGATCATATACGGCAGGTAATTATAGGCAAGGCCGGTGGTGACCGCAAAACTGCCCGGCGCGATGCCAAGCTCCGGCGGCACGATTCCCAAACTATGCGCCACCCAGGTAAGCGGTGCGTTGGGCCCCAGCAATTCCAGCCAGGCATAGGTCCGCACCACCTGATTGGTCCAGCTTGGCAGCACGATCATCAACATCAGCAACGGCCGCACCGATTCTGCGCGTGTCAT
>JAMFRO010000065.1 GCA_026224825.1 bacterium | reverse complement strand
TGAAGGCGGGGTCTTCGCCGCGCATGGAGAAGGACAGGACCGGGGGGAAGCGGCGCGGGTTGAGGACGGCTCGCGGGACGTCCAGCGGCAAGGAGAGGCAGAAGGCGATGCCTTCGCGCACCTCGGCGGCGGCGGCGCGGCGGCGCGGGGGGGTGATGAGGTTGAGCCGGCCGATCTGATCGTCTGGCCCGAAATCGCCCCAGTTGGCGCCTTCGGGGCGTTTGGTCCAGCGCGGGCTGGTCATCGGCTTGGTCTCCCTGCGTTCGGTTGGAGACTAAGGGGATCGCGGCGGCGGTGATAAGCCGGGCCGGGCGGTATCGTCGGCACGATGACTGGCCGGGTTTTCTGTGCGCCGCGGGGGGTTGTTCGTAAGCCTCGGCAAAACCGGTGGGAGCGAGTATGGCACGTTATCAGTTCATCGTCCTCAGCCAGGCCAAGCCGGGGCGCGAGGAGGAGTTTGTCGCCTGGTATCGCGACCAGCATCTGGTCGATGTGTCCAAACAGCCTGGCGTGGTCACCGCGCGGCTGTACCAGACGGATTATCAGAAGGTTTACACGCTCGATGCGCCGCGCTGGGCGCTGCTGACCATCTATGAGTTGGAGAGCGATGATCCGCAGGCGACGGTGGAGCTGATTCGTTCCAAATCCGGATTGCCGGAGATGCCGGAGACGGATGCGCTGGATAAGAGCGGGATGATCATCGTGGTCGGGCATCAGATCGGCGAAGTCACCTAACGCGGTGCAGCCGCATGTTCTCATCGCCGGGGCCAGCGGGGTTATCGGCGCCGGTGCGGTCGAGCGGTTTTGTGCGCAGGGGGGGCTGGCGGGTGACGGGGCTGTCGCGCCGCGTGCCGGTGGTGAGCGAGGGTTGTGTTTTTCAGCATATGGCGGTTGATCTCGATGATCGCGTGGTCTGTGCCGCGGCTGTGCAGGGGCTGCTGCCGGTGACGCATCTGGTCTATGCCGCCGTGGCCGAGGCGCCGGGGCTGGTGGGCGGATGGTATGATGCGGCGCTGATCGCGCGGAACGGCGAGATGTTCGCCAATCTGCTGGATCCGTTGGCGGCGGCGGGGCATTTGCGGCATGTCAGCCTGCTGCAGGGCACCAAAGCCTATGGCGGGCACCACCATGCCGTGGTGTTGCCATGCCGCGAAGATGCCGCGCGCGATGCGCATGCGAATTTTTACTGGCTGCATGAGGATCATGTCCGGATGCGGGCGGCGGAGGCGGGGTTCAGCTTTACGATTTTCCGGCCGCAGGTGCTGGTGGGCGGGGCTGCGGGGGTGGCGATGAACCTGGTGGCGGCACTTGGTGCCTATGCGGCGCTGACGGCGGAGCTCGGGCTACCCTTTGCCTTTCCCGGCAAAAGCGAGGCGATGTGGGAGATGGTGGATACCGGGTTGCTGGCCGAGGCGCTGGCCTGGGCCGCTGAGGCACCCGCGGCGGCGGGGCAGATTTTCAACGTCACCAATGGCGACGTGCTGGTGCTGGCGCATGACTGGCCGCGGCTGGCCGGCGCCTTGGGGCTGGAGAGCGGTGGAGAGGCTCCGGCGAGCCTTGCGGGGTTTTTTGCGGAGGCACGGACGCAGCAGGCCTGGAGCCGGCTGGCGGCACGCCACGGGCTGCGTGTGCCGGTGTTGGCCGGGTTGCTGGGGGAGTCGCATCATTACATGGATTTGCTGCTGGGGCCGCGCCTTGCCGCGCGCCCGCTGCCGATGCTGCTGAGTACCATAAAACTGCGCCAGGCCGGGTTTGGCGAATGCCGTGATAGTTTTACGAGCCTGGTGCACTGGATGCACCGCATGGTGGCGCTGAAGCTGCTGCCGCCGATTTGCCATAAGGAGATGAGTTGATGACAGAGACCCCGGTTACTCGCCTGTTTGATGCGATGTCGCGCGGTGACACCGCCGCG